>NZ_BCSS01000041.1 GCF_001570985.1 Janibacter limosus NBRC 16128 | reverse complement strand
GTGGACCGCGATGGACTGGCTCGAGGAGCGTCTCGCCACCCGCCGCTACCTGATGGGTGACCACATCACCGAGGCCGACGTCCGGCTCTTCACCACCCTGGCACGCTTCGACCCCGTCTACCACGGGCACTTCAAGGCGAACCGGTCGAAACTCTCCGAGATGCCGGTGTTGTGGGCCTACGCCCGTGACCTCTTCACCACGCCGGGGTTCGGTGACACGACCGACTTCGTGCACATCAAGAGCCACTACTACGAGGTCCACACGGACATCAATCCCACGGCCATCGTTCCCGCGGGCCCGGACTACTCCAACTGGTTGGAGCCGCACGGCCGCGAGTCGCTCGGTGGGTCCCCCTTCGGCAGTGGCTCTGCCCCCACCGCCCCGAGCGAGACCGAGCGGGTCCCCGTGGCGCACAACCCGCTGCTCGACGAGTCCGGGATGGTCCGCTCGGCCTGAGTGTCGCTCGACGTGCCTCGCGCGACGCCTGACGCGCACGCCCGGTGGAGGTAAACGCGCGGACGATTCTTTCGCGAGTCGACATCCACCCGCGGCCTCGAGGACTCGTTGGAGGTAAGCGCGCGGAGGAATGATCCGCGAGTCGACATCCACCGGCAGCCCTCCAACCGGCGAAGGGGGGAGGCTGCTGCTTCCTGCGCCGTCGTCCCCAAGCTCGCCGTGGCATGGGTTGTCATACACAACCCGACCACGTCCCTCCCTTCGTCACCGTCGTGGCCATGGGATGGGGCGATGGACGCACGCATCCTGGGGATCCACGACACCGCAATGGCCGCCGCAGCCTCGTATGGCGGCGCCCTCAGCCGTCGCCGGCTTCGCGAGCTCGGCATCAGCCGCGACGAGGTGCGGCTGCAGGTGCGCCAGCGACGTTGGGTTGCGCACGGACGCTGGACCATAGCGACGCACACCGGCGAGTTGAGCACACTGGCTCGACGATGGCGCGCGGTCTGGGAGGTCGGCGAGCGTATCGCCGTACTCGATGGGCCGACCGCGCTGCAACAGTCAGGACTGGAGCGATGGAAGGACGACGCCATCCATGTGTCCGTCCCTCACACGGCCGCCGTCCGGCCAGTCGATGGCGTCGTCGTGCACAAGGTGCGCTCGAGACCGGAGTCCTTGCCCCTGCGCGGCGACCTACCGACTGTCAGGCCCGCCCCGGCAGCGGTCCGGGCAGCTCACTGGGCCGTCTCCGATCGTCAGGCCGCACTGGTCATGGTCATGCCGGTGCAGCAGCGACTGTGTATGGGGACCGAGATTCTTGAGGCGCCCCAGATGGTGAGGGGCCGGACCCGGCGGGCTTTCATCGCGCGGGTGGCAGGCGACATCGCGCTTGGGGCGCAAGCGCTGGGTGAGCTCGACTTCGCCGTGGTGTGCCGGCAGTACGGACTGCCCGAGCCCAGCCGTCAGGTCATCCGGCACGGCGCACGTGGACGGATCTATCTCGACGTGCGCTGGGAGTGTGGCCTCGTGGGCGAGATCGACGGAGCGGGCCACCGGTGGGGGCTCGCGGTCATGGACGACAACTTGCGGCAGAACGCCCTCTCGATCCAAGGGGACACAGTGCTGCGCATCGATCTGCTCGGCCTGAGGATTGCCGAGGAGCAGTTCATGCGGCAGGTCGTGACCGCGCACGCTCGGCTGTCCGGCGGTGTGCGCCGTGCTGGTTGACAGTCGACTCGCCCACGATTCACCCGCGCGGTTACCTCCACTCAGGGGAGGGGGGTACGAGTGGACGCCGACTCGCCGAGGAATCGTCCGCGCGCTTACCTCCACCGAGCGGTCGGGGCCTCCACCGAGCAGTCGGGGCCTCATCAGTGGGCCGCCGCGTACTCAGTCCTTCGAGGTCTCACCCGGCAGCGCGAGCATCTGGTCGAGCGCGACCTTGGCCCAGTGCGCGACCTCGGTGTCGACGACGATCGGGTTGACCACGCGCCCCTCGACGAGGGACTCGAGTGCCCAGACGAGGTGGGGCAGGTCGATGCGGTTCATCGTCGAGCAGTAGCAGACGTTCTTCTCCAGGAAGCTGATCTCCTGCTCCGGGAACATCTGCCCGAGCCGCTGCACGAGGTTGAGCTCGGTGCCGACGACCCACTTGGTGCCAGGGGGAGCGGCGGCGACGGTCTTGATGATCTTTTCCGTCGAGCCGACCTCGTCAGCGAGGGAGACGACCTCGTGTCGGCATTCCGGGTGCACGATGACGCGCACGTCGGGGATCTCCCTCCGCGCCGTCTCCACTGCCTCGACCGAGAAGCGCCCGTGCACCGAGCAGTGCCCGCGCCACAGGATCATCCGGGCGTTGCGGATCTGCTCGATCGTCAGGCCGCCCATCGGCTGGTGCGGGTCCCAGACCACGCAGTCGTCGAGGTCGCGGCCGAGGTCGCGCGCCCAGGTGTTGCGGCCGAGGTGCTGGTCGGGGAGGAAGAGGACCTTGCCCTCGCCCTCAACCCCGCCCTGCTCGTCGAAGGCCCAGGTCAGCGCGGTCTTGGCATTGGAGGAGGTGCAGATCGTCCCGCCGTGGCGACCGGTGAAGGCCTTGATCGCGGCGGAGGAGTTCATGTAGGTGACGGGGACCGTCACGTCGGCGACGCCGGCCTCGACGAGCTCGTCCCAGCAGTCCTCGACCTGGTGAAGCGCGGCCATGTCGGCCATCGAGCACCCGGCTGCGAGGTCGGGCAGGACCACGGTCTGCTCGTCGTTGGTCAGGATGTCGGCCGACTCGGCCATGAAGTGCACGCCGCAGAAGACGATGTACGGCGCGTCCGGCCGGGCCGCGGCCTCCTTGGCCAGCTTGAAGGAGTCACCGGTGACATCGGCGAACTCGATGACCTCGTTGCGCTGGTAGTGGTGCCCCAGGACGAAGACCTTGTCGCCGAGCGCATCCTTGGCCGCGCGGGCGCGGGCGACGAGACCGGGGTCGGACGGTGCCGGCAGGTCGCCGGGACACTCCACACCCCGTTCGGAGTGCGGGTCGGTGCCTTGTCCGAGGACGAGCAGGGACAGGGGCTTCGGCGAGGACTGCGTCGTGGCGCTCACGGGTGGCATGCTCCCACAGCCATCCCGAGCGGCTCGGTAGAGTCCACATGTGCACGTGATCATCGCCCCTGACTGCTTCACCGGCACCCTCACCGCGACCCAGGCGGCGGAGGCGATGGCCGAGGGCTGGCGCGGGTGGGCGCCGGACGACCTGCTCACCGTGGTCCCGCTCTCCGACGGGGGACCGGGATTCCTCGACGTCCTCACCGCGAGCGTGCCCGGCGAGTCCTCGATCGTGACCGTGGCAGGCCCGCGTGGTGGCCCCGTCCCGGCGGCCCTGCACATCACCACCGACGAAGGGAGCCGACGCACCGCCTGGGTGGAGTCGGCCCAAGCGATCGGCCTGCACCTGCTCGAGGTCCCCGAGCGCGACCCCGGCCTGACCAGCACGTGGGGCCTCGGAGAGCTGCTCGAGACCGCACTCGCCCAGGGTGTCGACCGCATCGTGGTCGGTCTGGGTGGCTCGTCGACCAATGACGCCGGGGCAGGGATGCTCGCGGCCCTGGGTGCCGGTCCGCGCGACGTGCTGGGGGGCGGGGGAGCAGGGCTCATCGCCACCCGCGAGGGCGACCTCGCCGACCTGGTTGCGACCCGCGAGCGCTTCGCCGGGGTCGAGCTGGTCGCCGCGACGGATGTCGCCTCCCCGTTGCTGGGGCTGCAGGGAGCCAGCGCGGTCTTCTCGGAGCAGAAGGGAGCCTCGCCCGAGCAGTCACAGGTGCTCGAGGGTGCGGTGGGGCACTTCGCCGACCAGGTGCGTCGCGTGCTCCCGCCGCGGACGGACCTGCTGAGCGGCCGCGAGCGACGCCTCGACCGGGAGCCCGGGGCGGGCGCCGCCGGCGGGGTCGGGTACGGCCTGATGCTCCTCGGGGCCCGCCGGGTGAGCGGCGTGGACATCGTCCTGGAGGCCGTCGGGATGTCGGGCCTCGTCGCAGCGGCTGACCTCGTCATCACGGGTGAGGGCGCGCTGGACTGGCAGAGCCTGCAGGGCAAGGTCGTGGCAGGGGTCGCCCAGCTGGCTGCAGGGCACGCGACCCCCGCGATCGCCCTCGCCGGTCAGGTCCTCATCGGTCGTCGTGAGGCCATGGCGCTCGGACTGAGCGGGACCTATGCGGTCGCCGATCGGGCGGCCGACGTCGAGGCTGCGATGGCCGACCCGGTCGGGACCCTGCGCGCTCGCGCCGAGAGAGTGGCCGTGACGTGGTCACCCCGCCGCTGACCCACGGCTGTCTGCCGTATGGTGGATGGACGGGAACAACCCGCGCACCGCGCATGTTGACCCCGTCGTGGCGGGCTCCGTCACGGACAAGAACCCCGAGTCGTGAGGACATCGCATGAGCGTCCAGGACACCCAGGCCACCACCCCCGACAGCGCTGCCGAGACGGCTACCGAGACCCACGGCATCGTCCTGACCGACGTCGCCGCAGGCAAGGTCAAGTCGCTGCTCGAGCAGGAAGGTCGCGACGACCTGCGCCTGCGCATCGGCGTCCAGCCGGGCGGTTGCTCCGGCCTGATCTACCAGCTGTACTTCGACGAGCGCTCGCTCGACGGTGACCTCGTGCGTGACTTCGGTGGAGTTCAGGTCGTCGTCGACCGCATGAGCGCCCCGTACCTCACGGACGCGACGATCGACTTCGCCGACACCATCGAGAAGCAGGGCTTCACCATCGACAACCCCAACGCGGGCAGCTCCTGCGCCTGCGGCGACAGCTTCAGCTGATCGACAGGGCTCGAGCCCGAAGGGGGCGTCCTCACCACGGTGAGGACGCCCCCTTCGTCGTGACGATCCCTCTGTAGGGTGGCCCGGTGCCCATCGCCATCGCCGGATCCATCGCCACCGACCACCTGATGACCTTTTCGGGTCGGTTCGCCGACTCGCTCGTCGTCGACCAGCTCGACAAGATCTCCGTGAGCTTCCTGGCCCACAAGCTGGAGATCCGTCGCGGGGGAGTCGCCGCCAACATCTGCTTCGGCATGGCCAACCTCGGCCAGCGCCCGGTCCTCGTCGGCTCGGTCGGTGAGGACTTCGCCGACTACCGCAGCTGGCTGGAGCGCCACGGCGTCGACTGCGAGTCCGTGCGGGTCTCCGAGACCCAGCACACTGCCCGCTTCGTCTGCACGACCGACGACGACATGGCGCAGATCGCGACCTTCTACGCCGGCGCCATGAGCGAGGCCCGCGAGATCGAGCTCGCACCCATCGCGGCTCGCGTCGGTGGCCTCGACCTCGTGCTCGTCGGGCCCGACGACCCGGAGGCCATGCGCCGCCACACCCGTGAGTGCCGCACCCGCAACATCCCCTTCGTCGCCGACCCCAGCCAGCAGCTGGCCTTCGGCGACGGAGAGCTGATCCGGGACCTCGTCGACGGCGCCGAGTACCTCATCACCAACGAGTACGAGTCCCACCTGACGGAGCAGAAGACCGGCTGGACCCAGGAGGAGATCAACTCCCGCGTCACCTACCGCGTGACCACCCTGGGCAAGGAGGGCGTGCGCATCACCGGCAAGGACCTCGACGAGCCGATCGTCGTCGGGACCGCCCGCGAGGTGACCAAGGCGGACCCGACCGGGGTCGGCGACGCCTTCCGCGCCGGGTTCCTCACCGGGATCAGCGAAGGTCTGCCCCTGCGCGAGTCGGCCGAGCTCGGCTCGATGCTCGCGACGTATGTCATCGAGACGGTCGGCACCCAGGAGTACGAGCTGGGCACCGCCCGCTTCTTCGAGCGCCTCGCCGATGCCTACGGCCGGGAGAGCGCCGACCTCATCGCCGGGCACATCACCTGCCCGCGTCCCTGATCCCGGCCCGACGGTCGACGTGACCCGGCCTCCCTTCCCCCCGATCGAGCCCACGGGCGCGTCGCCGCTCTGGGCCGGCTACCTGCGCGCCGGTCTCGAGTCGGCCGAGGGCGCACCCCGTGAGGTCGGCGAGGTCGTCGGGGTTGGTGGCCGGCTCGACCCGTCCTCGGTCCTCACCGCCTACCGCCACGGGGTCTTCCCCATGGGACTGGGCGAAGGGGGGTCCCCACCGATGGGATGGTGGAGCCCGACCTGGCGTGGTGTGCTCCGGCCCGGCCGCGTGCACATCAGCCGGTCCCTGCGGCGCTCCCTGCGGGCCTTCACGGTGACCGTCGACGAGGACTTCGAGGCGGTCCTGTCGGCCTGCGCGGATCCGACCCGCGAGGGGTACTGGATCACCGACGACGTTGCCGCCGCCTACAGCGAGCTGCACACCCTCGGCTGGGCGCACAGCGTCGAGGTCCGGGACGGCACGGGTGCCCTCGTGGGGGGCCTGTACGGCATCGCCGTGGGCGGGCTCTTCGCCGGCGAGTCGATGTTCCACCACGCCACGGACGCGTCCAAGGCCGCCGTGGTCGCCCTGGACCGCCTCGTGGGCGCTGACCGCGATCAGCGACGGATCATCGATGTCCAGTGGCGCACCCCGCACCTGGAGACGCTCGGCATCGAGGAGATCCACCGTCGGGAGTACCTCGCCCGGCTGGCCGGGGCGCTCCAGGCACCTCCGCTCGACCTCGGGGCAGCGCTGGCCGTCAGTGACCCGCTGCGATCCGGGCCCGAGCCCCTCTGACCACCTCGTCGAGAAGCGAGCACAGCCGGTCGACCGCATCGGCGCGGCCCGGGGCGACGGACTCGAGCGGCAGGGTGATGCGCACATTGCCCTGCGTGAGCGCGCCCATCGCCGCCAGCACATGGCTCGGCTCGAGGGTGTCAGCGGTGCACGCCGAGCCCGAGGCCACCGCGAGCCCGCGCTGGGCCAGCGCGTCCACGATCGTCTCGCCGTCGACGTAGAGCACCGAGAAGGTGCACACGTGCGGCAGCCGGTCCTGCGGGTCGCCGACGACGTCCACGTCCTCGATCGCGCCGGCCGTGGCTCGGATCCGCTCGACGAGGAGCCGGGCGTCGCCCCCTTCGTCATCGCGCCGGGCGGCCGTCTGCTGCCAGGCCTCGGCTGCGGCCAGCGCCGTGGGCACGTCGACGGGGTCGAGGGCGAAGCCGCCCTCGTGCGGGCTCGGCGGGTGGTGCGGGGAGACGCGGGTGCCGGTGCGCACGACGAGCACGCCGAGCCCGGGCCCGCCCCATGAGGTCGCGTCACCGACGAGGACATCGAAGTCGGTGGGCACGGGATCCCGGCCCAGTCCGGCGCGGGCATCGACGAGGAGCGGGACCCCGTGCTCCCGGGTCGCCGCGCGTGCGGCCGCGACGGGCTGGCGGGTCCCGACCTCCTGGTTGGCGGACTGCAGGACCGCGAAGGGGGTCTGGGCGTCGATGGACTCTCGCCAGGCCGCGAGGTCGACGGCGCCGGTGAGGGAGACCGGCACGGACACCGGGGCAGTCTCGCCGGCCCGCAGCCACCGCAGGAGGGAGGAGTGCTCGACCGCCGAGGCGACGACAGGGCCCGTCCGGCGCCGTCGACCACGAGAGAGCAGGACCAGCGCCGAGCGCGCTGCCTGATCGCCGCTGGCGTGCAGGGTCACCTCGTCAGGGCGCACACCCAGGCCGTCCGCGAGAACCTCGCGAGCGCGGTCGAGCAGGGCTCGGCTGCGACGTCCGTCAGCGTGCCGAGCCGACGGGTCGGCCCAGGCCACCTCGTGCGCTCCGAGCAGGGTCTGCAGAGCCTGCGGGAGGACCGGCCCGGGGGCCGCGTCGAGGAGGCCGGAGGGGCCCTGCGCGTTGGTTGCTGCAGGGATGGGGTCGGGGGTGTCCTCAGGGGACGAATCGCACTGTCGCGCCACGTGTCGAGGCTAATGCCCCCCTTCGTCGGAAGTGCGCTGGTGCTGCGGTAACGTGACCTACGTCTTCTGAAAACTTCGGACCAGTAGTAGGTGCCCCTTGCCTGTGCCTTCGAGCCCAACCTCCCGGCGTACGCGTCGCGGAGTCGGTGCTATCGGACTCGCCATCACCGTCGTGGCCCTGTCGGCCTGCAGCGCGGTCGGTGTCCACACCGACCCCAAAAACGGGTACCTCCCAGAGGGGGTCACCGAGGAGGCACAGGTCGTTGAAAACCTGTGGATCTGGGCTTGGGTCGCGGCGCTCGCTGTCGGCGTCCTGGTCTGGGGTCTGATCCTGTGGTGCATGGCGGCCTACCGCCGCCGCAAGGACGATGACGGCTCGCTGCCCGTGCAGCTGCAGTACAACGTCCCGCTGGAGATCCTCTACACGGTCGTCCCCATGCTCATGGTGGGTGCGCTCTTCTACTACACGGATGACGCGTACTCCCAGTTGCACGACGTCTCCCAGGAGCCCGACCAGACGATCAACATCGTCGGCAAGCAGTGGAGCTGGGACTTCAACTACATCGACGAAGACGTCCACGAGGCCGGCCAGATGGCCGAGCTCGACGGCAAGGAGGGCGCGGAAGAAAAGCTGCCGACCCTCTACGTGCCCAAGGGCGAGCGCGTCGAGTTCGTGCTCACCTCCCGTGACGTCATCCACTCCTTCTGGGTCCCGGCCTTCTTGGAAAAGATGGACGTCAACCCCGGCATCGTCAACCGCTTCCAGGTGACGCCCACCCAGACCGGCACCTTCCAGGGCAAGTGCGCCGAGCTGTGCGGCGCCTACCACTCGCAGATGCTGTTCAACGTCAAGGTCGTCGAGCCGGCTGAGTTCGACAAGCACATGGCCGACCTGAAGGCCAAGGGCCAGACTGGTCTGCTCGACAACGGGCTCAACCGCGAGAAGATCAACCCGCGCGACCAGCACCTCCTGGGTGAGGACGACTCCGCGCGCACCTCCGAGGAGAACTGATGTCGACCGTATCCGGCGCACTCGCCAGGAACACGACCGAGACCGAGGTCTCGGAGCGCACGATCGCCCGCCGCGAGAAGGCAGGGTCGCAGTTCTTCCGCTACATCACGACGACCGACCACAAGGTCATCGGCAACCTGTACATGGTCACCAGCTTCGTGTGGTTCCTCCTCGGAGGTCTCATGGCGCTGGTCATCCGGCTCGAGCTGTGGGCCCCCGGCCTGCAGGTGGTGGACAACCCCGAGCAGTTCAACGAGATGTTCACCATGCACGGCACGATCATGCTGCTGCTCTTTGCGACGCCGGCCTTCGCGGCCTTCGCCAACGCACTGATGCCGCTGCAGATCGGTGCCCCTGATGTCGCCTTCCCGCGACTGAACATGTTCGCCTACTGGCTCTACCTCTTCGGTGGCATCATCGCCGCCGCTGGCCTGTTCACCCCCGGTGGCGCTGCCTCCTTCGGCTGGACCGCCTACACCCCGCTGTCCGACCCGACCTACAGCCCCGGCATCGGTGGCGACCTGTGGGTCTGGGGTCTGGCGCTCAGCGGCTTCGGAACCATCCTCGGTGCCGTCAACTTCATCACCACGATCATCTGCATGCGCGCACCCGGCATGACGATGTTCCGGATGCCGATCTTCACCTGGACCGTCCTGATCACCTCCGTCCTGGTCCTCATGGCCTTCCCCGTCCTGGCTGCTGCCCTGATCGGTCTCGGCGTGGATCGAAGGTTCGGCGGGCAGATCTTCGACTCCGCCAGCGGAGGGGCGTTGCTCTGGCAACACCTCTTCTGGTTCTTCGGACACCCTGAGGTCTACATCCTCGCGCTGCCGTTCTTCGGCGTGATCTCCGAGATCCTCCCGGTCTTCTCCCGCAAGCCGATCTTCGGGTACAAGACGCTGGTCTTCGCGACCATCGCCATCGCCGCGCTGTCCGTCTCCGTGTGGGCACACCACATGTACGGCACCGGCCAGGTCTTCCTGCCCTTCTTCGCGATCATGACGATGGCGATCTCGGTACCGACGGGTGTGAAGTTCTTCAACTGGATCGGCACGATGTGGGGCGGCAAGCTCGTCTTCGCCACGCCGCTGGTGTGGGCGATCGGCTTCCTCGTGACCTTCCTCTTCGGTGGTCTGACGGGCGTCATCATGGCCAGCCCCGCGCTGGACTTCCACATCACCGACACCTACTTCATCGTCGCGCACTTCCACTACGTGCTCTTCGGCACGATCGTCTTCTCCTTCTTCGGCGGGCTCTACTTCTGGTGGCCCAAGCTCACCGGCAAGATGCTCCACGAGGGCCTGGGCAAGCTGCACTTCTGGCTGCTGTTCATCGGCTTCCACATGACCTTCCTCATCCAGCACTGGCTGGGCGTCGAGGGCATGCCACGCCGCTACGCGGACTACATGCCGGAGGACAACTTCCAGCTCGCCAACCAGATCTCCACGGTCGGCTCGCTGATCCTCGCGGCCAGCTTCCTGCCCTTCTTCTACAACGTCTGGAAGACACAGGTCAGCGCACCCAAGGTCGAGGTCGACGACCCGTGGGGCTACGGAGGCAGCCTCGAGTGGGCGACCTCCTGCCCGCCGCCGCGGCACAATTTCACGTCGATCCCGCCGATCCGCTCCGAGCGCCCGGTCTTCGACATGAACCACCCCGAGTACGCACCGGCTGCGATCCGTTCCCGCTTCGCGCAGGACACGGTCGCCGTCACCTCCACGACCGACGGTGAGGGCACCCGATGAAGACCGAAATCCAGTTCTTCGGCGTCATCGGCGCGTTCTTCGCCGCCGTGGCCGCGCTCTACGGCTTCTGGACCGGGTGGGTCGAGCCCGTCGGTTGGGTCGCCCTCAGCCTCTGCGCTGGCCTCGGTTTCATGATCGCCTTCTTCCTCTGGCTCACCGCGCGCAAGTTGCCGCTGCGACCGGATGATGACGAGGACGGCGAGATCGATCAGATCGCGGGCGCATACGGCGCGTTCTCGCCGTTCTCCTGGTGGCCGCTGTGGCTGGCACTCGCAGCCGCGATCATCTTCCTCGGGGTGGCGGCCGGACTGTGGATCTCCGCCTTCGGCGCGATCTTGGGTGTCTGGGCCCTCTGCGGCTGGACCTTCGAGTACTTCTCGGGTGAGCACGCACACTGATTCGGCGCGTACACTCGCCTGGAGGGGCCACGGACCACGGTCCGGGCCCCTTCAGCGTGTCTGCGTCGGTCGACCCGACACGAGCGCCGTGTCAATCCGTCTGGGGGAATCTTCTGTGGTTGTTGTGCTGCGTCGTGCCAAGCTCCTCGCGTTGGGGCTCGCCCTGGCGTTCGTGCTGGCCGCCTGCGGGGGCGGGGACCACGGCGGATCCTCCACGGGCAGCGGCACAGGCGCCACGGCGAAGGGCGGTCAGACGACCAAGGACCAGCCGCCCGCCGAGGTCAAGGTCAATCCCGCCGACGATGCCACCGAGGTCATGCCGGACGATGTCGTCCACGTCCAGGTCATGCGCGGAAACCTCACTGATGTCTCGGTGACGTCTGCTGACGGCGGTGAGCTCGACGGCAGCGTCGAGGGACAGACGTGGTCCTCGACCTCGCGGATGGCCCCCGACACCACCTACACGGTCGCCGTCACGGCCGAGGGGCCCGAGGGCGGCGAGAGCACCCAGTCCACGACCTTCACCACGCACAAGCCGGCCGTCACCGCGACGTACGGCATCGTCTACGACCAGCAGACCGTCGGTGTCGCCATGCCGGCGAGCATCCAGTTCGACAGCCAGGTCACGGACAAGAAGTACCGCCAGCAGATCGAGAAGGCAGTCTCGGTGAAGACCAGCCCCCAGACCGAGGGTTCGTGGGGCTGGCTCGACAACCGTCAGCTGATGTGGCGCCCCAAGGAGTTCTGGGCCCCCGGCACGACGGTCACCATCGATGCGCCCCTCACGGGCTTCCAGACCGGTGAGGACAAGTGGGTGGCCGAGGACCTCTCCGGATCCATGACCATCGGTCGCGAGCAGATGACCCGCGTCGACATCGACCAGCACACGATGTCGGTCAGCCGCGGCGGTAAGACGATCAAGACCTTCCCCGTGAGCAGCGGCAAGCCCGGCAAGGAGACCGAGACCCGCTCGGGCATGAAGGTCGTCATCGGCAAGCAGCGTGAGATGACGATGGACTCCGCAACCGTCGGTATCGACAAGGGCGAGCCCGGGTACTACAAGGTCGACACCAACTTCAACGTCCGCGTGACGTGGACGGGTGAGTTCGTGCACTCGGCGCCGTGGTCCGTCGGAGCGCAGGGCACGAGCAATGTCTCGCACGGCTGCGTCAACGTGGCGCCCGCGGGAGCGGAGTGGTTCTACGACAACTCACTGCCGGGGGACCCGGTGGACTTCGACGGGTCGTCGCGCACGTTCCTGCCGACCGAGGGCATCGGCGTGTGGCAGTACGACTACGCGCAGTGGACGCAGCAGAGCGCCCTGTCCTGACCCTCTGGGCTGTCGCTGCTCCCGTCTAGCCCCAACCGAGCTCGTGCAGGCGCTCTTCGTCAATCCCGACGTGGTGGCCGGCCTCGTGCACGATGGTGATCGCGATCTCCTCGCGCAGCTCGGTCAGGTCCACGCACATCCGCGTCAGGGGCCCACGGAAGAGCACGATCCGGTCCGGGAGGGCGCCCGCCCAGGACCCGTCACGCTCGGTCAGGGGAGTGCCGACGTAGATCCCGAGCAGATCCGCGTTGTCCTCCGGTGAGAGCTGTGGATCGTCGTACTCGGGACCCGGCTCGTCCTCGACGAAGAAGGCCACGTTGTCGAGCATCTCGAGCAGTGCCTGAGGAACCTCGTCGAGAGCCTCGCTCACGGCCAGCTCGAACTCGTCTTCACTGATCTCGACCATGTCAGGCGACCTCGGGGGTGAGTGGCTGGACCGGGGTGGACCGTGGGGGACGCGCCCCTCGACGGTGCAGGTGGAACAGCGCGATGCCCAGGACGAGGAGCCCGAGGCTGGTCGCGGCGAGACGGGCCAAGGAGGTGGCGGCGACCGGCACGACGACACTCGTCAGCGTCGCGTTGAGCAGGAGCATGACAAAGGTCGAGACGGACGCGGCGGTGCCGCGGGCGTGCGGGACGGCGTCAAGCAGGGCCAGCTGGTAGACGGGCAGGGAGATGCCGGTACCGAAGGCGATGGCGGTCGGCCCGACCACGGCCCACGGGAGCATGGCCGTCGAGGGCGCCAGGGCGAGCGCCAGACCGAGGACAGCGCCGCTGAGCGCGACAGCCTGGCCGCCGATGATGAGCCGCTCACCCGTGACCCTCTCGGCCAGCCGGCCGTTGGTGAAGGAGCCGAGGATCATGGCGGCCACCATGGGCACGAAGAAGACCCAGAAGTCCTGCGCGCCCTTGCCGAGGAGCGTCACGACGAAGATCGGCGCGGCACCGATGTAGAGGAATTGCCCGGCGAAGGAAAAGGCTGAGGCGGCCGAGAGGATCTGGAACTGTCGCATCCTGCCGACCGTGGCCACGCCCTTGAGGATGGAGCCGACATGGAGCGGGGTGCGGTCCTGCGGTGGGTGGCTCTCCGGCAGGAGGACGAGGACAGCGATCGCGATGACCGCACCGAAGCAGGAGAGGAACCAGAAGACGAGCGGCCAGGGCCCGGCGAGGAGGAGCCATCCGCCGATGATGGGGGCGATCGCTGGTGCGACCCCGAAGATCATCGCGATGGTGCTCATCAGGCGCTGTGCTCGAGCGCCCTCGAAGAGGTCCCGGACCACGGTGCGAGAGACGATCGTCCCTGCCCCGGCCGACATGCCCTGCAGGACGCGGAAGGACAAGAGGACCGGCAACGAGGGGGAGAGGGCGCACCCGATCGAGGCCAGGGCGTAGACGGCTGCCCCTGTCACCATCACGGGCTTGCGCCCGATCGCGTCGCTCAGGGGGCCGTGGAAGAGGCTCATCAGCGCGAAGGCGCCGAGGTAGGCGCTGACGACCAGCTGCATGGAGGCCTCTGATGCCCCGAACTCCTCGCCCATGGACTGGAACGCCGGGAAGGCGGTGTCGATGGAGAAGGGGCCGAACATGCCGAGCAGCGCCAGGAGGACGGTGGTCACGGCGAGGGGTGTGGTGACGGCTGAGGCCGCTGGGGGTCGTCGAGTCATCTCCGAGACATCCTCGCACCGACGTGATCCGAGCATGACGCAGGCCCCGGAGGTGATCCTCCGGGGCCTGCGTCATGGTGGTGCGGTGACCGAGGTCAGTGACTGGAGATCTTGTCTCCGGACTCGATCGCCTCGTGAGCGTGGTCGTGGTGCGCTGCCTCGAGCTCGGCCGGGGTGACCGGCTGGACAGCGCCGTCGAAGTAGAAGGAGTGCAGCCGTGCACGCAGCTTGTTCTTGCGTGCGCCCTTCTTGTCCTCGACGCCGTTGGCGTCCACGGTCGGAGCAAGCTCCAAGGCCGGCGTCTCCTCGTGCTGGACGAGGGTCCAGCGCGTCTGCGGATCGATCGGCTCGTGGACCTCGTGGAAGTCACCGGCCGGGCCTCGCTCCAGACGCCCCGTCTCACGACCGTGCAGCACGAGGTCGCGATCGTGACGCTGCAGGCTCAGGCAGATCCGCTTGGTCGCCCAGAAGGCGATGACGGGTCCGACGAAGGTGAGCACCCGCAGGATCAACGTGATGTCGTTGATCGACATCCCGAACTTGATCGCGATGATGTCGTTGCTGGCAGCGAACATCAGGACGCCGTAGAGCGTCAGGGCCGCCATGCCGAGGCCGGTGCGGGTCGGAACATTGCGCGGACGGTCGAGCAGGTGGTGCTCGCGCTTGTCACCGGTGATCCAGGCCTCGATGAACGGGTAGGCGATCATGCCGCCGTAGAACGCCGGGATGACCAGGAGCGCACCGATGATGACCGGGAAGGCCCAGGTGACCCCGAAGGTCTCGAACTCCATGAAGCCGGGGAGGAGACGCAGCGCGCCGTCCGGGAAGCCCATGTACCAGTCGGGCTGGGCCCCAGCGGTCGTGGCATTGGGCTCGTAGGGACCGTGCACCCAGACCGCGTTGATCTGGACGAGCGCGGACATGAGCGCGATGCCACCGAAGACGATGAAGAAGAAGCCACCGGCCTTGGCCGCGTAGACCGGCATCACGGGGAAGCCGACGACATTGTCGTTGGTCTTGCCCGGCCCGGGGTACTGCGTGTGCTTCTGCAGCGCGACCAGCACGATGTGCACCGTGAAGAGCGCGATGAGCAGCGCCGGCAGCAGCAGGATGTGCACGGAGTACAGGCGGGGGATGATGTCGTCGCCCGGGAAGGTGCCACCGAAGAGGCCGTAGCTGAGGTAGCTGCCGATGACCGGGGCGGCCACCATGAAGCCCTGCGCCGCGCGCAGACCGGTACCGGAGAGGAGGTCGTCCGGGAGGGAGTACCCGGCGAAGCCCTCGACGAGCGCCAGGAGGGACAGGACGCAGCCGATGACCCAGTTGAGCTCGCGTGGCTTGCGGAAGGCGCCGGTGAAGAACACGCGGAGCATGTGCACCGACAGGGCGACGATGAACAGCAGTGCCGACCAGTGGTGGATCTGCCGGATGAGCAGTCCGCCCTTGACGTCGAAGGAGATGTCGAGAGTCGAGGCGTAGGCCCGGGACATCTGCACACCCTGCAGGGGCGCGTAGCTGCCCTCATAGGTGGTGTGGGCCATCGACGGGTCGAACCAGAAGGTCAGGAAGACCCCGGTCAGCATGCACACGATCATCGAGTACATGGCGATCTCACCGAGCATGAAGGACCAGTGGTCGGGGAAGACCTTCTTCATGAGGTACCCGACGCCCTTGGCGGCGCCGGTACGGTCGTCGATCCAGCCGGCGACGCCGCCGACCTTCTTCAGACCGGGGGAGACGGGCGCAGCGGGCGGTGCGTCATCGGCACGCAGTGCGTCAGCGGGACGGGTGTTGGTGGTCACGATCAGCCACGCTCCCAGAAGCTCGGGCCGACAGGTTCCTGGAAGGGCTGCTCGGCGATGAGGTAACCCTCGCTGTCAACGGCGATCTTCAGCTGCGGCAGGGGGTGGCCGGCAGGACCGAAGATGACCTCGCAGTCGTTGGTCACGTCGAAGGTGGACTGGTGGCAGGGGCACAGCAGGTGGTGCGTGGTCTGCTCGTAGAGGCCGACCGGGCAGCCGACGTGGGTGCACACCTTGGAGTAGGCGACGATGCCCTGGTAGCCCCACTCGCGGGCCTTGCGGCCCTTGTCGGTCTCCTGGAAGTCCTTGGGGTCAAGGCGCATGAGGAGCACGGACGCCTTGCTCATCTCGTTGAGCTTGTCCGCGTGCAGCTCGAGCAGGCCCTCGGGCTGGATGTGGAAGACCGAGCCGATCGTGACATCGCTGGGCTTGATCGGCGTGTCCTCGGGGTCACGGTGCAGGCGCAGCTTCTTGGGGACGTACTTGCCGTCCTTGCCCTTTTCGCCGTTCCAGAAGGTGACGGAGAGGTCATTGCGCGGAAGCGGACCCAGCGAGCCGCCGAGCTGGATGAGCAGCGGCAGTGCGAAGAGACCCATCGCGCCGCCGAAGGTCGCCTTGAGGAGGGGACGACGCGTCAGCTGCGAGGTCTCGCCACCCTCGACCATCGTGTCGACGAAGCCCTGACGGTCCTCGTCGCTCGAGCGCATCGGGTGACGCATCTCGACGACCTCGGTGTCGGGCATGAGCGTCTTGGCCCAGTGCACCGCGCCCAGACCGATGCCCAGCAGGCTGAAGGCCAGTCCGAGCCCGAGCAGGAGGTTGGACAGGCTCATCTCGTTGGTGAAGGGCACCCAGACCTGAGTGTCGACATCGACCATGAAGTAGGCGACGAGGAAGAGCACCGTGCCGAGGATGGACAGGAGGAAGAGAATCGCCACCTGACGCTCGGCGCGATTGGCGGCCTTGTCGTCCATATCGGCATTGCGCAGCACGTGGGGGGGAAGCCCGGGGTTGGCGAACCGCTCCGGAATGCCACCGGAGCCCTGCACGTGGCCCTGGTCGAGGCGCACCGGGTCGGAACCCATGGGCTCCTCCGGCTGTGCCCCTGTCGGGGTGTGCTCACTCATCTGTCGTCGGTCCTGTCTGTGTGGCGATGGTCAGTTGATCAGGCGGACTTCTGGCCGAGCCAGACGGCGATGCCCACGAGGAGGCCCAGGCCGATAGTCCACACAAAGAGTCCCTCGGGCACGGGGCCGAAGCCGCCGAGCGGGTTGCCTCCGGGGTTGCCGGCCTCGTGCTGGGCCTCGAGGTAGGCGATCACGTCGCGCTTGTTGTCCGGGGAGAGGTTGGTGTCGTTGAAGACCGGCATGCTCTGCGGTCCGGTCTCCATGGCCTCGTAGATGTGCTTGCCCGAGACGCCCTGGACGGACGGGGCGTCCTTGCCGCGGGTCAGGGCACCACCGGAACCGGCGCTGTTGTGGCACATGGCGCAGTTGACGCGGAAGATCTGGCCACCCTTGCCCGGGTCGCCCTGGGAACCATCGGTGTACTCGGCGTCGGGGACCGACGGGCCGGGGCCCAAGGTGGCGACGTACGCGGCGATGTCGGAGATCTCCTCGTCGGAGAACTTGACCTGGCCGCCGTCCTTGGCCTGCACGCCGGGCTCGGTCATCGGCATGCGGCCGGTGCCCATCTGGAAGTCGACAGAAGCAGCGCCGACTCCGGCCAGGCTGGGCCCGACCTCGTCGATGCCGAGACCGTTGGCTCCGTGGCAGGTCGCGCAGTTGGCGATGAAGAGCTTCTTGCCGTTGGCCGCGCTGTCGGAGCTCGCCACGGAGGCCTGCGCCTGCTTGGGGGCGATCGCGGCATAGGCGGTCCCGGTGACGAAGAGCCCGAGCATCAGCAGCAGGGCAATCGCCGCAGGGTGGCGGCGAGAGAGGGTGGGCATGGAAAGTCCTGTCCTCTTGGGGCGGGGGGAACTGGGCAGGGAACGACGCATCAGGATCAGCCGAGGAGGTAGATGGCCGCGAAGAGCGCGATCCACACGACGTCGACGAAGTGCCAGTAGTACGAGGTGACGACGGCACCGGTCTGCTGGGCGTGGCTGTAGTTACGGGTGGTGTACGTGCGACCGATGATCAGCAGGAAGGCGATGAGGCCACCCGTGACGTGGATGCCGTGCAGACCCGTGGTGAGGTAGAAGATCGAGGCCCAGGCGTCGGTGGAGACCGTGACGCCCTCGGTGACGAGAGTGGCGTACTCGAGGATCTGACCGGAGACGAAGATCGCGCCGAAGATGTACGTGAGGATGTACCACTCACGCATCCCCCACCCGGCGACGTTCAGCAGGGAGCCGGTGCGCGACTTCTGCCCGTGCTCCGCCTTGAGCACACCCAGCTGGCACCACACCGACGAGACCACGAGGATCAGGGTGTTGGCGGCCGCGAAGGGCACATTGAGCATCTCGTAGTTGTGCTCCCACAGGTCGGGTCGCATCGACCGGACCGTGAAGAAGATCGCGAAGAGCCCGGCGAAGAACATCAACTCGCTGGACAGCCAGACGATGGTGCCGACAGACACCATGTTGGGTCGGCTGACCGGACCCATGGAGGGGTCTGCGGTGGAGTGCCCGGACACGTTGGAAGGCAGAGAGGTTGCAGTGGCCACGGGCCCATTATGTCTATAAGCGTGAGCAGTTGTGCGCCACCCCCCTCCGCGAGTCTCGTGAGCCGCCTCACCGCTACGATCTCGGCATGACCGGTTCCCCCCAGCAGACCCCCTCCGTCCTCGCGTCCGCGGCGCCCGTCGAGGCCGGAGCAGGCGAGGTCACCTCGGTGCAGGTGCTCCTGCACAGCGACAACATCACCACCAGGGATGCCGTGCGTGCGGCCGTGGGCCGTCGGCCTGCCAAGGATGTCGAGATCGCTGGTTGGCGCGAGTGCGCGACCGCCGACGCGGTGATCGAGGCCGTCGAGGCCGGTGGCATCGACCTGCTCGTCCTCGATGGCGAGTCCGCCAAGCTCGGTGGGATGGGCCTGTGCCGCCAGCTGAAGTCCGAGATCCACGGCTGCCCCCCGGTGCTCGTGCTGACCGGACGTCCGCAGGACGGCTGGCTCGCGACGTGGTCGATGGCTGACGCCGCGGTGCCTCACCCCCTCGACCCGATCGTCCTGGCTGACGCGGTCGCCGACCTCGCCCGGGGTGTGGCCGCCCGATGACCGGGACGGGCACGCACACGTGGCCCGGTGTCCTCACCACGCTCCTGTCGAAGAGCGACCTGTCGACGGACGAGACGTCGTGGGCCATGCGCGAGATGATGTCCGGCGACGCCGCCCCCGCGCAGATCGCCGGTTTCCTCGTGGCACTGCGAGCGAAGGGGGAGACCGTCACCGAGCTGCGGGCGCTGGCTGACGTCATGCTCGAGCACGCGCTGCCGATCGACGTGTCCGGGCCGACCCTGGACATCGTCGGGACCGGTGGGGACATGGCCGGCACGGTCAACATCTCGACGATGTCCTCCATCTGCATCGCGGCGACCGGGGTGCGGGTGGTCAAGCACGGCAACCGAGCGTCGTCGTCCAAGTCCGGCTCTGCGGACGTCCTCGAGTCCTTGGGAGTCAATCTCTCCCTTCCCCCCGAGGCGGTCGCGCAGGTCGCCGACGTCTCGGGCATCACCTTTTGCTTCGCCCAGACCTTCCACCCGTCCTTCCGTCACACCGCGGTGCCTCGCAGGGACCTGGGAGTCGGGACGGCACTCAATGTGCTGGGGCCGATGACCAACCCGAGCCGTCCCACCTATTCGGTGGTGGGGGTCGCCGACGAGCGCGTGGCACCCCTCATGGCGGGGGTCTTCGCCGATCGCGGTACGGATGCCCTGGTCTTCCGTGGCGACGACGGGCTCGACGAGCTGACGGTCGCCGACTCCTCCCACGTGTGGTGGGTCGCGGGTGGTCAGATCAGCGAGCTCACCCTGACGCCGGAGGACGTCGGCCTGGAGCGCAGCCCGCTCGACTCCCTGCGGGGTGGGGACGCGGACTTCAATGCCGGGGTGGCCAGGCAGCTCTTCGCGGGGCAGGTCGGCCCGGTGCGTGACGCCGTGGTCCTCAACGCAGGCGCGGCCGTTGCCCTGTCGCAGTCGGGAGCGCAGCAGCCTGCGGACCCGATCGCGGCGATCCGCGTCGGGATGGACACGGTCGAGGCCGTGCTCGACTCCGGTCGTGCCGCCGACCAGCTCGACCGCTGGGTCGAGGCGACCAGCCGGGCGGCCCAGGCCTCCTGAAGCCATCGGGCACGTGCGTCGTGCCCATCAGGAGAAACAGCCCCGAGCAACGCGTGCGGGTTACTCCAGGCCGATGCTGAAGGCCGCGTCGAGGTCGTGCTTGCTGTAGGCGCGGAAGGCGATCTGGGTCGAGGTGTCGACGATGCCCTCGACCTTGTTGAGCCGGCCGGCGATGACGTCGTCGAGGTCCTCGTGCTGGTGCACGCGCACCATCGCGATCAGGTCGGCATCCCCGGCGACGGAGTAGACCTCGCTGACGCCGTCGATGCCGGCGACGGTCTCGGCCACCTCGGGGATGCGTGCGGTCTCGGCGTGGATGAGGACGATGGCAGTGATCACGAGGCCCACCCTAGAGCAGGCGCCAGCTCCTTGTGGGCGGCCGCAGCGCCTCCGACGGGGCAGGTCCACTCGCCCTCGATGTCGACCAGCCGGGTCCCCTCGGCCTCGAGCCAGCGCAGGACGAGCTCGGTCTCCTCAGGAAGGGCGCTGGTGCCCGGCCCGGTCGGCGGAGCGACGACCTCGGCGCAGGCTCGCAGCGCTGCCACATAGGGCATCGGGTCGGCGCCCACGGGGGAGTGGGAGCTGCCGGCCAGCCGTCCGTGACGCACGCAGACCAGGTCCCAGCCGCCGCGTGCCGTGCGGCGAGCCGCAATGATCTCGCTCGCCTCGCGGACCGGGGTCGCCCGCTGGCTGCGCGAGGTGGCCCGGACGAGGGAGCTGAGCCGATCGCGCAGGGCCGCGGCCTCCTCATAACGCTCCTCGTCGGAGAGGGTGCGCAGGCGCTCCCGGACGAGGGTCACGGCCGGACGTGAGTCGCCGACGAGCACCCGCACGGCATCGGCCACCGTCACGGCGTAGTCCTCGACCGACACGGCACCCGTGCACGGCGCCGCGCACCGGCCCATGTCGGCAAGCACACAGGCCGAGGTCGGGCGGGTGGGGGACAGACGGGGCAGGCACTGCCGCAGCGGCACCGCGTCGTACAACGCGGCCGAGGCGTCCTCGGCCGAGCGCCGGGTGCCGAAGGGGCCCGCGTAGGCCAGGTCGTCGGGGCCGAGGGAGCGGACGATCGACAGCCGGGGAAAGACCTCGTCGGTGAGCTTGAGCCACCACACCTTGTCCGGATGGCGCGAGCGGCGGTTGTAGCGCGGTTTGTGCTGGGCGATCAGGCGCAGCTCGCGCACCTGGGCCTCGAGAGTGGTCGCGCACACGATCGGGGTGATCTCGGTGGCCAGGCGCACCATCTCGCCCATGCGACGTCGCTGCTCGGACGTCGTGAAGTAGTTGCGCGCCCGCGCCCGGATGTCGACCGAGGTGCCGACGTAGAGCGCCTCGCCGCGCTCGTCCTTGAAGACGTAGACCCCGGGGGCCGAGGGCAGCCCATCGGCCAGGTGGCGCTTGCGGCGCAGCTCGTCGCTGACCCGCGAGCTGTAGGAGCTCAGCTCCTCGAGCGTGTCGACGCCGACGGACCCGAGCCGGCCGATCAGGCCGTGCAGGACGTCGACGGTCGCCCGGGCGTCGTGCAGGGCCCGGTGATCGGGGGTCGTCGCCGCGCCGAAGTACCGCGCGAGGGTGCCCAGCTTGTGGTTGGCGACCTCGTCGCGGGAGACGACCTGACGGGCCAGCCGCACGGTGTCGAGGACGGCGGCCCCGGGCCAGCGCAGGCCGTGCGCCGTGCACGCCGCCTTGAGGAAGCCGATGTCGAATCCCGCATTGTGCGCGACGAGCACCGCGCCCTGCGCGAACTCGAGGAAGCTGGCCACCGCCTCCCCGGTGCGGGGTGCGTCGGCGACCATCGAGTCGGTGATGCCGGTGAGCGCCTGGATGAAGGCAGGGATCGGCTCACCGGGATTGACGAAGGTCTGCAGCTCGCCGAGCTCGACACCGCCACGCACCTTGACCGCGCCGATCTCGGTGATGCCGCAGTCGCGTGCGGATCCACCAGTCGTCTCGAGGTCGACCACGACGAAGGTGACCTCGGCCAGTGGTGTGCCGAGATCCCCGAGTCTGTCCTGGACGATCTCCATGTCGATGACCGTAGGCGGGGCCACCGACAACGACCGGGAGGCGCGGCGTGGCAGCCTGAGGCCATGCGATCGATGGACGACCTGGCCGATGTCCGCGACTTCTACCGTGACTTCGCCGACCATGAGGCGAAGGGGGAGTCCCTCACCTTCGAGAGGTGGGCGGCCGGTGTGGCGCAGGACCCCGAGGTCCTCGATCTGCTCTCCGGCCTCCCGGTCCCCAAGCGCCAGCCCAACCTCGTCTTCGCCGCGGCACGGTGGCACGGGGCGGCGACGCCGTCGGACCCCGACTACGCCGACCTACGGACCGTCCTGCTCGACGAGTGGCCGGCCGTCCGCGAGACGATCCTCGCTCGCTCCACCCAGACCAACGAGGTCGGACGGTGCGCGACGCTGCTCCCCGTGCTGGCAGGACTCGAGGGTCCGCTCGCCCTCGTCGAGGTCGGCGCCAGCGCCGGCCTGTGCCTGCACCCCGACCGGTGGTCCTACCGCTACGTCGACCCCGCTGGCACCGAGGTGGCCCGGCTGGACCCTGCACACGGCCCCTCGCCGGTGGTCCTGGACTGCACCGTCGCAGGACCCGCGCCGCTGCCCCCTTCGCTCCCGCAGGTCGTGCACCGGGGCGGGGTGGACCTCAACCCGCTCGACCTGTCGTCCGGCGACACCGCGGACTGGTTGCAGACGCTCGTGTGGCCGGAGCACCAGGACCGCCGTGACCGTCTCGCAGCCGCGTGCGGCGTCGTCGCCGACGAACCGGTGGACGTCATCCGTGGGGACCTGCTCACCGGCCTCGACGAGGCCGTGGCACGGGCCCGCGCGGCAGCACCCGAGGCGACGGTCGTCATCTTCCACTCGGCCGTCATCGCCTACCTGGACGAAGGGGGCCGCGACCGCTGGCCCGGCATCGTCGGCGCGGTCGTGCAGCAGGTCCGCGACGACGGGGGCCGCGCCCACTGGATCAGCAACGAGGGCGCTCGGGTGCTGCCGAGCGTGAGCGCGAGCGCCGCGTGCGCACAGGTCGGGTCCGACTTCTGCCTCGCCCTGGACGGGCACGCGGTGGGGTGGACCCACGGGCACGGGAGGCACCTCAGCTGGTGCTGAGGGGGAGGGCTGTCGGGGGTGGCTCCTAGCGTTGTCGGTGCCGGGATGGACCCGGTGACGACGAGGAGGTGACGGACATGACCCGTCGACCCGGAGCACCCGTGATGATCGACTGCGGCACCTGCCCGGTCCAGCACGTCGGCTGTGCCGACTGCATGGTGACCGCGCTGGGGCCGCTGTCGACCCTCGCTGACCCCGACCTGCCGCTGCCGCTGCAGGCGCAGCTGCCCCTGGACCGTCGCGAGCGCGAGGTCGTCTCGCGTCTGGTCGCCGCCGGCCTGGTGAGCGCCCAGACGGCGAACGAGGCCCGTGCGGTGCACGAGCCTCGTTCGGGGTACGACGAGCTGAGGAGGTTCGCGGGCTGAGCCCGCACCGGATCAGTTGCCGTAGAGGGCTTCGACCTCGTCCTGGAAGTCGCGCATGATGATGTTGCGCTTGAGCTTCATCGAGGGCGTGAGCGTCCCGTTGTCCTCGGTGAAGTCCTCACCCAGGATCGCGAACTTACGGATCGACTCGGCCTTGGACACGGCCTTGTTGGCCTCGTCGACTGCGCCCTGGACCGCGGTGAGGACGGTCTCGTGGGTGAGTGCCTGCTCCAGCGTGAGCGAGCCCAGTCCGTTGTTGGCGGCCCACCCCGGCAGCATCTCCTCGTCCAGGGTGACCAGGGCCGCGATGAAGGGCTTCCCGTCACCGACGACGAGGCACTGGCTGATGATCGGGTGGGCGCGCAGTCGGTCCTCGAGGACGCCGGGCGCGACATTCTTGCCGCCCGCGGTCACGAGGATCTCCTTCTTGCGGCCGGTGATCTTCAGGTAGCCGTCCTGGTCGAGCTCACCGAGGTCGCCGGTGCTGAACCACCCGTCCTGCAGCGCGTCGAGGGTGGCCTGCTCGTTGTCGTGGTAGCCCTTGAGGACATTGACGCCTTGGATGAGGATCTCGCCGTCGTCGGCGATCCGGATGGAGACGCCGGGCAGCGGGGGACCGACGGTGCCGATCTTGACCTTCGCCGGGATGTTGACGGTCGCCGGGGCCGTGGTCTCGGTGAGGCCGTAGCCCTCGAGGATGGTCACGCCGATCCCGCGGAAGAAGTGACCCAGGCGGGTGCCGAGCGGGGCACCGCCGGAGACGGCGTACTCGACCTTGTTGCCCATCTTGGCCCGCAGCTTGCTGTAGACGAGCTTGTCGAAGACGGCGTGCTGCGCCTTGATCTTCAGCGGGAGCTTGCCGGTGTCCTGACCCTCGGACCAGGCGATCGCGACGTCGGAGGCGCGAGCGAAGATCTTGCCCTTGCCGTCGGCGGTCGCGGTCTCGTTGGCCTTGTTGTAGATCTTTTCGAAGACCCGCGGCACGGCGAGGATGAAGGTCGGCTGGAAGGCCTGGAAGTCGTCGAGGATGTTGGCGATGTCAGCGCTGTGACCCATGCGGCGATTGGCCGTGATGGCCAGGACCTGGATGAAGCGGGCGAAGACGTGCGCCAGCGGCAGGAAGAGGAGGGTGGAGGCGTCCTCCTTGTTGAGCACCTCGCCCAGCTTGGCGATGGTGTTCTCGGACAGGCCGAGGAAGTTGTCGTGCGTCAGCTCGCAGCCCTTGGGACGGCCCGTGGTGCCGGAGGTGTAGATGATCGTGGCGATCGACGCGCGCGTCTGCCCGTCGATGCGCTCCTGCAGCTGCTCGTCGGTGACCGCGGAACCGGAGGAGGAGATCGTCTCGAGGTCACTGTTGTCGATGACGAAGACCTGCTCGAGGCTGCTGATGTTGCCGCGGGCCTCCTCGGCGACGGCAGCGTGCTTGGTGGTCTCGACGACGAGGAACTTGGTGCCGGAGTCCTTGACGATCCACTCGACCTGCTCGACGGAGCTCGTCTCGTAGATCGGGACGGGCACGCCACCGGCGGCCCACGTGGCGAAGTCGAGCAGGGTCCACTCGTAGCGGGTACGGGCCATGATCGCCAGCCGGTCGCCGACGCCGAGCCCCTGGGCGATCAGACCCTTGGCGAGGGCGCGGACATCGCTGTCGAACTGGGCAGCGGTGATGTCGCGCCAGGCGTCCTGCTCCTTCACGGTGAAGGCCACCCGCTGGGGGTCCTTGCCCGCATTACGACCCGGCAGGTCCGCCAGGGAGTCGTTGGGGTCGCCCTCGATGATTCGGGGCATCACGCTGTCGTTCACGGGATCTCCTTCGTTCGCCGTCCCAGCCAACCTCAGCCGGAGGCTGGCCCGTGCACGAGACTACCTGTGGCACTTCGCACCTCACCCTGACGATTTCGTGACGGTGACCATATTCTTCGCTGACGTCCACCCCGTCGAGAGGTTCTCGTGCTCCTGCGTCATCGCCACCCCATGGTCGACATCGTCGACGAGACCTTCGTGCGCGCCGAACCGCAGACCGTGCGCGCCGAGCTCGACCTGCCCGGGGTGCTCGACAGGCTGTGGCCGGGGCTGCAGCGGGAGATCGTGCAGGACCGGGGGACGAAGGGGGTGCGCTGGCGGTGCTCCGGCGAGGTCGACGGCCGACTGGAAATCTGGTTGGAGGCGTCGGGCGGAGGAACGATCGTCCACCACTTCGTCCATGGTCGTGGTCAGGGTTCGCCGTCCCGGTGGACACAGGCCCATCGTCGCGTGTGGAAGCAGGGACTCAACGAGATCAAGGATCGTCTCGAGGGTCGTTCGCGATAGTGTCGCCCGCATGGCCGACAGCACCCGCTCCAGCATCGTCGTCGACGCCTCGCCCGGCGAGGTCCTCGACATCATCGCCGACCTCGAGGCCTACCCGGAGTGGGCCAAGGAGATCAAGAAGGTCGAGATCCTCTCCGAGGACGGTGACGGGTGGCCGGACCAGGCGGTCTTCACCCTCGACGCCGGGGCCATCAAGGACACCTACACGCTCGACTACGCCTGGGACATCGATGAGGACGGGACCGGCGTCGCATCGTGGACCCTCGTCAGCGCCACGATGCTCAAGGCGATGGACGGCTCCTACACCCTCACCGCCAAGGGCGAGGGCACCGAGGTGACCTACGAGCTCACCGTCGACGTCAAGGTGCCGATGCTGGGCATGCTCAAGCGCAAGGCCGAAAAGGTCATCGTGGACACCGCGCTGCGCGACCTCAAGAAGCACGCCGAAGCCTGAGGACCGTGCGAGCCCACCTCGTCGTCGGCGGAGGCGACCACAGCTCCGCCGTGACCGCATCGGTGCTGGCCGCGCTGACTCCCCACCATCGTGCGGCGCGAGCCAGCAGGCTCGACGGACCGGTGGACCCGGTGATCGTGGCCATCGAGACCCATCTCGACCGTCTGCTCGCCGCCCTCGACCTGCCTGCACCGGTCGTCGCGGACCTGATCGCCACCATCCTGCCCACGGAGCTGCCGGCCCTGCTCCGTCTGGCCAGGGAGCTCGCTCAGGCAGAGACCACGGGCCATGAGCTGGTCGTGGACGTCGACATCGAGGTCGCCCGGCTCCTCGACGTCCCGCAGCGGGTGGCCCGGGCCTTCGCCGCCTTCGTTCCCGTCGTCGCCCGGTGGGAGGTGCTCGTCGCCCCGGAGGGCATCGGGGCACTACCCGCCCCGGACACCCCGGTCCTGACCGCGCTGCGTGAGGGGGCCGAGCTGCTCGAGAGCCTCGACACCGCTCTTGCCGATCCGATGACCACGAGCCTGCACCTGGCTGCCCCCGCCGGACCCGTCGGTGCCGTCCGTCGGGCCGATGCCGACGTGCTGCTGGCCCTCATGGGACGCACGCTCACCGCGGTCCATCCCGTGAGTGGTGCCGGTGTCGAGCACCTGCCCGCGCCGCCATCGGGGCCGGACTCTCGCGTCGAGCACCAGGACGGCCGGTGGTTCCTGCGGATCGATGTGCCCGGTGTGCATGCCGCCGACCTGGACCTGGTGCGCCATGACGACGAGCTCGTCCTGGGGTGCGCCGGCCGCACCCGGCGGGTGCGGCTCCCTTCTGTCCTGCGTCGGTGCGAGATCGAGCGAGCCGGCGTCGCCGGCGGGGTGCTCACCCTGACCATGGCGCCCAATGAGGCGGTGTGGCCGCGTGGCTGAGGACACGACCCCACCGATCCCCGACCCCGAGGAGATCGTCATCCAGCTCCTGAGGGTGCTCTCCGAGGTCGACATCGAAGCGCTCGGCGAGGACCTGAGGCAGTTGGACTCGGCGTCGACCCGACGGGCCATGACCGGTGCCACCCTGCTCGCCGAAGCCCTGACCCGCGCCACCCTGGGCTCGGCCACGGTGGCCGAGGCGCTCGGGACGGAGTTCCACACGGCCCCCGAGCACGTGCCCCACCGCGAGCGCGGTGAGCACATCCGGATCCACGACGACGAGGCCACGACGGCCACCGACAGCGCGAGCGAGGCGTGATGCAGACAGACACTCGGACACCGGCCATCGGCATCGACATCGGAGGCACCAAGATCGCCGGTGCCCTCGTCGACGGAGAGGGTCGGATCACGCACAGCGAGCGCGTGGCGACCCCGGCTGACGACACGACGGCGATCATCGACGCGACCGCACAACTCATCACGACCCTGACCGAGGCTGCCGACGGTGAGGTCGCGGGAGTCGGGATCGCCTGCGCCGCCTTCGTCGACGCCCGAGCAGGGCACGTGTGGTTCGCCCCCAACCTGCCCTGGCGCGACCTCGACCTCGCGGCCGAGGTCGGCTCACGGGTGGGTCGTGACGTCGTCGTCGAAAACGATGCCAATGCCGCGGCCTGGGGCGAGTACCGCTTCGGAGCCGGCAGCGACTGCGACGACATGCTGCTCGTCACGGTCGGCACCGGTGTCGGCGGAGGCTGCATCAACGATGACCGGCTGATCCGCGGTGCCTTCGGGATCGGCGGCGAGATCGGCCACGTGGTGCTCGATCCCAGCGGTCCGCGCTGCGGCTGTGGCAACTCGGGCTGCCTCGAGGTCTTCGCCTCCGGCACGGCGCTCGTGCGCAATGCCCGCGAGCTCGTCACCTCGCCGTCGCCCCTCGGGGAGGCCCTGCGCGAACGCTGCGGCGGTGACCCGGACGTCCTGACCGGCCAGGACATCACCGAGCTCGCCCGAGCGGGCGACGGCGCCGCCGTCGAGCTCCTCGACGAGCTGGGCACCCGTCTGGGACAAGGCATCGCCTCGATCTGCGCAGTGCTGGACCCGGGCCGCATCGCCATCGGCGGAGGCGTCGCGGACGCCGGTGACCTGCTCATCGGGCCGACCAGGACCGCCTTTGCCAGGCACCTCATCGGCCGGGGGCACCGCCCTTCGCCCGAGCTGGTCCACGCCACCCTCGGCAACGACGCAGGGATCGTCGGCGCCGCAACTCTCGCCCGGGAGGGCCGCGCATGAGCACGAGCATCGGCATCGACATCGGCGGGACCAAGGTCTCCGGGGGCGTGCTCGACGAGGACGGGCGCATCCTCGTGCGCACGCGCTGCGACACGCCTGACCGGTCCAACGCACCCCGGGTCGTCGAGGACACGATCGTGGAGGTCATCGAGGAGCTGCTCGTCCAGGCCGACGACGCAGGAGTCGAGCGTCCCGCCACGGTGGGTGTCGGCGCGGCCGGCTTCGTCGCTGCAGACCGCTCGACCGTCGTCTTCGCCCCACACCTGTCGTGGCGCAACGAGCCGCTGCGCGAGGCCCTCGGTCGTCGGGTCGACCTCCCGATCTCCATCGACAACGACGCCAACGCCGCGCTGTGGGCGGAGCACCGTTTCGGTGCCGCGCGCGGCGCCAGCCACGCCGTGATGATCACGCTCGGGACCGGCATCGGGGGAGCGATCCTCGTCGGCGGCCAGCTGGTGCGCGGCCGGTACGGCATCGCCGGCGAGTTCGGGCACATGCAGGTCGTGCCCGGCGGGCAGCGCTGCGAGTGCGGCAACCGCGGCTGCTGGGAGCAGTACTCCTCGGGCAATGCCCTCGTGCGCGAGGCGCGCGGGCTGGCGATGGCCAACTCACCGATGGCGACCGACCTGCTCGCCCACGTCGGCGGCGACCCGGCCTCCCTCACGGGCCCGATGATCACCGAGGCCGCTCGTCACGGGGACGCCACGGCCACCGAGCTGCTCGCCGAGATCGGCCACTGGCTGGGGGTCGGCATCGCCAACCTCGCCGCGGCCCTCGACCCCGAGGTCTTCGTCATCGGCGGCGGAGTGAGCGCCGCCGGTGACCTGCTCCTCGGGCCGGCCCGGGACACCTTCGCCCGTCAGCTGCCCGGTCGTGGCTACCGGCCGGCAGCCACCATCGTCGCTGCGCGATTCGGCCCGGACGCCGGTCTCATCGGTGCGGCCGCGCTGGGGGCCGAGGAGCAGATGTGACCCTGCGCATCGCGTCCTACAACCTCAGGGCCCTGCAGGACGATGTCGCGGCGCTGGCTCGCACGGTGCGCGCCATCGACCCGGACGTGCTCTGCCTGCAGGAGGTGCCCTGGATCGGTCCCACCAACCACCGCATCGCCGACTTCGCCCAGCGCTGCGGTCTCGTGTGGTCCGGCCGCAGCCAGCGCGCCGGCCAGACGAGCGTCCTGACCAACCTGCGCACCAATGTCCAGTCGGTGACGCACCACCGACTGCCTGCTCACTCGTGGCGCGACAGGCGAGGTTTCGCGGTGACCCGGGTCGCCCCCTTCGGCCGCACGTCCGTCTCGATCGCCAGCGTGCACCTCAGCCTCGACGCCGGGGAGAGGCTGCTCCACGCCCGCCGGATCATGGAGCAGCTCACGGCGGTCCCGGGCCCGGCACTGCTCGCGGGCGACCTCAACGAGCAGTCCGACGGCGAGGCGTGGCAGTTCTTCGGCTCGTCGATGCGGCCGATCAGCCCACTGGTCCCCACCTATCCGTCGGCGATGCCTGACCGGGTGCTCGACGTCGTCTTCGCCACGCCGGACGTGTCGGTGCTGCCGCACCGCGAGGTGCCGTGGGTGTGGGAGGACCTCAAGGCTGCGACCGACCACCGGCCCGTGTGGGTCGACATCGAGACCTCGCCACTGGCCGACCCGTCAGTCCCACGCTCTGGGGAGTGACGGGCGCCGGGGTCAGACGCGGGCGCCGTTGGTGGGGTCCTCGTCGCGGTCCCGCGGCTGACGCACCACGAGGCAGGTGAAGCCACCGATGATCGAGGCGACGACGAGGAAGGTCACCCAGCTGCCCACATAGGGCCGGGCGATCGCCAGCCACAGCAGACCGAGGATGCCCAGGCCCAGACCGAGCAGGGCACCCCAGAAGAGTCGGTCGGTCGACGGCGGTAGCGGAGCAGGCGGTGACGGGGTGAAGCCCTCGTCGTCATCAGCGGAGCCCGGGTCGTCGTCCGAGCTCATCAGCGCGTCCGCCACCGAGTTGGTGGGGTCGACCCGCCAGGGCACGTCATGGCGACGGGGGTCGGCCGGTCGGGGTCGGGGGAGGGCGCCGCGCACACCAGCAGTGGTCTGCTGGGGACGGCGCGGTGGGGCGTCCAAGGGAGCGGGGAGACGGTCGTGCTCGGGGGCCTGCGCGTCGGGGCCCTCGTCGTCCCACCGGGCCACGATCGCCTCGAAGGCCGCGTCGACGTCACGCTCGTCGGGGTGCTGTCGTTCGCTCATCTGCTGATCCACCCATCTGGATGTCGTCCACGCCTCATGGACATCCTCGCACGTACCGTCGGGTCGCTCCTTACCGTAGAGTTCGCTGCGATCTGGAGGTGAGGCGACGGTGCTGTACTGGTTTCTCAAGAGTGTGGTCCTCGGACCACTGCTCAAGGTGCTCTTTCGACCCCGGGTGGAGGGTCTTGAGCACATCCCCGCCGATGGGGCGGCGATCCTCGCCAGCAACCACCTGTCCTTCTCGGACTCAGTCTTCCTTCCCCTGGTGATGGAGCGTCGACTGACCTTCTTGGCCAAGTCCGACTACTTCACCGGGTCAGGCATCAAGGGATGGCTCACCGCACGGATCATGGGCGGTCTGGGCCAGCTGCCCATCGACCGCAGCGGCGGCAAGGCGAGCGAGGCGGCGCTGCGGGCCGGCCTCAGCGTGCTCGACCAGGGGGACCTCCTCGGCCTCTACCCCGAGGGCACCCGTTCGCCCGACGCACGCCTCTACCGAGGACGCACCGGCGTCGCCCGGATGGCACTGACCGCAGGGGTGCCCGTCATCCCCGTCGCGATGATCGACACCGACAAGGCCCAGCCGACCGGTCAGCTGATCCCCAACATCCGCCGCATCGGCATCAAGATCGGCAAGCCCTTGGACTTCTCCCGGTACGAGGGCATGGAGGGCGACCGATTCGTCCTGCGCTCGATCACCGACGAGATCATGTACGAGCTGATGCAGCTGTCCGACCAGGAGTACGTCGACATGTACGCGACGTCGATGAAGGAAAAACTGCTCACCAAGGCCAAGCGTCGCGCTCGCGAGCTGCAGGAGGCGGCCCGTCCGGGGCGTGCTGCCCCCGAGCTCGAGGACATCATCGAGCAGGGCGACCGGCCCGGGGACAACAACCCCTGGTCCGAGGAGAGCAAGGACGGGCTGTAGGCCCATGCTGCTGGACCCGGGGGAGAGCTCGCTGCGTCGGCACTACAACCCCTCGCCCCTGATCGACTCCGCCGGCGGACGCGGTCTCGCGCTCTACCGCTTCATCGCTCTCCTGTACGCAGGCATCCTCGTCGGCGTGCACAGCGAGCACGTCGTCCTGTGGTGGCCCATCGTGCTGTGGGGGCTCGTCGCGCTCGCCTGGTCGATCGCCGCCCCGCTGCTTCCTCGCCCGACGCGGACGGCGATCGGCATCGAACTCGTCATCGCCTGCATCGGGATCTTCCTCACCAGCGAGGTCTACTCGGCGGCGGAGGTCAGCGCCGGCATCTCGACGATCCCCGGGGTCTGGTCGGCCGCGCCGGTCATGGCCGGCGCGCTCCTCAGCGGCATCCCCGGCGGCATCGTCGCCGCGACGGTCATCTCGGTCGCCAACCTCGTCCAGGCCGAGCAGGCCAGCCAGCTGACCTGGCACAACATCTTTTTGCTCTTCATCGTCGGGATCCTCGTCGGCCTCGCGGTCCAGCTGGCCCGTGAGAGCCAGAAGAGGCTCGAGCAGGCACTCTCCATCAGCGAGCGGCTCGCCGAGCGTGAGCGCATCGGGCGCGAGGTGCACGACGGGGTCCTGCAGGCGCTCGCGATGATCAACCGCCGCGGACGCGACCTCGGGGACGAAGGGAGGGTCCTGGCCGACCTCGCCGCCGACCAGGAGCGTTCTCTGCGCACCCTCATCACCCGCTTCGAGCCGGCCGCGGGCGAGGCCTCCTCGGGTGGTCGTGACGAGGTCCGCGACCTGACGGCCGGGCTGGCTGCCATGCGCTCCGCGGACGTCGACGTGGTCCTCCCCGCCGGCTCGGTGCGCCTGCCGGCCCACGCCGCCAGGGAGGTCGAGGCCGCCGTCGCCGCCGCGCTCGACAATGTCGCGCGCCACGCCGGCCCCGGCGCCAAGGCCTGGGTGCTGCTCGACGCGGACGACCGGGGGATCGAGGTCGTCATCCGCGACAACGGTGCCGGGATGGAGCCGGACCGGCTCGTGCGAGCCGTGGAGGAGGG
>NZ_BCSS01000040.1 GCF_001570985.1 Janibacter limosus NBRC 16128 | reverse complement strand
CCCTGCCGGTTCGTGGCCGGCGGGATGGGTGCCGACGACGCGCCCGCGGGGGGTGAGTGCAGGGGAGCGGCGGCCGGTGGGGCCGGAGCCGACGCCGGTCAGCTCGAGGCGGCGGGCGCGGTAGGGCGTGCTGGCCTCCGCGGTGGCCCCGGCAGGGGCCGGCGAAGGGAGGGCGCCGGGCTCCTCCGGCGCCTCCGGTCCTGACTCGTGTGCTGGATCAGAGGGACGCTCGGGTGATTCACCGGACGAGTCACGGCCGGAGTCGCTGGAGGCGTCCTCCGCCGCCTCGGGACGCGGCCCGGACTCGTCGGAGGAGCCGCCGTCGTCATCGTTGCCACCGCCATCGTCCCCACCGGTCGGCGGCTCCGGATCGGGCTCCTCGTCGAGCAACCGGTCGAGCAGGTCCTCGTCCAGGCCCGGTGCGTCGAAGGGAGCGCGCCGCCGGCGGTGCGGCAGGGCGAGCAGGGCCGCGGCCCGGATGTCCTCACGGGTCACGTGCTCGCGTCCGGCCCAGGCCGCGTGGGCGACAGCGGTGCGGGCGGTGACGATGTCGGCGCGCATACCGTCGACGTCGAAGCCAGCACACACCCGGGCGATGGTCCGCAGGGTCGCGTCCTCGAGCTGGATGCGCGCCACGCCGTCGCGGGCGGCGACGAGCCGCTCGGTGAGCTCGGCCTCGGAGGAGGCGTAGCGGGCGGCGAAGCCCGCAGGATCCAGGTCCGCCTCGAGGCGACGTCGCACGACCTCGGCTCGCACGTGATGGTCACGGCTTGCGGCGACCTGGACGGTCAGGCCGAAGCGGTCGAGCAGCTGGGGCCGCAGCTCGCCCTCCTCGGGGTTCATCGTGCCGACCAGGGTGATCCTGGCGGGGTGCGAGATCGAGACGCCGTCGCGCTCGACGGTGTTGCGGCCCATGGCTGCCGCGTCGAGGAGGACGTCGACGAGGTGGTCGTGCAGCAGGTTGACCTCGTCGACGTAGAGGATCCCGCGGTGGGCATCCGCGAGCAGGCCCGGCTGGTAGGCCGCCTCGCCCTCGCCGAGGGCTCGCCGCAGATCGAGGGAGCCGACGACGCGGTCCTCGGTCGCGCCGACGGGCAGCTCGACCAGACGTGCAGGGCGGGTGGCCGCCGGGCCGTCGTGGGGACCGTCCGGACAGTCATCGGCTCGCTCGGGGTCGCAGCCGAAGCGGCAGTCGAGCGCCACCTGCTGCTCGGGCAGCACCGCAGCCAGGGCTCGGACCGCCGTCGACTTCGCGGTGCCCTTCTCGCCGCGCACGAGGACTCCGCCGATCTCGGGCGAGATCGCACTGAGCAGCAGGGCGGTGATGAGCTCGTCGGAGCCGACGAGGGCGGTGAAGGGAAAGACCGGAGCAGTCACGCCAAACCTCCTGGCGAGTGTCCACGCTCGCCGTCAAGACACGCCGGGCGGGCTCGCTCCGACGAACGCAGACCGATGTTCTGGCTTGGCCCTTGGGGGCCTTCACAGTGGCGGGACCGCTCCGGACTTGCACCGGATTCCTCGGTTGGCTGCGCCGAGCGCCAGCATGCCACAGCCGACGGGGGCCTATGGTTGGCGTCCGTGATCGACGTCGTGGGTGTTGGAGACGATGGCTGGGCCGGCCTGGACGACGGGCGGCGCGGCCTCGTCGAGCGTGCCTCCACGATCATCGGCGGGCAGCGTCACCTCGACCTCGTGGCCGGCCACGTCGCGGCCGGGGCCGAGATGGTGCGCTGGCCCAGCCCCCTTCGCGCTGCCCTGCCCGCCCTGCTCGAGAGGGTCGGGGACGCGGTGGTGATCGCCAGCGGCGATCCGCTGCGCTCCGGTGTCGGGACCACGCTCGTGGAGCTCCTCGGGGCGGACCAGGTGCGGATCCATCCGGCTGTCGGTAGTGACGTCCTCGCCAGGGCCCGGCAGGGCTGGTCCGCCGAGCAGACCGTCGTGGTGACCGTCGTCGGTCGTGACCTGCGCGCCGTCCTGCCCCACCTCGCTCCGGGCGTGCGACTCGTCGTGCTCTGCTCAGGTGGCGAGGACCCCACCCGGCTTGGCGCTCTGCTGACCGAGCATGGTTGGGGGACAAGCCTGCTCACTGCTCGCTGGCACCTCGGCGGACCGGATGAGGGGGCCTTGGCCGAGCTCGCGCACGAGTTCTCCGCGACCACCGCGGACCTCGTCGTCGTCTGCGTCGAGGCGCGCGCGGACGACCACACGCAGGTCGCGCGCACCGCGGGTGTCGTCCCCGGGCGACCCGAGGACTTCATCGACCACGACGGCCAGCTGACCAAGCGCGACGTGCGGGCATCCGCTCTGGCCCGACTGCGCCCGACGCCCGGCGCCCACCTGTGGGACCTGGGCGCCGGCAACGGCTCGGTCGCCCTCGAGTGGTGCCTGGCGACAGATCGCGCTACCGCCACCTGCGTCGAGCGCGATCCGGATCGCGCCGCGCGCATCACCGCCAATGCCGAGGCGCTCGGCCTCGCCGGCCGGGTCGAGGTGGTCGTCGGTGACACGACGGCCATCGACCTCACCGGCCTGACAGAACCCGACGCCGTCTTCGTCGGCGGGGGACTCGATCCCGACCTGCTCGACCGGGCCTGGTCCTCCCTTCGGCCCGGCGCTCGACTCGTCGCCCACGCCGTCACCCTCGAAGGGGAGTCGGCCCTCATCGCCACCCACAACCGAGCTGGCGGTGAGCTCACCCGACTGTCCGTCGAGCACGCCGTCACGCTCGGCCGCTTCCTGTCCTGGACCCCGGCGCGCGCCGTCGTCCAGCTCGCCACGACGAAGGGCACCCCATGACCGTCCACTTCATCGGAGCCGGTCCCGGCGCCGCCGACCTGCTGACGATCCGGGCCACGCGCCTGCTGGCAGCGAGCCGGGTGTGTCTCTATGCCGGGACCTACCTCGACGAGGCCGTCCTCGAGCACTGCCCGGACGGTGCGCGACTCGTCGACACGCAGAGCCTGGACCTCGATGGCATCATCGCCGAGATCCTCGCCGCCCACGAGCGCGGCGACGACGTGGCCCGGCTCTGCTCCGGCGACCCGTCGGTCTACTCCGCCATCGCCGAGCAGACCCGGCGCCTGGACGCGGCCGGGGTTCCGTGGGACATCACGCCCGGCATCGCGGCCTACGCTGCGACCGCCGCCCGGCTGGGTCGCGAGCTGACCGTGCCCGAGGTGGCCCAGTCCGTCGTGCTCACGCGTGCCCAGCGCGACTCCACGGCCATGCCCTCGGGGGAGTCCCTCGAGGCCTTCGCCGCGACCGGCGCGACCCTCGTGCTGCACCTGGCGATCCGTCGCGTCCGCGAGCTCGCCGAGCGCCTGGCCGAGCACTACGGCGCGGACTGCCCCGTCGTCGTGGGCTACCGGGTCGAGCAGCCGCAGGAGCTGATCCTGCGCGGGACGCTCGCCGACATCGCCGAGCAGGTCGAGGCGCGCGACCTGCGCCAGGCCGCGATCATCGTCGTCGGCTGGGCCCTGCGCGCCGAGGACTTCGTCGAGTCGCACCTCTACTCATGTCGGCGGGTGGCGAGTCTGCCCGCGACCGGCGCCGACGCTGAGACCGGCCCTGACAACGTGGAGGGTCTTCGCTAGAGTCACGCTCGCCATCGCCTCTGTTGAGGAACCCGGCGAAAATCCGGGACGGTCGCGCCACTGTGAGCGGGTCTTCCGCAAGTCAGGAACTCAGGGCGATGGCGGTACCAACCGGGACGCGTCATCCCGGAGAGAGCGAGCGCTTCTCGTGCACATCGCCGAGGGTTTCCTGCCGCCGGTCCACGCGGCCGCGTGGACCGTCGTGGCCGCCCCCTTCGTCATCCACGGCACGCGCAGTGCCACCCGCATCGTGCGGGACAACCCCAGCGCCCGACTCCTGCTCGGCGCCGCGGGCGCCTTCACCTTCGTCATGTCGGCCATCAAGCTGCCGTCGGTCACCGGGTCGAGCTCGCACCCGACCGGGACCGGTGTCGGGGCGATCATCTTCCGGCCACCGGTCATGGCGCTGCTCGGCGCGATCGTGCTGCTCTTCCAGGCGCTGCTCCTCGCGCACGGCGGGCTGACGACGCTCGGGGCGAATGTCTTCTCGATGGCCGTCGTCGGGCCGTGGGTCGGCTACGGGCTCTTCCGACTCCTCGCCGCTGCCCCCTTCGTGGTCAGGGTCTTTGTCGGCGTCGCCATGGCGGACCTGTCCACCTATGTGACGACCGCGACTCAGCTCGCTGTGGCCTACCCCGAGGGCGGGTTCGTCGAGGCATGGTCACGCTTCCTGGGGATCTTCGCCGTGACGCAGATCCCGCTCGCGATCGTCGAGGGCCTCGTCGGGGTGCTGCTGCTCAACGCGCTCATCGCCTGGGCCCGACCCGAGATGGAAGACCTCGAGGTCATCCCGACCGAGCAGGAGGCCGATCGTGCGTGAGTCCACCCTGACCTTCGGACGCCGCGGCGTCGCCCTCGTCCTCGCCGCCATCGTCATCCTCCTCGCGGTCGCGCTCTACCTCGGTGGTCGCGCCTCGGCCGGTGATGAGGAGGCCTTCGGCGGTACCGACGCCGCCGCCACCGCACAGCTCGAGGAGGCCGGCCACGAGCCGTGGTTCCAGCCGCTCATGCCGCCCGCCGGTGGTGAGATCGAGTCCGGTCTCTTCGCGCTCCAGGCGGGGTTGGGGGGCGTGGTGCTCGGCTACGTCTTCGGTCGCCTGCGCGGACGCGCCCCCCGCCCGGAGAGCGTCGACACCCGCTCATGAGGATCTCCCTCGACGATGCGGCGTGGACCTCTCCATGGAGGTCGCGCTCGACGGCGGAAAAGTCCCTCGTCTGCGTGGGTCTGCTCCTCGTCGCCGCGACGACGACCTCGCTCGTCGTCGCGGGTCTCGTCGGGTCGAGTGCTGTGGGTCTGGCGGTTGCCGCGCGGGTGCCCGTACGCACGTGGCTGGGTGCGATGCTCGGCCCGTTCGTCTTCATCGTCATCGGGGCGGTGACCATCGCCATCACCTTCGGTCCCGGGGACCTCGTGAGCTGGGGTCCGCTCGGGGTGGACGAAGGGAGTGCCTCCCGCGCTGCGCTCGTCGCCGCCCGAGCTCTGGCGGCCACCAGCGCGACGGTCCTGCTCGCGGCGACCACGCCGATGGTCGACCTGCTCGCTGGGTTGCGGCGGGCGCGCGTGCCCGAGGTCGCGATCGACATCGCGGCAGTGACCTATCGGTTGATCTTTTCCCTGCTCGATGCGGCTGGTGCCATCTCCGCTGCGCAGGCCGGGCGTCTGGGGTACGCGAACGGTCGTGCGGCACGTCGCTCCGTGGGCTTGCTCGCCGCCTCTGTGCTCGTGCGGGCCTGGGAGCGGGCCCGCCGACTCGAAGAGGGCCTCGTCGGTCGTGGGGGCGTCGGGGCCGTGCCGCTCGTCCCTGCTCGGGCTGTGTCCACCCCCTTCGTCGTCGTGGGTGGAGCGCTGGTGCTCTCGCTGGGAGCGCTCTCGGTGCGGGCGGGTTTGGCATGAGCCATCGACTCGGGTCGTGGACCCCACCCGACGATGCCGACACCGCCCTCGCACTGCGCGGGGTGCATGCCGGCTATGCCGGTGCACCACGGGTGCTCGACTGTGTGAGCCTCACGATCGGGATCGGTTGCCGCACAGCGATCCTCGGTGCCAATGGCTCCGGCAAAACCACCTTGCTGCGCGTGCTCTCCGGGGCGCACGAGCCGAGTGAGGGCTCGGTGATCTCCCGAGGGGAGGTGCTGCGCCACAACCGTCGAGGTCTCACCGCGCACCGCCAGCAGGTGCAACTGGTCACCCAGGATCCTGACGACCAGCTCTTCAGCGCGGATGTGCGCTCTGATGTCGCATACGGCCCGACCAATCTCGGCCTGACGCCCCCGGAGATCGCGGTACGGGTCGAGGAGGCGCTGTCGGTTCTGTCGATCACCGAGCTGGCCTATCGACCGGTGCACCGGCTCTCCTTCGGGCAGCGCAAGCGGGTTGCGGTCGCCGGGGCACTGGCCATGCAGCCGAGCGTCCTGCTGCTCGACGAACCGACGGCGGGCCTCGACCCGGCCGGTGTCGAGGAGATGCTCGCGGCGGTGGCTGCGCTGGAAGCACACGGCACGACGGTTGTGCTGTCGACACATGACGTCGACCTCGCCTGGCGCTGGGCGCAGGAGGTCGCGCTCGTCGTCGACGGGGTGGTCCACCAGGGTCAGGTCACGGATGCCCTCACCGACGCCGAGCTCGTGCAGGCCGCGCGACTCCGGCCGCCGTGGTCGGTCGAGCTGATGACCCGGCTCGGCCTCGATCCCGGGACGGCCGGTTGGCCCCGGACTCCCGATGAGATGGCTGCGACTCTGCGGGCGCGTTCTGCGCTGCAGGCGAAGGGGAGCTGACTCCGGTCGAGCGCCGGTCCGGGTCAGGAATCCCGGGCGGCGAGGACCTGCTCGCGCAGGATGTCCGCGTGACCGCAGTGCTGGGCCACCTCGCGCAGCACGTGCATCAGGATCCACCCCAGGGGCAGGTCACCGCGGCGGTTGCCGCTGACGATGTCGTCGACACCGAAGCCGGCGATGGCCGTGCGGGAGGCATCGCAGGCTGCCGTGTAGTCGGCGAGGACCGACGCGATCGAGTCCTCGGGAGACAGGTCAAAGGACTCATCCGGTCCTGCCACGATGCCGATCTCGGCGCGCGAGCGGCCGGTGATCGCTTCGTCGAACCACACCCGCTCCACGAAGGTCGCGTGCTTGACCAGACCCAGCAGGGTGGTCTTGGACGGAACCAGCTGCCGCCGGGCCTCCTCCTGCGTCAGCCCCTCAAGGCTGTCGGCGAGCAGGGTCCGGTGCTCGTCGATGAAGGCCGTGAGGTGGTCGCGCAGGGACTCGTCGGGTTGGGTCGGGCCGTGGGCGTGGGCGTGGTGGGAGTTCACCCGCCGAACCTAGTCCTCCGTCAGCCCTGCGCGTAGACCTCTGCGGCGCCGTCGACGTCTCCCTCGCGCCGCGGCTCGGGCCCGACGACGTCGAATAGCATCGCGGTGAGCTGCCCATCACGCTCGACCCGCTCCCGGCGCAATCTCAGTCGCCGGGGGAGCAGCGGCTGACCGGCGCCGAGGACGACCGGGCACTGGTGCACCCAGACCTTGTCGAGCAGACCCGCGTCGGCGAACTGGCCGGCGAGGTCTCCGCCCCCGACGATCCACACGTCCATGCCGGCGGCGGCCTCGGTCGCGGCGGCGTGCAGGTCGGTGATGTCGCCGGCGAAGGTCTGCACACCCTCGGGCAGGTCGAGGTCGCGGTGGGTGACGACCCAGGAAGGCTGCTCGTAGGGCCAGGTGAAGTCCGAGCCGTCGTGGGTCAGCTCGCGATGCACCCACGCGTAGGTGTTGGCGCCGCACACCACGGCCCCGACGGACGGGAGGAACTGGTCGAAGTCCAGGCTCGCGTCGTCGCCGTACCGGCCCTGAGGGTCCTGGTCGTGACCGACCGTGGCAAAGAGCCACGACAGGCTCTCGTCGTCGTCGGCGATGAAGCCGTCCAGGCTCGTGGCGGTGCAGTAGATCGTGGCCATGCTCACAGCGTGGCACCGGCTGCCGACAACGGTCGAGGGCGCCGGGCGGGAGAGGATGACGGGGTGAACAAGATCCTCCGTGTCCTTTGGACCACCGCGACCGCCCGCCGCCGCGGCCGGGTCGGCCCCACCGAGCACGCCGTGCTCCCGCTGCGGGTGCTGCCCAATGACATCGACTTCGCCGGGCACATGAACAACGGCGTCTACTTCACGATGGCCGACCTCGGTCGGATCGACCACGCGATCCGCTCGGGGTGGGCGCGGGCGCAGGTGCGGCACCGCGTCTCGCCGGTCGTCATGCAGGAGACCATGACCTTCCGCAGCTCGCTGCAGCCCCTGCAGGCCTACGAGCTGCACAGCGCCCTCGCGGGCTGGGACCGGATCAGCGTCTACTACGAGCAGCGGTTCGTCGTCGACGGCCAGGTCTGCGCGCAGGCACTGGTGCGGATGCGCTTCCTGCGCAAGGGCAAGGGAGTCGACACCGACCGACTGTGGCAGATGCTCGGCATCGACCCGCCTCCCTCGTCCGTCCCGGACTGGGCGCAGGGGTGGGGAGACGGAGCCCGCCTCCCTTCGCCTCGTGAGGACGCCCCGGCAGGACCCCCGCCCTTCTGGGGCTAATCAGACGTTCGGGCTCGCGTCACCCCACTGAGCGCGGTGTCCAGACCCGCCCGTCGTCGGTGACGCGCGTGGTCGAGGCACCGATGACCACGAGACAGCCCATGTCGACGGACTCCACGTCGAGCTCGCCGAGTGTCGTCACGACGACCGACTCCTGCTCCCGACCGACGTGCCGCGCGACCACGACCACGCGCTCCGCGCCGGCCGCCGCGACGAGCAGGTCCCGGGCCTGTCCCAGGGTGTCCGGGCGCGAGGCCGAGCGAGGGTTGTAGAGCGCGATCGAGATGTCGTTGGTCACGAGAGCGGTGAGCCGGTCGGCGAGGACCTCCCACGGCTTGAGGTTGTCGCTGAGGTTGACCAGGGCGTGGTCGCCTCCGAGCACGGCACCCACGAGGGCACTGGCAGCGTGTGCAGCAGTGACTCCGGGCACGACACGGACGGGCACGTCGGCGTACCCGGCATCATCAGACAACGCTGCCTCGCGCGACTCGAAGAGCGCCGTCGCCATCCCGAAGACTCCCGCGTCACCGCCGGAGACGATCGCGACATCCTCGCCGCCACGCGCCAGGTCGAGGGCGAGGCGGCCGCGGTCGAGCTCGACGGTGTTGCCGGAGGAGTGGCGGGTCAGGCCCTCGCGCTGCGGCACGCGTGCGACATACGGCGCGTAGCCGACGACGTGGTCCACCGACGCGAGGACCTCGGAGGCCTCCGGAGTGAGCCACCGCTCAGGCCCCGGGCCCAGACCGACGACGTGCACGGTCCCCATGGACGAAGGGGGAGCGACCTCCCCTTCGTCCGCCGCGGCAGTGATCCGCGCGAAGTCCGCGGCCCGCCCGGCAGCGTCGTCACGCAGTCCCTCACCGGGGACGACGACGAGCGACATGTAGGGGACGCGACCTTCGTCGACCTCCGCGGCCGGCATGACGACCTCGCCTGCGCCAGAGGCGCGCTCGACGTAGACGGCTCGGTCGAGGACCCCCGCCTGGCGCAGCGCCTCACGGACACCGGTGAAGGTGCGGCCGAGCTTCATGATGATCGCCGCATCGGTGTCGGCGAGGCGCCGGGCGAGCTCGGGCACGGGCAGGGTCCCGGGCAGCACGGTGAGGGTGTCCTCGTGGCGGCACAGGCCGGTGGCAACGGCCGCGGTGGCCGCCGACAGGGACGTGATGCCGGGGACGACCTCGGTGGGGTAGCGGGGGCTCAGCCGGTCGTGGACGTACATGAAGGACCCGAAGAAGAGCGGGTCGCCCACCGCGAGCACGACGACGGTCCGACCCTGCGAAAGGTGCGCCTCGAGCCGCTCGGAGCACTCGTCGTAGAAGTCGGCCAGAGCGCCGTAGTACCCGCGGGGGTGGTCGGTGAAGCCGGTCGTGACCGGGTAGCGCAGCTCCTCCTCGATGACGCCCTCGGGGATGAGGTCGGCGGCGATGCCGCGGGCCATCGACTGCTTGCCGACCCCCGCGTGGTAGGCGATGACGTCCGCGTCGCGGATGAGTCGCGCACCCTTGAGGGTGATCAGCTCCGGGTCGCCGGGGCCGATGCCGACCCCGTAGAAGCGTCCTGCGCTCGTGGGGGAGCTCATGCCAGCTCGTCCGGGTTGGCCAGCGCATTGAGCGCGGCAGCGGCCATGGCGGACCCGCCGCGGCGGCCGTGGACGACCAGCCAGGGGATCGGCCCCCCGGGCAGGTCGTGCTCGGCGAGGGCCGTCTTGGACTCCGCGGAGCCGACGAAGCCCACGGGCATCCCGACGATCGCGGCGGGTCGTGGGGCACCGTCGTGGAGCATCTCGAGGAGGTGGAAGAGCGCGGTGGGGGCATTGCCGATCGCGACGACGGAGCCCTCGAGACGGTCGGCCCACAGCGAGACGGCAGCGGCGGCGCGGGTGGTCTCCCACTCGGCGGCCAGGGCCGGCACGCGCTCGTCGCGCAGCGTGCAGATCACCTCGTTGTCGGCGGGCAGGCGCCGGCGGGTGACCCCGGAGGCGAGCATGTTGCTGTCGGTGAGGATCGGCGCACCCGCGAGGAGCGCCGCGTGCGCAGCGGAGGCGACCTGCGGATGCCCCGCGACCTCACTCGTGATCGCGACATCACCCGCGGCGTGGATGATCCGCACGGCAGCACCGTGGAGGCTCGTGGGCAGTCCGGTGAGGTCGGCCTCGTCGCGGATCATGCCGAAGGAGCGCCGGTAGATCTCCTGGCCGTCGGTGACGTAGTCATATCGGCGACTGGGCTGGCGAAGGGAGGTCATCAGGCCTTCTCGTGTCGTGGGGAGTGTTGCGCGGCGACGATGTCCGCAGCGGTGGAGGGGTTCACGACGAGTGTGTGTGCTCGCGCCGGGCGGCCGCAGGAGCGTTCACACCCGATGACGTGGACGGGTGGTCCCGTGGGGTCGATCAGCGGAGCTGCCGCCCGGGCGAGCTCTCGGGTCGGGGTGTCGGTGCGGGCACACGAGGGGGCTCCCGCGCAGGCCGTCAGGACGGTCCACGGGGAGTCGGGGCTCGTGACGAAACCGGCAGCCGCCAGCTCGTCGGCGCGGTCCGCCCCACCCGAGACGAGGATCGAGCGCCACGGAGTCACCACCACACGCGGGTCGAGGTGCGTGGAGCCCCGCACGTCCCCACGGTCGTCGAGGTGCGAGGAGCCCTGCGACGAGCCTCGAGACGTGGCGAGCGCCGCAGCCATCTCAGGCGTCAGCAATCCCAGCGGCACGAGCACCATGAGGTCATCGCCGACCGGACCCGGGAGCGGTGGTTCCCGAGCAGCCATGACGAAGGGGGTCCCCTCCGGCAGCAGCGTGGCCCGGGCGTCGGCGGGCAGGTCGCGGATGTTCCAGGTCCTGGGATCCGAGCGGCTGTCGAGGAACCGGCGCGCCACGTTCAGAGCGGCCTCGGCGGCCTCATTGCGCGGTACGAGTACGGAGTGACCGTCAACGACGACGCGGGCGGCGCCTTCGAGGCTCGTTCCTCGCACCTCAGGCAGCGTCTCGTCCACGATGGCGATGTCCCACGGCTCCCCGAGCACCGGACCACACACTCCCGCAACGGCGAAGAGGAAGCGTCCGGGCAGCCCAGCCAGGACCGGGTCCGCGAGGAGGCCGGCGTCCAGGGTCCCCACCAGGTCATCCAGCGACTCCTCGGGGTCCGCGATGATGTTGCGCGCCTTGTCGTGCGCGCCGGAGGGGATGAGACCGAGGTCTCCGATCGCGGTGATGAGCTCACGGGGGAGTGGGTCGGGCAGGCCTCTGAGCTGCAGGCTCCCGCGCGAGGTCAGCGTGACGTCGGGGTCTCCGAACCGCGCTGCGAGAGAGGAGATCTCGCCCACGGTGGCAGCGCCCATGCGACCACCCGGCAGGCGCAGCCGCACGATCGCCCCGTCCGCCGAGACGAAGGGGGCCAGCAGTCCCGGGCAGCGGTCGGCGCCGCTGCGGGAGGGTGAAGGGGTGCTCACGCCGCCGCAGCATACGTGCCGGGTTAGGCTGCCATCGGCCGATCTCGTCGGAACCCGGTGCAAGTCCGGGACGGTCCCGCCACTGTGAGCGAGCAATCGCGAGTCAGACACGTCGGGTCGGCCGGTCCGGACAGACGTCCGGGTCCCTTTCGACCGCGGGGCGCGGAACCCCGCTCAAGGAGCTCACGACGTGACGACGCTCGCCCTGCTGTCCACCTCCGACACCGACCTGCTGAGCGCGCGCAGCGCTGGCGTCGACTACGTGGTCGCCAACCCCGCCCGTCTCACCGGCGAGCAGATCGCCGCACGCGTCGCGGGCGCCGACATCGTGGTGGTCCGTTACCTCGGCAGCCCCCAGGGGCTGTGGGAGGGCTTCGACGAGCTGCGGACCGCGAGCGCCCCGCTCGTCGTGCTGGGGGGCACCCAGGAACCCGACGCGGCACTCATGGAGCTCTCGACCGTGCCACCCGGTACCGCCGCGGAGGCCCACCGCTACCTCGCCGAAGGAGGCCCGACCAACCTCGCCCAGCTGCACGCCTTCCTCGGCGACACCCTGCTGCTCACTGGCGAAGGCTTCGAGGCGCCGGCAGCGTTGCCCCAGTGGGGCGTCCTCGAGCGGGACGAGCCGGCGGCCCTCGACACCGCCGCCGGCGACTCCACGACCCGCCGCCCGCGCGTCGGCGTCCTGATCTACCGGGCCCAGTACGCGGCCGGCAACACCGACTACGCCCACGCGCTCGCCGACGCGATCGACGCGGCCGGAGGCCAAGGCGTCGTCATCCACTCCGCCTCCCTGCGCGACGCCCCCGACGGGCTCCTCGAGCACCTCGGCACCCTCGACGCCCTCGTCACCACCGTGCTCGCGGCCGGCGGGACCAAGCCCGCGACCGCCTCTGCCGGTGAGGACGACGAGGCCTGGGACGTCGAAGCCCTCGCTGCCCTCGACATCCCGATCCTGCAGGGCCTCTGTCTCACGTGGGGCCGCCAGGACTGGCTGGACTCCGACGACGGGATGAGCCCGCTCGACGTCGCCACCCAGGTCGCAGTCCCCGAGTTCGACGGTCGCCTGATCACGGTTGCCTTCTCCTTCAAGGAGTTCGACGACGAGGGCCTGCCGCACTACGTGGCCGACCCCGAGCGCGCCGCACGGGTGGCCGGCATCGCGGTCAACCATGCCCGCCTGCGTTCCACCCCCGTCGCCGAGCGCAAGATCGCGGTCGTCCTGTCCGCCTACCCGACCAAGCACTCCCGCCTCGGCAACGCCGTCGGTCTCGACACCCCCGTCTCGACCATCCGGCTGCTGCGCGCGATGCGCGAGGCCGGCTACGACATCGGTGACGGCTTCATCGGCATGGACCCGCTCCCTTCGGTCGAGGGCGAAGCACCCGACACGACATCGGGCAATGCCCTCATCCACGAGCTCATCGCCGCCGGCGGCCAGGACGAGGAGTGGCTCACCCAGGAGCAGGTCGAGGGAGCGCAGGTGCGCATCCCCGCCGATCGCTACCGCGAGTGGTTCGAGCGTTTCCCGGCCGACCTGCGCGAGGCGATGACGGAGCACTGGGGCGCAGCGCCCGGTGAGGTCTTCGTCGACACGACCCGCGACGCGCACGGGGAGATCGTCACCGCCGCCCTCGTCCGCGGCAATGTCGCGCTGCTCGTGCAGCCGCCACGCGGCTTCGGGCAGAACCCGATCGCGATCTACCACGACCCCGACCTGCCGCCGACCCACCACTACCTGGCGACCTACCGCTGGATCGAGGAGGAGTTCGGCGCGCACGCCATCGTCCACGTCGGCAAGCACGGCAACCTCGAGTGGCTCTCCGGCAAGAACCTCGCGATGTCGCCCGCCTGCGGCACCGACGCTGCGCTGGGCAACCTGCCGCTGATCTACCCCTTCCTCGTCAACGACCCCGGCGAAGGCACCCAGGCCAAGCGCCGCGCGCACGCCACGATCGTCGACCACCTCGTCCCGCCGATGGCCCGCGCCGAGTCCTACGGCGACATCGCCCGTCTGGAGCAGCTGCTCGACGAGTACGGCAATGTCACCGCGATGGACCCGGCCAAGGCGCCGGCCCTGCGTGGCGAGATCTGGCAGCTGATCCACGCCGCGCAGATGCACGTCGACCTCGGGCTCGAGGACGTCGACCTCGACGACGCCGATGGCTTCGACGACCTCGTCATGCACGTCGACGGCTGGCTCTGCGAGATCAAGGACGTGCAGATCCGCGATGGGCTGCACGTCCTCGGCCAGGCGCCGCAGGGCGAGGAGCTCGTCAACCTCGTGCTGGCCGTCCTGCGCGCCTCGCAGGTCTTCTCCGGGCAGGTCGGCTCGGTCCCCGGCCTGCGGGCGGCGCTCGGTCTGGCCGAGGACGCGTCCTCCACCGAGACCGACGAGATCGAAGGGAGAGCCCGTCACCTCGTCGAGGGGCTCGCCGCCCGAGGCTGGGACCCCTTCGCCGCGACGGGCCTCGTCGCCGAGGCCGAGCCGGACCTCGACGCCGATCGCGCCGCGGAGGTCGCCCGGGTCCTCGAGTTCGCCGCCCTGCAGGTCGTACCGCGCCTGGCAGCGACCGACCGCGAGCTGACCATGGTGCTGCACGCCCTCGACGGTGGCTATGTCCCCGCGGGGCCGAGCGGATCCCCCCTTCGCGGGCTGATCAATGTGCTGCCCACCGGCCGCAACTTCTACTCCGTCGACCCCAAGGCGATCCCGTCCCGGCTGGCCTACCAGACCGGCACGGCGATGGCCGACTCCCTCCTCGAGCGCTACCGCGAGGAGACGGGCGAGCTGCCCACCTCCGTCGGGCTGTCGATGTGGGGCACCTCGGCGATGCGCACCTCCGGTGACGACATCGGTGAGGTCCTCGCGCTGCTGGGTGTGACGCCGGTCTGGGACGAGCAGTCCCGACGCGTCACCGGTCTCGAGGCCATCCCACTCGCCGAGCTCGGGCGCGCCCGCGTCGACGTCACCGTGCGCATCTCCGGGTTTTTCCGCGATGCCTTCCCGCACGTCATCGCCCTCATCGACGATGCCGTCGAGCTCGTCGCCGGCCTCGACGAGACGCCGCAGGACAACCCCGTCCGCGCGCACACCGCCGTCGACCTCGCTGACCACGGTGACGAGCGGCGCGCTCGCACAAGGATCTTTGGCTCCAAGCCGGGCAGCTACGGCGCCGGCATCCTGCAGGTCGTTGAGTCGGGCAACTGGCGCAGTGACGACGACCTCGCGCAGGTCTACACGGCCTGGGGCGGCTTCGCGTACGGCCGTGACCTCGACGGCAAACCTGCCGCCGAGGACATGGAGCGCACCTACCGGCGCATCCAGGTGGCGGCGAAGAATGTCGACAACCGCGAGTCCGACATCCTCGACTCGGACGACTACTTCCAGTATCACGGGGGCATGGTCGCGACCGTGCGCGCGCTGACCGGCACCGAGCCCAAGGCATACGTCGGCGACTCGACCTCGCCCGACGCGGTGCGCACCCGCACGCTGCAGGAGGAGACCAACCGCGTCTTCCGCTCGCGCGTGGTCAACCCGCGGTGGATCGCGGCCATGCAGCGGCACGGGTACAAGGGAGCCTTCGAGCTGGCGGCGACGGTCGACTACCTCTTCGGCTTCGACGCCACGGCCGGGGTCGTCCACGACTGGATGTACGACCGCATCGCCAAGGACTACGTCCTCGACGAGACCAACCAGGACTTCATGCGCCGGGCCAACCCGTGGGCGCTGCGGGGGATCGTGGAGAAGCTCACCGAGGCCGCCGACCGCGGGTTGTGGGAGGAGCCCGATACTGAGGTCATGCGGGCGATGCAGCAGGTGTACCTCGACATCGAGGGCGACCTGGAGGACGACGAGTGAGCGACGAAGGGGGCCGGGACCGCTATGCCCGGCCCGTCCCGACGATCGGTGACACCAGCAGTGCCGCGCAGCGGCGCGAGGACCCGTCGGGCTGGGCGATGGGGGAGTCCGTCACCGAGGCGCTGGCTGCGGTCATCGCCGGACGACGCGACATCCGCCGCTATCGTCCCGACGCGGTCCCGGAGGACCTGATCACCTCGGTGCTCGAGGCCGGTCACCGTGCTCCGAGTGTCGGCCACTCCCAGCCGTGGCGCTTCATCGTCGTCACCGATCCCACGACCCGTGACCGGGCCGCCGCGATGGCCGACCGGGCCCGGGTCGACCAGGCCGCGCACCTGGCCTCCGAGCGCGCCGCAAGGATGCTCGACCTCAAGCTCGAGGGCCTGCGCGAGGCACCCGTCGGCATCGTCGTGGCCTGCGACCGCCGCACTCCCGCAACGGGTGTGCTGGGTCGGGCGACCTTCCCCGACGCGGACATGTGGTCGTGCGCGACCGCGATCGAAAACATGTGGCTCAGCGCCCGCGCCCACGGCCTGGGCATGGGGTGGGTGACGCTCTTCGACCCCGACGAGCTGGCCGACCTGCTCGGCCTGCCCGACGGTGTCGTCACGCTTGGCTGGTTGTGCCTCGGCTGGCCGGACGAGCGACCGCCGTCACCGGGTCTGGAGCGCGCTGCCTGGTCGAAGAAGACCCCGCTGGACCAGGTGGTGCTCCACGACCGCTGGCCCGCCGACGAGTCGGCTCCGCAGCAGCCGGTCTCGCACCTGCGCGGCCCCGAGCCCGACCGTCTCGTCGGCGCGACGGACGCGGCCGACGAGCTGCTGTCCCCGCCGGACTCGCTCGGTGTCCTCGACCGGGCCCTCAACCGGGTGCTTGCCGTCGGCGCCCACGACGTCACGGGCGGCACCCTCGTGCTGGCCGGTGCGGACCACCCGGTGACCCATCTCGGCGTCAGTGCCTTCCCCGCCTCGACGACGGCGGACGTGCTCACCGCGACCGTGGCCGGGGCCTCCCTCGGCGCAGCGTCCGCTGCCGGTGCTGGACTGGCGGTCATCGCCGCCGACTGCGGTGTGTCACAAGCGATCCCGGGCGCACATGATGCTCGGCCCGCGGGGGAGCGGGGTGACCTCGCGGCGGCCGACGCGATGAGCGACACCGACGTCGCGGCACTCGTCGCTGCCGGGCGCGAGATCGGTCGCGAGGCCGCGGCCAGCGGGCTCGTCTGCCTCGGCGAGGTCGGTGTCGGCAACACGACCGTCGCCGCGGCCCTGGCCTGCGCCCTGCTCGACCTCGAACCCCAGGACGCCGTCGGCCTCGGCTCCGGCTCGGACGCCGACATGGTCGCGCGCAAGCGCGACGTCGTCGCTGCTGCGCTGGCCCGGACCAAGGGTGAGTCAGACCCCCTTCGCCTCCTCGCGAAGGTCGGGGGTCCCGAGATCGCCCTGCTCACGGGGGTCACCCTCGGTGCTGCTGCCGCAGGCGCCCCGGTGGTTCTGGACGGACTGGCGGGATCACTGCCGGGCGTCATCGCCAGCCGGATCGAGCCGGCGACGCAGGCCTACCTGCTTGCCGGTCAGGTCAGTCGCGAGCGCGCCCATGCCCTCGTCCTGCGCGAGCTCGGCCTCGAGCCCCTGCTCGACCTGCGGCTGCGCTCCGGCGAGGGCGTCGGTGCCTGCCTCGCCGCCTCGATGGTCCTGCAGGGCCTGGCCATCCGCCGCCTGGCCGCCCGCACCCGCTGAAGCGACCTCACGGTCGGGCGTGCGCACCCGGCATGACACCGGGTGGCAGCCTCCCCCAGTCGTCCCACAGCGAGGACGGGAGCATCGCGACTGACAGGTCGATGCGCAGGGTCGTGACGTCGAGCCACCAGTCGACGAAGGCGGAGTCCACGAAGAGCAGGCACGCGAAGGTGCTGTGCGAGGTCCCACCGAAGCCGAGCAACCGGCTCCCGGAGCGTGAGAACACCTCGTCCATCGCGCTCTCGCGCTCGGTGTCGGTCAGGTCCTGGGGACCAGGGAGCCTCTCGGATGCGGTGAGCACCACGGGCGGTGCGTCGTGATCATGGATGACGGAGGTTGGCCTCGCCGGCGTGATCCCGAAGCCGTCCCAGAGACCGGCGACGCGCCCCAACCCGGGCGTGAGGTTCTCGCCCGTCAGCGGGACTCGGCCACCCTCGACACGGCCGGAGAGACCGAATCCCTGATGAACCCATACCGACGGGCTCTCTCCGCCGGTGAGCTCCCCGGAGACGACCACCTCGTGGCCGGGCGTGATGACGCAGCGGCGTGCCGCTGACTCCGCTGTCACCTGATCAGTCCAAGACCCTCATGGCCCACTTGCTCTCTCCGGAGCGCAACACACAGGTATAGGAACTGATGCACGACTGATACGCAGGTGGCTCGTAGCACGGCCCCCCCTCGAGGCGCGGCCCCTATGCTTCGGGACCCGTAGACCGGGATGGTAGAAGGGTCGTTGTCCGACGTCAAGGATTCTGCCTGCTGCACGATCCCACTACTCACGCAAGCCTTCCGCCGGTATGGACCGGCGCGGATGCGGACCCAAGGGCGTAGACGTCCATGACCCAACCGTGCCTCTCGCGCAGCCGGGCACGCAGCTCGACGATCTCGTCGATGACGTCGGCGAGCCGCCCGGAGCGCAGCTCCTGCTGCGGCATGCCGACGTAGGCGCCCCAGTGGATGACCGTGTCCGGATGGGTGGCCGCGAGCTCGCGGCAGTGCAGGTGGCCGTCGAGCATGACGACGACGGTGCCGAGTGACAGGTCGGCAGCCTCCGCACGGGTCCACTCGTCGACGAGTCGGCGTCCTGTCGTGACGTGGATGGGCTCCCCGACGCGGTGCAGCACGATCCCGTGCGCCGCAGCCAGCGTCTGGAAGGCGGAGATCCCGGGGATGACCCGCACCGCGGTCGCGATGCGTTCGCCGATCGCGTCAACGATGCGGATGGTGCTGTCGTAGAAGGCGGGATCACCCCACACGAGGAAGCCCACGACTGCCTCGTCGGGCAGCTCCTCGATGATCCCTACGTACGCGTCGGTGCGGGCGGCGTGCCAGTCGCGCACTCCCTGCGCGTACGCCGCCGAGTCACGGTCTGCATCAGGACCACGCTTCGGGTCCGGCACGGTGACGAGCTCGTACGCGCGCTCCGTCGGGATGAATCGGTCGCAGATCGCCCGGCGCACCGCGACCAGCTCGTCCTTGGCCCCACCCTTGTCCGCGACGAGGAAGACGTCGACCTCGGCCAGTGCAGCGGCCGCCTCGGCCGTCACGTGCTCGGGGGAGCCGGCGCCGATACCGATGACGTGGATGCGACGAGTGGCGTTGCTGCTCACCGGGATTCCTTCGCGAGGGAGATGATGGCGTCGACATCGACGTGGGTCTCGAGGGCGTCGGCGAGGGTGTCGATCATGCCTTCACGACGACGGGCGAAGGGGGCCGCCCCCGGCTTCGCGGACCACGTCGACCCGGTCATCGCGGCCACGTCGGCGAGCAGTGCTCGGCGGTAGTCGTCGCACTCCAGGGTGCCGTGCCAGATCGACCCGCGCACGGCGCCCACGGCGTGCCCGCCGGGGAAGTCCTCACCGCCGGTCGGCGCGACGACCCCGTGGTGGATCTCGTAGCCGTCCACCTCATGGCCGCGCCATGCACCGCTCGGTCGCGCGAGCACCTTGTCCTCGTGGAAGACGACCCGACCGGGCAGCAGGCCGAGGCCGCGGACGGTTGTGGGAGAGGTGGACTCGCCCCCTTCGATCCCGTCGTCGACGATCTCGTCGAGCAGCATCTGGTACCCGCCGCAGACCCCGAGCACCGGCGCACCGCGACGGGCGCGGTCGAGCACGATGTCCGCCAGTCCGGTCCGTCGCAGCCACGCCAGGTCGCAGATCGTCGCCCGGGACCCGGGCAGCACGAGCAGGTCCGCCTCGCGCACGTGGTCGGCGTCGACGGTGACCCTCACGTCGACCCCCGGCTCGGCGGCCAGCGCGTCGACGTCCGTGCCGTTGGACGTGCGCGGCAGACGGACGACGGCCACCGACAGCCGCCGGTCGGCCGGGACGCCGTCCTCGACGTCACCCCAGGCGCCCATCGACAACGAGTCCTCGGAGTCGAGCCACACGTCCTGGAGCCACGGCAGCACCCCGAGGCTCGGCATGCCCGTGCGCCGGCTGATCTCCTCAAGGCCCGGCTCCAGCACGGAGGCGTCCCCCCGGAACTTGTTGATCAGGTAGGCGCGCAGCAGCGGCCGGTCCTCGTCCGAGACGAGCGCCCACGTGCCGTAGAGCGCCGCGAGTACCCCTCCGCGGTCGATGTCCCCGACGAGCACCGTGGGCAGCGAAAACTGCTGCGCCAGACCGAGGTTGACGTAGTCGCCAGCGCGCAGGTTGATCTCGGCGGGGGAGCCGGCACCTTCGCAGACGATCACCTCGTGCTTCCCGGCGAGCTCCTCGTAGGCGGCAAAGGCCGCCTCCGCCAGGTGGCGACGCCCCGTCGCGTACTCGCCGGCCATCAGCTCGCCGGCCGGCCGCCCGCGCACGACCACGTGCGCCCGCCGGTCGCTGCCCGGCTTGAGCAGGACCGGGTTCATCGCGGACGTCGCCTCGACACCCGCGGCCTGCGCCTGCAGGTACTGCGCGCGCCCGATCTCGGAGCCGTCACGGCAGACCATCGAGTGGTTGGACATGTTCTGCGCCTTGTAGGGCGCGACCGAGATCCCGCGCCGGGCGATGACTCGACACAGCCCCGTCACGACGAGCGACTTGCCCGCGTCGGAGGAGGTCCCGGTGATCAGCAGTCCGCTCACGAGCCGCCACTCTACGGTTCGCCGATAGCGTGGGCGGCGTGAGCCCGACACACGTACACCTCATCCGTCACGGTGAGTCGACGTGGAACCGTGACGGTCTCGTCCAGGGCGCCCACCGGGGCCCCAACCAGGCGGTGCTCACCGACGAGGGGCGGGCTCAGGCCGCCCGAGCGGGACTCGCCCTCAGCGCCCTGACAGGACCGCCGCGGCGCGAGCACTCCCTCGACCTGTGGACCAGCGACCTGGTGCGTGCCCTGCAGACCGCCGAGATCATCTCCGTCGCGCTGCGCCCCCTGCGGTGGAGCGCCTCCGTCCGGCACGAGGCGGGTCTGCGGGAGCAGGCTCTCGGTGAGCTGGAGGGGCAGCGGTCCGACTCCCTGCGCGCGCAGTCGGTGCCGGACGACACGCACATCAGCGAGGTGCGCTGGGGCGGTGGTGAGTCGATGCAGGACGTCTACGAGCGAGTGGGCGAGTGGTTTGCCCCCGCCCTCATCGAGCAGCCCGAGCGCCTGGTCGTCGTCAGCCACGAGCACACGATCCGGGCGGCCCTGGCCTGGCTGCGCTCCACATCGCACCGCGACATCGACTGGGACGAGCCGATCGCTCCCGGCTCGATCACCACGCACTCCGTCGTCGACTAGGGGCAGGTCTCCAGCCGATCTGCTGTGTCGGGTCCGTATCGGTGACCGTTGCCGTCGGGCACGTCGAGCGACCCCACGAGGTCAGCTGCCTCGTGCACGGCGCTCAGCACCGGCACCCACGGTCGGCCGTCGCCCGGTGGGAGCAGGAGGTCGCGCGGCGAGGCGTGCACGACGGGGTCGTCGTCGTTGGCGACCGCGGCCTCCCGCGGCAGGCCCACCCGGTGGTCGCCCGGCGTGCCCGTCCACAGCACCGAGCAGACCTCGTGCGCCCGGCGTGTGTCGGGTCCACCGAAGATCGCCTGACCGGCGCTCGCCCCGAGGCTCTCCCCGTACACGTGGACCTGCGGGCGCTGGTCCACAGGCAGCTCCCGCACCCGCTCGGTGACGGCGTCGAAGACCTCACGTGTCCCCGCCACGGCCTGGTCCCGGCGGAAGAGATGGGAGACCCAGCTCGGAGCGTCGTCGTACTGCATCCCCACCGTCGCCAGCTGCGAGCCGAAGCGTGCCTCCAGCCCGGCCACGACCTGCGGGTTGATCCATCCTGATCCCGTCGGGACCGCGATGACGACGTGCTCCCGCTCCAGACCGCCCACCTGCACCAAGTCGTCGGCGGCGCGCTCCGCACGCTCGGCCGGGACCTCCCCTTCGCGCATCTCGGCATAGGCACGCACGGCGCCCACGGGGGATGACTGCAGCAGTACCCGGTCCTCCGGCGAGGTGCCGGCACCGTGCACCGGTCCGCCGGAGAAGACCGCCGTCGAGGCCATCGCGACGACCATGGCCGGGCGCCAGGCGGTACGTCGCCGCGACCACCCCCAGCGAAGGGAGCGGACCGCCAGCCACGCAGCCCCCACCACGGCGCCCACCGTCAGCCACCAGGTCAGGTCGGTGGGTGGCAGCCCGATCGCCAGACGCCTGGCGGAGAGGGCTGGTTGCGCCCAGCCGAGCGTCGCGAGGACCATGGCCAGCACGCCGGCCAGCGCCCACGAGCGGCACCGCGCGACGAGCCGCGCCGTGCCGGGACGCAGCGCACGCACCAGGAGCACGCTGCCGCCGACGAGCACCGCCGTCAGACCGCCTTGCAGGACGGGCCCGTGGGGCAGGTGCCCGGGGGCGATGCTCACCGCGAAGCCCGCCACGGCGGCGGCCGCACCGGAGACCCGGGGCGCGAGGCCGGACACGCGCACCGCCACCCGCGACCAGTCGATCCTGCGCCGCAGCCGCACCCCACCGAGCGCGAGCGTCCCTGCAGTGCCGACGAGGGTGAGCGCGCCCGCACCCGTCACGCTGCGGGACAGGGCGTCCTCCGGCAGCGGAGTCGAGTCGTGCTGCCGCAGCGAGTTGACCCGGACGAAGAAGCCGGCGATGTCCGCCCACGCAGAGCACCACCCGTGAGAGTTCCCCTGACGCCCGTCGCACGACGCGCGAGCAGAGGCGACGAGCTGCGCGTCGAGCTGCTGCCTCGCCGCGGCGGGGAGAGCGCCACCACTGCGCGCGGCGTGCCGCAGCAGGTCGTACCCCAGGTCGTGCTGCCGGCACGGGCCCTCGAACTCCGGCGGGAGCGGCACGGGGGAGGAGCACGAGCCGGTGGGGTTGACCAGACGGTCGCCCTCGAGGCGAGGCGCGTACCCGAGGTCGGTGACGAAGTCTGCGGGCACGGCGCCCGCTGCTCGGTCCGCCGGACGGCTCGTCAGCGCGGCGACCGCCGCGCTCGACCCGGGGTCAGGCACCGCCGCAGGCGGTCTGCCCGCCATCATCAGAGCCGCCCAGAGCATGGCAGCGAGCAGGGTCAGCAGAGCGGTGCGGGCGAGTGCAGTGGTCATGGGGCGAACGTCGCCGTCGGCCACCGCGTGCCACATCACCCGCCGGAGCCGTCCTGAGGTGGCCGTCAGGGGCCACCCCACCGCCGGGGTACTACCTCAGGGTGACCTCGGATGGCTCCGGAGTATGACGACGAGATCCCCGCCGGTCCGTAGCCTGAGCCCATGCCCAGGAACCCGAGACCCTCCCGTCAGCGGATGGGTGTGGGTCGAGCCCTGCGGCAGAGTGGCCGAGGGCTCCGGTGGTTGTCCCGGGGAGCACGGACCCATCCCGACGTCGCGACGACTCTGCTCGCCGTCCTGATGTTCATCATCGGCTGGTCGACGATCGAGGAGAGTCATGTCGTCACCGCCTCGGTGATGCCGCTCCTCGCGGCGATGTCGGTGGCGCCGCTGCTCATCATGCGGCGGGCCCCCTTCGTCGCCTGGGCGGTGAGCGTCCTCGGGGCGCTCCTGTGGATCCCGCTGCCACGCCTGGACACCGCGCCGATGCCGTGGCCCGTGGTGCACTTCCTCGTCCTGCTCGTGGCGATCCTCGTCGCCGCGGTCTTCGCCGAGCTGCGCCTGGTCGCCGCGGTCCTCGCTGGCTCGGTCCTGCTCTTCCTCGTCGCGATGCCGATGGGGATGAAGGCCTGGGCGCTCGGCGCCGCGATCGTCATCGCCTTCGGTCTGCTCGCGCGCTGGCTGCTCCTCTCCCGCCGACAGCTGGCGGAGCAGGAGGAGACGGCCGAGGTCGAGCGGGCCCGTCGCGCCGTCGTCGAGGAGCGCAGCCGCATCGCCCGCGAGCTCCACGACGTCGTCGCCCACCACATGTCGATGGTGGTCGTGCAGGCGCAGACGGCCCCCTACCGCGTCGCCGACCTCACCCCGGAGGCGAAGGGGGAGTTCGTCGCCATCGAGGAGTCGGCCCGTGCCGCGCTGCAGGAGGTCCGGGGCGTGCTCGGGGTGCTCCGCGAGGAGGGCGCGGCCGTGCAGACCGCCCCCCAGCCGACGCTCGCCGACCTGCCCGCTCTGCTCGAGTCCTCCCGCTCCGCGGGCATGGACCTCTCGTGGCACCTCGGCCTGCCCCCCGAGGACTGCCCCCCGGGGACCGGGCTCGTCCTGCACCGCGTGCTTCAGGAGTCGCTCGCCAACGCCAGCCGGCACTCGCCCGGCGCGAGCGTGCGGGTCGATCTCGTGCGCGTCCACCCGGCCGACGGGCCCGCTGGTGCCCTGCTCACCGTGGGGACCTCCCCTTCGTCCACCTCCGGCACGGCCGAGCGCGGCGGCGGCAACGGCATCCCCGGCATGCGGACCCGGGTGGAGGCCGTCGGCGGCACCCTCACCGCAGGGCCGACCCCCGAGGGTGGCTTCGCGGTGACCGCGAGCGTGCCGCTCGCCGACCGTCCGCGGCTGGGAGAGTAGGCGCATGACGATCTCGGTGGTCATCGTCGACGACCAGGCGATGGTGCGGCAGGGCTTCGGCGCGCTGCTCGATGCGCAGCCGGACATCAGTGTCGTCGGCGAAGCCGCGGACGGGGCCCTCGGTGTCCGCGAGGTCGCCCGACTGGCACCCGATGTCGTCCTCATGGACGTGCGCATGCCGGAGGTCAACGGGCTCGAAGCCGCTGCGACGATCCTGTCCTCACCGAGTCCCACCCGGCCCCGCGTCCTGATGCTCACGACCTTCGACATCGACGACTACGTCTACGAGGCGCTGCGTCTGGGGGCGAGCGGCTTCATGCTCAAGGACGCGCCCGCCGAGGAGCTGGTGCGCGCGGTGCGGGTCGTCGCGGCCGGGGACCAGCTGCTGGCCCCGAGCATCACCCGGCGGCTGATCGAGGAGTCCACCCGGCGTCGCGGCACCGTGCCCCGCCGCTCGCCCCGGCTCGAGCAGCTCACCGCTCGCGAGCACGAGGTCCTGGGGCTCATCGCGGCCGGGCTGTCCAACGCCGAGATCGCCGGCCAGCTCTTCCTCGCCGAGCAGACGGTCAAGACGCACGTGTCGCGGGTGCTCACCAAGCTGGCGCTGCGCGACCGGGCCCAAGCGGTCGTCTTCGCCTACGAGCACGGGGTCGTCGTCCCGGGGCAATAACCGCGGCCTCCCCGGCGTTGACCGAGGCAGACCACTCGCACACGTCAGGAGCGCACATGAGCGTCAGCACGTCCACCGGCAGCGTCATCGAGATCGGCCACCCGTGGCGTGGGGTCGGCCCCTTCCTCTTCGCCGTGCACCACCTCGACGCCTACCCGCGCGGCGATGCCGACATGGGTCCCGCCGAGGACATCTCCGACCGCCCGCTGGGGCAGGACTTCGGCAACCCGTCGGGCTGGAACATGTACCACGGTGAGCAGGTCCCGGGCTTCCCCGCGCACCCGCACCGCGGCTTCGAGACGATCACGCTGGTGCGTCGCGGCGTCGTCGACCACGCCGACTCCACGGGCGCGACGGCCCGCTTCGGTGGGGGCGACGTGCAGTGGGTGACCGCGGGTCACGGCGTGAGCCACTCCGAGATGTTTCCGCTGCTCGAGCAGGACGCGGACAACCCCTTCGAGCTCTACCAGATCTGGCTCAACCTCCCGGCCCGCAGCAAGGGCGTCGACCCGGAGTTCACGATGCTCTGGCACGAGGACATCCCGGTGCTCGAGCACGACGGTGCACGCGTGACGGTCGTCTCCGGTGCCTACGAGGACCTCGCCCCGTTGGACCCGCCCGTGGCCTCCTGGGCGGCGGACCCGGCCTCCGACGTCGCCGTCTGGCTCGTCGACCTCGTGCCCGGCGCCTCGATCACGCTGCCGGCCACCCGCCGGGCCGAGACGCAGCGGCTGCTCTACGTGCACGGCGAGGGCGGTGTCGACATCGACGGCAGCGCGGTCGCCTCGGGCACGGGCTGGGCCCCGGTCGCCGGTGCGCAGCCGACGATCACTGCCGGCGACCAGCCGTCGGTCGTCCTCGTCCTGCAGGGCGTCGACCTCGGTGAGCCGGTCGCGAGCTACGGTCCCTTCGTCATGAACACCCAGGCCGAGATCGTCCAGGCCTTCGAGGACTACCAGCGCACCGAGTTCGGTGGTTGGGGCTGGGACAGCCGCTCGCCGGTGCACCCGCGCGAGACCCCGCGCTTCGCCACCTACGGCGACGGACGCACCGAACACCCGGGCGCCTAGCGCAGCTGGGCCGCCAGCTCGTCGGGGTCGGTGACCGGTCGGTCGCAGACGAAGCCGTGGCACACGTACGCAGCCGGCCGCCCCTCGACCAGCGGGCGGTCCGCGAGCAGCGGCTCGCCGGGCGCGTCCGGTGAGCCGCTGACGATGACCAGGCCGGGGGAGGAGCACGCCTCCGCCACCTGACGAAGGGGGCCGCCCTCCCCTTCGCCGACGATCGCCACCTGCAGCGGGCCGGTGAGCATCGCCTCGGCAACGGCCAGGCCCCACCCGGCAAAGCGCGGGTCGTGGGTGATGATCCGCGACTGGGAGGCGACGGCTTCCTCTGCGAGAGAGCGGTGCTCGGTGTTGCCGGTGAGGGCGGAGTGCGTCAGGAGTGCCCCGGCGATCGCGGAGACACCCGCCGGCTCGGCATTGTCGGTGCGCCCGCGGGGGCGGGTGATCAGGGCCTCGCCGTCGTGCGCCGTGTCGTGCCAGCCGTCCTCGCCGTGGAAGGCGTCGATGGCCAGCCCGATGATCTCGCCGGCGCGGGTGAGCCACGTGGTGTCGCCGGTCGCCCGGTGCAGCGCGAGCAACCCCTCGGCCAGGTTGCCGTGGTCGTCGAGCACGGCAGGCGCGTCGCCGACCCGGCCGGCCAGTGACGTGCGCCGGAGCCGACCGTCGATGAGGTGGGTGTCGAGCACGAGCTGCGCCGCGGCGCGAGCGGCCTCGACCAGCTCGGGCCGTCGCAGCGTGACGCCCGCGTCGGCGAGCGCGGCGATCGCCAGACCGTTCCAGCTCGTCACGACCTTGTCGTCGCGCGCCGGCTGCGGGCGCTCAGCACGGGTGTCCAGCAGGCGCACCCGGACGTCCTGCCACCAGGCCGGGTCATCGGGGTCGGTGAGCAGCTGCAGCGTCGAGGCACCCTCCTCGAAGGTGCCTTCCGGCGTCACCTCGAGCAGCTCGGCCGCACGGTGTCCGTCTGCCTCGCCGAGGACCTCGACGAGCTGCGCCGGTGTCCACACATAGGTGGCCCCCTCGATGCTGTGCCCGTCGATGACGGTGTCCGCGTCGAGAGCGGAGGCGAAGCCCCCTTCGGCCGTGCGCAGGTCACGCAGCAGGAAGTCGGCGGTGGAGCCGGCCACGCGGGCCGCGAGCTGGGAGCCGGTCTGCCGTGCCCAGTGCGCGTAGACGCGCAGCAGCAGCGTGTTGTCGTAGAGCATCTTCTCGAAGTGGGGGACCACCCAGTCGGCGTCGACGCTGTAGCGGGCGAAGCCGCCCGCGAGCTGGTCGTGGATCCCACCTCGCGCCATCGCCTCGAGGGTGCGCTCCGCCATGGCGAGCGCGTCCGCGTCGTCGGTGCGCGCGTGGTGGCGCAGCAGGTGCTCCAAGGTCATCGACGGCGGAAACTTGGGCGCGCCACCGAAGCCGGCGCGAGCGTCGTCGAAGGTCTTGCGCAGGGAGTGCACCGCCAACGCGACCTGCTCGTCCTCGATCAGTGCGCCACGCCCGGGGTCGGCGATGCCGGCCAGCTGGGAGGCGATGCTCGTCGCGCTCGCGGTGAGCCGCTCCCGGTCCTCGCGCCAGGCGGTGCCGGCCGCGTCGAGCAGTTGCATGAGCTGTGGCTTGGGCAGGTAGGTCCCCGCGAAGAAGGGCTCACCGTCGGGGGTGATGAGCACCGTCATCGGCCACCCGCCCTGCCCGGTCATCGCCTGGGTCGCGAGCATGTAGACCGCGTCGACGTCAGGGCGCTCCTCACGGTCGACCTTGATGCTCACCCACCCCTGCGCCAGGGCCGCAGCGACCTGCTCGTCCTCGAAGCTCTCGTGCGCCATGACATGGCACCAGTGACAGGCCGCGTACCCGACGGACAGGAAGATCGGCACATCCCGCCGCCGCGCCTCGGCGAAGGCCGCGTCGCCCCACTCCCACCAGTCGACCGGGTTGTCGGCGTGCTGGCGCAGGTAGGGGGAGAGGCTGTCGGCGAGTCGGTTGCCCATGCCCCCACGCTCTCACCTGAGCGCGGCGTCGATCCGGAGGGCTGGCGTCGATGCCCGAGGTTGGCTGACGACAGATCGTCGGCCAACCCTGCAGATCGCCGCCACCGCACCCCTGTGGACAAGCCCATGCACCGCGCGACCACCCCTGCGCACCATGTCGGTATGGACTCACGCATCCGCACGACTCTCACGATGGGTCGCGGCGCCACCTCCGCCAAGAGACTGGCCGCCATCGGCATCAGTGGTGCTGAGATCGCGCGCGCAGCCAGAGCTGGCGACCTCGTCCGGATCCGACGCAATGCTCTCGTCGACGGAGAGCTGTGGCGCGCAGCCAAGCCGTGGGAGCGGCACGAACTGCGCGCGAGGGCCGTGATGGCGGGGCTCCCCAAGGGGCACTCCGTGGCGCTGAGCCACCACAGCGCCCTCGCGCTCCGAGGTGTCTCCCTGCACGGGGTCGATGACCGGGTGCACCTGGTCCATGTGGGCGCGGGGCGCGGTCGATCAGATGGTGTGGTTGTCGGTCACCGACCCGTGGCCGAGGATCTCGTCGAGGTCCACGAGGGGCTGCGCATCGTCACTCCGGCTGTCGCCTGTCTCCAGGTGGCGGCGCAGTCCGGGGCCGAGGCCGCACTCGTGAGCGCCGACCACGCGCTGCACAGCAAGCGCATCACCCACCAGGACCTGAAGGCAGCGTTCGCTGCGTTCGCGCCCGGCCGGTGGTCACGCGCTCCCTTCCAGATGTCTCTCCTCGCTGACGCCCGGATCGAGTCAGCAGCCGAGTCCCGGGCACGGTGGGCCTTTCAGATGCTGGGCTTTCGCCAGCCGACACCGCAGGTACGCATCTACGCCGACGATGGCGAGTACGTAGCGCGCGTCGACTTCCTGTACGAGGAACTCAAGCTGATCATCGAGGTCGATGGCATGGACAAGTACCAGAGCCGGGCGGACCTGATCGCCGAAAAGTTGCGTGAAGACCGTCTGCGCGCGCTGGGCTACGAGTTCGTGCGCCTGACCTGGGCCGACCTGGCCGACCACCTGGTCGTTCGGCGCAAGGTGCTCGACGGCGTCGCGCGGGCCGAGGCCCGACGGCAATCACGTGGGTTGGCGTCGATTCCTGAGGTTGGCTGACGACAGGTCTTCGGCCAACCCCGCGCAACGACGCCAGGCGCGAAGGGGGTCGCCCGAGGCAGCCGACCACGTCGGCTCAGTCGCCGAGCGCCTTGATCAATGCGATCGCACGCGAGACCTGCTCGGCGTCGCCGTCCTCGCTGGCCCAGACCGCGCCGACCACGGCGCGCAGCGCGCTCACTGCCTGCACGAGTCCCTGATCCAGCCCGGAGACCTCGCAGACCACCTCGACCCGCCGCCGCACCGACCAGCGCAGCGAGGCGCCGGTGCCCATCTCCTCGACGCGGTTGGTCAGCAGGGGAGCGACCTCCCACGCCGGATGGCCCGTGATCGGCTTGGGGTCGATCGCGACCCAGTCGGTGCCGTCGGACAGGACAGTGCCGTAGTGCAGGTCGCCGTGCAGCAGCCGCTCCCCACCGAGATCCCCCAAGGAGCGAAGGGTGCCCCTCGCCTGCTCCACGTACCTCCGGGGCAGCCCGGCAGCGGCAGGACGCGACAGGGTCTCCTCGACCCACGGCACGAGCGCCGGCACCTGCGGCAGCGGTGCGACGTGCAGATCCGGGTAGAGCCCCGCGACGATCGCGACGGCTTCCTCGTCCCACTGGTCCGTCAGGTCCTGCGTGGTCAGGCGCTCGAGCAGCAGCACGGAGCGGCGCGGGTCGGCCCGCAGCAGTCGCACGGCTCCGCGCCCGTCCCAGGCGCGCAGGGCCAGGTGCTCTCCGTCGGCCTCGCGGTGCGGCCAGCCGAGCTTGAGGGCCGCCGACCCCTCGGGCCCACGCACGGGCAGCACGAGTGCGCAGTGACCGGTCATCGCCTCACCCTCGACCGTCAGCTCCCACGTCCCGAGCACGTCGACGAGCAGGTGGGGGAGGGCCGCGACCCAGTCACTGCCGGAGGGGCCCGCTGCGGCAGGGAGCGTCGAGATGTGTGTGACGAAGCCTGCAGGCACGAGGGCTGCGGCGTCCTCGACCCTCACGGCTGGTGCTTGCCGTCCCCGTACAGCGTGGGGACGTCCTGGCGGAACTGCGTGCCGGAGATCTCCTCGGCGGTGACCATCCACTGGGTCACCTCGAGGGCAGCGTCGCGGTCGGTGTCCAGCCGGGCGAAGCAGTCGGCGTAGGCGGCCTGCAGCCGGATGAAGCTGCCGATCACCCAGTCGCGTCCCGCTGTCCCGGTCACGTCATCTGGCCGGTCGTACCCGAGGGCCAGCGGCTGCACGGCGTCGCCGGCAGCGGTCGTCTGGCGGATGCCCAGCCGGCGCAGCTCCTGGCTGGCGGTGAGCGCCGCCTTGGCCACGGCGCCCGTGCTCTGCTGACCGGCCACGACCTCGAGGGCGTACATCGTCGCCCGGGTGGCCTCCAGTGCGGTGGCGGCCACGGCGCCGGCGGTCCAGGCGCCTGTCCCGGGGTCGGTCCACAACGCGGCCTTGGCGCCGATGGGGGACAGGATGCGCTGCGTCGCGGTGAGCTGTCCGACGAGTCGCAGCAGGCCCGATCCGCACTCGCGCACCGACGCCTCGAAGGCCGCGGCGACCTCTGCCGGGGAGGTCGGCGAGGCCGCGTCGGCGAGCACGGTGTCGGGGACCTGCGCGTCGGTCAAGGCGGTGTGCAGCAGGTCTGCCCGCTGCGCAGAGTGCGCGACATCACTGGACTCCAGGGCGCCCAGGACCGCAAGCAGGGCCGACTCGCCGGGGATGGGCTCGCGCCGCGGGACGAAGGGGATGTCCGGCGCGTCGTCCTCGAGGCGGACCCCGCAGCCGGCGAGGGCCGTCGCGGGGAGCGTCAGGGCTGCGGTGAGCAGGAGGCGGCGGCTGGGACGGGCGGGCACACCACCGATCTTCGCATGTCACGGTGCGCGTCGATCATGACTAGAGTGGCGGGCTAGCACGGCAACTCCACACGGAAGGCTTCCCATGGCTTTGGACCACGACATCCTCGAGCAGGTGTCCAGCGCGTTGGGTGACGACTTCACCGTGGCCGCTGTGACCGTGACCCCCGCCGGCAAGCGTCGTGTCGCCCGCATCACCGTGGAGCGACCCGTGCAGGACGCGGTCGGCGACACCCCGATCGAGGCCCTCACGCTCGACGAGATCGCTGACGCGACCCGGCTCGTCAGCGATGCCTTGGACACGAGTGAGGTCCTGGGCAGCCAGCCGTACACCCTGGAGGTGAGCACCCCCGGCACCGACCGTCCGCTCACCGAGCCGATGCACTTCCGCCGCGCCGTCAGCCGCCTCGTCGAGCTCACCCTCGCCGATGGACCCCTCACCGGCCGTGTCCTCGCGACGACGGCCGACGGGGTCGACCTGCAGGTCGCGGGCACCAAGCAGCAGGGGCCGCACACCGAGCACATCTCTTTCGCCGACATCACCAAGGGCGTCGCCCAGGTGGAGTTCAACCGACCCCAGAGCGCACCCGACGCCGACGAGACCAAGGACTGACCATGGACATCGACATCCACGCCCTCAAGGCACTCGAGCGTGAGCGCGAGATCCCCTTCGACATCCTCGTCGACGCCATCGAGGCGGCGCTTCTGGGCGCCTACCACCGCACCGAGGGTGCCTTCAAGAACGCGCGTGCCGAGCTCGGTCGCAAGGACGGGCACGTCGTCGTGTGGGCCCGTGAGGAGACCCTCGTCGAGGAGGAGATCCCGGTCGAGGTCGAGGAGGGGGAGGACCTGCCTCTCGACGACGAGGGCAAGCCGCTGATGCGCACCCGCACCCGCCGCGAGGTCGGTCCGGAGTTCGACGACACCCCGAGCAACTTCGGCCGCGTCGCGGCCGCGACCGCCCGCCAGGTCATCACCCAGCGCATGCGTGACCTCGAGGACGAGGCCGTCATGGGCGACTTCCGCGGGCGTGAGGGCGACATCGTGGCCGGTGTCGTCCAGCAGAGCTCCAACCCGCGCAATGTCCTGGTGGACTTCGGCACGGTCGAGGGGATCCTCCCTTCGGCCGAGCAGGTCCCCGGCGAGGTCTACAACCACGGCGACCGGATCCGCGTCTACGTCGTCTCGGTCAAGCGCGGCATGCGCGGGCCGGAGATCGGCCTGTCGCGCACCCACCCCAACCTCGTGCGCAAGCTCTTCGCGATGGAGGTGCCCGAGATCGCCGACGGCTCGGTCGAGATCGCGGCGCTGGCCCGCGAAGCCGGTCACCGGACCAAGATCGCCGTCCACACCAAGATCCCCGGCCTCAACGCCAAGGGCGCGTGCATCGGCGCGATGGGCGCCCGCGTGCGGGCCGTGATGAGCCACCTGCAGGACGAGAAGATCGACATCGTCGACTACTCCGAGGACCCGCAGAAGTTCATCGCCGCGGCCCTCTCGCCCTCCAAGGTCGAGTCCGTGACCATCGTCGACCCCAAGCTGCGCTCGGCGCGCGTCGTCGTGCCGGACTACCAGCTCTCGCTGGCCATCGGCAAGGAGGGGCAGAACGCCCGTCTCGCGGCCAAGCTCACCGGATGGCGCATCGACATCCGCCCGGACACCGCGCCGGAGACGAGCGGGGGCGTGGCCGCCCCCGGTCAGCCGGGCGCGTGACCGAGCCGGGCCCGGCAGGGGCTAGACTGGACGACGTTGACCGGACTGGACTCCAGTCCGACGACGCCCCTGCTGGTCCCATCCGGACCTGCATCGGGTGCCGGGGACGGGATAGCCGGTCGACACTGCTGCGCATCGTCGTGGTGACGGACGACCGTGGGGAGACCACGGCCGCGCCGGATCCACGCAAGTGCTTGCCGGGTCGTGGGGCATGGCTCCATCCCGACATCGCCTGTCTGGACCTCGCCGTCCGGCGGCGGGCCCTCTCCCGAGCCTTCCGGCAACGGGTCGAGGGAACCGACGCCCTTCGTGCTTGGCTCCAGAGCGTGGGCAGCAGCCAGCAATGACGACCAAGTTCGCAGAAGCAACCGAGAGCGGGTTTGACGCTGATGAGCACCCGATGAGTACTCAGCAATGAGCATTCACCTCAACTGACGACGGTCCGCGCCTTCATCCGGTACGGACCAGATGAAGGAGAAACGTGGCTAAGGTCCGTGTCCACGAGCTCGCCAAAGAGCTCGGGGTTTCCAGCAAGGCCCTCCTCGCCCACCTGGGCGACATGGGGGAGTTCGTGAAGTCGGCGAGCTCGACGATCGAGGCGCCGGTCGTGCGTCGGGTGAAGGACAACCCGCCCGCCGCCGACCCCAAGGCCAAGAAGGCAGCGGCCACGCCGGCTCCTGCCGGCAAGCCCGGTCCCAAGGCTCCCGCGACGCCGGCGGCTGACCAGCCGTCCGCGCCCACCCCCGGTCCTACGGCCCCGTCGGCAGCCCCGACGCCCGGCCCCAAGGCCGCCACCCCGGGCCCCA
>NZ_BCSS01000039.1 GCF_001570985.1 Janibacter limosus NBRC 16128 | reverse complement strand
CGTGGGTGCAGCAGCCTCGGCGCGCTCGGCGCGTGGTGCGCTCGGCTGCGCAGTCCGCCGCTGCTCGGCGCGGGCACGACCGCGCGCCTCACGCTGCGCCTGCACTGCCTGACGCAGCCACCCGAAGGCGGCCACGGTCCCGACGAGCCAGGCGACGCCAACCCACCAGGGCAGGGGACCGAAGGCCGCGACGAGCACGATCACGGGCAGGAGCACGAGCATCGTGAGCAGGGTCAGGCCGCGCACCTGACGCGAGGCGCCGACGACGGGCTCGACCATGCGCACACGAGGGGAGACACCAGCGTGCTTCACGGTCACCTCGGGGCGCGCGGCGCGTGCCGGTGCGACGGAGTAGGAGCGCGGGGTGGGCTCAGCGGCCTCACGACGCAGACAGTGGTCGTCGAGCACCCGCATCGCTGCGGAAAATCGGTCGACGGACCGCACGGTGGAGAGGTGGTCGCGGCGCTTGATCCAGTACTGGAGGAGATAGACAGCCCAGATCGCCACGACAAGGACGAAGATGAGGCTGCTCGGCTGCACGAGCCCAACGCTAGGAGGCCGGAGGCTCAGGGTGGCGCAGGCTACTCGGTGTGTCGCGCGCGTGACTGATGTTGTTGGTGTGAAAGTCGCTCGAGCAGCCCTCCGGGACCGAGGTCCTCGGCCACGACGGCGAAGGAGCGATGGTCGCGCCAGGCTCCGTCGATGTGCAGGTAGGCACGACGGATGCCCTCGTCACGCAGCCCGAGCTTGGCCGCCACCGCCAGGCTGGGAGCGTTGTCGAGGCGGATCTCCACCTGGATCCGGTGCAGCGCCCGGCCACGAGGATCCATGAGGTGGTCGGCCAGCACCGCGACCGCGGTTGGCGCGATGCCTCGGCCGGCGACCTCGTGCCCGACCCAGTACCCGATGCTCCCGGAGCGCAGGGCGCCCTCGACGATGCTGCTCGCGGCGACCATCCCGACGATCGCGTCGTCGACGGCGATCACCAGGCTCATCCCGCTCCCCGAGCGCATCTCCGCGTCGAGCGCGCGCACGTACCCACGGAAGTCCGCGGCGATGTCCCGACGAGGAGTGCCACCGGGAGGGACCGTGGGGTCCCACGGTCGCAGCCACTGCGCGCTGCGGGTCCGCAGCGCGAGGAACTCATCGCGGTCCCGCCGCTGCAGGGGGCGAAGGGAGAGCCCCTCACCGCCCGGAGTCGTGCCCGTCAGGACGGGTCCCGGCGAGCGCCTCACTGCGGCAAGGAGATCCGGCCCTCGAGCCGGGTCCCGTCCGGCACGGTGGCCGGGGTCTGCGCGCTGACCTCGACGTCACCGACCATGCTCACGTCGGCCCCGAAGGTCACGTCGCCGTCGACGGCCAGCGAGGTGCACTCCCGCATCGACGGGACTCCCGACGGGAAGCGCGCGTCGAACTCCCGCACGAACTTGTACGCCCCGCCCAGGCTCACCCGGGGCTCCTTGTGCTCGATCCGGGAGACGATCCGCGAGTGCTCATCGAACTCGAAGACGTCACTGCGCAGGAGCAGGAGCTCGTTGGTCGTCTTGACCGGGCGGAAGCGCGAGCGCGGCACGCGGAGCGCGACGCTGCCCTCGAAGGCCTCGATGGCCGAGCCCATCGCGGACTCGATCTGGATGACGGGCGTCGAGTCGGGACGGGTGGGGTCGACGGTCTTGCGGTTGACGATGATCGGCAGACCGAGCACCCCACCGCGCTCACGCAGCAGCTCGTCGAGGCGGTCGAGGTCCACCCAGAGGTTGTTGGTGTTGAACCACCGGTGCCGGCTGGTGTCCTGGAAGAGGTCCTGCTCCTCGTCGAGGACCATCGCGGCCTCGCGCAGGACGAGGCGCCCATCGCTGCGGCGCACCGCGACGTGGCCGCCCTTGCGGTCGTTGAGGGTCCGCTCGGCGACCTCCGCGGCGAAGGGGATGCCCTCGGCCATCAGCCAGGCGGCGATGTCGGGGTCGCAGGTGGCACCCAGGTTGTCGGAGTTGGAGAGGAAGGCATAGCGGATACCCGATGCGCGCATCTGGTCGAGCAGGCCGGAGGCGGCGAGTGCGACGTAGACGTCACCGTGACCCGGCGGGCACCACTCGAGCTCGGGGTCCTCGGGCCACGACACGGGTGCGAGGGCGGCGGCGTCGAGCTTGGGCTCCATGTTCTGCAGGAAGTCCAGCGGCAGCTCCTGCCGCGCCATCTGGGGGTACCGCTCGAGGATCTGCAGCGACGCGTCACGCGTGCGGAAGGAGTTCATCAGCACCAGTGGCGGCCGAGCGCCGTAGCGCTCCTCGAGGCCGATGAGCTGCCGGACGATGACGTCCAGGAAGGTCAGACCGTCGCGTGCGACGAGCGCCGCCTTGGGGCCGGCCATGCCCATGCTCGTGCCGAGACCGCCATTGAGCTTGACGATGGCCACCCGAGCGAGCGCAGCCCTGCGCTCGTCATCACTGACCTCGATGGCGGCGAGCTCGGGCACGTCCACGAGCGGCTCGATCTCGTCCTCACGGACGATCCCCTGCGCCCCCTCTGCGAGCTGCTGCCAATAGTCCTCGAAGACAGTGATCGCACGCTGGTCGACGCCTCGCTCGACCATCATGCTGACTGCTTCGTCATGCCCCTGACGCTCCATGGGCATCACCCTACGATGCAGTCATGGCACCTGACTCGACGACGAAGGGAGACGTCCGTCGCCTTCTGCGGGCACGACGCAGGGAGCTGGCCGCCTCCAGGGACCTCACCGCGGACGCCCTCGCGCTGGCCGAGCACCTCGACGATCTGCCCCCCGGTGCGGCACCGAGGTCTGTGCCCGGCACGGCCCTGTCCTACGAGTCACTTCCGCACGAGCCACCCACGGCCGCGGTCAATGCAGCACTCCGCGCCCACGGACACCGGGTCCTCGTGCCGATCACCCTCCCTGACATGCAGCTCGACTGGTGCGACCTCGACGACCCGAGGCGCACTCCCTTCGGCATCACTGCGCCTGCGGCCGCCGATCTCGTCCTCGCGCCCGGTCTGGCGGTCGACACCACCGGCACGAGGATGGGCCAGGGCGGCGGCTGCTACGACCGGGTGCTGCCGATGCTGAGAGTGGGGACGCCGGTCATCGTCCTGCTCCACCCCGGTGAGCACACCAGCGACCCTCTCCCCCACGAGCCGCACGACATCCCCATCCCGTGGGTGCTCACGGCGCACGGGTGCACGCCATCCCACCGGGTCCTGGGGACTACTTCACGGCAGGGGTGAGGACCAGCGTGTCCTGGGTGCTCTCGCGCACCGCGTCCTCGCTGCTCGGCCACGGGTGGGTGCGCCCCGCGACCCAGGCATCGATCTGGTCGTCGTAGTGGTCGCTGAAGGGATGTCCTGACGCCCCGGTCTGGTTGACCCACCGTGATGCGTCGAGGTCGCCGAGGTCGACGACCATCCGCATCGAGGGAGCCGCGGTCACCGCAAAGCCCTGTGACGCATCCCAGCTGGTCGCGTCGACCGTCGACGAGCCGCCACCGACGGGGTACGGACCGGAGTTGACCAGCCACCTCACCGGCGCGGGGATGCCGTCACCGCCGAGCACCTGGTGCCGGAAGGTGACGCGGTGCAGCTGGTCCCACTGCCACGTCGCAGGGTCCTTGCCCAGCTGACGGGTCAGGTCGAGCCGGGCGTCGACGAGGGCCCGTCGCAGGATTTCGTCGCGTCCCTCGACGACACCGGCCGTGGTGCGGTCGTCCCACCAGCCGCTGCGCGGTCGCTCGAGCAGGGTGGTCACGGCCTGCCAGTACTGCGATCCGCCGCCGGCCTGCAGGTCCGCCGGCAGGTCGTCGTTGAAGGTCAGCATGACGATCCGCTGCCACACGGCGTTGAAGTACATGGCCGCCGCCGCATCCTCCCCGTCCCCCGCCGGCTGACGACCGTCCCAGGCGCGCAGCAGGCCGCGCGAGTCCTCGGTGAAGGGGTCGTCGAGCTCCACGGCGAGCAGCTGCTCGACGAGGACCGGCGCAAGGCCGTTGTCCGTGTCGAGCTGGACGCGCGCCATCTTGTCCGGGCTCACCTTGTCGTCACCCTCGAGCAGGTCACGGATGCGCTGGGAGCGGTAGCCGGAGTCCCACTCCGTCGTGAGGAAGGGGGTGGTGCTCACCGTGACCTGCTGGTTGGCCGTGACGACGAGCCCCTCCGGCGGGTCGAGCACGCTCGGCATCTCGTCGAAGGGGACATACCCCGTCCAGTCGTAGTCCGAGTCCCATCCCGGAGCCGGGACGTAGCCGGGCGGTTGGTTGCCCACGCCCTTGCGGATCGGCACCTGGCCGGGTGCTTGGTAGCCGATGTGACCGGCGGTGTCGGCGTAGACGAGGTTTTGGCTGGGGACAGCGAAGTCCTGCGCTGCAGCGCGGAACTCGTCCCAGTCGGACGCGGTGTTGAGTCCGAGCAGCGCGTCAGCGGTCGTGCTCGGCCGCAGGGCCGTCCACGCGAAGGAGACCGCGTAGTCGCTCGTGGCCCGCCCCTCGACCTCGACCTCGTCCCCGGCCGCCGCGACCGAGGGGATGGCGTCCGAGAGCAGCGGGCCGTGCCCGGTGGAGCGCACGGTGATGTGCTGGCTGGGCCCGCCTGCGACCCGGATCGTCTCGGTGCGGGTCTCCAGCGGGCGCAGCCTGCCATCGCGCAGGTACTCGTCGCCGGTGATCTGCTCGAGGTAGAAGTCGGTCACGTCGGGCGCGAGGTTGGTGAACCCCCACGCGATGTCGCGGTTGTGCCCGATGATGACGCCCGGGACGCCGGCGAAGGTGTACCCGGACACGTCCAGCGGGCAGGCCTGCGTGACCTCACGGCAGTGCAGACCCATCTGGTACCAGATGCCCGGCATGCTCACCCCGAGGTGCGGGTCATTGGCCAGCAGAGGTGACCCGGTCGTCGAGCGCTCGCCGGAGACCACCCAGGAGTTGGAGCCGATCCCGTCTCCGCGACCGATCAGCGTCGGCACGGCGTCGACCGCGGCAGCGGTCTCGAGCAGTGCCGTGGTCGCGCCGGGGTGTGCCGGGGCGGAGTGTGCCGGAGCGGACGGGGAGGCGGGCTGCGCCCCCTTCGCTCCTGATGGTCGCCAGTCCTTGCCCGAGAGGATCGGCGCGTGCTCGGAGGCCGGATAGGTGGGGTAGAGCTCGGCGAGCATCGAGTCGCTGACCCGCCCCTGCAAGGCCGCCCGCGTCAGCTCGCCCGTGTAGTTGCCGCGCAGGTCCCAGGCCATCGCCTTGAGCCAGGCGAGGGAGTCGACGGAGGTCCACGGCTCGACGCGGTACTCGGGCAGGCTCAGCGACAGGACCGTGTACTCGAAGGCCATCGACGACGGTGAGCCCTTGTCCTCGATCCACGCGTTGACGCCGTCGGTGTAGGCCGCGATGGCCCGGCGGGTCTCCGGCTTGAGCATCGGCAGCTCCTGCTCGGCCACCCGACGCCAGCCCATCGTGCGGATCACCCTGTCGGTCTCGACGCCCGGCTCACCCACGAGCTCGGCGAGGCGGCCTGCGGTGATGTGCCGGCGGGTGTCCATCTCGAAGAAGCGGTCCTGCGCCTGCACATAGCCCTGGGCGCGCATGAGGTCGCCCATGGTGTCGGCGTAGATGTGGGGGACGCCGCGGTCGTCGCGCAGCACCTCGACCTCGCCGGTGAGCCCGCGGACCTCGAGCGTCCCGTCCGTCTGGGGAAGGGGGCGGCGCCCCTGTCCGATCACGACCCCGGCGAGCACCACGACGAGCACGACGACGAGGGCGAGCGTCACGTAGAGGCTGCGGCGTACCTTACGGACCAGGGTCACCCTGCGAGACTAGACGCCGGGGACGACGAGAGGGGGCTGCGGTGACGATGACCGAGCAGGCCTCTGCCTTCGGCCTCTCGGACCTCTCTCTCGTCCTCCTGGCCGGGTCGCTCGTGCTCGTCGTGGCGGTCGCAGCGGTCCGCCTGGCCACCAGCTCCGGCCTGCCGACGCTCCTGCTCTACCTGGCGATCGGGCTCGCGGTGGGCAAGGAGGGCCTCGGGATCCCCTTCGACTCCGACCAGGCCGCGCAGGTCCTCGGTTACTGCGCCCTCGTGCTCATCCTCGTCGAGGGTGGCCTGACGACGACGTGGTCATCGATCCGCTCCTCCGTCGGACCGGCCATGGCCCTGTCGACCGTCGGTGTCCTGGTGTCGGTCGGGGTGGTGGCGGTCGCCCTGCACGAGATCCTGCACACCGACTGGCAGATCAGTCTGCTCATCGGCGCGATCCTCGCCTCGACCGACGCCGCCGCCGTCTTCTCCGTCCTGCGGGTGGTGCCGCTCCCGCGGCGACTCTCCGGGATGCTCGAGGCCGAGTCCGGATTCAACGACGCCCCGGTCGTGCTGCTCGTGACCGCGCTGTCCCTGCAGATCGCCAACCCCGCCGAGGCCGAGCCGTGGTGGAGCATCGGGCTCCACGCGGTCGCCGAGCTGACCGGGGGCGCGCTCGTCGGTCTGGCGATCGGCTGGCTCGGCGGCAAGCTCATGCGCCGTCTGGCGTCGGGGACCTCCGGCCTGTTTTCCCTCGGCGTCGTCGCGATCGGCGTGCTCGCCTACGCCAGCGCGGCCACGATCCACACGTCGGGGTTCATCGCCTGCTACCTCGCGGCCCTCGTCCTGGGCAACATGCACCTGCCGCACCGGCAGGCCGTCACCGGCTTCGCGGAGGCACTCGGCTGGCTGGCCCAGATCGGGCTCTTCGTCATGCTCGGGATGCTCGCCACCCCGTCGGGCTTCGTCGACCAGGCGCCGCGCGCGATCCTCGCCGGGCTCGTCCTGCTCCTCGTGGCCCGGCCGCTGTCCGTGCTCGTCTCGCTCACCCCCTTCCGCGTCCCCTGGCGGGAGCAGGCCTTCATCTCCTGGGCCGGTCTGCGCGGCGCGGTACCGGTCGTGCTGGCCACCGTCCCGATCACCAACAACGTGCCCGGGATCGACTGGGTCTTCGACCTCGTCTTCATGCTCGTCGTCATCTTCACGCTCGTGCAGGCCCCGCTCATGCCGTGGATGGCGCGGGCGCTGCGGGTGACGGAGCCGAGCCGGGCCACGGGCGTCATCGTCGAGGCGATGCCGCTGGAGGAGCTGGGCGCGCAGCTGCTCGAGATCGCGGTCGTGCCCGGGTCCAAGCTGTCCGGCGTCGAGATCTACGAGCTGCGCCTGCCCCAGGGTGCCAATGTGTCGCTCGTCGTGCGCGACAAGGAGACCTTCGTCCCCGACGCCCACACCCGCCTGTGGCCCAAGGACCGCCTGCTCGTGGTCACCCCCGGCGACCTGCGCGAGGCGACGGAAGAACGCTTCCGTGCCGTCTCCGAGCACGGCCGCCTGGCCGGCTGGCGCGGCGACGTATCATAGGGCCCGTTATGCCTACCTATGCCTACGCCTGCGCCGACTGCGGCCACGCCTTCGACATCGTCCAGTCCTTCAGCGACGACACCCTGACGGTGTGCCCCGAGTGCGGCGGCAACCTGCGCAAGCAGTTCAACGCCGTGGGCGTCGTCTTCAAGGGAGGCGGCTTCTACCGCAACGACTCCCGCGCGAGCAGCTCCTCGAGCGACACGGCGAAGCCGAGCACCTCGACCAGCTCCTCGAGCAGCGACTCGTCCTCGAGCTCGACCACCGGCTCCTCCGCGGGTTCGTCGTCCACAGCCTCGAGCTCCTCGAGCTCAGCGTCCACCACCAGCTGACCGACCGCTGGTGCGGGGCTGCCCGCCCCTAGCGTCGGCTGCATGGCCTCCTCCCGTCTGGCGCAGCAGTTCCCCTCCCTCTTCGGGCCCTCACGACGTGCTGCCTGGCGACTCTCGCTGGCGCGGCGGGCACTGGCCGTCACCGCGATCCTGCTGGCCCTGCACCTGGGCGTCGGAGCCACTCGCCCGCCGGAGGCCGCCCCGGCACCGACGACGCAGCGCGCCGGGCCCGAGCTGTCACTCCCCCTCGCCCTGCCGGCCGACCACCTGGCCCCCGGCGACACCGTGGCCGTCTACCTGCCCGGCCGTGGGTCCCCGATCGCCACGGGTGCCCGGGTCTCCGGCACCTCGCAGACACCGTCGGGCGGCACCGTGGCACGCGTCACCCTGCGGCGCAGCGATGTCGAGCCGATCCTGCGCCACATGGGGACCAGCGGCCCCTCGCAGGGCGGCTTCGTCCTCGTTGCAGATGGTTGAGCGGCCAACGACACACTCACGTGACGGGCGATCAGCCTTCGGATGGGTCACACTGTAAGACGAGTGACGCGTGATGCGTCATGCCCCCTGTAATCCAATCGAAGGGAGACCCTCATGAAGGGCTTCAAGGACTTCATCATGCGCGGCAATCTCGTCGAGATCGCCGTCGGCCTGATCATTGCCACCTCGTTCGCGACCGTCGTCGCCACGTTCACCGAGCTGATCCTCGCGGCGATCGCCAAGGTCCTGGGTGCCAACCCGGACTTCACCAGCTTCAAGCCCGCCGGGCTGCCCGTCGGCGCCTTCATCACGGCCGTCGTCGCCTTCCTCATCCTCGCCGCCGTCGTGTACTTCGGTGTCGTCAAGCCGTACACCGCGATGCGCGCGCGCTTCGTCAAGAACGAGGAGGAGACCACCGACGAGTCCGTCGAGCTCCTCCGCGAGATCCGCGACTCCCTGCGCGCCGGCCGCGCCTGAGTCACACCGCTCCACCACGCAGGGGGTTGGTCACCGTCACGGTGACCAACCCCCTTCGTCATGGGTTGTCGTGCGCAGGATCGTCGACTGCTGGGCGACTTCTGCGCGGACCCGCTTCGAGCAGGCCCTGCCCATCGGCCGGGCGTCATTCCCAGTGGGGCGGTCGCTGCTCCTGCAGCCAGCGGTCGTGGGCGTCCTCGTCGGGGCGCTCACCCCACCCGCGGTCGGTGTCGTCGCGCGTCTGCTCGGGCGTGGCCTTGGGCTTGCTCTTGGGCTTCTCAGCCGGTTCTTCTGCTGCTGGCGTGTCTGTCACGACTCCTCCTTGGCGATGGCCTCGCGCACGGCGCGGGTGACCTGGGCTTCCTGCCGAGCCGGGTCGGCAAAGATGTCGACCGCCCACAGCCGCAGGTGGGCCCATCCCAGGTCGGTGAGCCGCTCCACGAGGATCCGGTCGCGCTGGCGGGTCGAGGCCAGGCCGGCATAACCCGGCCCGTCGACGTCCACGGCGAGCAGCATCCGGTGGCGGTCCCGTGGGTCGGCGACCGCGATGTCGACCCGGTGCTCCCCCTGGCCCACATCCGTGCTCACGACGAGACCGCCGTCGCGCAACCGCTGGACGAATCCCGCGATGAGCGGGCTGAGCTGTGGCGCTGCTGCCCGCTGCGTGGGGACGGGCTCAGCCAGGCCGGCGAGCAGGGTGCGCAGTGCGCGGTGCCCGGGCAGATTGGCCCGGTCACCGGCGAGGTCGGCGGGCTCGATCGTGGTCACCCAGATCGCCGCGCGCCTGGCTCGCGTGGCTGCGATGAGGACGAGCTCGCCTCCCGTGACACCGCTCAGGGCGCCCAGCCGTTGGAGGACCCGACCCTGTGGGGAGCGACCGAAGCCGACGGAGATGACGACGGTGTCCCGCTGCTCGCGCTGCCACCTGTCTGCGGGCTTGATGACGAGGGGCTCGGGCAGTGCCGCCAGGGCCTGACCGATCCGGGGGTCGGACTGCGCCAGCGCAGCGACGGCATCAGCGACCCGGTCGGCGTGCGCCTGACCGAAGGTCACGATGCCCAGCGACCGTCGCGGGTAGCGACGCAGGTGCTCACGGACGCGCTCGAGCACTTCTTGGACTTCGGCAACGGTGCTCTCGACGAGTCCGGTGCGCTCGTCGAGCACGCCCCGTCCGTCGACGCGCACGAGGTGGACTGCGTCGCGGGGCACGGGCGCCGGCGGGTGCACGACCTCTGCCGCGGTCGTCTCGTCCCCGAGCAGGTTGTCGACCCGCGGCCGCGGGTAGGCGCTGTCGCGCAGCTCGGCCACGGGCAGGACCCGCGCCGCCAGGTCGGCGAGCGAGGTCCGGGGGCGCGGCGGCGCAGCGACACCGGCGTCTGCCGTCCACGTGTCCGGGGGCAGCTGGCCCCGGTCGCCGATGACCAGCAGCTGCTCGCCGCGTGCGATCCCCGCGACAGTGCGGGCCAGGGTCGTGCGCGAGGCGTCATCGACGATCACCAGGTCAAAGCTCTCATCGGAGGGCAGCACCTGACCGACGACGAAGGGAGCCATCGCCCAGGCCGGCGAGGCCGCCCTCAGCAGGCCACCCCAGCGGCCGAAGGCCTCGTGCCACGGCGGGCGAGGCACCAGTCCCTCGTGGGCCGCGGCGACCTCGCGAGCCGACGACCGGTGACGACGACCGTCGACGTGGAACCGCTCGCGCTGGCGGGCAGCGATGCGAGCGGCGTTGGCGCCCAAGCTCGCCCGGTCGGCCTCGACGAAGGTGCGCAGCGCCTCGTCGAGCTGCTCCCCCGTGACCCGGGCGAACCGCTCGTCCCGCCCGGCCTCGGCGAGCACCGAGGTCCACCAGACGAAGAGCACCTCGTCGGCCACGGCCTCAGGCGGCACCCGTCGGGCGGACAGGTCGTCGACGAGATCGCCGACACCTCGTGAGCGCAGGTCCTCGAGGTCGTCGATGACCTCCGGCACGACCCGGGCCCCCGTGACGTCCTTCCCAAGGGCGTCCAGCCTGGCGTTGAGCTCTTCCCACGGGGTGTCGAGGAGACTCATGCCCGACGGCTCGGCGACGACCGCGCCGACGTGGGTCAGGTCGGCGTAGACCCGCTCGTAGGCACTGTGCGCGCGGTCCATGTCCGTGGGGATCCGGGGCCGGCCACCACCGCCGGTGAGCCGGGACCAGCTGCGGCGCTGTCGCGAGGCGAGCTGGAGGGCAGCGTGCAGGTCCTCCGGCGGTCGACCGGGGCGCAGGAGACGCCGGGCCTGGGCCCGCAGCCGGCGCTTTTCGACGACGCCGAGGGGCTCACCGTCGAGCGCGGTCCCCTTGGGCCCGGTCGCGGCGAGCAGGTGCTCGAGCGGGGTGTCGAAGACCTCCGGACGGAAGACGTCCAGCGTGTCCCGGATCTCCTCGATGCCGGCGAGGAACCGCCCGTGCTCCGCGGGCGTCGCGGCGCGCGGCTCAGCGATGTCGGCGAAGACCTCACGCACGGTCCTGCGCAGCATCTCCAGGGAGCCGTCCTTGCCGCGCAACCGGTCGACAGCGCCGAGGACCTCGTCGACATCGGCCGTGCTGTGCAGGCGTGCACCAGCCCAGGGCTGGTCGCTGCGACCGGGCCGCCACGCCTTGCGGGTGGCCAAGCCGACCATCTGCTCGACGAGAGCGTCCCTCCCTTCGACATCGAGGTGGGCGAGGACCCGCCCCTCGAAGCGGACCCGAGAGCGAGGTGCCGGTCGGCGGGTGCTCAGTCCGACGATGGCGTCATGGGCCTGCGCGATGGAGACCCCCCAGGGCTCGCGCGGCTCGTGCATCGCGTGGGTGTGGCCGTCGAGGAGGCGCGCGGCGGCGGCCGCTCGACGGCCGGGGTGCTCGAAGGACCGCTCGGACTCGGGCAACCGCCGAGGCCAACGGTCGACGACGAGTCCCGGGTCGACGGGGCCGGCAGGGTCGACGACGTGGATGAGCAGGTCCTCGAGGCCAGCCACCTCCAGCTCGTCACTGACGGCCTCGATGGCGGCTGCCTTTTCGGTCAGCAGGAGCACGCTGCGGCGCTCGCCGGCGGCCTGGGCGATGACGGAGGCGACGAGACGGGCGATGCCGGTGCCCGGCGGGGCGTCGACATAGAGGTCCTCCCCGGCCGCGATCCGGTCGAGCGCGTCCTGCTGGTCGGCGGTGATGTCCAGGACTGCGGTGTCGGCGACGCTCTCGGGCTGGCGCTCCGCAGCGGAGATCGGCTCACCCGCCAGCAGTGCCGCCGCCGGGCCTCGTCCGAGACGGCTGCCGAGCCCGGCGAGGTCGGCGAGCGCCTCGGCCTTGCCGTACGGGAAAGCAGCGATCACGATCCGCGAGGTGATGTTGAGCTCGGGCAGGTCGGCGCACAGGCGACGCAGCTCGTCGAGGACCGGCGTGGGGTTGAAGCCGCGGCCTTCGCCCCGGCCCAGGTCGGCGAGCGCGGTGCCGTCGATGTCCCGGCGCAGGGCACGACGCAGGTAGGTCAGCAGCGCGGGGTTGATCTCGACGCGCGGCGCGAGGTCGAGAGCGAAGTCCGGGCCCGGACGTAGTCGGCGCAGGGACACCCGGCGCAGCACGACCGGCGCGAGTGGGCGCTCGTCCTCACCGGGCACCTGCCACGACGCGGCTCCCATGGCCAGGAAGCAGGTGCGCACACCATGCTCCTCCGCGATCCGCTCGACGTGCTCGGTGAGCTCCGCGGCGCGGCGCTGGGCCCGCAGCAGCGCCGCGGGCTCGCGGACGAGGTCGGACAGGCGAGCGTCCCGGCCGGAGAGCAGCATCGCCACACCACCGGGGTGGGCGGTCGTGAGGTCGACGACATGCGGGTCCCGCGCGGGCCACAGCAGCGTGTTGGGACCGCCGAGCTCCATCAGCTCGCGGCGCAGCGGGGAGACGTCAGCCGGCACCGGGGCAGGGGTCGTCGGCGTCGTGGTCACTGGGCAACGCTAACAACCGCGACGCCTCCCGAGCGGGACCAGCAGCCCGACGAGCAGGGCCACGCCGCCCGTGAGCAGCCCCAGGGCCTGATATCCCCACCACCCCACGACGAGCCCGGCGAGGGCTCCGCCCCCTCCCCCGGCCAGTCCCATGGCCACATCGGAGAGACCCTGGGCTGCGGGGCGCTGACGCAGGGGGATCGCCGCCGTCAGCAGCGTGGAGCCGGCGATGAGGGTGCAGGACCAGCCCAGGCCGAGCAGGAACAGCGCGGCGGTGAGGGCGGGCGAGTGACCTTCACGCGTGGAGGCGGCCAAGAGGCTGGCGGTCAGCAAGATGGCGGAACCGACCCCGATGACCGCCCGGGCGCCCCACCGGTCAACGGCCCACCCGGTGACGGGCGAAAAGGCGTACATCCCCACGACGTGGAGGGAGATGACCAGCCCGATGACCTCGAGGGTGGCGTGCCCGTGCCGCATGTGGATCGGGGTCATGATCATCACGGACACCATGACGGTGTGGCCCAGCGCCATGGCAAGGACACCGGTGAGGGCGTCCGGCCGGGTGCGGATGGCGGCCCAGCCCGTCGTGGCCGGCTCGCGCTCCTCCCCCGGCTCGATGTGGTCGACCTGCAGGGCGCGCGCGGTGAGCAGCGGGTCCGGACGCAACGCGAGCGTGAGGACCACCCCGGCCAGGAGGATGCCCACGAGGGAGAGGACATAGGGGCCGACGAGCACTGGGAGGTGCAGCTGCTGGGCCACCCAGCGCCCCGGGCCGGTCAGGTTGGGCCCGGCCACCGCACCGATGGTGGTGGCCCAGACGACGATCGACAGATGACGCCCCTTGTGCACGTCATCCGCGAGGTCCGTCGCCGCGAAGCGCGCCTGCGAGTTGGCCGCGGTTGCGCCGCCGAAGAGGAGGAAGCCCAGGAGCAGCAGCGCGAAGGAACCGATCACCGCGGCCCCAACGATGAGCAGGCCACCGGCGATGGCCATCACGTACCCGGCGACGAGGCCGGGGCGCCTCCCCTTCGCCGCCATGATGCGGGCGAGGACGATCGCCGCCAGAGCCCCGCCGAGCGTCTGGGCCGTGCCACCGAGTCCCGCCCATGCCTCGCTGCCCGCGACGTCCGCCGCCAGCAGCGCGCCCACAGCGGCTCCGGCGCTCACGCCGACACCCCCGAGGACCTGGGACCCGGCGAGTGTCGCGATGGTGCGCCGCTGCAGGGCGTGGGTGCTCACCGAAGGGAGTATGACGCGTACTCTGTCTTCTGGCGCATCGCGCCTCTGGTGCGCAGCGCCGGGGTGCACGGCGTCAGGCCCTCGTAGCTCAGGGGAAGAGCACTTCTCTCCTAAAGAAGGTGTCGCTGGTTCGAATCCAGCCGGGGGCACACCGGAAAATCAGGGTTCTTGTGACGAGCAAGGCCACGGTGAGCAGCAAATGGGCACCGAATGGGCACATGTCTCAATACCCACCGTCTAGATGCGTGCCATCGGCATTGACGCGTGTGATGGCGGCACCCATGGACCCAATGCCTCCCACCCAACGCTGAAGAGCACGCTCGCTGACCGCCTCCCCGTGCGTGACGATGGGTGAGCCGGTTCGTGGGTACCGGGCCTCCCCTCCACGGCCCCCAATCCGGTAGCGAACGACCAAACCCCAAGCCACTGCCTCATCGGGAGCTGCCCGAGAGACGACGTTCAAGGGCATGGCTGCATCCGTCCCTGGGCCGATCTCCCACGTACCGACGAATCCCTCCTCACCCGTCCAGGTAAGTCCGCCGAACCGCCTCACCTTCTGGCACCGAGGTGACCTCTCCGATAGGTCGAAGCCGACAAGCACCTCATCGTTCGCGCCACCTTGCGGGGCGTGCACTGTGGCGCCCGCAGGAAACGGTCTGCGATCGAGCACCTCGGCTTCGATTGCTTCAATCACAACTCTTCCGACGTTCGATCTGACGCGGAGCCGGTCTTCTCGCTCCCCAACGTCCACCCCTCCGTGCTCCAGCAGCCGCGACCTAAGTCTCGAAAGTCCTCCCAATTCGCGGAGGGGCCCCAAGGCTTGAATGTCGCGCAGGACCTCATCAGCAAGTGGGTACGTGAACCCGACAGTCCACGTATCTGGCTCTGCTACAGACCTGGCCTCGATCACAACTTCAGTTCCACGTTGTCGATGCTTAGCGTCCGACAGGCGTCGCGATATCCAGCGCACAAGCGGGAACAGCCCAGTCAAGCTAGTCACCTCAGTAACCCTCCGAATCGACGTGGAGCCCGTCTAAAGCGGCAGCGACGGTATCAAGTTCGTCATCGTAGAGGTGGGCGTAAATTCGAGCCGTAGTTGTGATCGACTCATGACCCATCGCCTTCTGAATGAAGCGCAGGTCAGCCCCCGCCATCCGCGCGAGACTTCCGAAGGTGCGGCGCAGGTCGTGCGGGGTCACAACGATGCCCAGGGCTTCTGCGGTCGAGTCGAAACCGGAGCGCCGCCGCCAGTTCCGTGACCGGAGAAAGTCACCCTGAGGTGAGGCGAAGACAAGAGCGTCAGCCGGCTTGCCCGCCATCCTCGACTCCAGCAGGGTCGCGATGCGCCCGGGGATCGGCACATACCGATGCCCAGCGCGACTCTTCGGCTGGTCGACATCGATTCGTCCCTCGACTTCGGTGGCCCTTTGCACGACGTGGACGCGCCGCCGGTCGAGATTGACGTCTTCGCATCGAAGGGCAGCCAGCTCCGACCACCGAAGGCCCAGGTACGCCAGGGCCAGCACGACATCGCCCTCGGATGACATGCCGTCCGCCAGTGCGTGGACCTGCGCCATCGTGAGGATCCGCTCGCGAGCTGGTGCGCGCTTTGGAAGCCGCACTCCTCTAGCGACGTTGACTGGCACGCGTCGAGTCCGGCAGGCATGGTCCAGCAGTCTGCACAACACGCCATGAGCCCGCCGAACCGTGTCAGTCCCTGCTGTTTTGGACAGGTTCGCCACCCACTCCGCTACGTCAGCGTGCTCGATCTTGGCCACGGGCCAGCGACCGAGCGTCGGCTCAATGTGCTTCCAGGCGTATCGGTAGCCGTTCTGTGTCGTGACACGCAGATGAGTCATACCCGAGCGTTCGTACTCCTCCCACACCATCGCCAAAGTGACCCGGCCACGTTGAGGGTCGACCCAGTCGCCGCGCCGCTTCTGCGCCTCCATCTCACGTTCGTAGACAACGGCGTCTCCCCTTCTCCGAAAGGAGCGGGAACGGAAGCCACCATCTGGGGTGCGATATCGCACGCGATAGGTGATCGCGCCGTCCTTTCGCTCCCGACGCTCGATCACGCCACACCTCGAGCCTCGGCCGCCTCCAGCCACGCGGCGACAGCAGCAGCCTTGAAGCGGCGATGCTTGCCCACCTTGAATGACGGAGGCCCCTCGCCATATGCGGCCCAGTGATAGACCGTCGACACGGGCACCTGCAGCAGCTTCGCCACCTCCTGAACCGTCATGAACTGCGGAAACGTCACGGTGGTCTGGTCATCCATGTTCCTCACTCATCCCTGCGTTGTCGTTGCTCCTGCGTGGTCACTGCTTGCCAGCCCGAAGTTGGGCGTACTCGCGCGCCCTGGCCGCTGCTGCTGTCGCGATCTCTACCTCTCCTTGGTTGGTCCAGCCGACGCCCACGAACTCCCAGACACCGATCACCACCGAGGTTTCAGACTCGTCCTCTTGGCTCAGTAGGGCTTCCTCCACGGCCGCGAGGTCGACGGGCTTCCCTGCGCGCTGGGCCCTCTCAGTCTCTTCCTGCATGACTTGTTGGAAGCGTGCGCGCCGGCGACGCAAGGTCCGATAGGTGACGCTGTAGCACCGCGACTTGGACGAGTAGTGGCCCCGATAGCCGAGCTCCTTCGCCCACTTGCCGATCAGCACGTAGTGATCGCGGCCCTCGGAATCGACCGGCACTGCCACCTCCTCACCGGCTCGGCGACTCTCGGCGCGACGGATGGCCGCTTCGTGGACCTCTGCGCAGGTCTGCTTGATCCGGTGAACGTGCGCACCGTCAGGCACCGCCAAGGAGGTGTCCTTGGTGGAGTACTTCGCCAGATAGGCTGCGACCTGCTCGCCCGTGATCGGCGCATCAGGGTCGTCTGTTCGGGACCCTTCTCGCACAACGCGAATGTCGATCTGCTCGCCCCACCGCAGGACACGTGACTGGTCGTGCTCGAATGTCGGCGGTGCCTGCACCTGGGCTCTCGAGAAGGCCGCCTCGATCGCATCCACCATGACGTCCACACCGACGCCACATGCCGCCCCGATCCCTTCGTCCAGCGGACCATCCAAGCGAAAGAGCGCGTGGAAGTGCACGGCACCACGGGCCTGCATCTCCGCGGTGCGCCCGTACTGCCGAGAGACCACCTTGGAGACCTTCGAGACCGGCACGCCAAGCCGAGCGGCGAGTTGGCGGCTGACATCCTGAATTGCTCGCCGCCACAGCTCAGGAGCGTGGTACTGCCAGACGACGTGCCCGAGGTAGTCGTAGCAGTCTGGGCAGATGGGTGAGCCCACCGCCGGGTCATCCTTCAGGTGCGTCTTCGTGCACGACAGGGACCGTCCGTGAGGGCACGTGGTGTTGCCGCGCGGATGACAGGTGCGACCGCCACGCGTGGAGTGCACCGGGCCGAAGGAAGGTGCGGTCACCGTGACGAAGGCGAGAGGGTTCTCCGCGACGCGCTCGGGAACTCCCTTGCCCCCTTCGAGGCCGCAGCGGATCATCTCGAAGGTGTCCCTGGCGTAGACCCGTGAGCACGAGGTGCACACCGATTCGCGACGGTTGCCGCAGCGGGTCAGGAGGACGCCCAGCGGCGCGTCTGCCGAGGAATATTGCGAGGTCGCTTCTCCGGTACGGGTGTCGACAGTCATCGCGCGCCCTGCCAAGCGAATGGGTCTCTGGCAGAAGCCAACCCGACTCGCGGCCTCAGTGAACTTGCCCAGGGCCCCGCGGGTCGTGAGGTCATACACGGCCGAGGCAGCCCGCTCGGTGAGTCCGTCCAGTCCTTGCTGCTGAAGGTGCGCCGGGGCGGTCACGCCAGCCACCCGAGCAGATGCAGGACCAGTCGGGCTACGGCCACGATCAGGAAAGCAACCGCGATCCACGACAGGCGGCGTCGGCCACGCTGTTGCATCAGAGGTCGCCCGCCGCTTCGCGTGTGGTCACGCAGTCGATGCAGACGAGGTGGTCGCGTCCGTTGCCGATGACGTACGACCAACCCTCGCAATAGGTCGTGGCTGCTGCGATGGCGTCCGATGCGCTCCGGAACAACACCCGTGCATCTGCGCGACGGACGAAGACGGTTCCGCATTCATCACAGGCGACCGCAGCACCACGACCGAGCGTCGAGCGAAGGGGAAGCACCTGAGATGGGGCAACGGCCAGCATCCAGCTCATGCCGTCTCACCCAGCTCGAGACCTGGCAGCGTCAGGCCGGTCCACTCCTTGGGAAGCTTGGCCAGGGGCTGCCCATCGCTTGCATGGACGATGACGCCACCCCATACCCCTTCCTCGTCCCACTCCTGGGCGTAGTCCCTGCACAACGTGCGGACCGGGCACGAGGCGCACACCTGCAGAGCCCTGTGTGTCACGTCTTCGTCCCGCTCGGGGAACCACCAGTCGGGGTGCGGGTGACCCACGCATGCCCCTCGGGTGTTCAGAGTTGCCAGCGTGCGATTCGCGTCGCCGGACCTTTCATTGGGCACCATCACGAACTCCTTTCAGTGCAACGACGTTCGTCGTCTCGTTGTCTGCTGTCTTGGAGCGGGGCGAGCGAGGGCGGCGTTCACGAGGTCGTGAGGGTTCGCCCCCTTCGATCTGGGTGGTCTGCACGTGGTGGACGGGTCCCGCGGCTGCGATCTGATCCAGCGGCGGTATCCACCGTTCGGCGGCTGGGAAATGCGCGGCCGTTGCTTTGATCAGAGCGTCCGACCAGTAGTGCGCGCGCACCCGAGCGACCGAGCCCTCCTCGGTGACCAGGTAGCCGGTCCCGGGCATGTCGGCCGGGATCCGGTGGGCCGGCGCTTCGTCGCTCATACCTTGACCGAGCACCATCCGGACCTCGTCGGCCGATGCCAGGCGAAGGGCGATGGTCTGGGTGAAGAGGCCGCGCGCCGGGACGGTCTCCTTCTTCGGGTCCTGCACGAAGGCGACCACGACAACGCCCATGGCTCGCCCTTGGGTCAGGATCTCCGCGAGCAGCCGGTTCCCTTCCTTCTTCACCTCAACGTCTGCGTAGGCGGTGAGCGCGGCGAGCTCGTCGATGACGAGGAGGTGCAGGGGGTCGCCCGGCGTGGGCTCATGTAGACGGGACTGGCCCACCATGCGCGAGGCTCGCTCGTCGATGATCGTCAGGAGGTCGCGCAGAACCACGAGTGCTTGTTCGGGCCGGTAGGCGGTGCGGTACATCAGCCCGTCGCCCATCGCGATCTCGACGCCGCGCTTGAGGTCCACGCCGTGCACCCGAACCGTGTCCTGGGCGATCCACGGGGCGAGCGACGCGACAGCACCCCAGAGGACCGACCCCTTGCCCGATCCCGAGCGGCCCGCCACGAGGGTGTGCTTGCCGACCAACGACAGCTGCCAAGGCATCCCGGACTCATCGCGACCCACGTCGGCCGGATCGAGCGCCGCTCCCAGAGGGCGGTCCGTGGGCAAGGCGGCAGTCGTCGACCCGGCCAATGCATCCATCATTGTCAGCCGCACGTCCGCCACCGAGGGCGAGACCGAGGAGGCGCGGAAGGCCGCGGCATCGACACCGGCGGCAAGCTTCTCGGCGCCCGCCACGAGGTCGGTGGACGTCTGCCCACGACGAGCGCGAACTCGGGCCGTCACAACTCCGCCCTGCGAGGTCACGCGAAGCAACCGAGGATCGATCCACCGTGACTCGTTGCCGTCGTCCACTCGATCCGACAGCCCGGCGGCGCGAGCGACCTCGACGAAGGAGCGACGTACGTCTCGCCGACCGATCCATGCCGCCACCGAGTCCGGCAGGCCGAGAGACAACGCCAGCACAAGGGCCACGAGCGCGACGAGGATCCACACGACGAGAGTTGCCATCGCCTGCAGCAGCCCTGCCCAGGGTGCGACCCACGACGTGTCCCACGGCCCCACCGAGAGGATGTCGAACTGATCGACCCGCCCGGGAGCAGCAGCCACCAGCTCAGCGAGGACCACCAGCGCGACCCACGCGACGGCAAGGCGCCAAACCCCGGGGGCGACCGCCCGACCCGCAAGCATCAGCCCACGAGCCAGACGGCCACCCCACGCACCCAGAGCAGTCATCACGCAGCCGCCGACTCCGAGCGACCCGCGGTTGAGGTCTTGGACGCCTTGCCCGGCGCCGTCATGGCCTTGGCCCGGACGGACCATGCGAGCTTGGGTCGCACCCCGTTGTCGTCGATCCACGGCGTGAGAGTCAGGCCCTCGAACTCGACCGGGACGAAGGGAAGGTCGCCGGGGTTGGCCGGCGGCACCGGCTGCTGACGAGCCATGATCTTGACGTTGATCGTCTTCTCGTTCTTGCGGGCCTCAGGGTCGGCGTCGAGGACCGGAACCGTCCAGATCAGCTCTCCCGTATCCGGGTCCACCTGCTGGGGACGAGTTCCGTCGGGGCGCTGGTCCGCGTTGTAGTCCTGCACGGGCTCCACCTCACCCACGAGGTACGCCCCAGCCGGGAACACCGATCCGAATCCGATCTCCATGCGACGGCTAACAGCCATGACCTTCTCCTGTCTAGTAGGCCTAAACACTAGGTGTGTTTAGAAGCCCTATACGTAGGGCCGGCTCTTAAACTAGGGCCTGTTTGGGATCTCGTCAAGACCTTCTAAACTGACTCTGTGGACAACGACCCCTTCGAGGCGGTCCGGCGCGAGTCTGACCCTCTCCAGCAAGCACGCATGGCCGGCGACCTCATGTCGCTGTACCGCCAGCGTGGTTACGAACTTGCCCGGATCCGGCGCGACGCCATCAACCGCGTGGTCGAGCAGCGCGGCGGGACGTTCAGTGCTGTGGGTGCGGAGCTCGGCCTGACTCGGGGGCGTATCTCGCAGATTCGCAAGGACGCGCCGGCCACGGAGCGAGCCTTTTTCGGGGTCGGCCCGATCGACGTCGCCACACCGACGCGGCACAGCAGTGAGCGGCCAGAAGGTGTTGTCGCCCTGGAGGACGCAGAGTCTGCTCGGATCATGTCGGACGTCCTGAGGGATCTGGCCTTCGAGGTCCGGCCGGTGGCGATCCCCGTCGATGGTGCCTGGACGCCAGCGCACGAAGCCGTCGTGATCTGCGGACCCAAGTCGTCCCACGTGTCGGCCGAGATCCTCGACCACGATCCCGTGCTGGCCTTTCACGAAGTCGACGGCGGCCAATGGGTCATCGAGGACCGCGCCACCGGCCAACGATTCGAGTCGCCGCTCGACAGCGGGGCGAAGGGGGAGGACGTCGCCTACCTCGGTCGGGTGACGCGCGACGGCAAGACAGTCCTGGTAGTGGCTGGCATCCACGCTCTCGGCTCAGTCGGTGCAGTCTCCTACCTTGCAGAGAATCTGCGGTCCCTCCACGATGCTGTAGGAACCAAGGACTTCTCGATGGCCGTGCGTTCACAGTTCGAGGGCCTGACACCAACAACGACGGAGGTCGCATGGGGACCGGTCACCCACGCGTAGAGATCACTGCAGCCACGCTTGCCGGCGGCGAGAAGAACCAAGATCGCTACGGGTACGGCGATGGATGGGCTTTTGTGCTGGACGGCGCCTCGTCATTCGCGACTACTCAGCTCGAGCATGACGGTGGTTGGTATGCCGACCACCTCAAGGAAGGGCTGTCAGCAGGACTCGAGAGAGGCATCCATCACTCCACAGCCGAGATCGTCGAGGAAGCCATCCGGACCGTAGCGGACCTGCACGGCGACGACGCTGCAAGCTGTCCGACTAGCACCATCGCCCTTGCCCGATGGTGCCACGAGAGAGTCGAGGTGTACCTCCTTGGCGACAGCACGGCCTCGTTGATCGCAGCCACGAGCGAGGAAGAGCTGTCTGATTCACGAGTAGCGGACGTCGGACGAACTATCCGTGAGGAGTACAGGTCGCGCCTCACGGCTGGGCACGGCTTCACTGAGGAACACCGTCAGCTCCTCCAACGACTTCAGGCTGAACAGGCGGCCGCTCGAAACCAGCCGGGTGGATACTGGATAGCGGGCAGTGATCCCAAAGCCGCGAATCACGGCCTGACTCTGACACGTTCACTATCTGGCATTGATGCCCTGGTCCTAGCGACAGACGGGGCCGCCGCTGGCTGCACTTATGGCATCTTCTCTTCATGGGGTGCATTCGCTCAGTGCGATCTCGAAACCATCCTAAGAGAGGTTCACGAAGCGGAATCGCGAGACCCAGAGGGCATCCAGTGGCCACGCAGCAAGCCTCATGACGACAAGACAGCCATTGTCATTCATGGGCCTTTGTGAGCGAGGTTTCAGACAAGGCGGTCACTGCTCAATTCCACGCCATAAGCGCGACGGTTTTGCTCTCGGCGCCCGAAACACATCTCCCGCGCGGCCTATCCACCTGCGGCAGATAATGGCCAAGGTACATCAAAGTCCGACCCGTCCCACATTACACCGAACATTGGGCACAGATGGTACTGCTCAACCCAAGGCCCAAAACGGGAGACCTCCACCCCCTCCACCCTTTCGCAGCCGATGCTGATCGGATAATTCGGATCATCACCCCCCGGTAGCTCTCGAAGCTTACGAAAGGTGGCCACGGGATCGTCGGCTGGCGAGGGTATGACTGCATGGACTTCGGCCGCCTGTAATGTCACAGGATCTCGAAGAATCCAGCGATAATCCTCTGCACTCAAATAGACACAGAGCAGTTCCGAGCGCGATTCATCTGATATTCGTGGACGGTCCTTATCTGCCAGCAGCCTGAGATGGACCGAGTACCACTCACCAAAGCATTTATGCCACAGAGGCTCCGTGGGGTCCATTTGCATCTTTTCAAGCCAATTGGGATAACGGTCCCGGCGTCGAAGCCCGCCCTCAGTAAGCAGCTCCGAGGCCGTACGCGGATATTCACGAAGATTTCTTCCATATACAAGGCGATCCCCAAGGAAGGTTAGGAGCTCCTCAAGCGCAACCATGCTTCTCTCAGCTTCCGAGCGGCTTGGCAAGTAGCCAGCGTGCACTACTCGATGCCGGACAGCAGCCACATCTCTTGCCCAGGCTCCCACTGCACCGCGGCCAGAAACATTCCAGTCTCCGCCCAGTCGTTTGGAAAACTGCGTCTTAACTCGCGTGACTAAACCATCGGGCCAGTCTGCCGCACTCTCCTCGGGAGTAAGCCCCTCTTCCCATCTCATGTGGCAGAGAACAATATTAAGGAGAGCCTCCGAAGCGGTAGAGAACATCACTGCAGCCTCGCGATAATTTCCTCGTTGAAGCGCGACCGCCCCTTGCCTATGCAAATCAAGATAGGCGCGCACTGCTTGGTTCTGGCCGCTCGCCACGTGAACTGCTTCCACCTTCTCTGGGGCCAATTCGGGCACTTCAGATATTCGTGAGATAGTCCCATTAACCAAGAACAGGCAAACTTCAGTCGCTTCGCCACCAGGAATTTCGCTGAACGCGCGAAGAACATACGGGACCAACGAAGGCAACAATTCTCGAGTCAGGATCGTCAGGGGCTGGCGTGTTACCGAATGATAATCAGCCTGGAATTTGGCAACAACTGCCACTGCGGCATCAAGTGCGGGTTCTATCAGCGCTCTCGCATCTTCTGGACCCGGGAGAACGAACCCCTCCTCGAGGCGATCCGCTGCCATAATCGCAGCGCGCACCTGCAGAGGAATTGCCACCTCCGCGATCGTCACATACCCACTGGGAACCATGTCGCGAGTGGAATCGTCGGCAGGGCGATCGTTTATATCCTTAAGGGTTGTAGGTACACCCATTTTTACAGCCGCCATCGTGGCGTCCAGGCCAGAGGCCACAGCAAGGTCTACAGGAATTTGATGAAGGAGTATCGAGGACGCGAGAACGTACGCATTAATGAGATCCCGCACACCCTCATCATCATGAGGGTGTGCGACCTCCCTAGCGTCAGACTCAAGGTTGCGATGCAGGCGAGGTCCAATTTTGACTAGATCACGCACTGAAGAGCCTTCAGGCCATGCGATGACCTCTGGAAGGTGCAGAAAGAACGTCGCGACCGGCTCGTTTTCCGCCACCCAGATCTCTGGTTCGGACTTGGAATTCATCGAGGTCCTGGATGGTGAAGCATGAAGACCAGCTGAAGCGAGGAGACTAAGCGCTCATGCTCCTCGGGCTCCCTACCGTGCCGGCGGTAGTCGTACCAGGCGCCCTCGTCGCAGAGCTGAACCACCCAACGCGTCTTGTCTGTGCGCTCCTCGTACGGAGCACTGAAAATGCGGAGATCCATGACCCACTCGGTCGAGTACACCAAGACCGCACGCATACCGACGACGTCTGAGGTCACGCGCGAAAGCTGCTGGTACACGGGAGCCGGCGGTGGAGCGAGCGACACCCACATCGACCCGTCTTCCCGGACCTCTGGATACCTCGCTACGCTCCTCACGGTGACCGCCTCCTCAGCGCGCTTCCCGAGCTTTCAGGATGCCGTATCGAACACCGCTTGTGCCGAGTCGGCCACCCACCTGCTCGCTAATCTGACTCGCGGACATGCCTGTGGCCGCAACCTCGAGGAACAGCGCGTTGCGCTTGGCAAGGGCATCCGCTAGCGACGCTTCCAACGACTCAACCTCTGATGAGGCCGCCCGTGCACGCCTCAGGAGATCAGTCACTTCGCTCGTCATGGCCCCAGCGTATCGCCGCATTTTCTCCCACATCACGTTCCCTTTCCGCTCAAATCGAGCCCTTTGTCCTTCAGCCAGGGCAGTGGGTCCACCGCCTCCTCGCGCACCCTCACCTCTAGGTGCAGGTGCGCCCCTGACGACTGGCCCGTGTTCCCAACCGCGCCGATTCGTTGGCCCGGCTTCACAGCTTGTCCGACCTTCACGTCGATTCGGCTCATGTGTGCGTATCGAGTCGTGATGCCTCCGCCGTGATTGACGATGACGAGGTTTCCGTAGCCGCTCATCACGTCGGCGTGGACGACCTTGCCGCTGCTCATGGACGAGATCGGCATCCCCTCGGGCGCAGCGAAGTCGGTCCCTTCGTGCATCCGCGAGGCGCCGGTGATGGGGTGGACTCGCATTCCGAAGGGAGAGCTGCGCACCAGCCCCTTCGCCGGAAGGGGCGCTTTCCACTTTCCGGACCCACCCACCGAAATCTGCTCACAGAGCCCGGTCTCACCACTCGCCGCTTCGACGATGGCTACCGACTTCGCTTCGTGCTGTGCGTAGGCCTCGGGAAACCCGGAGCCCTGGACCGTCTGTGCCGCGACTGTGATCGGCATGCTCTGCCACCCCTTCACATCGAGGAGACCGGGGTTGTTCGTGTGCTTGGCACGACCGAAGAAGGCCTCTGTTGCCTTAACGACGTCTTGGATCTCCGACATCGAGCCCCACCCTTGGCTTGGCCGCTGCTGAAAAAGGCCAAGCGAGTCCCTGTCGCCGTGGTCGAGGTTGTTGAGAGAGCTCTCTTGCAGGGCCGTCGCGATCGCCACAACCTGTCCTCGCGTCGAGACCTTCAACTTCTTGGCCACCGCGATGATCTTCGCTGCGTTGTCGGCCTGCTCCTGGGACAGGCCCACGCCAGTGGGTGAGGCGCCGACGCAGGTGATCGACGAGCTTCCCGCGGATGCATCCTCGTTCGCCGAGAAGCCCCCGGTGGAGGCCGCGACCACCACGAGCAGGAACAGCCACATGGCGACGACGAAGGCGGCCAGGAGTGCCACGATGATTCGTCGATACCGCCAGGCCAACTGAGCGCCAGCAACCCATGGGTCCATCAGGACACCTCTTGTCCTGAGACCGGGACAAAGCCGGTCACGCGCAAGGTTCCTTCATCCGCGACGGAAACCGTGACGTCCACTCCGCCGATCGACCCGCCGCGCAAGGGAAACCGCATCTTGCCCCCGACCTCAGCACGGGAAGCGACTTCACCAGCGCCGAAGGATCCTGTCGGCAGGTTCTCCAGTTGGACGCTCTTCAGACCCTCGTACACGTCATCGCTCACCACAGGACGAAGCCGCTTCAACCACGCGCGTCGGCCACCGTTGGTGTTGTCGTAGCGACTGATGAACGACTGCGCTGTCTTCTCCCACAGAGCGGTGGTCGCCCCCTTCACAGCGCCGTGCGACGACCTCGACGAGGCCACGATCGGAATGGATGAGCTGGACTGCCCGCCTGACTGCGAAGGCGGCGTCGCCAGTCCTTGTTCCTCGTGAGGCATCACCCGCGTCACGATCACCGCAGCTACGACAGCGAGGACCACGAGCGCGCCTCGCACGATCTGTCCCTTGCGCTTCACGACGCTTCGCCCCGATCTACCTCTTCGAGGCCATTGCTGGATACGAAGGTCTTCGTGGAGGCGTCGTAGAAGACCCATCCCGCCTCATCCGGGTTGGCGTGCCCGCCCTCAGTCACAGCGCCGTCGTCGTAACGTGCCGGGATGGGATCGGATGGCGCTGCCTGTGCGGACACCACCTGCTCGATCGGGTCAGACAACGAGTCCTCGATGACGACCACGGGCACCGCGGGCGCGAGGTTGGGGCCCTCCTCCGCGATTGGGCTGGGGTCCTCTCCCTTCGGCACGTCGACCTGCACGTCATCGACCGTCACAACAACGGGCGAAGGGGGGCGCTCAGCCCTGGCGTCCTCCTCCACCTCGAGTTGGGTGGGGACGTCCTGTGTGATCGGTGCCGACGTAGGCGAGTCGGCAGGCTGCACAGCGACGCCGGGCTCGTCCGCCGAATCCTTCTCGGAGGACTCCTCGTCGACATCTCGCTCGGTCTCAGCGGAGTCGTCGTCCTTCCACTGGTGTGTGGGCTTGCCACCACCATCTTTGGACTGTTCCTTGTCGTTCCCTTCTTCTTCCTCTTCCCCCTCCTCTTCCTCGTCGTCACCCGCACCACCGAGCGCTGTGCCGGCTGCGATCGTCAGGACTGTCTTGGCAACCGTGACCACTCCGTGCGCAGCTGAAGCGTCCGCACCGGGCATGTTCAACGACGTGAACCGCGTCAGAGCTCTGACCGGGTGCAGGACGATCCACCCGACGAGGGTCAATACCCCCACCGCTAGGCATTGCCAGCCAAAGGGGATCTCGTTGGCTTCGGTGATGAAGCGGGCCAAGGCGATGTATACGGCAGCGCCCAGGCCAAAGATGACGGTGTTGAGAGCCACTGCGGCCAACTTGCGGGCGACTGAGCGAGCGACGGACGGCATCATCGCCATGACGGCGCCCAGCATCGGTCCCAGGATCACGGTGAAGCGCCAGTAGAGGAAGCACAGGAGCAGGAGCACGAAGGCCAGGAAGGGAAGGGAGAACGCCGTGGGGGCGACCAGCGAGCCGCCGATAGCCAGGCCCATTCGCTGACCGAAGTTGGAGTTGGTCAACGTGTTGTAGGCGCTCGGGTCCTCGTCCTTGATCTTCGACGCGACCTCCTTGAAGTCCTTCTTCTTCTGCTCGTAGATCTTCTTCCCGGCCCCGCTCGGGTCACGGTTGACCTGGTCCTTCTCCGCGTAAGTCAGAGTCCTGGAGGCGTACAGCTCATATCCGTACTTCTGCGCCACGGCCGAGTCATCCGAGCCGAGCTGGCCACGCAGCCACACGTCCCAGACCAAAGCCTTGTACAGCGGCCCGACAAACACGGCGCCAGGCTGCTCCCGGTCCGCCTGGGTCGGCGGCTCATCCTTGCCGCTGATGATGTTCTTCTGCCCGGTCAGCACGACCGCCGACACCGTGTCGTCAGCCGCCTTCGATGCCTTGATCGGCCAACCAACGGTCAGACCGACGACACACAGACCGATCAGCACGAAGACCAACACCCGCAGGGTCTGGCTGACCTGTCGACGAGCAGCGAAGACCAGAGCCGACAGCGCCGCGACGAGGATGAACATCGGCATCAACGGTTCTGCGAAGGACTTCGCCATGGCCGTCGACGTGTGCTGCAAGACCGGGTCGAGGAAGTCCAACCAGTCGGGGTTGCCAAACGCGTTCCCCGCCGACACCGTCGCACCCGCCGAGAGCACCGCGGGAAGGAAGACGGTCGACGCGATCCCGTCCGTGACCTCAGCCGGCTTGTCCGTCACATCACCAGTGCCGAAGTCGCAGTCGTCGTCGAAGGAAAACCACGACAGCCCAGCAACGCCGTGGTTCTGCAGCAGACTGGCGCCGGAAGTCGGGTCGACCTGCTTCGGCGCAGTCTCGGGAGGGGGGAGCAACCATCCGCCCAGACCATCAGCCGGCGACTCGGCCACAGGCGCGGTCTCGCAGCCGAAGGGGTCAGGAGCGGCAGCAGCCGGAGCCACGCCAAGGACGAACGTCCCAAGACTCGCCGCGAGCAGGGACAGAACGACTCGATAGACGGTCCGCATCAGACCCACTCCAGTTCGCTGGCGACGCCACCGACGTTGCGGCGGTCTAGGCCCTTGGGGCGGGTGTCCAGCAGCTCCCAGAGCCCTGGGAGAAGATCGCGGTTCACCCGGAATCGCCCGACCTTGCCGTTGATTCGTGCGACGAAGTCGCGGTACTCCGCGCTCTCGGGAGTCCCCTCGCGAGACCGCAGGTTGCCCAGGGTGCGTTCATAACCGACGCCGGTCTTCACCCCGATCAGACGCAGGGCGTCTTCCTGCTGGTCCGGGTCGTCCAGGGCGCCGATGAAGGCATCACTGATGAGCGCCTTCGAGGCCGACTGCGCGGACAGAGCCGTGTGTCGGTCCTGCGAGCTAGTCACGATGCGCGCGTTCCACTTCCGACTGTCTCGCTCGAGACGCGCGAAGAGGTTTCGACCCGAGGCCCACTCCGACAGACGGTGCGCCTCGTCCAGGCCGACGAACTTCCGCTCGTTCATCCCACCCGAGTAGATCCGCGACGACGCAAACTGCGCCGCGAGGTTGAGCACCGCCACCGACAGTCGCTCATCGACAGACCACGACGAACGCTCAGCCTCCTGCTTCGGCAGGCTCATGCCCGGAAGAGTGATGACCAGAAGGCGTGCGGAGGACTGCGCCGGCGAGCCCGTGTTGAAGAACAACCGCGTACGCGGATGATCCATCATCTGGTGCAGGCTCTCGTACAGAGTCCGGGCCATGTCCTCAGGAAAGAGCGACCGGTCCGCGAGCAACTCGACGACGTCCGCCAGCGACCCGTACTGAGTGCTCTCCTGCTGCGACAGAGCTCGCGATAGAAGGACCTCGGTCATCGACCCGGACATGACCCCCTCGGGAAGGATGCTGCGCATCGCGTCCAGAGCCAGCGCCGTGCGCTCCATCCGAGCCACCTGCCGGGCGTCCTGCCACTTCTGCCCGAGGTAGTCGGTCCGCTCCCGCCGCGTGGCCAGCGTCCGAAGCTTCTCCTGCACCGCGTCATCTGCCTCGATCGACTCCGAGGTCGGATCCACCACCACGCCGAAGGGAGACAACGTCCCCTCTGCAGCGTCGAGCAGGTTCAACGCGCTCGACACATGCTCGATGGGCGCCCACTTCGTGATCCGCGCCAACGGACCTGACGGGTCGAAGACCGTCGTTGAGACGTTCGACAGCGTTTCCAACGCCGCGAAGAGCCCCATCAGCGTGGACTTCCCGCCGCCGAGACCAGAAACCAAGGGCGTGAGGCCAGACCGGGAGAACTGCTCCATGCCCTGGTGCATGTCCCAGATGAAGGGGTGGCCACCGGCTCCGACTGTTGAGCCGATCAGGTGGCCTTCGCGATCGCCCAGTCGGCTGGACACGTTCGGCAGCCCTGCTGCATATGTCACCACCGGCATGTGCCGAAGGTGAGCAGTCGTCGAGATGCTCTCACCGGGCACGAACTCCCGGTAGGCGCCCTCGACGTTGCGCATGAACTTCAGGTCGATCCGCTCGGCCTCGTAGTGCTTGATCAAACCTTGAGCCCGCTCCAGGGCCGCCTTGCTCGTCGGGGCGGCCACAGCGAACCGGACGTAGGCGTAGACGCGGGTGGACTCGGTGCCGTAGCCCTCCTCCATCTCGTGCTTCATCGAGCGCGCCGCCCGGTGCGCCTGTCCGAGCATGGGCGGCTCCATACGCGAGTCCACGCGCTGGAATTGGTCCTTCTGGTCGTGGATCAGTTGCAATCGCTTCTCCACATCCTTGGCAGCTCCTCGCCCGTCCCGCACGACGAAGTGCGCGGACATCTCGAAGCCTCCGTAGCGGCGCGCATAGGCCGCCCACGGTGGGGAGGTCTCTGGGATGGAGCGATCCTCCATGCGAGCCATCGACAGCACGGCCAGATGCGTCTCCACGGGGTCGACCGTCCTCGAGCGATCCGGGGCCCCGACCAGGCGCAGGGTGCGCGATCCGATGGGACCGGGGTGGACCTCGACCTGATCCATCACGCCGGCCAGGTCGAAGACGTCCACCGGCTCAGCTCCTGCGGCCCATGACGGCGATGGGTTGGGCAGTCCGAGACCGCGTGATCTGGCGACCAGCCATTCCACCTCGCGCTGCGTGGCCGGCCGGCCCAGCGACTCCATGAGCGCATCGAGGTTCTCGATGTCCGTACTCATCCGGGACGCGGCACGACCTGCGCGGTCGCCGCCACGAAGCCCGGAGAGCATCTGCGCCACCGTTGACTCGTTCCCAACCGAGACGCCCCACAGGACCGGAGTCGCAGAGAGCGACCGCGAGGCCAGCACCCTTTGACCGCCAGCCAAATAGTCGCGCCATGCCGCCTCGTCGACCGGGCTCGGAGTACCAGCATCCAGAGCCGCAGCCCACATCGACGCCGCGAAAGGCATCGAGGACACCCGCTCATGAACCGTGCGGCCGCCAAGGCCCGTGAGCACCCGAGCGGCGTTGTGAATGTGCGCTTCCCGCTGGTCGGTGGACAGGAACTCCCAGTCGACCTCTCGTAGCACGTACCAGGCGCGCACCTCGCCGCGTGCGGTCGTGACGTGCCCCGAGACCCCGGTCAGCTGCCAGTCATACGACTTCGGCAATGACACATCGAGGCCCCGGCCCATTGCTTCCTTCGACTTTGCAAACTTCATCGCAGGTCACCCACCTTCGCGTCTTGGTCGAGCCGGTCACGGCGGTACCGTCGCCGCGTCGTCAGCTCTGATCGGATGATCCGGACCCATGCGCCGAACGGGACGTCACCAGTGACGAAGTCGGCCAGGACCCAAGAACAAATTCCGCCGAAGACCGCTCCAGAGACGGCCGCGAGGAACCACCCCAGAGGCGAGAAGACCAGCGCCAGAACCGGAGCGAGAACCAGCCAAATGAACACGGCCACGTAGCGCGGGTGCATAGGAATCTCGATCCCGTCCACCTCGACGAGTCGTCCCTGGAACCGCCATACGCGGTCGTCCGTCGTCAGTCGCACGGCTGCCCACCTCAGAAGTTGAAGATGGCCGAGACCATCTCGCGGCCGGTCGAAGTGCCGACGAGACCGGCCAGACCAACGATGAGGAAGACAATCAGAACCCCTCCCAAAGTCGATAGGAGGTCGCGTACGCCCGACTTCTTGGTCCCGAAGGCGAAGAGTGCAACGAGACCCACCGCGATGATGCCGATGCCGAGCAGACCGAAGAGCTCACCCTTCAGCCCGTCTGTATTGACGATGTCCGCCGACACCGCAGTAACCCGAGACGTAACGTTCAAACCCAACATGAAAACCACTCCTCTTCCTGATCAGTGGCGGACTATCCGCACACCACAAACGTACGCAGCGCACAGCGCACTGCGCATCTTTCGCACGAATAACGCTCTTTTGGTTCCACGAATCCTGCCCGCCAACTCAGGACACCACAGGCCAACGGTCGCTGCAGGCGATTGTCCACAGGCGCTTCTCCGCCACAGTCGAGCTGGCCCACTGCGGATCAACTCAGACACTGCTACCACCGGTAACGAAGCGGGCGGTACGGTTGAGCGTGTCACCGCCCGCTACGCGGACAGGACAGTTCAGGGCACGCTCGCGGATCACACGGCAGGAGCATTCACGGTGGCCAAATCGATTGAGGTTCTCGGCGACACCTTCCCCCCGGCGACTCGGTGCAGTGTCGTCACTGTGATGACTCCCTGATGGGGCCGTGGACGGTAACCGAGATCAAGGACCTCGTCGCGGTAATCGGAGGTGCGTCGTCATTCGGAGGTGTTGTATTCGCAGCTTTCTCAGCTCGCGGGCGCCTCAAGCGCAGACAGTCGGCGCTAAGTGAGTTGCTCGATCGCCGTGACCTGGCGCCCGCCGCTAGGAATGCGCTGGTAAAGCGCCGCGACGAGGTGATCGCGAAAATCATCGCGGCTGACTACGTCTCCCCTGTTCACCTACTCCTCGTAGCTTGTGTTCCCCTAGTACTGCTCGCCCTGTTGGCAGCTTCCGCGCACAATGCAGGGGCAACTTCAAACGTGGCCGAACTGCGCGACATCGAGGGGAAGGGGACGTGGGTACCTCCCGCCCTATTCCCTGCCGTCGTGGTGCCGTGCGCCATAGGGCTGACCTGGGTTCTACACCTACTCAGTGAAAGATCCCGTATCCAAAGTGAAATTCTTCAGGGCAACGTCCCCGACACGAGGCCGGCACCACGCAACCAAGATCTTTACGTTTGGGCCTTCTCCTTCGGACTGCCAATTTTCACTATCGGACTGTTTGCGGTCATTGGGTGGTCACCGCAATCGGCGTTGCCGAAACTTGTAAGCCCATCGATACTCATCGTGGGTCTCTTTCTCACCTATCTTGGACTGAAGCCGTTCGTGCAACGACTTCCTGCCCACCTCCGCGAAGGGCCTTTTAACCCTACGTTCGTGTCGCGGCAGCCAGCAAAGCCTCGCGACTCGCGAGACGACCAAGAGGGGACCGACGTATAGGGCCGCTGGCCCCTACCTCACGAACGGCGGCAACAAAACTGCGACCGATGTAGCTCGACAGCATCCGTCGCCCTTTCCAACCCCCTCGGTTCGTGTGATGACTTTCCCTACTGACTCAAGCGCGCCTCCGGCGCGAAGAAGCGCGGGGCCCCGCGATGGGGACCCCGCGCTCCGGCGCTGGCGCGCCTACGCGCACCCCACCGCACCCCGCGCGTCAGCCGGGATCCACTCCCAGCAGCCGATGCAGCGAAATCAAGTCCGCCTCGGCTGATCGTCGCAGCCGGCCTCGAGCATCGGCGTCCAAGTCAGCCGGCTTCACCACCACCAGGCGGAGTCCGTGCGCTGGGATCAACTCTTCACGTCTCGCGTCGTAGATAGCTCGTTGGATTCCTCGGTGGACACCGCTGACCGTCAAACGATCCGGCTTGTCAAAATGAGCCGTCGGGCGGTCGTGCTGCAGTTCCCGGTACTCGACAACGAGTCCGCACCCTGGCCAGTAACCATCTACGGGCAGCCGGCGGGCGGACCCGTTCTTACCGACGTCCCCGAGCAGCCAGTCGAAGCGGTGTTGTCGTCGGCTACGTTCCCCCAGTACCTGATCGCATAGATCGAGGACGTACGCCTCGTCACTGTTAGCACGAGCCATGACAATCACAGTAGTGACCGGTAGATACTTTGGGCGTCCTCCGAGGAGTCGACCCGACACTTGAGCATCCGCCGGCCTCCGGACCGCGTCCAGGGCGCTGCGCGTCGCTTCGCGATGGCCTACGGCCACCCTTGACCCGGCCACTCCGGACGGCTCTTGTGCTCCGCTATCGGGTCGGCGCCTCTTCCTGGCCACAACGTTGCCGTGGGCACCAAATGGGCACACACCGGTCGAGAACGACCTCTCCGACCGCTCCCGGTTGCCACGGTTCCCCCGATAGATCCGGGAGACCAGCCAGCCGGCCAGCGCCCAGAGCGCTCTCCTAAAGAAGGTGTCGCTGGTTCGATTCCAGCCGGGGGCACTCAGTTTTTGATTCGCCTGCACAGCGCGACCTATGCCGCTCCGAGCAGCCCCCCGAAGTG
>NZ_BCSS01000038.1 GCF_001570985.1 Janibacter limosus NBRC 16128 | reverse complement strand
CCGAGGTGCGGCGGGCGAGCCGGTCGGCCAGGCGGGTCTTGCCGACACCGGTCATGCCGGTGACGGCGACCGCCGGGAAGCGGCCGCGGAAGAGGTGCGTCAGCTGGTGTGGCGCGGTCGACAGCGCCGAGAGCGCGGTCCCCGCGAGGGTCGTGCCCACGGCGGTGCGGGTGGAGGGGGACAGGCGCGCCACGTCAGCCCAGCGCCTTCTTGACGTCGGCCACCGAAGGGTTGGTCGCGGAGGAGCCGTCGGGGTAGAGCAGTGTCGGGACCGTCTGGTTGCCGCCGTTGATCGTCTCGACGAGCTCGGCGGTGCCGGGCGTGGTCTCGATGTTGATCTCGGTGTACCCGATGCCCTCGCGGTCGAGCTGTGACTTCAGCCGACGGCAGTAGCCGCACCACGTGGTGGAAAACATCGTGACCGTGCCGTCAGCGGGCAGGTCGAGGCCGGGGGGCAGGATCTCGCGCACGTTCACCCCTCCAGCCAACCACGACTTGGCCCCAAGTCCAGCACGCGGGGCCCCTCAGGCTGCCTCCACGTGGTCGAAGGGGACGGTGAGCAGTGATCCTGGGCCGCGCACGTGGAACCGGGTGCGGCCACGTTTGATGACGACCCCGACGAAGCCCTCGTAGCGACCCGGGGTGAGGACCCGGACGCGGTCGCCGACCGAGACGAGGTCGCCGGCCCCCTCACGGTCCGCGGTGAAGAGCAGCGCGGCGAGCTGGCGTTGGTAGGCAGGAGTCATCTGGGCGGGGACGCCGTGGTGCGTCCACGTGAAGAGGGCCTGGGCGCTGAAGGCCCGACTGCACTCGCGGCACGACGTGACCTGGGAGGGTCGACGGTGCCGGTCGATGGTGTGCCCGACGGGGCAGGTGCCCACCCAGGCGCCGGGCACGCTCGGGGCATCCTGTGGCAGGCAGCGCTCCGGCGAGGCCCCGACCCGTCGGGCCATCGCCTGCCACCGCGGCCCGTGGCCGTGGCGGGGACCGACGAGGGCGTGGGCGATCTCGTGCAGGACGGTGTCGCGGACCTGCTCCGGCGAGTGGAGCCCCGTGAGCGGCCCGCTCAGGCCGATCGTGCGCTCTGAGGTGCGGCAGACACCCGCGCGCTTCTTGGCGCGGTCGAAGACGAGCCGCCAGTCCTCCAGCCCGTGCTCGTCCATGAGCGCCCGGGCCATGAGTCGCGCTTCTGCGATGTCCATGAGCAGGAGATTAGGCGCAGGACCCGACATCCCCCCTTCGCCTCCGTGTGGTTGTGGAATACCGGCGACGGCCTTTGAGGTTGTGCAGGACGTGCTCCCCAAACTCTCTCTCCTCGACCTGGCCACCGTGGGCCGCGACCAGCCGATCAGCGAGGCGCTCGCCGAGACCGTCACGCTCGCCCAGCGGGCCGACGAGCTCGGCACCTTCGAGCGGCTGTGGTTCGCCGAGCACCACAACATGTCGCGCATCGCGTCCGCCGCGACCTCCGTGCTCATCGCCCACGTGGCCGCGTGCACCGAGCGCATCCGCGTCGGCTCCGGCGGGGTCATGCTGCCCAACCACTCCCCGCTCGTCATCGCCGAGCAGTTCGGCACCCTCGCCGAGCTGCACCCCGACCGCATCGACCTCGGCCTCGGTCGTGCACCCGGCACCGATGGCGCGACGATGCGCGCGCTGCGGACCGACCCGCGGGCTGCGGAGTCCTTCCCCCAGGACGTGCGTGAGCTCCAGGGCTATCTCTCCGGCGAGACCCTCATCGACGGGATCCACGCCTACCCCGGCCGCGAGACCCGGGTCCCGCTCTACATCCTGGGTTCCTCCCTCTTCGGTGCCCAGCTGGCCGCGGCCTACGGGTTGCCGTATGCCTTCGCGAGCCACTTCGCACCCGACGCGCTCCAGCAGGCCGTGCGGGTCTACCGCGAGCGCTTCACCCCCAGCGAGCAGCTGAGCAGCCCCTACGTCATCGCCGCGGCCAATGTCGTCGCCGCCGACGACTCCGCGACGGCCACCGCGGCCGCCGACAAGGTGCTGCGTGCGCGCGTGCGGATGCTCGCCGGACGGGTCGGCAGCGGGACCCTCGACGACGACATGATCACCGCGCTCATGGACACCACCGTCGGTGCCCAGGCCCGGCACATGCTCACCCACACGATCGTCGGCGACCCCGGGCAGGTCGCCGCGGGACTGACCGACTTCGCGGCGCTCGCCGACGCGGACGAGCTCATCCTCACCAACCCGGCGCCGGGCCTCGACGAGCGCGTTCGCACTCTCGAGATCCTCGCGTCGCTGTGCGAGGCGGGCTGACCCCCTTCGTCCTGACGAAGTCCGCACGTCTCCTGCCGCAACCTTGACGCCCCGGGGATGGAGTCGTGACGCGGTGCGCGCGTAGCGTCGTCATCGTGCACGAGACCTGACCGAGCGGACCGCGAGGGGGTCCACCCGGTCACTGGTTCCCGAGTCTTCCCCCGGCTCGGAACCACCCCTGAGGGGATGCCCCCTCGCGACGGATTTCCTCCCCGTCGCGAGGGGGCATCCTGTTGCCCGGGCCCGGGTTCGACGCCAACCGGGATGCTCTGGACGACTTGACCAAACCCATCCAAAAAATGACCGAAGTCTGGTGGAGTGCGCGCTCCGACGGTCATAGATTCCGAAGACCCGACAGCGCGACCGCGCGTCGGGATCTGACGAAGGATGAATCGCATGAAGCGTGCAGCAACCGTCCTGGCCCTGGCCGCCACCGTCTCCTTGGGCGCCGCCAGCGTCGTCCACGCCGGTGTGACGGAGGAGCCGACGTACCAGGACTTCAAGGCGCAGACCCTCCAGGACGCCGACCGCCAGTACATCGTCAACGGCGACATCCCCGTGTCGGGCGAGAAGCAGCTGCAGGAGTTCTACCAAGGACTGGTCAACCCCGGTCACGAGAGCCAGCTCGTCGTCAACACGGTCTACGGCAAGGACGACGTCTGGACCGCGAGCCAGGCCAAGAACCTCACCTACTGCGTGAGCACCAAGTTCGGCACCAACCACGCCGCGGTGCGTGACGCCATGGCCAGCGGAGCCGGCCAGTGGGAGGCAGCCAGCTCCGGCGTGAACTTCACGTACGTCGCGGCCCAGGACGGCAAGTGCACCACCCGCAACAACAACGTCGTCTTCTCCGTCGAGCCGACGAACACGACGAGCTACATCGCGCGGGCCTTCTTCCCCAGCACCGCCAAGCGCAGCCGCAACGTCCTCGTCAGCACCAACCAGCTCTTCAACGCCGGCTCGTGGACCCCGAGCAACATCCTGGCCCACGAGCTCGGCCACACCCTCGGCTTCCGCCACGAGCACACCCGACCCGAGGCCGGAACCTGCTTCGAGGACAACAACTGGCGCCCGCTGACCCCCTACGACTCGGCGTCGATCATGCACTACCCGCAGTGCAACGGCTCGAGCGACAACCTGAGCATGACTTCCGCAGACCGTGAGGGGATCCGCTCGGTCTACGGCTCCTGAGTCCCACCGGACTCTCGAAGCCACCTCTGCGGGGACGCCCCCTTCGCCCGGACTTCCTCCCCGGACGAAGGGGGTGTCCTGTGTCCGGAGGTCGGCCGCCGGTCAGTCGACCGGAAGCTCACGGACCTCGATGAGCCCCGGCTCGCTGATGACCCCGACGTCCCCCGTGCGGGCGAAGTCGGCGAAGATCTGGCGCAGCCGCCGTCCGGAGCGCTCGAAGTCATCGGGGTCCACGCCGGCGAGCAGGGCGGCGTCCCGCCACGTCGCGAGCTCGCCCTGCAGCAGCGGCAGCTCGATGGTGTGCGCACCCGCGTAGGGGTTGCCGGGGACACCCCAGGTGATGAGATATCGCTGCCCCCGTCCACCCGCGGCGTGGTGTCGCTCGGCGAAGGCGAGGACGCCGCGACCGTAGATCCGCTCGGTCAGTGCGTGCCCGACCCGCCGGACGAAGGGGGCCGCCCAAGGGCCCAGCGCACGACCGCCGAGGGCCTTGGCGATGAAGAGCGAGGCCTCGCGGTCGGTGGACCCGATGAGGACGTCGACCCGCTCGGCGGCCTCGCTCCATGCCGCGTCGAGGTCCTCCTCGGCCGGCAGTGGGTGATGGCCGTACTGCACGCCGAAGGGCATCCCCGCGGACATCCCGTGGCGGGCGACCGAGGGCTCGACCGACGGCTGCGCGGCGAGCACGTCCTCGATGTCGGTCTCGTCGGTGAGGGACTGCGCGAGGTGCATCATCGCGTCAGTCATCGCGGACCGTCCGGGCATGACACCGATCGGCGGGCTCTGGATGATCGCTCGACGAAAGAGGCCCTCGGTGCCCTCCGCGATCATCAGGTGCGCGATGGCGTCGCCGCCCGCGGACTGACCGAAGAGGGTGATCTCGTCCGGGTCGCCGCCGAAGGCCCCGATGTTGGTGCGGACCCACCGCAGCGCCGCGATCTGGTCGAGGAGCCCGAGGTTGGCGGGGCGGGTCGAGCCGTCGCCGAGGTAGCCGAGCAGGCCGAGGCGGTAGGTCACGCGCACGACGACCACCCGCTGCTCCGTCACGAGCGCACCAGGGTCGTAGATCTCGAGGTCGCCGGCGCCGGAGACATAGGAGCCGCCGTGGATCATCACCATGACCGGCAGCGACTCGTCAGCAGTGCTGTCGGCCGGCACGGTCACGGACAGCCGCAGACAGTCCTCGTCGAAGGGGAGCTCGCCCGGGGTGAGCCCGAGGACCTCCTCGAGGAACTCGACCCGCGGCTGCGGGCAGGCCGGTGACATGCGGGTTGCGTCGATGCGATCCACCGGTGCCTCGGCCACGGGTGGGGCGAAACGCGCGGCCCTCGCGTAGCGGATCCCGCCGGCGCGCAGGACGTCACCGTCGCGGCGGCCGACGATCTCCCCGGCGGGCGCGGACCAGGTGGGGGGCTCCCCCTTCGTCATGGAGGCGCTGCGTGAGATGCGGGCTGGCGTCGTCATGTGGTCAGCGTGCCACGGTGGATCGGAGGTGAACGCATCATGAGTGGATCCTCATCGCGGGCTCATGCCGGCCTCATCGACGGCTCCTAGGTTCTTCCACATCGAGGTCAGCCGCTGGGGCGGACCCGGATGTGAAAGGCACGCCACCATGAAGCGTCTTCTCCCCACCCTCGCGGCCGCCGGCCTGCTCCTCACCGGCACGGTCGCCACCGCTCCCGGCGCGTCGGCTGCCGACCGCACCTGCCGCGGCACGATCGGCAAGATCACCGTCGACAACGTCAATGTCCCGAAGGGGGCGACGTGCACCCTCAAGGGCACCCGGGTCAAGGGCGATGTCAAGGTCCGCTCCGGGGCCACCCTCAAGGCCTCTCGCGTCAATGTCGATGGCAACATCCAGACGCAGGGTCACCGTTCGCTGTCCGTCAGCCACAGCATCGTCGACGGCAACATCCAGGCCGAGAAGGGTGCCGGCACCCATATCCGTCGCAACACCGTTGACGGTGACATCCAGATCTTCTCCAACAAGCGCGGGGTCAAGAACATCTACGACAACCGCGTCGACGGCAACCTCCAGTGCAAGAGCAACACCCCTGCCCCCAAGGGCGCGCGCAACAAGGTCAAGGGCAACAAGGAAGGCCAGTGCCGGAAGTTCTGATCCCGGACCGGCACACCTCGAGGACATGGCCCGCGGCCACGTCCTCGAGGCGTGTCCGGGGGCATGATGGGCTGATGGATGACATCGAGGCCTTCTGGCAGCGCGCGCAGCGGCATGCAGAGCTCGCGACGGTGAATTCGTACATGGGCGAGAACCCCCTGGCGCTCCTGCGCCCACCGGCCTGGGCCTTCGGGGCCACCCCGGAGCAGGCGGACGAGCTGCTCGCGCTCGTGATCGACGGGACCAAGACCTCGACCTCATCAGCGTTGTGGGACTACGAGGCCGAGGCCGAGGAGCTCCCGAGCGAGGGCACCCTCGGGATCGTGACCGATGGGAGAGGCGCCCCGCGGGCCCTCGTCGTGACCAGCCGGGTGCGCACGCTCCCCTTCGACCAGGTGGATGAGGAGCATGCCAGCGCCGAAGGGGAGGGCGACCGTTCGCTGGCCTACTGGCGGCAGGTGCACGAGGCCTTCTTCAGCGAGCACGCCAGCCACGACCGCGGCTTCGCCCCGGACATGCCCGTCGTCCTCGAGGACCTGCGGCTGATCTACGCCGAGCCGGGTGACGCGCCCCAGTAGCCCGACGGTGATCCGGTGATCCGGTGATCCGGCGATCCGGACTATCGGGTGACCCGGTGGCGCAATCCCGTGGCGCGCTGGGTGCGCCGGGTGACGGCCGCCCGGATCGCCTCGTGCGACCCCACGAGCGTGATGGACCTCTGGGCGCGCGTGATCGCCGTGTAGAGCAGCTCACGGGTCAGCAGCCGGGAGTCGGCGTCGGGCAGCAGCACGGTGATCGCCCGGGCTTGGCTGCCTTGGCTCTTGTGGATCGTCATCGCATGGGCGGTGTCGACCTCACCGAGGGTGGACGCGGCGTGCACCTGTGGTGCTGACGGCTCGCCGAAGACCCCGACGACCCGGCCGTCCTCGCGCAGCGACATGACGCCGGTGTCGCCGTTGTAGAGCCCGAGGCCGCGGTCATTGGTCGTGACGAGCAGGGGACGCCCGAGGACCTGGCGCCCGGCGTAGTCGGTGGCCTCGCCGAGCCACCGCTCGACGCGGTCGTTCCACGGGCCGACCCCCCACGGGCCCTCGCGGTGCGCGCACAGCAGGCGGTGCTCGCCGAGGGCCTGCAAGGCATCGGCGTGGCGGCCGCGGAGTGCGAGCTCGCGCAACCGCTGGGCATGCTCCAGCAGTCGGGGACGCAGGGCCTCGTCGGCGCCGAGGACGTCGTCCACCGGCAGGTGTTCGACCGGTCCGTCCGGTGTGGCGGCGTCGAGCAGCTCGATGACGCGATCCGCGTGGCCGGCCCGGACGGCCTCGGCCAGCTCGCCGATCTCTTGGCCGAAACGGTGCGAGGTGCTCAGGCGGACCACCGGTCCGGTCTCGCCGTAGCCCGCGACGAGGTCGGCGAGGACTGCGCCGGCCTCGACCGAGGCCAGCTGGTCGGGATCACCGACGAGCAGCAGCCGGGTCGTGGGGCGCAGGGCCTCGAGGAGGCGCGCCGTGAGGGTCAGGGAGAGCATCGACGCCTCGTCGATGATGACGATGTCGTGCGGGAGAGGGTTGCGCCGGTCCCGGCGGAACCGGTTGCCGCTGTCAGGACGCCAGCCCAGCAGGCGGTGGATCGTGACGGCCTCGATGTCGCTGCCGAGCCGGTCGCGGTCCTGCGCCGGAAGGTCCGCGAGGGAGCCGAGGACCGACTCGCGCAGACGGGCCGCGGCCTTGCCCGTCGGTGCAGCGAGGGCGATGCGTGGCCGGTGACCGCTCAGCTCGGCCTGCTCCAGCAGCAGGGTGAGCAGACCGGCGACGGTCGAGGTCTTGCCGGTGCCCGGGCCACCCGCGAGGACGGTGGTCAGCTGTCCGGCGGCTGCGCGCACGGCTGCCTGCTGCTCGGTCCAGGACGCCCCGGGGAACACGCGCTCGAGTCCCGCGTCGAGCATCTGCTCGTCGACGCTCGGCTGCGGCCCCGCGGCCCGCCGACCCAGGTCCTCGGCCACCTGGACCTCTTCGCGGTGGAACCGGTCGAGGTAGACGAGCTCGTGCTCGACGATCAGCACGCCTGCCTCGCCGAGGGCGCTCGCGCGCACCCGGTCGAGCCACGCGTCGGTGGGTGGCAGCTCGAAGGGAGGGACCGTCCCGGACCCATCCTCGTCGGCCCCGTCTCGACCGGCCTCGGCCAGCAGCTCGCGTGCGTGCTCGGGGTCCAGGCTCGTCGAGCCCTCCCGTGCCGCGCGGACCGTGAGTGCCAGAGTGACCCTCACGAGCGGGTCGCTCTCGTCGACGAGCTTCGCGAGACGAGCGGCGACGTGGACATCGGCAGCCTCGATCGCGCCCGAGGCGTTGAGGTCGGCCAGCTCACCGGTCGCGGTGCGCGCCCGCCGCCGGTCGTAGCGGTCGAGGACGTCGGTCATCGCTGCTCCTCGGAAGTGGTGGGTGACGGTCCGGACCTGGCGGGCCGGTGGCCGTCGAGCAGGTCGGACACGCCCTCGATGAGCGCGATCGGTGGCTGCCAGGAAAAGACGCCGGTCGGGTGCCCGTCGACGGTCGGGGTGTCGGGTCCGGCCATGCCGCGCAGGTACAGGTAGAGGACCCCACCGAAGTGCACCGCCGGGTCGTACCCGGGCTGGCGCCAGCGCAGGAAACGGTGGAGCACGACCCCGTAGAGGATCGCCTGGAGCGGGTAGGAGGAGTGGTTCATCGCCTCGCGCAGTGCCGCGGGGTCGTAGTGCTGCGTGGTCAGCGGGGCGTCGACCGGCCCGAGCCAGTTGGTCTTGTAGTCGACGACGAGGTGTCGCTGGCCCACGCGCAGCACGATGTCGACCGAGCCGGTGAGGTAGCCGCGCAGCGACTGCTCACCGAGGAGCGGGTTGTCGAGGACATCGGCGAAGGGCAGCACCGGGTCGTCCGCGGGCAGGTGCTCGCGCATGAGGTCGGCCAGGTCGCCGAGGACGGCTGGGTCGACCGGCGGTCCCGGTGCAGCGTCGCCGCCGCCCAGTGGCAGCTCGAACTCCATCTCGCACAGTCGATCTCGGGCTCCGATGTCGGCCAGTGTCGTGTCCGGTGCCAGCGGTCCCAGCGGGGTGCGGATCACCTCGACGAGCGCCTCGGCCAGACCATCGCGATCGAGGTCGGGCACCGGCCAGGAGATGATCTGCTCCTCGACGTGGGCCCTCAGCTCGGCGAGCAGGTCCGGCGACTGGGCGTCGGCCTCCTCGAGGACGGCGTGGACGAGGGAGCCGAACCCGGCACCCACCGGCAGGTCGGCCATCGGCGAGGGGATGTGCCCGTCGCTCTCCTTCGCGGGAGTGGGCCCTTCGCCCCCTCCAGAGGGGGCGAAGGAGTCGCCGACGACGGCGAGAGAGGTTCCCCCTTCGTCCTGACGGTCGGTGACTTCCGGCTCGCTGGAGACGAGGTCCTCAGCGGTGGGGCGGGCGACATCGTCCAGGGGGCGGGTGAGGGCGGTGTAGGAGGTGCGTCGCCAGTCGTCGTCGACGGTGCGGGTGAAGCTCCGCACCGACAGGTCGGTGGTCGTCTCGGGTCGGGCCATCGCCACGGGCGAGGGCTGGTCGACGTACTCGACGCGCAGGGCGCCGCGCTGCTCCCACTGCGTCAGCTGGTCCTGGAGGGTCGCGTCGCCGGGGACGGGGTGGGTGCGGGGCACCGGTCCCTGTCCCTGCGAGCGGCCGAGGAGGACGCGGTGCAGCGAGGAGGGGCCGGTGTTCTTGGCCGAGGGGAACCACCACGTGACGACCTGGCTCTGCGCGCGGGTCATCGCGACATAGAGCAGCCGCAAGGACTCGCCGCTCTCCTCGGCTGCGGCGCGGTCGAGACGGTCCTGCCGGCCCTCGTCGGAGCTGATCCCGATGTCGAGGCAGCGGGTGCGGTCGGCGCGGTGGAAGTGCAGCACGTCAGGGCGCGGCAGCCACCGGTCGCAGACGAAGGGCAGCATGACGATCGGGTACTGCAGCCCCTTGCTCGCGTGGATCGTCGCGAGATGGACCGCGTCGGCGTCGCTGTCGAGTCGTCGGGCGCGCTCTTCCTTGCGGGTGGCGCCCATGCGTTCGCGCAGCCACGCGGTGAGCGAGGCCAGGCCTTCGCTCTCGGTGACCACCCGCTGATGGAGGGTCTCGCCGATGTGCCGCAGATCGGTCAGGAGGCGCTCACCGTCGGTGCGGGAGAGGACGCGGGCGTCCATCCCGTCGGCGGTCGCGGCGGCGAGGACCGCTGCGACGCCTCGCCGTCCGAGCAGGGCGGCCCAGGTGCGCAGCCGGTGGGCGACCTCCTCGGTGACGTCGTCGCCGCGGTCGTCGAGCTCGCGGGCACTGAGTCCGACGAAGGGGGTGAGCGCCGCCGCCCGCACCCGCTCGGGTCGGTGGGTCAGCTCCATCGCCTCGAGCAGGGTGAGCCATGCGGTCGCGGCGGGGGAGTCGTAGATGCTGTCGCTGGAGACGATGACCGAGCGCAGCCCGACGGCGGTCAGGGCCGAACGCACCTCGTCGAGCTGCCGGCGGGTGTGGGCGAGGACGGCGATGTCGCCGGCGCGCAGGAGCCGGCCGTCGAAGGTCGTGCGCCCCGTGAGCAGCCGGGTGATCTCAGCAGCGCAGTCGGCGGCGACGAGCGGACGCACGGTGCCGATCGACACGGAGCGCTCGCCGGGAGGCAGGACGCGCTCGCTGGGCAGGGCTCGCAGCCGCACCGGGGCGAGCAGCCCGTCGGGCGCGATGCCGTCGGCGACCCCGAGGCGTGAGTCCTGATGGGCGGCGCTCACCGGGCGCACGACGATCTCTGGGTCCCCGAGCTGCGCCCCGCCGAGCAGGACCCCGAGAGAGCGCACGAGGGGTCCGTCGGAGCGGTGGTTGACCCCGAGCGTGTGCTTGGTCGTCGCGGACTCCGAGGCGGTCAGATAGGTGTCGACGTCGCCACCGCGGAAGCCGTAGATCGCCTGCTTGGGGTCACCGATGAGCACGAGGGTGCTGTGGCCGCTGAAGGCACGGTCGAGGATCTGCCACTGCACGGGGTCGGTGTCCTGGAACTCGTCGACGAGCACGACCTGCCAGCGCTGGCGCATCCGCTCGCGAGCGGGTGAGTCCTCGTCCTCGAGGGCGGCGGCCAGGTGGGAGAGGAGGTCGTCGTAGCCGAGGACTCCCTGACGGCGCTTGCGGCGGTCGAGCTCGGCGCGCACCAGGTGGGCGAAGCGCAGGCTGCGCGCGTCCGAGGTCCCGCCCTCGAGGGCGCTGGGGTCGAGCTGTGCGTGTGGGTTCTCGGTCACGGCGCGAGCGATCTCCCCGGCGCGCTGCCGGGAAAACGCCGGGGGCCCGCCCTGGGCGAAACCGCGCACATAGAGGTCGTCGACGACCTCGTCGCGCAGGTCGGACAGGTCGTCGACGAGCCGGGAGTGCGGGTCGGAGTCACCGGCGACTCCGAGCCCGCGCAGCACGAGCTGGCAGAACTGGTGGGTCGTCGCGATGGTCGCGGCGTCGAAGTGGGTGAGCGCGTCGCGCAGTCGCCGGGCGCGCTCGGTGACCTGCTCGTCGGTGCCCTCGCGCAGGAGGGCGACGACGGGGTCAGCGGTCGGCAGGCTCGGGTCGGCGATGTGCCGGTGGACGTGGCGCAGGTGCTCGCGGACCCGCTCGCGCATCTCGCGGGAGGCGGCCCGACCGAAGGTGATGACGAGCATGTCCTCGAGCCGGACGACGCCCTCGGCGATGTGCCGGGCGACGAGGGCGCCGATGGTCCACGTCTTGCCCGTGCCCGCGCTCGCCTCGAGCAGGACGGTGCCGGTGGGCAGGTCCGCCGTGATGTCGAAGGGGGTCAGCTCGGCCGTGCTGAAACCGGCGCTCATGCGGTGCTCCCGACGTTGTCGAGGGCCGGGGCCCAGATCTTCGGTGCCAGGGTGGCCAGGTCGCTCCCCGGGCCGGCCGGACTCTCGAGCAGCACCTCGAAGGGGGCTGCGTTCCCGTGGACGAGCTGCCACCACGCATCGTCGCGCTCGCCGGGGATGCTCCCGCCGTTCTTGAGCATCGTCAGCTCCCACTCGCCGACCGCCTTCTGGGTCGCGGCTCGTCGGTGGGTGGGGTTGCGGTGAACGACCTGCATCCACGCGTGGGCGGTCTTGACCGGCAGTGGCAGGGGCGCGGTCTGTCCGAGGGAGTAGATGTCGATGAGGGCAGCCAGGTGGGAGCGGGCAGCGGCCCGCGGCAGGAGGCCGAAGCTGGTGCGGGCGACCTTGCCGCGCGATCCCTTGCCGAGGGCCGATGCCTGCCAGCCCTCGTCGTCGGTGCCGGCAGCGGTGAGGGCGAGCAGCCGGATCCACGAGGCCATGAGCTGCTTGGGGCCCAGGCGGGAGTAGGTCGCGTCGACGACGTGCAGCCCGCGCACCCCGTCGACGGTCCCGGTCAGTCGCAGGTCGCCTGGCAGCGTGACCTCGACGTCGACGGAGCGGGGGTCCTCGGGTGGTCCGAGGGCGAGCTGGCCCATGAGCAGCTCGACGGCGCGGCCGATCTCCTCGAGGGTCGCCTCGCCGAGGCCGGCGGGTGGCAGCTCGCCGCGGAGCAGCTCGGCCTGATAGATCGAGTGCGGGTCGTGGCCGGCCATGCGAGCGCGCAGGGCGCGGTCGCCGACGGTCCATTTTTGCAAGCCGTCGAGGTCGATCGGTAGCCGGTCGCTGACCTCTTCGGCCTCGCGGGAGACCCCGACCTGCAACCGGTCACGGAGGAACCCTCGAGCCGGGTTGTCGTAGAAGGAGATCAGGTCCGCGAGCGAGATGTCCTCGATCGTCCGTGCCGGCAGGGCTGATGTGAGCAGCTGGCCGGGCTCGGTGCGTGGACCCGCGCTGGCGCGGGCGGCGAGCAGGGCCGATCGGTCGAAGCTGAAGGCGCGCTCGCCACCGACCCCGTCAGTGGTGAGGTTGCGCGCGTCGAAGGGCTGCAGCGGGTGCTGCACGACCTCGACGGGCGCCGAGGTCGTCTCCCGGGCGGCATCCACGAGCTCCCCGAGGGGGACGGCGGGTGGGCAGGGCTCACCACTGTGCTCGTCGGCGCCGGTGTAGGCGATGACGAGGCGCTCGCGGGCGGCGAGGACGGCGTCGAGCAGGAGCTGGCGGTCCTCGCTGCGGGCATCGCGCTCGCCGGTCAGCGGGCGGCGGGCGAGGACGTCATCGCCGTCGATGCTCTGCTGCCGGGGGAAGGTGTCGTCGTCCATGCCGAGCAGGCAGACGACGCGGTGGGGCACGGAGCGCATCGGTGTCATCGTGCAGACGGTCAGCCCTCCGGTGCGGAAGCTCGCGCGGCTCGGTCGTCCCGCGAGCTGGTCGGCCAGGAGGACACGCACGTCGGCCAGGCGCAGCGACACCCCCTCGCTCGCGTGGCGCGCGGCGGAGGAGAGGGTGCGCTGCAGGTCGCCGACCTGCCAGCGCTCGCGGGTCGGGACGTCGGTCAGGGCCAGGACGGTCTCGGTGAGGCCGTCCATCCACTCGGTCGCCGTGCCGGCCCGCCCGAGCCGGTCGAGGCCGTCGCCGATGCGCGCGAGCAGCTCGCTGACCCGGCCCACGAGATCGACGGACCCGCTGCCGACGTCGTCCAGCGGCATGACTCCGCCGACCTGCAGCGGCCCGTCCGCGGAGACGGTGACGCCGAGCAGCAGCCGGTCGAGGCCGAAGCGCCAGGTGCCCTGCGGCTCCACGTCCAGGGCGAAGGGGGCCCGCCCCGCCTGGTCGTACCCCCACCGGATGCCCGAGTCGCCGACCCACCGGGTCATCGTCGCGAGGTCGTCGTCATCCAGGCGGAATCGCCGCCGCACTGGCTCGCTGGCTGCCAGGTCGAGCACCTCGCTCGCGGTGAGTCGCCCCCCGGCCAGCCCCACGAAGCGGTCGGCGACGGCGAGCAGCGGGTTGGTCGCCCGGAGTGACCGGTCGGCCAGCCGCACCCGCAGCCGGTGCGCGGGGTGGGTGTCGACGCCCTCGGCGTCGGTGCCGTGATCGCCGAGGCCGAAGGCCGCTCCGATGAGCGGCGCATAGGTCTCGACATCGGGGCACATGATCAGGACATCGCGGGGCTCGAGCGTCGGGTCGTCCTCGAGAAGCCCGACGAGCACCTCGCGCAGCACCTCGACCTGCCGGGCGGGACCGTGGCAGGCATGGACCTGGATCGACCGGTCGTCCTGCGGCACCGTCCGGGCCAGGCGCTCTGCCTCGTCGGGCACGTGGTCGTCGCGCAGGTCCGCCTGCAGCCACCCGAGCACCGAACGCTGGCTGAGGTGCGACGGAGGAGCCTCGAAGCCCGGGGCGGTGTCGAGGGTCGTCGCTGGCGCTCCTCCCTCCTCGACCAGCGGGGGCTGAGGTGCGACGGAGGAGCCTCGAAGCCCAGCCGCCCCCAGCACCCGCGCCAGCTCGCGCGAGTCCCGACCGAGCGAGGCGAGCAGCGGGTGGCGCACGAGCTCGCTCGTCGAGTCCTCGACCCGAGCGACGACTCCCTCGGAGGCGACGGGGGCCAACCGCTCCCACAGGTCCGTCGACGGCTGCGGCAGCCACAGGTGGACATCGCGGGAGAGGGCGAGTGCGTCGAGCAGCTCGACCTCGGTGACGGCCAGCCGGGTGTGGCCGAAGAGCGACAACCTCTCGGGCAGATCGAGGCCGTCACTCCTTTGGCCACCCACTGCCTCCCTCGTTCCCTGAGGAGGCGCGCCAGCGCCGTCTCGAAGGGCGGCCACGGTCTCGGCATGCCGCACGTCCGGTGGGGGAGCGTCGACAGCCATGACGAGGCGCCGCCACAGCTCGGCCTGCCACGCGAGGTCGGCATCGAGCGCGGAGCCGGTCCCGTCGGTGTCGCGGCCCTCACGCCAGTCGGTGAGCATCGTCGGTCGGCTCTGGCCGTAGCGGTGGAAGAGCCGCGCCAGTCGCAGCGCGACGGAGTAGCGCCGCCCGGCCCGCACGTCGAAGAGATCGCCAGGCTCCGTGCCGTGACCGAGGTGCCGGCTCAGGGCAACGCACCACGGCTGCCCCAGCGAGGCGTCGATGACCTCCAGGAGCGGCCAGACGAGGTGTTGCGGCAGCCACGGGTCGTCGTCATCGCGACCGGTGAGCATCGTGACGAGGGAGCGCGGCCGCAGGAAGGTGACGCCGGCGCACACCCCGTCCTGACCCCCTTCGCCCGTACCGAGGCGGTGGGAGAGCCGCTGGGCCAGCCAGCGCTCGATGCCCTGCTCGGGCACCACGACGACCTCCTGCGCGAAGGGGTCCGGCAGCGGGCTCGCCAGCAGCTCGCCGAGCTCGTCGGCGAGGATGTCGGTGCGCTGCGCGCGGTGGAGGTGAAGTGCCACGGTCAGACCGTATCCGCGCAGACCGACAACGCGTGGTGGACTCTCCACATGAGCGACCTGCAGCACGTGCGCACCGAGCGGCTCCGGCTCGACATCCCGACGATCGACGACCTGTCGGACCTGCACGCCATCTACTCGGACCCGCGGACCTGGGCGCACTCCCCGGAGGACCTGCAGACGGATGAGCGCACGACCTTCGTCATGCTCGCCGGCTGGATGGACGCGTGGGAGAGCGATGGGCTCGGACCGTGGATCGTGCGCTCGCTCGACGACGGCGCCTTCCTCGGCAACGCGGGCTGCTGGCTGCGACCCGGCGGCTGGTGGAACCTCGGCTACGGCATCGCCCCGGATGCCCGCCGCGCTGGTCTGGCCACCGAGGCCTCGCGCACGGCGCTCGCAGCAGCCCGTGCGGTCCACCCGGAGTCGCCGGTCATCGCCTGGCTCCTCGAGCACAACATCGCGTCCGAGCGGGTCGCCACCAAGCTGGGCATGACCGAGCAGTACCGCGCCCCGGACGAGGGCAACCCCAACCCGGACGCCGTGCGCCTGATCTACGCCGACCGGGATCTGACAGCAGACGAGCTGGCCGCCCGCCTCGGGTAGCGACCGCAGTGTTGTCGGCGCCTCCTGACAGGCTCGCCGCATGATCGACCGCCGCCACCTGCGCACCGACCGCCCCCGTCTGGACATCCCGCGCGGGGACGACCTTGCGGAGATGCACGAGATCTACAGCGATCCGCGAGTCTGGACCCACTTCCCGACATTGCGGCACACCTATCCCGGGACGACCCGCACGATGCTCGCCGGCTGGCGCGCCGCGTTCAGCGCGTCGACATCACCCTCGAGTAACGCAAAAGCCGAGTCCCGCCGTACGGCGGGGGTCTCGGCTCCTACTTCCAACCGCCCCAGCAGGGCGGCGGCTCAGTTCGAGAATACTCACGTGGGACCCCGGACGTAATGCAGTACTCCAAGGCCAGGGATGGCCCTCCGGCGCGCCCCTTCGGGCTCGAGGACGTCTTCGCGGTCAGGCGCGACGCGGACCGGTGGCCGACTCTTGTCCACGATCCGTGGGGGGATCGCCAGAGGTGTCCGAGTGATCGCGGCCTGAGCGCCGATCCGGGCGGTGTGATCGGATGCCCGTATGACCTCCTCCGACTCCCTGCGCGAGCTCTGCCCGACCGGCTCCCTCCGCGCCGTCATCAACCTCGGCAACCCGGTGCTGGCACAGGGCACCCCTGAGGCGCCCACCGGAGTCACCGTCGACATCGCGCGTGAGCTTGCGGAGCGTCTTGGGGTCGCGCTCGAGCTGACGACGGTCACCGCTGCACGCCACGCGTACGCAGCGCTCGTCGAGGGCCGGGCTGACCTCGGCTTCCTCGCGATCGAGCCGGCCCGCGAGGAGGGCGTGCGCTTCACGGCGCCTTATGTCGAGATCGAAGGGGTGTTCGCGACGGGCGACGCCGACCTCACCGTCGCGGACGTCGACCGGGAGAGCATCGAGATCGCGGTCCGCAGCGGCTCGGCCTACGACCTCTATCTCACCCGCACGATCGAGCACGCGACGATCCTGCGCGGGGACGAGGCGGAGGACGTCTACGAGGGTGGGGCCGATGTCCTCGCCGGGGTCCGTCAGCCGGTGACCGCATACGCGCGACAGCACGGGTTGACCGTGCTCGAGCCGGCCTTCCAGGCGATCCGTCAGGCCGTGGCGATCCCTCGCGACCGGTCCGAGTCGCTCGCGAGCGAGCTCACCGCTGTCGTCGAGGAGCTCAAGGGCAGCGGCTTCGTCGCGGCGAGCCTGGAGCGGGCCGGTCAGGTCGCCACGGTGCCTCAGGACTGAGTTGGGTCGGCCCTTCGAGACGGCCGCGGGCGGCCTCCTCAGGGACCGGGGGTGGCGAGCACCTCGGCGAGGACGGACGCGTCGACATTGCCGCCACTGGCGACGACGACGACCGTCTGCCCGGCGAAGCGCTCCCGGTGCGCGAGCACCGCGGCCAGGGCGGCAGACCCGCCCGGCTCGACGACCAGCTTGAGCGTGCGGACCGCCTCGCGCATCGCGACCCGGGCCTGGTCGTCGGTGACCTCCAGCGCCTCGACCGGGTGCCTCGACAGCGCGGCGAGCGTGTGCTGGCCGACCGTCGGTGAGCCGATGGCGTCGAGGAAGACCGGCACGGCCGGCACCTTCTCCACCTGCCCGGAGGCGAGCGAGCGCGCCATCTTGGGGTACCCGGCGCGCTCCACGACGAAGGGGGCGACCTCCGGGAGCGAGTGACGCACCGCCTCGATGGTTCCCGAGGAGAGCCCACCACCGCTGCACGGGAGGACGATCGCGTCGGGGGAGTACCCCCCTTCGCCCAGCTGGTCGACGATCTCCAGGCCGACCGTCCCCTGGCCGGACATCACGCGGACATCGTCGTAGGGGTGCACGAGCGTCAGGCCACGCTCGGCGACGAGGGTGCGACCGACCTCTTCGCGGTCCTGGGTCGCCGGGTCGTAGAAGACGACCTCGGCGCCCCACCAACGGCACCCGTCGACCTTGATCCGCGGGGCGTCCTGCGGCATGACGATCGTCGCGGTCGAGCCGGTGATCCGCGCCGAGGCGGCCACGGCCTGACCGTGGTTGCCGGTCGAGAAGGCGAGCACCCCTGCCACCCGCTCCTGCTCGCTCAGCGAGAGCAGGGTGTTGAGGGCGCCACGGATCTTGAAGGACCCGGTCAGCTGCAGCGCCTCGGCCTTGACGAGGACCCTTGCGCCCGTGAGCTCGTCGAGCATGGGCGAGGAGAGGAGGGGGGTCCGCCGGATCCTGCCCTCGAGCCGCTGCGCCGCTGCCCTGATCGTGTCGATGCCGAAGTCCATGTGGGACATCCTGCCGGTCCGTGCCCTTCGAGACGGTCGCGGCGCGACCTCCTCAGGGAACGTCGTCGGGCAGAGGCTTGGCGCCGCGCTCCTCAAGCATCGAGGTCATCGTCTCGACCTCGGTGGTCTGGCTCTTGATGATCGACTGGGCGAGGGTCTCGACGGCGTCGTCCTTGGAGTAGTCACGAGCGGCCTCGGCCATCGGCACACCAGCGTTGTGGTGGCGGATCATCAGCTGGAGGAAGAAGATCTCGGCCTCCTTGCCGTGCATCCCCTCGAGCTGGGTGATCTCGTCCTGGGTCGCCATACCGGGCATGAGCCCGTCGTCGGTCAGCATCGAGCCGGAGTCGCCGTGATCGTGACCCAGGCCCCGCATCCAGTCCATCTGCTCGCCGGGGCCGGTCGGACGCAGGCCCCAGGTCTGCAACCAGCCGGCCATCTGGCCGGACTGGTGGGACTGGGTGCGCGCGATGTCGTAGGCGAGGGAGCGCACGAGCGTGTCGTCGGTGCGGTCGTGGATGATCCACGACATCTCGACGGCCTGGTCGTGGTGCGTCTGCATGTCGCGAGCGAAGCCTGCGGCGACGCTGTCGTCACCCGGGGGGTCGTCCCCGCCGACGCGGCTGAGCGCCAGCCCGGCGACGAGGCCGATCGCGAGCGCGACGACCGCGGCGAGGACGACCCGGGGGGTCACTTGACCAGGCTCGTCTCGGGGGTCACCCCACCGGTGCAGGCAGCGCCCGGCTCGGGGGTCTGCTTGCCCTGGCGGTACTCCTTGATGAAGCCCTTGATCCGCGGGTCGTCGGCGGACTCCACGGTCAGCTGGTGGCCCCAGGCGGTCAGCACGATCGGGCCGGGCATGTCGCCCTCGTAGGGGGAGAGCACCGTGTAGGTGTCGGGCAGCGCGTCGTCGAGCTTCTTGACGTCGTCCTTGGCCAGGCCGGGCTGGTAGGTGATCCACACGGCGCCGTGCTCGAGGGCGTGGACGGCGTGCTCGTTGGGCACCGGCTCGTCGTAGGTGCCGCAGTTGAGCCACACCGCGTTGTGCTCGCCACCGGCCGGCGGCGACTCCTTGTAGTCGACCTTGCCGTCGACGTGGTTGCCGCCCTCGTAGTCGAAGGTCTGGACGCCGGACAGGTCCCCGGAGGCCTTGCGGTCATCACGCTCGCTGAAGATGGCGTACCCCACGGCACCACCGATGAGGGCGATCACCACGGCTGCGGCGCCGGCCAGGAGGAGGGAGCGGCGGCGCTCGGCGGCCTGGGCCTTCTTGCGGGCCTCGGCGAGCTTGGCATCGCGGGCGGACATCTTCTTCTTGCTGCTCATGGGTCCCTCGGGGTAGGCGGGGGGCGGAATCGCGCGAATTATTGCACCGTCAACTGAAGGTCTCCTGAGGGTGCTCGCGACTATTCTGACGGCATGCGATCCGACACGACGACCATCACCTCCCCGCAGGACGGACTGCCGCTCTTCGTCCGCACCTGGGTGCCGGACGGTGACGCCAAGGCCGTGGTGCAGATGGCCCACGGCATGGCCGAGCACTCGGGCCGCTACGAGCGCTTCGCGCAGGCGCTCACCGATGCCGGCTACGCCGTGTGGATGCACGACCACCGGGGCCACGGCGAGACCTCGACCGAGCAGGAGGACCGCGGCTACTACGCCGACGACCACGGCTGGGACACGGTCGTCGAGGACATGCACACCGTGACCCGGGCGATCGCCGAGGCCCACCCGGGACTGCCGCTCTTCTTCTTCGGCCACTCCATGGGTTCCCTGCTCGGCCGCGACTACATCACCCGCTACGGGCAGGACCTCGTCGGTGCCGTCCTGAGCGGCACAGCAGCCAACCCCGGCCTGCTGGGCAAGGTCGGCCAGGGACTGGCGAGCGTCGAGTCGCGCATCCGCGGCCGCCGCACCACGTCCACGCTCATGGATGCCATGACCTTCGGCTCGTACAACAAGCCCTTCAAGGACGAGGGCGACTTCGCCTGGCTCTCGCGTGACCGGGCCGAGGTGCGCAAGTACATCGAGGACCCGCGCTGCGGTGAGGTCTTCACCTCCGGCTTCTTCGCCGATCTGCTCGGCGGGGTCAACCGGCTGCAGGGCCTGGCAGCCCGCGTCCCCCGCGACCTGCCGCTGCTCGTGATCTCGGGCGAGCAGGACCCGGTCGGCGGCAAGGACGGCGCCGGGGTGCGCGCCGCGGCCGACGCCTTCCGTGCCGGAGGCGTCGAGGACGTCACCCTCAAGCTCTTCCCGGGCGCTCGCCACGAGCTGCTCAACGAGACCAACCGCGACGAGGTCACCGACCTCGTCATCAGCTGGCTGGACGACCACCTGCCGACGAAGGGGGAGTGACTCCCGTGACCAACGACAAGCGAGACGCCCGCAAGGCCATCGAGGACCTCGAGCTGGACAAGCACCTCGCAGCAGCCGGCGCGGCCGCGGCGAAGCTTGCCCAGCAGGCGGTGGGAGCCGCCGGTGGCTTCGCCGCAGACCACCGCGACCAGGCGCACGACTTCCTGGGCAAGGCGCAGGGCGAGATCGACCGCGTCACCGGGGGCAAGGCCCAGGGCGTGGTGTCCACGGTGCGCTCCGGTCTCGCGGCAGGCGTCGACATCGTCGCGGAGCAGGCGCCCGATCGCGGTGCCGGCGAGGACCCGCCGGCGGACCCCCCTTCGTCCGGAGTGTGATGCGTCGCCGCCTCGGCGGACTCCTGCTCCTGCTCGCCCTCGCCTACCTGGTCGGTGAGGCGTGGGCCGTCGGGGGCTGGCAGGGGCGGCCCTACAGCTGGACCCAGGACGCGATCAGCTCACTCGGCGTCCCCGAGGTGATGGACGCCGGGGGGACCCCGCCCACGGAGTCCACCCGGCACGTCGCGATGAACGCGACCTTCATCGCGTCCGGGGTGCGGGTGCTGCTCGCGGCGCTGGTCCTCGCCCCCTTCGTCCCCAGGGCCCGGTGGGCCGTGCTGCTGCTCGCCGCAGTCCACGGGGCGGGGACGATCATCGTCGGGCTCTACCCGACCGGTGGGACCTCGGAGCGGGCCACCATGCACGGACTCGGAGCCGTCATGGCGATCGTCGGCGGGGCGGTGCTGCTGACGGCGATCACGGTGGCGGTGGCCGGACGGGGCTCGCCCCTGACGGCGTGGACCGGGGTGTGCGCGGCGGCCTCGGCGCTCGGCTGCGTGCTGGTGCTGACCGGAGTCGGTGGCTTCGGTCTCTGGGAGCGTCTCGCGGTCGATGCCGTCATCGTCTGGCAGGTCGTCGCCGGCGCCGGTCTCCTCCTGGCGCCTGCCCCGCAGGGGAGCCAAGAACCCGCATCTGCCTAGGTGGACGCAGGAGGGGTGCCGCCGGCACCCAGCCCCTGCTCCTCGGCGGCCGCGCGCACCGCCTCGACGAAGAGGTCGATCGACGGGCGTGGCGTCGACGTCGCGCGGTGGGCGACCGACAGGGTGCGCAGGATCGGCTCCTCGAGGGAGACGACGTCGACGCCGGGCGGCAGCAGAGTCAGGCCCAGGTCGGTGACGAGACTGACGCCGAGCCCGCCGGCGATCATCGCCAGCGCGGTGAACTGCTCCTCCACGGTGTGGGCGATCCGCGGCTCGAACCCTCGCGTGTGGCACTCGGCGCGCACCGCCCGACCGAAGTGGGACCGCGGCCCCGCCAGGATCCAGGGGAACTCGGCCAGCGCCGTCAGCGACACGGTGTCGTCCGGGATCGCGCCCTCGGGAACGGCCGCGTGCAACCGCTCGACGGCGACGACGGAGCGGTGCAGCGTGGGCTCCCAGTCGGTGGTGCGGCTCGAGTAGTCGATGACGAAGGACGCGTCGACCCGTCCGTCGCGCACGGCGCTCGCGGTCTCCTCCGGGAGCAGCTCGGTCGTGCTCACCGCGATGCCGGGATGGTCGACGGCGAGCACGGACAGGGTCCGGGGGATCAGGCCCGACGCGACCGAGGCCCACACGCCCACGCTCAGTCTCGCGGTGATGCCCGACTGGGCCTGCTCGATGGCGGTGGTGGCCCGCTCGACGGACGCGAGGATCTCCTCGGCGTGCTCGGACAGCAGCAGCCCCAGCTCGGTGAGCTGCACCCGCCGGCCGGTCTTCTCGATGAGCTGGACACCGACCTCGCGCTCGAGCTGGGCCAGCTGCTGGGAGACGCCGGACGGGCTGTAGTGCAGGGCCTGGGCAGCGGCGGTCACCGTGCCGCGCCGGTGCAGCTCGCGCAGCATCTGCAGTCGTCGCAGGGACAGCTCCATGGCGTCACCATAGGCCCGCGCCATCGTGCAGTGGAGGTGCACGATCGAGCCCATCTTCTGTAACTGGACGTGAGCGGTGTCACAGGCTGACGCTGAGGTCATCGGTCCCCACGGATAGAGGTGGTTCATCCATGACTCTCACGCACCCCACCAACCCGGCTCATGACTTCGTCGACCGCGCCCCGGCGCATGAGGAGCACTGGGTCGATCCGGTGACCGGGGCCCGGGGCTACCTGGTCGTGCACACCCTCGTCTGCGACATGGCGACCGGTGGCACCCGCATGCGCGCCGGGTGCACCCGCGACGAGGTGGCCGACCTGGCACGCGGCATGGCGACCAAGACCGCGGCCTTCGGGCTGCCCGTCGGTGGAGCCAAGGGCGGCATCGACTTCAACCCCAAGGACCCGCGGGCCTTCGGGGTGCTCACGCGCTTCTTCGAGGCGATGCGTCCGTGGCTCGACGGCCACTGGGTGACCGCCGAGGACCTCGGCGTGACCCAGCAGCTCATCGACGGGGCCTTCGAGGAGATCGGCCTGTCGCAGTCCTTCCACGCGGCCATCACCCACTCAACCGACCCGACCGCGACGCTCGAGCGGGTCCACGCCGGGCTCGCTGTCATGACCGACGGACTGCCGCTCGGGGACATCATCGGCGGCTACGGAGTGGCGCAGGCCTGCCTCGGTGTGGCCGAAGGCTTCGGCTGGTCGATCCCCGAGACCGAGGTGGCCATCCAGGGGATCGGGACGATGGGTGGCGGCGCGGCCTGGTACCTCCACGAGGCCGGTGCCAAGGTCACGGCGATCGCGGACGCCCGGGGGACGCTCTTCGACCCGGCCGGGCTCGACGTCCACGCGCTCCTGGAGCTGCGCGATGTCTACGGCGAGATCGATCGCTCGCAGGTCCCCGAGGGAGTGGAGCAGCTCGACCGCGACGCGATCCTCGGGATCCCCGCCGACATCTTCGTGCCGGCCGCGGTCTCGTACGCCATCCGTGAGGAAAATGTCGACAGGGTGGCCGCTCGCGTCGTCGTCGAGGCCGCCAACGCCGCCTCCACGTGGGCCGCGGAGGACACGCTCGTGGCACGGGGGATCCCCGTGGTCCCCGACTTCATCGCCAACACCGGTGCAGCAGCCTGGGCCTGGTGGCTGCTGCAGGGTCAGGTGGGGACGGATCCGCAGGACTCCTTCCGCCGGCTCTCGACCGAGATGCGCTCCAAGGTCGCGGTGCTCGCCGAGCACTGGACCACCGAGCGGATCCCGATGCGGCAGACCGCCTTCAGCCTCGCCTCGACCAACCTGCACCTGCTGGAGGGCGCGCGGATCGTCATCCCCTGAGCGCTCGCCTTCCCACGGGCATCCTCACGGCCGGTGCGAAGGGGGCGGGCAGCTCAGGTGCGCTTGGCCACGAGCCGCTCCACCGCGTCGTCGAGGTGCGCCTGCAGGGCCGACTTGGCCTTGGTGGGGGTCGCCTCGAGGATCGTGCGCCGCAGGGCCTCGTGCTCGTCGACCTGTGCCTCGAGGTCGGTGTAGGTCGTGCGCAGCTCGCCCAGGCACATCCGCGTCTCCACGAGCAGGGTGCGCATGGCCCGGATGAGCCGTGGGCTGCCGGAGGCCTCGACGAGGACCTCGTGGAAGTGCTGGTCCGCGTCCGAGACCGCGGGTCCGTCCCCCGTGGCCGCCGCGCGTCGCATCCGACGCACCACCTCGTCGAGCTCGGCCGCCGTCGCCTCGCGTTGCCCCTCGTCGAGGACCACCTCCAGGGCGCCGCGCTCGATGACCGAGCGGGTGCGGTAGACATCGCGCACGTCCTCCAGGGTCAGCTCGCTGACGAAGACCCCGCGGTTGGTGATCGCGTGCAGGATCCCCTCGGACACCAGGCGCTGCATGGCCTCGCGCAGGGGCCCCCGCGACACCTCGAAGTGTGCCGCCAGGTCGGCCTCGCCGAGCTGCTCGCCGGGCTCGAGGCGTCCGGTCATGACGGCGCTGCGCAGCTCGTCGGCGATGTGCTCGACCGTGGAGCGGCGAGGGTTGTGGGTCAGGTCACTCAGGGGCATGGTCCTGCCTTCGTGCGAAGAGGGTTCCCAGCACGGTCGACGTCGGCGCGGACCCGGCGAGCCGCAGGGCCTGCCAGATCGTCACCTGGTTGGCGGTGAGCACCGGCTTGCGCAGACGTGCCTCGAGGTCGGGGATGACGCCGAGGGTACGCATCGCGGTGTCGGGGACGAGGAGCGTCTGCGCCTCGGGATGGTCGTGGGCCGCCGCCAGGTCGATGACCTGCGCGGGGGAGAGGGATCCGACCTCGGAGGCGGTGTCGATCCCGGCGCTGGACATGGCGACCACCTCGACCCCGGCGGCGGCCAGGTAGTCGACGAAGAGGGTGGCGACCTCCTGCGGGTAGCTCGCGGCCACCGCCACCCGGGTCAGGTCGAGGTGGGCCAGGGCGTCGACAAAGGCCGCGCTCGTGCTCGACGCGGGGACGCCTGCAGCAGAGGCGAGCTGGTCGATCTGCTGCCGCGCGCCCTCGGGCCCGTACACGAAGCTGCCCGAGGTGCAGGCCCAGATCACCGACTGGGGGTCGTGCTCGGCGAGTGCCGCGGCACCGGCTGCCAGGCGGTCCGGACGGCCGAGGTCGAGCAGCTCCGGCACCGCGTGCAGGTCCGTGCCGTAGACATGCGTCACCGGCAGGTGCACGCCGAGCAGGTCTGCGGCCCAAGGGTACTCGTCCTCTGCGGCGTGATCCGGGTAGATGATGCCGGCGGTCACCGATGTCATCGTCCGAACGCCTCCCCCAACCAGCGGCCCGGTCCCATCATCGGCAGTCCCATGCGTGCCAGGCAGGCCCAGACGGTCAACTGGTTGGCCGTGAGCACCGGCTTGCCGAGATCGCGCTCGAGCGGGTCGATGATGTCGTAGGTCGGCAGGTTGGTGCAGGAGACGAAGACGGCCTCGCTCGCGGGATCGTCTGCGGCACAGACGAGCTCGGCCACGGTGCGGTAGTTGACCCGCCAGATGCCGCCGCCGAGACCCAGGTGCTGCGCGGTGACGACCTCGACGCCGAGCTCGCCGAGGAAGTCGACGAGGCGATCGGTCAGCGGCTGGTCGTAGGGGGTGATGACCGAGATGCGGCGCAGGCGCAGGGAGGTCACGGCCTCGGCCAGCGCACCCGAGGAGGTGACCGCATCCGGGGCGCCGGCATCCGTGATCGCCTCGCGCAGCGCGACCTCTCCCTCGCGCCCGTGGATGAAGCTGCCCGAGCTGCACAGGTAGGCCACGACCTCGGGGTCCACCCCGAGCAGCTCACGGGTGGCGGCCTGCAGCGCGCCAACGTCGGAGACCCGCTGCGCCATCTCGAGGCTGACCGGCACCGGCTCGAAGGGGGTGCGCGCCAGGTGGAAGCTGACCTCCAGCGGTGCCCATCGCCACAGCTCTCGCTCCAGCGCCAGGTCGAAGGGGGCGATGACGCCGATGCCGCGTTGGGCCAGCGGGCCGTCGAACTCGATGCCGGTGAGCTCCACGCGAGGACCACCCTTCGCATCGGATTGCCAGATTGTTGACAATCTAGGAACCCGCTTCTACGTTGTCAACATGCCCAGGCAGTCCGTGGTCGTGGTGCTCCACGACGGTGATGTCCCGAGCGAGCAGGCGATGGCGCCGGTCCTCGAGCGGGCGCACGAGGTGCGCTTCGCGACGGCAGCCGAGCTGCCCGAGGCGATCGTCGGCGCCGACGTGCTCTTCGCCTACGACTTCTTCTCCACCGCGATCCCCGATGCCTGGCACGCGGCGGACTCCCTCGAGTGGCTCCACGTGGCCTCCACGGGCGTCGACGCGATCCTCTCCCCGCAGCTGCGCGAGAGCGAGGTCGTCCTCACCAACTCGCGGGGCGTCTTCGACGGGTCGATCGCGGAGTACGTCCTGGGGCAGATCGTGAGCATCGCCAAGGGCCTGCCGCGCTCCTGGGAGCTGCAGCAGGCCCACCGGTGGGTGCACCGCGAGTCCGAGCGGGTCGCGGGCTCGCGGGTCCTCGTCGTCGGGACCGGCCAGATCGGCCGCGCGATCGCCCGGCTGCTGCGCGCCGTCGGCATGGAGGTCTCCGCCTCCGGGCGCCGCGCCCGCACCGACGACCCGGACTTCGGCACAGTGACCGCACAGGAGGACCTCCACCACGCGCTCGCCGGGGCCGACTGGGTCGTCTGCATCGCCCCGCTGACGGACGCGACGCGGGGGATGTTCGACGCCGCGGCCTTCCGCGCGATGCCCGACCATGCCCGCTTCATCAACGTCGGCCGGGGCGAGTCGGTCGTCACCGACGATCTCGTCACCGCGCTGCAGGAGGGCGCGATCGCCGGCGCCGCCCTCGACGTGCTCGACACGGAACCACTGCCGGAGGACCACCCCCTGTGGGACCTGCCCGATGTCGTCATCACCCCGCACAGCTCGGGGGACTTCGTCGGATGGCGCGATGAGCTCGTGCAGCTCTTCGCGGACAACTTCACCCGCTGGGTCGACGGGGAGCCGCTGCGGCACGTCGTCGACACCTCACTGGGATATGTACCGACCGACGGGAGCCCTGCATGAACCCCACCGAGATGACCGCTGTCGAGCTCGTCGCCGCCTACGGGGCCGGCGAGCTCTCCCCGGTCGAGGCGACCGACGCAGTCGTCGATCGCATCGAGGCGGCCGACGGGGAGCTCAACGCCTTCTGCCTCGTCGACCGTGAGTCGGCGCTCGTCCAGGCGCGCGCCTCCGAGGAGCGGTGGCGCGCCGGTCACCCGCAGGGTCTGCTCGACGGGGTGCCCATCTCGATCAAGGACATCTTCCTCACCAAGGGGTGGCCCACCCTTCGCGGCTCCAAGGCCATCGACCCGGACCAGGCGTGGGACGTCGACTCTCCCGTCGCCGCCCGGCTGCGTGCCGACGGCATGGTCTTCGTCGGCAAGACGACGACGCCCGAGCTCGCGTGGAAGGGCGTCACCGACTCACCCCTGACCGGCATCACCCGCAACCCCGCTGACCCCTCGACGACTGCAGGAGGGTCGTCGGGGGGCGCAGCGGCCGCGGTCGCTGCCGGCATGGCGCCGGTCGCCGTGGGCACCGACGGCGGTGGCAGCGTGCGCATCCCCGCGTCCTTCTGCGGGATCGTCGGCTTCAAGCCGACGCACGGTCGGATCTCGATGTTCCCCGCGAGCCCCTTCGGCCCGCTGGCCCACGCGGGGCCGATGACCCGCACCGTCGAGGACACGGCACTGCTCATGGACATCCTCTCGATGCCCGACCCGCGCGACCCGACCTCGCTCGCCCCACCGACGCGCGCCTTCCGCGGAGAGCTGGCCCGTGACCTCACCGGCCTGCACGTGGCCTACTCACGTGACCTCGGTTTCGTCGATCTCGACGACGAGGTGGGCCGGGTCGTCGACGCGGCCGTCGCGCGCATCGCCGCCGCGGGGATGACGGTGGATGCGGCCGACCCCGGCTTCCAGGACCCGCTCGCGGCCTTCGAGCTGCTGTGGGCGACCGGTGCCGCGACGCTGCTGCGCGGCATGCCCGGCGCTCGCGAGACCATCGATCCCGGCCTCGGGAGGGCCTGGGACGAAGGGGAGACCAGCTCCGGTGTCGACTACCTCCAGGCGCGCGCCGTCGCGGCACAGCTGGGCATCACGATGGGCGCCTTCCACGAGCAGCACAACCTGCTGCTCACCCCGACCATGCCGATCGTGGCCTTCGAGGCCGGGCACGACGTGCCACCGGGCAGTGGGATGCGCGGCTGGCCCGACTGGACGCCATACACCTACCCCTTCAACATGACCCAGCAGCCGGCGATCAGCATCCCGTGCGGGACCACCGCGGCCGGGCTGCCGGTCGGCCTGCAGATCATCGGACCGCGCCACTCCGACGACCTCGTCCTGGCAGCCGCGCGTTGGATCGAGGGCGTGCTCGCGGGCTGAGTTCCTGCATCCAGACCCATCCGGAGGGTGAGGCTTCGATCGAGGTGCCGATCTGGGCCCAACCGACGCAGCGGCCCCGGCCGGCTCCAGACTGCTGGCCTGGCCGACCAACCTCTCTGGTCAGTACATCTGGGACCGGGCGAAGACCAGCCGCTCCCCGGCGAAACCGTTGCGCCACAGGTCATTGCAGGCAGCCGCCATCTCGGGCAGCCCCTCCTCGATCGCGCCGAAGACCGAGCCGGGCACCCACCCCAGGTCGCCGTTGATGAGCAGGTTGTTGCGGCCGTAGAAGATCGCCAGGTCGGTGGCACCCTGCTCGGCGTGCGCCGTCGACCCCGGGTCGTAGCCGTAGGCGGGGTTGCCGATCTCCCAGGGCTCGAAGTCGAAGAGGCACACGTCGCCGGGGATGGGCGTGATCGTCGGATTTTCGCGGTGCGGTGCGGCGGTGATCCGTGGGAGCAGGGTGTAGACCTCGTTGCGCGCGTACTTCGCGTGGAAGGCGTCACCGCCCGCAGGCAGCGCGTCCCAGACGGCGTCGCAGGTCAGCGGCGCCTCGTCGTCGAGCAGCCTCGCCCGGCAGCTCACCCCGCGCGACTCGAGCGTGATCGACATGTACCGACTCATGCGCACCTCCAACAGACATTCATCGCTCCGATTGGAGGTAAACGCGCCGGCGATTGATCAGCGGGTTCACCTCCAATCGGCGACTGGACTCAGACCTCCGCAAGGACCTTGCCCCAGATCTCCAGGGCTTCGTCCACCTGCTCGGCGGTGACGACGAGCGGCGGGATCATCCGCACGGTGTTCATGTGGGCGCCGCAGGTGAGCAGCAGCAGACCCTTGGTCGCAGCGAGCTGCTGGGCCTTCGCGGCCCGCGCGGTGTCCGGGGTCCCGTCGGCGGCGGTGAACTCGCTGCCCACGAGCAGGCCGAGACCACGCACATCACCGATGCCGTCGATGGCGGCGGCACGCGCGCCCTCGAGCAGCTGGGTGCCGCGCTCCGCGGAGTTGGCGACCAGGCCCTCCTCCTCGATGACGTCGAGGGTGGCGACGGCAGCGGCGCAGGCCACCGCGTTGGCGCCGTAGGTGCCGCCCTGCGAGCCCGGCCAGGCCTTGCTCATCAGCTCCTGCGAGGCCGCGATGCCGGAGATGGGGAAGCCGGAGGCGATCCCCTTGGCCAGGGTGATGATGTCGGGCTGCACGTCGAAGTGCTGGTGACCAAACATCTTGCCCGTGCGGCCGAAGCCGGTCTGGACCTCGTCCATCACCAGGAGGATGCCGTGCTTGTCGGCCCGCTCGCGCAGACCCTGGAAGAAGGCGGTGTTGCCCGGGACATAGCCCCCTTCGCCCAGCACGGGCTCGACGATGAAGGCGGCGGTCTCCTGCGGCGAGGTGAGCGTCGCGAGGATGAAGTCGAGCTCCTTGAGCGCGAAGGCGGTGGCCTCCTCCTCGCTCCAGCCGTAACGGTAGGCATTGGGGAAGGGAGCGACGTGCACCCCTCCCATCAGCGGGCTGAACCCAGCCGAGAAGCGGGTGCCGGAGGTCGTCATCGTCGCCGTCGCGACCGTCCGACCGTGGAAGCCGCCGTGGAAGACGATGACATTGGGCCGACCGGTCGCCTGGCGGGAGAGGCGCAGGGAGGCTTCGAGCGCCTCGCTGCCGGAGTTGGCGAAGAAGAGCGAGTCGAGGTGCTCGGGCAGGACGCCGTTGAGTCGCTCGACCAGCGCGAGGAGGGGCTTGTGCATGACGGTCGTGTACTGACCGTGGATGAGCTTGCCGATCTGCTCCTGCGCGGCGGCGACCACCTTGGGGTGGCAGTGGCCGGTGCTCACGACGCCGATGCCGGCGGTGAAGTCGAGGTGGCGGTTGCCATCGACGTCGAAGATCTCACTGCCGAGGGCATGGTCGATCGTGACGGGGGTGGCCTGCTTGAGCAGGGGGGACAACGCTGTCATCAGAACCTCCGAGTTGTTCGTCTGATTGTTGACAATACGTCTACGGTGAGGGGGACGGCAAGGACGCTGACGAAGGAGTCACCCATGACCACGACGGATACGGCAGAGGTCACCCGCGAGCAGGAGCGCGAGGCCATCGCCTCGGTGCCGACGGGTCTCTTCATCGGGGGGGAGTGGCGCACCACTGCGGCGACGATGCCGGTCGTCGACCCCTCGACCGGGCAGCCTCTGTGCGAGATCGCCGACGCCGACCCCGACGAGGCGGCCGCCGCGCTGGACGCCGCCGCTGCGGCCCAGGCGGACTGGGCCAGGACGCCGCCGCGGGAGCGCAGCGAGATCCTCACCCGGGCCCGCGACCTCATGCTCGCCGACGTCGACCGGCTCGCGCTGATCATGACCCTCGAGATGGGCAAGCCGCTGGCGGAGGCGAAGGGGGAGATCGCCTACGCCGCCGAGTTCTTCCGCTGGTTCGCCGAGGAGGCCGTGCGCATCGACGGTGGCTTCATGACCGCCCCGGCCGGGGGCTCGCGCTTCCTCGTCGCCAAGCAGCCGGTCGGCCCATGCGTCTTCATCACCCCGTGGAACTTCCCGATGGCCATGGGCACGCGCAAGATCGGCCCGGCCATCGCCGCCGGCTGCACCTCGGTCATCAAGCCCGCCGCCGAGACCCCGCTCTCGACCCTCGCGCTCGCGGACATCCTCGTGCAGGCGGGTCTGCCGGCCGGCGTGGTCAATGTCGTGACGACGAGCAGGAGTGACGACGTCATGGCGCCGATGATCCTCGACCCGCGCTCGCGCAAGCTCTCCTTCACCGGCTCGACCCCGGTCGGCAAGCACCTCCTCGAGCTGGCGGCCAAGACGGTCATGCGCACCTCGATGGAGCTCGGGGGCAATGCCCCCTTCCTCGTCTTCGACGACGCGGACATGGACGTGGCGATCGAGGGCGCGATGGCCGCCAAGATGCGCAACATCGGCCAGGCCTGCACCGCGGCCAACCGGATCCTCGTGCAGCGGGGTGTGGCCGACGAGTTCTCCCGTCGGCTCGCCGAGCGGATGGGCGCGTTGCCCATGGGTCGTGGCGTCGAGGACGGTGTCGTCGTCGGGCCCTTGGTCAACCAGAAGGCGGTCGACAAGGTCGACGAGCTCGTCCGCGACGCGGTGGGCAGGGGAGCCACGGCAACCCTCGGCGGGGAGCCGGTCGATCGCGAGGGCTTCTTCTATCCCGCGACGGTCCTGACGGGCGTGCCGGCGGATGCGCAGATGGGTGAGGCCGAGATCTTCGGTCCGGTCGCGGCGATCACCGAGTTCGACACCGAGGAGGAGGCGATCGCGCTGGCCAACGACACTCCCTTCGGCCTGATCTCGTACGTCTTCACCCAGGGTCTCGACCGCGGACTGCGGGTCAGCGAGGCGCTCGAGGCCGGGATGGTCGGCCTCAACCAGGGCGTCGTGTCCAACCCCGCCGCTCCCTTCGGCGGGATCAAGGAGTCCGGCCTCGGCCGCGAAGGGGGCATGACCGGCATCGAGGAGTTCCTCGAGACGAAGTACATCGGCGTCAAGATGTGAGGGGCACCATGGACCCATGACCCTCCAGCATATCGCCCTCGAGTCCGACTGGCAGGCCGCTCAGGCCGCCGGCACCTACCCGATCTCCACTCGCGGTCGGCTGATTGCGGAGGAGGGCTTCATGCACTGCAGCGGGTCCGAGCAGCAGCGGGACGCAGTCGCGGGTCGCTTCTACGCGGATGTGACCGAGCCCCTGCTCGTCCTGACCCTCGACGAGCAGGCGCTCGCCACCCACGGCCTCGACGTGCGGTACGAGCCGGCGGTCGTCGGTGGCGACGAGCTCTTCCCCCATGTCTACGGCGGCGACCTGCCCGTCGGCTGCGTGAGTCAGGTCGACCCGCTCGAGCGCTGACCCGGCGTCGTTGTCGAGGGTTGGCGTCGTTGTGCACAGTTGGCTGACGCTATTTCGTCGGCCAACCGTGCACAACGACGCCGGGCTGGAGCGCGGGCATCACTGGTCGACGGCGGCGTCACCCGATCGCTCGGGGAAGCGGCTGAGGAGCGCGGCCAGCTGGGCCTGCTCCTGGGCGGTGAGTGCCGCGTCGAGCAGGCCCTTGTCCTCCAGGCGCTGGAGCCGGTTGGTCGTGGCTCCGGCCTGAGGGCAGTACGACACGCGGACGGACGTCAGTCCCTGGCGATGGACGCCACTGTCGCACCGGTGGCCGCCACGAGGTCCGAAGGGAGCAGCTCCAGATCGAGTCCGCGTCGCCCGCCGCTGACGAAGACCGTCGCGTGCTCCAGCGCCGAGGAGTCGAGGACCGTTGTCAGCGAACGCTTCTGACCGATGGGGCTGATGCCGCCGACGACATATCCGGTCGTCTTCTCCGCGAGTGCCGGGTCGGCCATGCTCGCCTTCTTGGCCCCGACTGCCGCCGCGAGGGCTTTGAGGTCGAGCTGCCCGGTGACGGGCACGATGCCGACGAGGAGGCCGTGGTCGCGGGGCAGGTCGGTCTGGGCGAGCAGCGTCTTGAAGACCCGCTCCGGAGGTGCGCCGATCGCCTCGGCCGCCTCGAGCCCGTACGACGGTGCCGCCGGGTCGTGCTCGTAGGCGTGCTCGGTGAACTCCACCCCGGCCGCCACCAGCGCCCGCGTCGCAGGGGTGGCGCCGCCCCCCTCCGTCCTCTTGCTCATGGGTCCAGTGTCCTCTTGGCACGGCCCGGTGTCGCTGTCCACCTGCTCGTCATCTCGGGGTGGTAAGCACACCTCATGCAGAAGCAGAACCTCCGCGAGTACATCGACCAGCTGATGGTCGAGGGCTACACCGTCCGCGACGACCAGGGCGATGACCCCATGCTCATCGCGCCCGATGGCAAGGCGGTCGAGACCTGGCGGGAGAACTACCCCTACGACGAGCTGATGACCCGCAACGACTACGACGTCGAGAAGTACCTGCTCCAGATCGAGCTGCTGAAGTTCCAGTACTGGGCGCAGGACACCGGGCGGAAGTTCGTCGTCCTCTTCGAGGGACGTGACGCCGCGGGCAAGGGCGGGACCATCAAGCGCTTCACGGAGCACCTCAACCCGCGCGGTGCGCGCGTGGTCGCCCTGACGAAGCCGAGCGAGCGCGAGGAAGGGCAGTGGTATTTCCAGCGCTACCTCCGGTACCTGCCCACGAGCGGCGAGATCGTCCTCTTCGACCGGTCCTGGTACAACCGCGCCGGGGTCGAGCGGGTCATGGGCTTCTGCTCCGATGAGCAGTACGAGGGCTTCATCGACCAGGCGCCCAAGGTGGAGCGGATGCTCTCCGACGCCGGTGTCCACGTGACGAAGCTGTGGTTCTCGGTGACCCAGCAGGAGCAGCGCACCCGCTTCGCGATCCGCCAGATCGACCCCGTGCGTCGGTGGAAGCTCTCCCCGATGGACCTCGAGAGCCTCGACAAGTGGGAGGAGTACACGGCGGCCAAGGAGGCGATGTTCGAGCGGACCGACACCCGGCACGCGCCATGGATAGTCATCAAGTCCAATGACAAGAAGCGGGGGCGGGTCAACGCGATCCGCTACTTCCTCAACCAGTTCGACTACGAGGGCAAGGACACGGCCGTCGTCTACGCCCCGGACAAGAAGGTCGTCGCTCGCGGGAAGAAGCTCATCGGGGACTGAGCCGACCCGGCTCCGGCGTCTTCACCACCGGGCGAAGGGGGTCGCCTCCCCCTCTCATGACCCCGCTCCCTTCCTCGATGTGGCGAAGGAGGCGCGCGTCGCCCCCTTCGCGGAGCTGGCGGCGCTCGTCGGCATCGTCACCCTCGAGCTGGGTGGGCACCTGGTCGGCTCGGCGGACCCGGCGGACCGACTCCTCGCCGTGCTCCTGGAGCGGCAGGTCGACACCCTCGGCCTCGCGGGTGTTAGGTGACCCCATGACCAAGGACGCGCCCGCCACTCCCCGCGGGCGCCAGCTCGCCGACATCGGGCCACTCGCCCAGCTACGCGCCGGGCGCCTGGCCGTCCGCCTGCCTCTCCTGCTCGTCGGGCTCTTCCTCTACGGCGGG
>NZ_BCSS01000037.1 GCF_001570985.1 Janibacter limosus NBRC 16128 | reverse complement strand
CCGGTGCGGGGGCGCGGGCGCTGGCCGTGGCGCAGCGCGACGATCTCGCCCTGCGAGCCGACCGCGAAGAAGCGCCGCCCCTGCCCGAGGGCCTCACGCGCGGTGTCGAGCTCGTCGTCCAGCTCGGTCACGCGGGCGCGCAGCGCCTCGACCTGCATCTCGAGGTCGAAGATCCGCTGGATCGCGGCAAGCGAGACGCCCTCCTCCTGGGAGAGGCGCTGCACCTCACGCAGCCGGGTGACATCGGCAGCGCTGTAGCGCCGGCCGCCGCCACGGGTGCGTGAGGGGACGACGAGCCCGATGCGGTCGTACTGCCGCAGGGTCTGCGCGTGCATCCCGGCGAGGTCGGCCGCGACGGAGATGACGAAGACGGGCGTGCGGTCGTCACCGCTCAGTCCAGAGATCCGTGCCATCGTGCCCGCCTCCCTTCGTCATCGCCATCGGTGTCATCGAGTCTGCCGCGACCTCAGGCCGTCGCGTCGGATGTCAACGCCGCACGCGGGTCGTCGGTGCGCGCATCGCGCAGCACCTCCACGGCCTCACGCTCGGTGTCGCTGAGCTCGGTCGGCACGATGATCTGCACCTTGGCGAGCAGGTCACCCGTGGCCGCCTTGGTCACGATGCCGCGCCCCTTGAGCCGCAGGACGCGTCCGCTCGGGGTGCCCGGCGCGATGCGCACCTTGACCTGCGACCCGTCGAGGGTCGGCACGGCGACCGTCGCCCCCAGCGCCGCCTCGGCGAAGGTCACCGGCAGGTCGATGGTCAGGTTGGACCCGTCACGCCCGTAGACCGGGTGCTTGCCGACGGACACGGTGAGGATCAGGTCGCCGCGCTCGGCGCCATGATCACCGTGAGCGCCCTTGCCACGCAGGCGGATCTTTTGCCCGTCCTTGACCCCGGCAGGGATCTTGGCATTGACCTTTTCGCCGTTGACGCTCAGCGAGATGGTGCGCCCCTCAACCGCGTCGCGGAAGGACAGCTCGGTCCGGGCGGTGAGGTCCTGACCCTTGACCGGGCCACGCGGCGCGCGGAACCCCGCCCCCTGCCCGCCGAAGCCCGCAGCACCGCCACCGAACATCGACATGATGTCCTCGAGGTCGGGCTCACCGCCCCCACCCCCGGCGAAGGGGGAGCCGCCGCCGGAGCTGTAGCGCATCCGGGAGCCGCCCCCACCCCCGCCGAAGGCGGAGAAGATGTCCTCGAAGCCCGCGCCCCCGCCCTGGCCGCCGGCGGTGAATCGCGCACCGCCGCCGGCCATCGAGCGGATCGCGTCGTACTCACGACGCTGCTCGGGGTCGGAGAGCACGGCCTGTGCCTCACCGATGTCCTTGAACTTCTGCTCGGCAGCGTCATCCCCTTCGTTGCGGTCGGGGTGGTACTGCTTGGCGAGCTTGCGGTAGGCCTTCTTGATCTCACCCTCGTCGGCGTCCTTGCCGACGCCGAGCACGGCGTAGAAGTCCTTGTCCAACCAGTCCTGACTGGCCATGTCTCTCCTCCTCTCGGATCTGTTGCGGCTACTGCGGGTCGGCGACGGCCACGCGGGCGGCGCGCAGGACGCGCTCACCGGCGCGGTAGCCGGGCTGGAGCACCGTGACGACCGTGGTGGCCGTCGCGTCGCTCGGGAGCTCGGCGTCCTCCGCATCCCACGGTGCGTGCATGAGCGCCTCGTGGACATTGGGGTCGAAGGGCTCGCCCTTGACGCCCACGCGCTCCAGTCCGTGCTTGCCGAGCGACTGCTCGAGCTTGTCGGCGATCGCGCGGAAGGGCGTGCCCTCCGGCAGGTCACCGTGCTGCTCGGCCAGGTGGATCTCGTCGAGCACCGGCAGGAGCGTCTCGAGCACCTCGTGGGCGGCACGGGTCTTGTGCACCGGAAGGTCCCGGTCGACGCGCCGCTTGTAGTTGACGTACTCCGCCTGCAGCCGCAGGTAGTCGTCGTGGAGCTGGTCGGCGCGGGCCGTGTCGGGGTGGGCCTCCGCGTCAGCGGCGACCTCCTCGACGACGGGAGTGTCGCCCCCCTTCGAGGCTCCTTCGTCGCTCCTCAGGGCAGCGCCTTCGTCCCCGGCCGGGGTGGTCTCGGACTGCTCGTCCGAGACCACCTCGGCGTCGACGACCTGCTCCTCGCCCGCGGGCTGCGCGGTGTCCGCGCTCACCTCGGGGTCGATCGGCTGGTTGGGGTCGGTCACTTCTTCTCCTCGTCGGCGTCGTCCACGACCTCGGCGTCGACGATGTCGTCGTCACCATCGGTCGCGCCCTGGTCGGCTCCGGACTCGGCGCCAGCGCCCTCGCCAGCACCCTCGCCCTGCTCCGCGGTGGCCGCGTAGAGGGCTGCGCCCATCTTCTGCGACTCCTCGTTGAGGGTGTCGACCTTCGTGGTGATGTCCTCGACGCTCGCGCCGGACTCGGGCTTGAGGGACTCCTTGAGGTCGGCGAGCGCGTCGTCGACGGGCTTGCGCTGCTCGTCGGTCAGCTTGTCACCGGACTCGCCGAGGAACTTCTCGGTGGAGTAGACGAGGTTCTCGCCGTTGTTGCGGGCTTCGGTCTCCTCGCGGCGGGCCTTGTCCTCGTCGGCGTGCGCCTCGGCCTCCTTGACCATGCGCTCGATCTCCTCCTTGGACAGCGCGGAGCCGCCCGAGATGGTGATCTTCTGCTCGACACCGGTGCCACGGTCCTTGGCGGTCACGTGGACGATGCCGTTGGCGTCGATGTCGAAGGTGACCTCGACCTGCGGGACCCCACGCGGAGCCGGCGCGATGCCGGACAGCTCGAAGGTGCCGAGGTTCTTGTTCTGTTGAGCGATCTCGCGCTCACCCTGGAAGACCTGGATCAGCACGGACGGCTGGTTGTCCTCGGCGGTGGAGAAGACCTCGGAACGCTTGGTCGGGATGGCCGTGTTGCGCTCGATGAGCTTGGTGAAGAGCCCACCCTTGGTCTCGATGCCGAGCGAGAGCGGCGTGACGTCGATGAGCAGGACGTCCTTGCGCTCACCCTTGAGGACACCGGCCTGCAGGGCCGCGCCGAGCGCGACGACCTCGTCCGGGTTGACGCCCTTGTTGGGCGCCTTGCCACCGGTCAGCTTGGTGACGAGCTCGCTGACGGCCGGCATGCGGGTGGAGCCACCGACGAGGACCACGTGGTCGATCTCGGAGAGCTGGACGCCCGCGTCCTTGATGACATTTTCGAAGGGGGTCTTGGTCCGGTCCAGCAGGTCCTTGGTCATCTGCTCGAAGTTGGCGCGGGAGAGCGACTCGTCGAGGTGGATGGGGCCGTTCTCGCCCATGGACAGGTACTGCAGGTTGATCGACGTGTTCGAGGAGGAGGAGAGCTCCTTCTTGGCCTGCTCGGCAGCGTCGCGCAGACGCTGCATCGCGATCTTGTCGTTGGACAGGTCGACGCCGGTGTTGTTCTTGACCTGGGTCAGCAGGTGGTTGACCACGCGCTCGTCCCAGTCGTCGCCACCGAGCTGGTTGTCACCGGAGGTGGCGCGCACCTGGATGGTGGAGAAGCCGTCCTCGGGGTCCTTGCCGACCTCGAGGAGGGAGACGTCGAAGGTGCCGCCACCGAGGTCGAAGACGAGGATGAGCTCGTCCTCCTTGCCCTTGTCCAGGCCGTAGGCCAGCGCGGCGGCGGTGGGCTCGTTGACGATGCGCAGGACGTTGAGGCCCGCGATCTCGCCGGCCTCCTTGGTGGCCTGGCGCTCGGCGTCGTCGAAGTAGGCGGGGACGGTGATGACCGCGTCGGTCACGTCCTCACCGAGGTAGGACTCGGCGTCGCGCTTGAGCTTCTGCAGCGTGCGCGCGCTGATCTCCTGGGAGGTGTACTTCTTGCCGTCGATGTCGTCCGTGGTCCAGTCGGTGCCGATGTGGCGCTTGACGGACCGGAGGGTGCGGTCGGCGTTGGTGACGGCCTGACGCTTGGCGACCTCACCGACGAGGACCTCGCCGCCCTTGGTGAAGGCGACGACGGACGGGGTGGTGCGACCGCCCTCGGCGTTCGCGATGATCGTGGGCTCGCCACCCTCGAGGACGGCGACGGCAGAGTTGGTGGTTCCGAGGTCGATGCCAACGGCACGGGCCATGGGGCGCTCCTTTGTTCGGGTGTCGAGGCGGTCACCTCGACGAAGTTGAGTTGTTGCTGCTCAACTTAGGAGCCCGATCTGACATTGCGCAAATCCGAGGCTCAAAAGTTGAGTTCCCTTGGCTCAACCATGGGCGAAGGGGGATTGTTCCCGGACGCTCACCACGGCGCCCTGCCGCCCTTGTCGCCGGACCGCTCTAGCCTCGAGCAGTGACCCCAGGGACAGGCCGAGCGGACCGACGAGCAGGCAGGCATCGGCACCATGCTCGCAAGGACTGAAGGTCGAGTCGATTGCAGTGAGCATCCCCCGAAGTTTCAGGGTTTCGACTCCGGACGGGCGCCGACCTGCAGTCCTTGTGAACGACGCCTCCGCCGCCATCAGACCGCGACGTAGACGGTGTTGCTCGACTGCCCGCCGGTGAGGAAGTTGTCGAAGGCCACGACATGCGCCTCCACCCGGTCGAAGACCTGCCCCAGCAGCGTCATGAACTCCTCGTCCGGCGGGTCGTCAGACCACAGGGCGAAGACGCCGTCGGTGCGCAGCTGGGCCTTGAGTCGCTGCAGACCCTCGAGCGAGTAGAAGGGGGCGTGGTCCGGGTGGAGCAGGTGGTGCGGCGTGTGGTCGATGTCGAGCAGCACCGCGTCGAAGGTCCGTCCCGGAGCCCCTGGATCGAAGCCGTCGGGCGATGCCGCGAGCTCGAAGAAGTTGGCCAGCAGCAGTCGGGTGCGCTCGTCCCGCACGACGGCGGGTGCGTCCGGCAGCAGCTCGTGCTCGTGCCAGTCGATGACCTCCGGCATGGCGTCGACGACGATCAGCGAGTCGACCCGCGGATCCTCGAGCGCCGCCCGCGCGGTGCATCCAAGGCCGAGTCCCCCGACGACGACGTCGAGGTGCTCCCCCTTCGCCTGCGCCAGGCCCAGCCGGGCCAGCTCGACCTCGGCCACGGTGAAGAGGCTCGACATGAGGAACTCGTCGCCGAGCTTGACCTCGTAGACGTCCACCGTGAGCGTCGGCTCGATCCGCCGTCGCAGGCTGATCTCACCCCGAGGCGTCTCGCTCCAGGCGAGCTCTTCGAATCGTCGCATCGGCCCAGTCTGCCCGGTCACCAGCGACTACACGAGGATGCGCAGCGCCCCGCGCTGGACGGTGAAGGTCATCGGCGTCTCACCGACGATGTCGCCGTCGGCGTAGACGCGGTACCCCGTGGGCGCGGAGATCTCGATCTCCTTGCCCCGGGCGGCACGGATGTCGACGCCGTCGATGTGCGTGCCCTTGAAGTAGCGCGGCAGGAGCATCGGGTACTTCCAGCGCGGCAGCCCCTCGACGGTGGTGATGTCGAGCTCGCCGTCGCCCAGGAGCGCGTCGGGGTTGACCTTCATCCCCGCGCCGTAGCGACCCGAGTTGCCGATGGCGACGCTCCACCCGTCGAAGGTGCGCGCCACCCCGTCGGTCGTCATCGTGATCGACGTCGACCGCGTCTCGGTGAGCGCGCGGGCGCCGCCGTAGGCGTAGACGAGGGAGGCCGGCAGCCACGGCGGCGCCTCGTTGGCATGGTCGTTGGCCCGCGAGTCGTAGCCGACCGTTGCCACACCGAGGAAGGGGGTCTCCCCCGCGAAGCCGACGTCCACCCTTCGCTCCGTGGCGGTGGAGAGAGCAGACGCAGCGGTGCGCAGGTCGAGCGAGCCACCCAGCGCACGGATGAAGTCGCAGCCGCGGCCACCCGGCAGCGGCGCGACCAGCGCGCCGGAGCGGAGCGCGCCCTCGGCGACGCGCGCGACGAGCCCGTCACCACCCAGCGCGACGAGGACCGGACCGTCAGGCTGACCGGCCGCAGCGATCTCGACGGCGTCCTCGGCCGACGCCGTCATGACGATGTCGACGGACCACCCCTGCGAGCGCAGGATCCGTGCTGCCACAGGGGCCTTCGCCTCGGCCGTGCCGTTGGCCGCGGTCGGGTTGGTCACGACCAAGGCCGAGCGAGCGGTCATGCGGGGATCCTCCTGGCGCGACCTTCGAATCTGTGCACCGGGTCATTCTGCCGTGATCGGGCACGGATCGGGCCACGTCCACCTGATGCCGTGCAGGCCCGGCTCGGCCGAGTGTCGAGCGACGTGCACCCGGTCCCCGTGCTCGAGCGTCAGCTCGTGGGCCTGCAGGTCCGGTCCGTCGGCGTGTGCCTGGTGGAAGGCGCTGACCTGGGTCGGCACGAAGTCGCGGTCGAAGGTGGCCTCGGTGACGAGCAGCGTCGTCTCCTGCGAGGACCATCGGAAATAGCCCTCGGAGACAACGGAGTTGGCGTCGTTGATCTGGATGTCGTAGACGACCGTGTCTCCCGGGGAGAGCCACCGATCGAAGTGCACCTCCACGGCGACGATCTCTGCCTCGGGGTCGCGCAGGACGCGTCCCAGACGGCACCCACGCAACGCTCTGACCGTTACCAGGTCGACATCACCGCCCGTCTCGACGCCGTAGGCCACGACATAACGGTCGGTCGCGGCCGCGACGCGCATGGTCATCGTCGTGTGGCGCTCGACCAGCACCCCGCGCGCATCAAGGCGCAGGCGGTCGTGCGCGCCGAGCGCGACCAGCGCCCGGCGACAGGTCGTGCCGAGCTGGTCGACGAGTCGAGCGAAGGCCGCGTCGTAGGTGACCACCGAGGCCGTGCTGCTGCCCGCGGAGTCCGGCTCGACCAGCCCTCGCAGGAGCCCGGGCGTCACCCGCAGCACGCGCTCGAGCTCCTCGACCACCGCGAAGGAGCGCGGCGACGCAGGAACCCGGCGTCCGTGCTGCCACTGGCTGAGGGTGCTGAGCGCGACCGAGTGGCCGGTCACAGCGAGGTGCGCTTGCACTCGCGCCAGCGACAGTCCCCGGTTGGCCACCGCGGCGCGCAGTGCCTCACCGAAGGCACGACGGGGGTCGTGGGCATCCATGCACTCTCCTCCTACCGTGAATCTTCACGCCCGCGGGCACTCCTCGCGTGGCCTGTCCGGCGCGGTCGCTGTGAAGCGATGTCACCTCCTCCCGGTGATCTCGCTCGCACTGCCGAAGCACCCCGGCGTCCTTAGTGTCGCGGCACTCGCTCCACCCCGCCCATCGAGGAGGAATGGTGTTCGCCCACAGCCCTGGGACACCCCCCGGACTCGTCGCGGGCACAGTACCCCTCAGGGGTATGCTCGGGGTGTTGATCGACCACGGACGAGAGGGAACGACATGAGCACGACGACCGAGTACCGGGTGACGGGCATGACCTGCGGGCACTGCGAGGCTGCGGTTCGTGAGGAGGTCGGTGGGGTCGCAGGCGTCCAGGACCTCACGGTGAGCGCCGAGACGGGTTCACTCGTCGTCACCGGGAGCGACATCGACGACACGGCTGTCATCGCCGCGGTCACGGAGGCCGGTTACCAGGCAGCACAGGCCTGACAACCCACCGACGAAGGGGGACACTGACGTCATGGGTGCCGGCCACGACCACGGGCGGTCCTCGGACGGCGAGGGCCACCCGGGCGACTTCCGCCGCAGGCTCGCGGTCGCCTTCGCGATCACGTCCCTCGTCGTCATCACCCAGGCCGTCGGCGCCTGGGTCACGGGCAGTCTCGCGCTGCTCACCGACACCGCCCACGCGCTGACCGACGCGAGCGGGCTGCTGGTGGCGCTCGTCGCTGGCACGCTGATGCTGCGACCCCCTTCGTCCACACGGACTTGGGGCTACCGACGCATCGAGGTGATCGCCGCGCTCGCGCAGGCGACCCTGCTGCTCGTCGTCGGTGCCTACGCGGCCGTCGAGGGCCTGCGGCGGCTCTTCGCCCCGCCGGAGGTGCCGGCCGGTGAGCTGCTCGTCTTCGGTGTCATCGGCCTGATCGCCAATGTCATCGCCATCGCGGTGCTCGCGTCGGGACGGTCAGCCAACTTCAACATGCGCGCGGCCTTCCTCGAGGTCGTCAACGACGCGCTCGGCTCGGTCGGCGTCATCATCGCGGCGGTCGTCATCGCGACGACGGGCTTCCTCCAGGCCGATGCCATCGCCGGCCTCTTCATCGCCGCGCTCATCGTGCCGCGAGCCATCATGCTGCTGCGCGAGACGTCCAGCGTCCTCATGGAGTTCGCTCCCGCAGGCCTCGATCTCGACGAGGTGCGAGACCACATCCTCGCGCTCGATCACGTGCGTGCGGTCCACGACCTGCACGCCTCGACGGTGGCGACCGGCCTGCCCACCATCACGGCGCACGTCGTCGTCGACGAGGAGTGCTTCGTCGACGGGCATGCCGCCGAGGTCTTGCAGCAGGTGCGCACCTGCGTCGCCGAGCACTTCGACATCGCCATCCACCACTCGACATTCCAGATCGAGCCGCCGTCCGTCAGCCGCACGGAGCACGCGGGCACGACGCACGACTGAGCTCGGCGCCTCCCCGCAGCCGTAGCGTGGGGGCATGGCCGACTCCCGACGCAGCTTCACCCGCGCTGAGCTCGAGGGCTTCCGGGACGCGGAGGTGCCCGACCTGCTCCCCGGTGCGGGGCAGGCCCTGCGGCTGCTCTTCGTCGGGATCAACCCCGGCCTGTGGACCGCCGCGACCGGCACGCACTTCGCCCACCCGGGCAACCGCTTCTACCCCGCACTCACCCTCGCCGGGATCCTGGACCGCCCGATCAGCCCGTCCGCGGGCATGAGCGACGAGGACCGCGACCACCTCCGGGCGCGCGGCATCGGCATCACCAACATGGTGCGACGGGCCACGGCCCGGGCCGACGAGCTGACGGCTGCCGAGCTGCGCGAGGGCGGCGAGCGGCTGCGGGCCACCGTGCGCGACACCCGACCGGCGGTGGTGGCCGTCGCCGGGATCACCGCCTACCGCAATGCCTTCGGCGTGCGCGGCGCCCGGATCGGCGAACAGGACGACGACTTCGAAGCCGCGCGGCTGTGGGTCGTGCCCAACCCGAGTGGGCTCAACGCCCACGAGACGGTGGAGACCCTCGCGCGGTCCTACGCCGAGCCTGCTCGCGCGGCCGGCATCCTCCACTGAGCCAGGGTCCGACCTCGACCCGTCCCCTGGGCAACGACAATGGGGACGTGACCATCACCATCCGTCCCCGTCGCGACGACGACCTGCCCGCCCTCGGCCATGTCCTCGTCGAGCAGCAGCCCGCGTCCGGGTACCCGCACCGCGACCCCTTGCCGATGCCGGGCGCCGACTTCGTCGCACGTGCAGGGGCGCTCGCCGCGTGGACCGCCGAGGTCGACGGCGAGCCCGTCGGCCACATCGCGATCCTGCCGGTCCGCGACCCGGCGGCGAGCGGCGAACCCGAGCTGGCCCGCCTGTGGATGGCGGGGCACGACCTTCCGGCCGAGCGCCTCGGGGAGGTCGGTGTGTACTTCACGGCGACCCACGTGCGCGGTCGCGGCGTGGGCGCGGCCCTCATGCGCACTGCCCTGGACGAGTTGGCGGCACGGGCCCTCGCGCCCTGCCTCGACGTCATCCCGACGGGCACGGCGGTCGACTACTACCGCCGCTCCGGCTGGGTCGAGGTCGGCGGCACCCGACCGTCGTGGCTCGCTGCCGATGCGCCGGACGTCATCGCGATGATCCTGCCGCGCGACTGAGACGCGACAGGCGGGCCAGCACCCCTCGGGGGTACTCCCGCACCTCGTCCACGACGAGATCTCCCGGCAGGTCCAGCGCGGCCACCTGGTCGAGGGTGCCGAGCTGGAGGAGCGCGATGCCCTCCGGCAGGAGGTGCTCGGCGATGACGGCGAGGCACTGGCTCGCCACGGACAGCCCGTCGTCGCCCCCGTCGATGGCACCCGGTGGATCCTGGGGAAACCTGCCGATGCCCGCCGTCGGCACCCAGGGCGGGTCGGCGATGACCATCGCGAAGCGCTCGTCCGGCGCGATGACCTCGGACAGGTCGCCGCGTCGCACCTCGACGAGCTCGGTCAGGCCGAGCCGCTCCGCGTTGCTGCGGATGGTCGGTGCGGCGAGCTCCTCGCGGTCCACCGCGACGAGCCGACGCCCGGAGCCACGTACGCCGGCCAGACCGATGTGGCCGGCCCCGGCGCACAGCTCGAGGACGGGCCCCTCCGGCAGCTGCGGCAGGAGGTCAGCAGCCCACGTCGACTGCTCGTGGGTCCACTCGCGAGGCTCGAGCAGACGGTCGTCGGTCGTCAGGTCCAGACCCCCGAACGTGAAGTCGACCCGGGCCATCAGCCCTCCCCCTTCGCGGCGAGGACCTTGTGGGTGCCGTCGCACCACGGTGCCCGACCACTCATGCCGCAGGCGCACACGGCGACCACGGGCCGGGTGACCTCGTGCTCGCGGCCGTCCACGCCACGCACGATGTCGGCGCCGCGGACGAGGATCGGACCATCCGGGCAGGGCTCCACGGAAACCTCGGTCGGCCCCTCCCGCCTCATACCGCGACCTCCTCGGTCGCACCGGCATGCCACAGCGCCAGCTGCTCGCGACCAGCGAGGGCGTCGAGCGCCAAGCAGGCGGCGACGCCCAGCAGGACGTCCTCACGCAGCTCGGGCTCGTCAGCGACCAGTGGGACACAGATGTTGCGGATGGCCAGCTGCTCGTGCACCGCGTCGGCCTCGATGTGCTCGTCGTAGTAGACGGCGACGGCGTCCGGCAGGCCGAGCCGTCGCGCCCCGGTGGAGATGCGACGACAGGGCATCGAGCTCGTCGACTCGAAGGCGGCGAGGTGCCCCATGGCAGCACCGCGCCAGCGACGGTGCAGGCCGAAGATCGACATCGTCGTGTTCACCGCAAGGGTGCTCGCCCGGGCCCCGTCGAGGTAGGCGCCGTAGGACGGGTCCAGGCCGCAGGCCCGTAGTGCCTGCGCAAAGAGCAGCGAGTGCAACCCGGCGGGGCGCCCCGCGCCGAACTCGTCGTACTGCAGCTCGGCGAGGGCCACCTTGGCCGGCCCGTCGAGACGCGGCACGACGAAGGCGTGGGGGTCCGACTCCTTGAGGTGGTAGATGCTGCGCTGGCGCAGGAAGTCCAGGAACTGCTCCGTGTCGGCCCGGCGAGCGAGGAAGTCGGCGACGGACGGGCCGTCGTCCTGCGCGAGCAGCGTGCCGATCTGACGGGCCAGGTCGTCGTCGGGGTCCACGAGGGCCAGCCGGTCACGGACCAGCTCGCGCAGCGCGGCCAGGTGCACCTGCTCGAGGTCGCGGCGCAGACCGATCACCTGCGGATCCCACTCGAGCTCGGGGTCGACCCCCTGCAGGCCGCGGTGGTGCAGCTCGAGCAGCAGCCACAGCGACAGCTGGGCATCCTCGTCCTGCAGCACGTCATCACCCGTGCTCACGAGCGGCGCGCTTGAGGGTCCGTCGCCGCGCAGCATCCTCAGGACGCGCTCGCTCACCGGCCCTCGGGGCTCAGGCAGAGGGGCACTCACGCCGTCTCCTCACCGAGGCTGTGCGCGACGGACTCCTCGACATCGCCCTCCTCGGGCGAGATCTCGGCCTCGACGACACTCTGGTCCTCCTGCTGGGCCTCGTCACCGGGCGGGATGCCCTCTCCCTGCTGGAAGCTCCTGTCCTCGTCACTCTCGCGCAGGTTGCTCGTCTCCGAGACCTGCCCCTCTTCAGTGGACCCGTCCGTCCGGTCGCGCATGACCCACTCCTCTCGATCGGGTGCTCCTCCTACCCGCGCCGCCCGCCGGCAATCCCGGACGAGCAGACTATGACCATGTCCCGCGCACCCGTTCCCAGAGCCGTCCTCGTCACCGGCGCCTCGCGCGGCATCGGCCGCGCCGTGGCGCACGCCTTCGCGCAGCAGGGTGATCGCGTCGCGGTCCACGTGCGCTCCGCGGTGGACGAAGGGAGGGAGACGCTCGCCTCGCTCCCGGGCACCGGCCACGTCCTCGTCGTGGCGGACCTCGGCGAGGCTGAGCAGGCTGCGGGGCTGCCCGCGGCCGCCGAGGAGGCCTTGGGCGAGCCCGTGCGCGTCCTCGTCAACAACGCTGGCATCGCCACCGGAGCCGATCTCGCGCACCCGCCCGCGACGACGGACACCCTGACGTGGCAACGGCACTGGGAGACCTATCTGCGGGTCAACACCCTCGGCACCGCGCTCGTCACGCACGCGATGACCCGTCGCCTCGTCGAGCTCGGGCTGCCCGGCCGGGTCATCAGCATCGGCACCCGTGGGGTGCACAAGGGGGAGCCGGAGTTCCCCGCCTATGCCGCATCCAAGGCGGCGCTGCACGCTATGGACGCCTCGCTCGCGGTGGCGCTGGCCCCGCACGACATCGCCGTGGCGACCGTGGCTCCCGGCTTCATCGAGACCGAGCGGGTCGCCGATCGGCTCAACTCCCCTGCGGGCGACGAGATCCGGGCGGGCTCCCCCTTCGGCCGGGTCGGTCGTCCCGAGGAGGTGGCCTCCGCGGTGCTGTGGCTCGCCTCCCCCGAGGCGGTCTGGGCGTCCGGCGCGACCCTCGACCTCAACGGCGCCTCCCACCTGCGGCCATGAAGCGCTATGTCGCGCTCCTGCGCGGGATCGCTCCGGCGCAACCCAACAACAGCAATGTGCAGCTGCGCGGAGTGCTAGAAGGGCTCGGCCACGAGCGGGTCGAGTCGGTCCTCGCGAGTGGCAACATCCTCTTCCGCAGCGAGCAGACCGATGTGCCGCAGCTCGAGCAGACGATCCAAGAGGCGCTGGTCGCCGACCTCGGCATCGGTGGCGGCACGATCATCCGTGAGCTGGGTGAGCTGCGGGACCTGCTGGACCGGGACCCCTTCGACGGGTTGGTGCACGGCCGCGGGACCTATCTCATCGCGACCTTCCTCAAGGACGGCGTCGCCCCTGCGACGCAGATCCCTGATGACGATCCCCTCGTGCGGGTCGTCGGCTTCGACGAGGGAGCACGCGCCTTCCTCGCGGTCATCGACAACAGCACACCGGGCGCGACCCCGGACTTCATGCGCTGGCTCGAGCGCGCCCACGGCAAGGACATCACCACCCGCACCTGGCTGACGGTCCAGCGGATCGTGAAGAAGCTCGAGGCTCCCTGAGGGTGGGAGGATCGTCGGCGTGCCGACGCCGCTGACCCAACCCCAGCAGACCCGCCGCCTGCTCGCCTGGCTGGGCTCCGGGCTGCTCGCGGGCGGCATGCCGGTGCACGAGGTCGAGGAGGACGTCCAGGAGGCCGCCACCGCCCTCGGCCACGACAGCATCGAGGTCGCGGCCTCACCGACCGGCCTGTGGGTCACCCTCTCCAGCGGTGAGGCGAGCACCTTCGAGTCCGTCGACGGCGGGGTACGCCTGGACCAGCTCGCCGAGGTCACCGCCGTGCACGCCGCACTCACCGCCGGCACCCTGCCCGCCGCCGAGGCCCTGCAACGCCTGTCGGTCCTGCGCCAGCGCCCACACCGCTACCCCGCCTTCGGTCTGCCGGCCGGGACCTTCCTCGTCGCGACCGGCATCGCTCTCGTGCTCGCGCCGGCGTGGCCCTCGATCCTCTTCGCCGCCGTGATCAGTCAGGTGGTGGCGGGGCTCATGGCCCTCAGCGGTCGCACCCTGCTCGTCGGTCCGCTGCTGCCCTTCCTCGCTGCCTTCGCCTCATCGCTCGCGGCCTTCGCGCTCGCGGAACAGGGACTCATCGACGCCCCGCTGTGGACCCTCGTGCCACCCATCGCGGTCCTTCTGCCGGGGTCGCTCATCGTCACCGGCCTCACCGAGCTGTCGGCGGGGGCGATGATGGCGGGCACCGGCCGGCTGGCCTTCGGCGGGACCCAGATGCTGCTCGCCACCCTCGGTGTGGGCGCGGCCGTGGCCGTGCTCGGGGTACCGATCACGCTCATCGACGGCGAACGTCCGGCCTCGCTCGGGTGGTGGGCGCCGCTCATCGGCTTGCTCCTCATCGCAATCGGGATATCGCTCTTGGAGTCGGTCTCGCCCTCGCTCGTCCCGGCGCTGCTCGTGACGGTCCTGACCACCTTCCTCGCGCAGTCGCTCGGGCACCTCACCGGGCAGGGCCCGTGGCTCGGCGCCTTCCTCGGTGCCTGCGCGGCCAGCCTCACCGCGACACTGGTCGAGTTCGTCCGACCCCAGGTCCCGCGCATGGTGGCCTTCCTGCCGAGCTTCTGGCTGCTCGTGCCCGGGTCACTCGGACTTGTCTCCGTGGCGCAGATCGAGTCCTCGCCCACTGCCGGCGTCCTCGCCGCCGTCGAGGTCCTCGTCATCGTTGCCTCGATCGCCCTCGGCGTGCTCGTCGGGGCCGGTCTGGCCAACCCGCTCCGCTCCATCGCGACCCGGTTGAGCCCGACCCGCCGCGCGTTCGTACTGCAGCTCGCGCGCCGTCCGGTCCGCAGACCGCGACAATCAGGGGGGACCGCCCCGCCGCCCGGCTGAACTGCAGTACTTGTGATCCCCACCGCTCGACCCGACCGCAGGGAGACCCGTGACCACCACGCTGATGACCGACCGCCTCACCCTGCGCGCCTACCGCGACGACGACGCGGAGGCGCTCTTCGACCTGCACTCCCGCGAGGAGGTCCAACGGTGGATCGGCGACGGCCTCGTCGGCACCCTCCTGCTCAAGCCGATCCCGATCAGTGGGTCAGCCCTCGCGGCGGACCCCGGCACCGCCGACCTCGAGCACGCCATCGCCAGCCCCGACGTCGAGATCGGCTGGCACCTGCACCCCGACGTGTGGGGTCGGGGCGTCGCCACCGAGGCTGCGCGCCGTGTCCTCGACCACGCCAGCGACCACGGCCTGGAGCACGTCGTCGCCGTCACCCACCCGGACAACCTCCCGTCGCAGCGGGTGGCCCTGCGCCTGGGCATGGTCGACCGCGGGAGCACCGAGCGGTACTACGACACGACGACCCGGCTCTTCGACCTCGACCTGTCGGCGTAGTCCACACCTGCCCGGCGACAGGCCGTGCGCTGGGCACCACGATGGCCGCCGGGCTGTCGTCGGGGAGACTGGGCGAGTGCCCCTCTTCGACCTCGCGACCATCGGTGAGGGACTCCCCTTCGCCGAGGCCCTGCCGCAGCTGCGCGAGGCGATCACCGCGCGTGGGGTCGCCGTCGTCCAGGCGCCGCCCGGGTCGGGCAAGACGACGCTCGCGCCGCCCCTCCTCGCCACCCAGGTCACCGGACGGGTCGTCGTCACCGGTCCACGACGGGTGACCGTGCGCTCGGCCGCCCGCCGCCTCGCCCACCTCACGGGCACGCCGCTCGGTGAGCTCGTCGGGTACACCGTCCGCGGGGAGCGGCACGTGCAGCGCGGCACGCGGATCGAGTTCGTCACCCCCGGCGTGCTCGTTCGGCGCCTGCTCTCCGACCCGGAGCTGACCGGCACCGCCGCGGTCGTCCTCGACGAGATCCACGAGCGAGCCCTCGACACGGACCTGCTGCTGGGCATGCTCGCCGAGGTGCGTCAGCTGCGCGACCTGCCGCTCATCGCCATGTCGGCCACCCTCGACGCCCCCGGCATCGCCAGAGTGCTCGATGACGCCCCGGTCGTCGACAGCGAGGGTGCGCTCCACCCGCTCGCGATCACCTGGGAGCCGGCGACGCTGCCGCGGACCGACGCGCGAGGTGTCACGCGTGAGTTCCTCGACCACGTCGCACGGACCGCGGCCCGCCACCATGACAGTGGCGGCGACACCCTCGTCTTCGTCCCCGGCGCCCGGGAGGTCGACCGGGTCGTCGAGCAGCTGCGGGGGCTCGCACCCGCCGCCGAGGTCCTCCCTCTCCACGGGCGACTGGCGCCACGCGACCAGGATCGGGCGACCGGGGAACGCCGGGGTGATTCGTCACGAATCATCGTCTCCACCGACCTCGCCGAGTCCTCGCTCACCGTGCCCGGCGTGCGGCTGGTCATCGACGCGGCGCTCTCGCGTGAGCCCCGCCGCGACGCCGCCCGCGACATGTCAGGCCTCGTCACCGTCCAAGCGTCCCGGGCATCGATGACCCAGCGTGCCGGACGCGCCGCCCGCCTGGGTCCGGGCCGAGCGGTGCGACTCATCGAGGAGTCCGTCTGGTCGCGGGCGCCCGAGCACGTCACGCCCCAGATCACGACCGCCGACCTCACCGAGACCGCGCTGACCCTCGCCGCCTGGGGGTCTCCACGAGGCGATGGCCTGCCACTGCTCACCCCGCCTCCGCTCGCTGCGATCACCGCTGCCGAGGCCGGACTGCGCGGACTCGGGCTGGTCCACGACTCCGGCCGGATCACCACCGCTGGCGAGGCTGCCGCCCGCGTGCCCGCCGACCCGCGGCTGGCCCGGGCCCTGCTGGACGGCGCCCCGCTCGTCGGGGCCACGGCTGCTGCAGAGGTCGTCGCGGCCCTCGCCGATGACGTGCGCAGCGAGGACGGTGACCTCACCCGGCTGGTCGCGGACCTGCGCTCCGGGCGGGCCCGCGAGTCCGCCCGCTGGCGCCGGGAGGTGGACCGCCTGACCCGCCTCGTCGACCCGCAACTGCCCAGGCAGGTTCGGGGTGGTGAGGCAGTCGGGCTGGTCGCGGCGCTGGCCCACCCCGGGCGCATCGCCCGGCGTGTCGGCGACGGACCGACCTATCTGCTCGCCTCCGGCACCCGCGCCGCCCTGCCGGCGGGCAGCCCCGTGCGCCACCACGAGTGGATCGTCGTCGCCGATGTCGCCCGAGCGGACGGTCGGGTCGCTGCCGGGACCGGCGCCGTCATCCGGCTGGCCGCCGGGCTCGCCCGCGACGAGGCCGAGACCGCGGGCGCCGGGCTGCGGGTCCGGGAGGTCCGTGCCGACCTGGGCGAAGGGAGGGTCACCGCCCGTCAGGTCGACGCGATCGGTGCCATCGAGCTGAGCTCGACACCGGTGCGAGCGGATGCGTCAACGGGCGCCGAGGCCGTGCGGCGAGCGCTGGAGAGCCAGGGACCCGGGTTGCTCAGCTGGTCCCCCGCGGCCGATGCCCTGCGTCGGCGCCTGGCCGTCCTGCACCACCACCTCGGCGACCCGTGGCCCGATGTCTCCGACGAGTCATTGGCCGCGCGCCTCGACGCGTGGCTCGGTCCGGAGCTGCAACGCATCGCCACGGGGACGCCGATCGGACGGATCGACCTGGGCGACCCCCTTCGTCGCCTGCTGCCGTGGCCGGAGGCGACCCGGCTCGACGAGCTGGCCCCGGAGCGACTGCCCGTCCCCAGCGGGTCACGCATCACGATCACCTGGCCGCCGCACGACGAGCCCTCTGCCGCACCGGTGCTCGCGGTCAAGCTGCAGGAGTGCTTCGGCCTGGCCGCGACTCCTCGGCTCGTCGACGGCCGCGTCCCCGTCCTGTTTCACCTGCTCTCCCCCGCGCGGCGGCCACTCGCCGTGACGGATGACCTGGCGTCCTTCTGGTCGGGCCCGTACACGCAGGTCCGCGCCGAGATGCGGGGACGCTACCCACGCCACCCGTGGCCCGAGGATCCGTGGAGCGCTCCCGCGACCGCGCGGACCAAGCGCCGCTCCTGACGCTCAGCGCCGGTCGGTGATCCGCAGGTAGTACCCGTCGGGATCGTGCACGCGGAAGTCGGTCAGCCCCCACTCACGGTCCTGCAGGTCCTCGGCGAGCTCGATGCCCGCCGCCACGACTCGGTCGCGCTCGGCCGGCACGTCGTCGACCGCGAGGACGATCTCGGTCCCGATCGGCACCGCCCGCTGGGCTGACGGCTGGGCCGGTGCCTGCACCATGCCGATGCGCACGTCGTCCCTGACGATCGAGGCATACGGCGGGTCCTCCTTGCGCCCGACGACGTCGAAGCCCAGTGCCGCGTAGAACTCCAGCGAGGCCTCGATGTCGGCCGGGAAGATCTCGATCCGCAGTGTCGCTCCCATGCCCACGACACTCCCACCCCTGCGGGAGTCAGTCCAGCAAAGTCCGCAGCACCCGGCGGTACCCGGGGGCGGCCACGCGTGCGGCGAGGCGTTCCACCCACGACAGGGGCGAAGGGAGCCACGGCAGCTCCACGTCCTGGCGCCAGGTGATCTGCGCCCCGCCCCCTCTGGAGGGGGCGACGGTGACCTCGATCCGACCACCGACGAGGGAGCCGGTCTTCTCCACGAGCGCACGCCCCTCACCCGGCGTCGGCGGATCCCAGGCCCGGACCTGCATCGTGTCGTCGAAGCCGAGCGGGCCGATCGCCGTGCGGCCGACGAAGTCGACACCCTCGGCGAGCGCGACGGCCGGGGCGACCAGCGCGACCGTCGTCAGCGGGATGACCGCCGTGTGCCGGTCGAGGTCCCACAACCGCGCCCATGCGTCCCGGGGCTCCAGGTGGGTCTCGACCTGCACGACGAACTCGCTCACGCGACCACGGTACGCAGCACCTCGGGCGCCCGACGCACCACGACCCGCTGTCCCCAACCGAGAGTGAGTCGGTCCTCCTCCATGCCGTCGCCGAAGACGACCAGCCCCTCCGACTCGACGGCGATGGCGAACTCCTCTCCCCCGGCCATCGATCCGGCGACGAGGTCGGCCCCGGTGCTCGGCGACGGCCAGGGCTCGCGGACGAACCACGTCAGCCGAGGCGAGGTCGGCTCGGGCAGCGAGAGGTCCGGCGCCTGGATGCGCTGCAGCGAGGCGCACCAACCCGTCGCCCCCGTACCGGTCCCGACGATCACGCCCGACGAGGACTGCCGCTCGCCCCGACCACCGACCTGCAGCGAGTAGCGCGCCGACTGGTGCCCCACCTGCCCGAGGAAGACCTCGTTGAGCGCGAGCAGGCGCTGCCCGTCGTCGGCAACGGCCTCGACCATCGTGCGCTCGAGGGTGCGGACCGCCCCCTTCGCCACGGCCGGCAGCAGTCCCGCCACGGCCGCAGCGGAGTGGGTCACGAGGACACCCGCGTTGACCCCGGCCCGCGGGTCGACACCGATGACGGGCTGACCGTCGAGGTACTTCGCGAGGTTGGCGACCAGGCCGTCCGGACCGACGGCGACGACGATGTCGCCCGGCTCGAAGACGAAGCGGGCCAGCTCGGCCCGCTCCACCGACGCCCGGCGCCAGTCGGCCGGGATGGCCGCGCCCACCGTGGCGAGCGCGGTCTCGAGCGCCTCGTGACCGGCGTCGACCTCGGCGAGCGCCCGTCCCCGGGTCTCGAGGACGAAGCCGACCTGGCCGCGCGTGCCGTGCCGGGCGAGCAGCTCTGCGTACTCGCTCGCCCGGTGGGCGACCACGACCCGTGGGGCGGCCATCGCTCAGACCTCCTGCGTCTCGGCCGGAGCCTGGCCGACGGCCAGGCGACCCAGCACGCTGCTCACGACATCGGGCGTCAGGACCAGCTGGTCGATGTCGGGCAGGTTGCCCGCCAGCTCGCGCAGCGCCAAGGCCATGATCACCTGCGGCGAGACCTCCGACTGGGCAGTCAGACGGGCCCGCTCGGCCTCCGCCTCCGCGGCACCCATGGCCTCGGTCGCCTCTGCGCTGGCCCGGGCGAGCGAGACGGTGCGCTCTCCTTCGGCCGTCACGGTGACCCGGTCTGCGGCGGCGCTGTCCTGCGCCTCGCGCACCCGGTTGGCACCGCGCTGGGCGATGAGCTCCTCCTCGCGGCGGGCCAGGTCGATCTGGTTGGTCAGCTCGTTCTCCCCGATCGCGGCCTCGCGCTCGACGGCGACGGCCCGGCGCTCGAAGGTCGCCTTGTCCGCCTCCTGCTGGATCTGCTCCCGCGAGGGCAGCTGCAGAGCCCGCTCCACGTCCGGGTCGGCGCGCAGCACGTCGAAGCGGACAGCGACGACGGCGATGCCGAGGTCGGCCAGCCGCGGGTCGGCGGTGAGCCGCTGGATGACCCGTCCCGCCAGGTCCGCCGGGTCGCTCATGAGGATCTGCGCCAGGGGCCGGCCGGTCAGCCCGGCGGTGATCGCGTCGGCGGCCGCTCCGTGGACGGTGGCACCGATGACGTCGAGGGGACGGCCGAGCCAGGCGCCATCCTTCGCGTCGATGCCGAAGTCCACGCGGGCTGCGGCGGTCGCCGGCTGGGCGATGCGGTAGGTGACGACGCCCGGCACGTTGACCTCCTGCAGGTCGCTCGCGCGCACCTTGACCAGGACGGCCTGCTCGCGGTCGTCGACGGGCACCTCGCTGAGCACGGCGGGCAGCCGGCGGAACCAGAAGGACGAGCCGACCCCCTCGTGCTTGAGGGTGCCGTGCGCGAGGTGCTGGACATAGCTCGTGGCCGGGGTCCGCAGGTGGGTGATGAAGGGATAGCTGGTGATGGTTGCCATGACGCCTCCTTGGGTTGTTTGCGTCATGTTGACGATAACTCCGTCGAGACTTAAACGTCAACTTGACGATAAGGAGGGTTAGGCTGTTCCCATGTCCGCACCACCCGTGTCCGTCACCGTCGACCTGGCGATCCTCACGGTCCGCTCCGGCGAACTCTGCGTCCTCCTCGTCCGAAGGGGTGTTCCCCCCTTCGTCGGTGAGTGGGCCCTGCCAGGTGGCTACGTCCTGCCTGACGAGGACCTGCGCGCTGCGGCCGACCGGGAGCTGCGCGAGGAGACCGGGCTGACCGACATCCACCTCGAGCAGCTGGCGACCTACGGCGCGCCCGATCGCGACCCGCGCGGGCGGACGGTGACGGTCGCACATCTCGCGCTGACCCCGGATGCACCGACGCCGGCGGCCGGCACGGACGCGGCCGAGGCGCGGTGGTGGCCGGTGGCTGCGGCCCTGGGGACGGGGTTGGCCTTCGACCACGACGAGATCCTGCGGGACGGGGTCGAGCGGGCCCGGGCCAAGCTCGAGTACAGCTCGCTGGGAGCGGCCTTCTGCCCGCCGGAGTTCACCGTGAGCCAGCTGCGCGAGGTCTACGAGGCGGTGTGGGGCGAGCGGCTGGACCCTCGTAACTTCCACCGCAAGGTGACCAAGACGCCTGGCTTCCTCGAGGAGACCGGGTCGAGCTCGAGCGCCGAGCCGGGGCGGCCGGCCAAGCTCTACCGGCGCGGGCCGACCGAGCAGCTCACCCCGCCGATCACGCGCTGAGCAGGCCTGTGCTGCTGCGACGCCGAGATGGTTGTGTGTTGAACCGGTAGTTCTGAGAGCCGACGTCCTCATATGGGCATCCCCGGCACGCAGGGCCACCACTTCAACGCACAACCATCCGGGGCAGGCGGGCCTGGAAGGCCGTCAGTCGAGCAGGCCCCGCAGGTACGCGGCTTGGCCGATGTGCTGGGTGTCGTCGTTGACGACGCTCACCAGCCGCACGCCGAGGGTGACGGGCGGGTCCCACGAGGTGTCGACGACGCGGTCGAGGTGCTCTGCGGTCAGCCCCCCGACCCACGCAAGGGTCTGCTTGTGGACCGCCTCGACATAGCGGGCGAGCAGGTCGGCAGTGGCCCGGACCTTGCCCACCTGCGCGGAGGTGTGCCCGTAGCCGGTGTCGTCCTCGTCGATGTCGAGGTCGAAGAACTCGATGAACCCTCGTGCGGCCCAGACCTGCTGGAGTCCTGCGGCATCTGCCAGGTGCTCGTCCTGCACGCGGTAGGCGTGCCAGACCAGCCAAGCGATGGAGTTGGCGTCCGGGGCGATCCGGTGCGCGAGCTGCTCCTCGCTCAGCCCGTCGATGGCGGCGAGCGCGCCCTCGCGCACCCGCTCGAAGGAGTCGATGAGCAGCTGTGACGGAGTCATCAGATCGCGCAGCCGTCAGGGCCGCACGCGTCCGCGTCCTGCGCGCCGTCGACGACCTGGATCGCGGGCGCCTGCTCGGCCAGTGCCTTGTCGAGGACCTCGCGGAAGACCTCCGGCGGCTGGGCCCCGGAGACGGCGTACTTCATGTCCACGACGACGAAGGGGACACCCGTCACCCCGATCTGCCGGGCCATGTCGATGTCGGACGCGACCGCGGCCTTGTACCGGCCGTCTGCGAGGGCCGCGCGGATCTCCCCTTCGTCCAGGCCGGCGTCGATGCCCACCCGCACCAGCTGGTCGACGTCACCGATGTCCATGCCGTGCTCGAAGTGGCCGGACAGCAGAGCTTCCTTGACCGCGTCCGCCAGGCCGCGCTCCTTGGCGAGGTGGAGCAGCTCGTGCGCCCGGGCGGAGTTGGCGACGACCAAGGAGTCGAAGTCGTAGGCGAGGCCTTCGCCAGCAGCCTGCTCGGTGACGTGACCAAACATCTGGCGCACCTGCTCCTGCGGCATCCCCTTGCGGGTCGCGAGGTACTCGATCTCGGTGCCGTCGTAGTGCTCCGGCAGCGTCGGGTCGAGCTGGTAGCTGTGCCAGGTGACCTCGATCGCATCGCGGTGCGGGTGGTCGGCCAGCGCGGTTTCGAGGCGGCGCTTGCCGATGTAGCACCACGGGCAGGCGATGTCGGACCAGATGTCGATCTTCATACCGGGGCCAACGCGCGAGCCCTCCGGGATCATCCCGGGTGGACCACCAGCGTCTCCCGGGAGCGCAGCCACGGGATGATCGCGAGCGCGGAGATCAGCCCGCTGAGGGCGAAGGCCCACTCCCAGCCCGCCTGGTCCGCGACGAACCCGACGAGGACGGGGCCACCGATGCCGCCGGCGTCCTGACACATCTGGAAGGCCGCGAGCACCTTGCCGCCGGAGCGGCCGTTGCCCACGACATCGGCGACGGTCGCCTGCTGGGACGGGTTGAGCAGGCCGGAGCCCACCCCGAGGACCGCCGTCAGCACAAGGATCGTCACCAGGCCGCCAGCCAGCCCCATGGTCCCCATCGAGACGGCACTGAGGGCCAGGCCGATGATGATCGGGCGGCGGCGACCGACGGTGTCGGCCAGCCGCCCGGAGTACTGGAGGGTCAGAGCGGTCGTCGCGGCACCCACGGCGAGCGCGACGCCCGCGGCCCAGGTCTCCCCCACGATCGCGACGGCGAAGAGCGGCAGAATCGCCACCCGCACCCCGAAGTTGGTCCACCCGTTGGCAAAGGCGGAGACCATCGCCGAGCGGTAGGCGCTGTCCTGCAGGGCCTCCTTGACGGTCATCGGCGGCAGCGCACCGTCGACCGGGATGTGGCGAAGGGGGGTCCCCCGCAGCATCAGACCGACCAGTCCCGCCGCGATGAGCAGGGCGACGCCGTAGACGACGAAGGGGACGCGCATCCCGAGCTCGCCGAGCGCACCACCGATGACCGGGCCGATGACGCCACCGATGAGGAAGGCACTGCCGTACATCGAGGACACGCGGCCGCGGATCAGCGGTGGGGCCAGTCGCACGAGCAGGGCCATGGCCGAGACGGTGAACATCGTCGATCCGATGCCGCCGAGGGAGCGGAAGATCAGCAGCTGCCAGTAACTCTGGGCGAAGGCCGAGGCGCCTGTCGACAGCGCGACGATGACCAGGCCGATGAGGTAGACCGGACGCTCACCCAGACGGGTGACGAGCGAGCCTCCCGCGGGGGCGAAGAGCAGGCGGAAGAAGGCGAAGGCCGAGACGATGACCGACGCGGCGGTCACGCCGACGTCGAAGCTCTGCGCGAACTGCGGCAGGACCGGGGAGATCAGCCCGAACCCGATCGCGATGACGAAGGCCGCCGCGACGAGGACCTTGATCTCGGTCGGGATCGGTGGCCGCTCCTGCTTCGGGATGGCCGGGGTACTCACCCGCCGTACTGTGCCACCCCGGTCCGACGACCGCCCGCGAGGGCCCGACCGAGGCCCCACGTCGCGAGATAGGACAGGACCAGCCCGCCCGTCATGATCGCGCCGAACTGCAGGAGGAAGGGGTTGCCCAAGGGGTCAGCGAGCCGATAGGCGATGACCTCGAGCAGCCCCTGCGGGTTGGTGAGGATGTCCCAGGAGTTGAAGCGCGGGAAGCGCCCCAGGTAGATCCCGATCGAGGACAGGGCCAACGAGCCGATCGCGAGCACCCAGCCGGCGACCTGGCCCACGCGCGCCTCCACGACGTGGTGCACGAGGAGGAGGGAGGCCAGCCCGAGCAGCAACCCGGTCCCGGCGAAGGACCCGATGAGCAGCGCGTCGAACCAGCGCGGTGCACCGGGGATCGCGCCCAGGTGGATGAAGTCGGTGAGGATGTACGGCGCGTTGGGCAGGAAGGCCAGCCACACGACGCCGAGCGCCCCGAGCACCCAGCCCGACGCCCGCGCCCGGTGCAGACCGGTCATGACCAGCGCCAGCGCGTACGGGACCCACGCCAGGAAGAGGTTCCAGAAGAGGAAGGCGAAGACCGGTGCACCAGCACGCTCGGCCCGCACGTCCTGCAGCCCCGCCGCGACCAGCGTGCCGGCCACGAGGAGCAGGGTGAGCCCCGTCAGCCAACGCCCGGGGTGGGAGATCTGTGCCATCCGAGCGACAGTAGGCCTCCCACCTTGGGAGACGCTGGACATCTCCCCCACGCTCCCTGAGGCGGCTGGCCACTGGACGCGAGCGGGGAGACGAAGGGGGAGCGGCCGCCTGTCGCACCCCGGTGGCAGGGTGGACTCATGACGGACCTCAAGGAGCACCTGCACGGGTACCTCAAGGCGCAGCGGGCGGCGCTGCTGCTCAAGCTCGACGGGCTGAGCGAGCGGGAGGCGCGGCTGCCGAGGACACCGACCGGGACCAACCTGCTGGGTCTGGTCAAGCATGCGGCGGCGTGCGAGCTGGGGTACTTCGGCGAGACCTTCGACCGGCCGAGCGACCTCGTCCTGCCGTGGGCGGTCGAGGGCGTGGACCCCGATGACAACGAGGACATGTTCGCCACCGAGACCGAGTCGATGGCCGACGTGCTCGCCTGGAGCCGGGCCTGCTTCGACCACGCCGACGCAACGATCGAGGCGCTGCCGCTGGACGCACCCGGGACGGTCGCGTGGTGGCCGACGGAGCGCAACCGCGTCACGCTGGGCCAGATCATCATCCACATGGCCCTCGACGAGGCTCGTCACGCCGGGCACGCCGACATCCTGCGCGAGCAGCTCGACGGTCGGGTCGGGCTGCGGTCCGAGGGCAACAACCTCCCGGAGTGGGGTCAGGAGCGCTGGGCCGAGCATCTCGCGCGTCTCACCCGCATCGCCGAGGCGCGCTAGGGCTGCTCGGGCCGCTCGTGCGGCAGGACGACGACCGGGCAGGTCGCGCGCGCGACGCAGTACTGACTGACCGAGCCGAGCACCATCCCGACGAAGCCGCCGTGGCCCCGGGTGCCGATGACGAGCGCCTGGGCGTCGTGCGATGCCTCGACGAGCACCTTTGACGGGTGTCCGTGCTCGATGTGCGCCATGACGCTCGCGCCATCACCCAGGGCCTCGTCCACGGCCCTGGTGAGCATCTGTCGAGCATCCTCGGCGATCTTGTCGGAATCGGTGAGCGCCCCCATGGCGTAGATGCCGCCGTAGCTGGCCGGTGGCGCATAGGCGGTCACCACGCGCACAGGCGCATCGACCAACTCTGCGTAGCGGTGGGCCCAGCGCAGCGCGCGAACCGAGTCGGGGGAGCCGTCCACTCCGACGACGACGGGTTGGTTGCCCATGACGATCACTCCATCGGTCTCGTCGACGACGGCTGGCCACCGTCATCTACTACAGAGTGTAGCGAATGGCCGCCCGTGGGAAGGTGGTCCGATGGACCTCTCGGCAGCCGTGGACGAGCTCTACGCGGCGCCCCTGCCGGACTTCGTCGCGACCCGCACCCGCCTCGTCACGCAGGCGAAGGGGGAGGACCCCGCCCTCGCCGCCGAGATCAAGGCTCTGCGCAAGCCGACCGTGGCCGCGTGGCTGCTCAACCGCGTGGCCCGCGACGAGCCGCGGGCCATCGCCGACCTCAACCGGCTCGGCGCCCGCATGCGCGCCGCCCAGTCACAGGGCGACATGGCCGCACTGGCCGAGGCCAGGCCTGAGCGTCGGACCATCATCGATGCCCTCATCGCCGCAGCCGGCCGCTGTGCCGAAGCACAGGGCACCAAGTACGGCCCGGCCACGCAGGACGACGTCGACGCGACGGCGGTCGCCGCCCTGGCCGACGAGCAGAGCGGGCGCGCCCTCGCGTCCGGCAGCCTCCTGCGGCCGTTGTCGTACGCGGGCTTCGGCGAGGTCGAGCTCGACGACGCCGTGGCGACCCCCCTTCGGCTGGTGCCGCCCCTGCCCGAGGACCCGCCGAGCGATCCCGATGACGACAGCGGCGTGGCCGATGACGACAGCGCAGTCGCCGACGAGGCCGAGGTTGCCCGCCAGCAGGAACTGGAGGAGGCCCGCGACGAGCTGCGCGAGGCGCAGCACGACCTGAAGGACGCCAGACGTGCCGAGTCGCAGGCACGCGCCGAGCTCGTGGCCGCTCGCGACCTCGTCAACACCCATGAGGCGCGTGTGACGGATGTGACCCGGCTCATCGCGCGCCTGGAGACACGCCCGAAGGCCTAGACCTCCCTCAGATCCTGATCAGGGCGCGGGATCATAACGCTCATGAGCACGGCGCGCATGACTTCATCCCGTACTGCCCCGACCGATCTGCCGACCTGGGCCATCCAGGCGCAGGACCTCGAGGCGATGCTCGCGACCGACGACGACACGGTGGACACCGCTGTCATCCCTCGTCTGGCCTACCGCGATGCCGTCGAGGAGGCCGCGGTCCCGGGCCAGAGCCAGATCACTGCCGTCGAGATGCCCGCGGACGACGTCCAGCACGTCGTCACCCCGGTCGGTCACAACCTGCGCAGCCGACACGCGACCCCCGAGTCCGTCGCCGCGATCCGCCGCAACCTCGTCGCGATGGCCTGCGTCCTCGTCTCGGTCGTCGTCATCGGTGCGGCCGCCACCTGGCTCGCCGGGTGGATCGCCCTCGGCATCTACGCCCTCGTGGTCGTCAGCGCTGCCGTGGCCATCCGTCGGTCCAATGCCCGCTACACCGCGCGGCACAGCCGCTACACCCCGCGTCACGCCTGACGCCACTCCTACCCCGGCAGGACGCAGAGGGGGATCCCACCGAGTCGGTGGGATCCCCCTCTGCGTCGTTCGTGGTGACGCCCTAGGCCAGCAGCGCAGCCAGCGTCCCTCCGAGCTCGGTGGCCGCGTCGAGCGCGTCGTCGTCGACATCCCCGACGACCTCGAGGACGTCGGCGGACTGCTTCCAGTCCAGCGCCTGGACGATCGACGTCACGGCGCGCACGGCTCCGGTGACGTCGTAGCGCCCGTGCACCCACAGGCCGTACGGCCGCTTGGCGGTGCCGCCTTCCCCTGAGCCGTCACCGGCACCACCGGAGTCATCGAGCGCACCGCCGACCTGGAGGAAGGTCGAGTCGAAGAAGTGCTTGAGCGCGCCCGACATGTACCCGAAGTTGGCGGGTGTCCCGAGCAGATATCCGTCAGCGGCGAGGACGTCGTCGGCGGTGGCCTCGAGTGCCGGGACGACCTGCACCTCCACCCCGTCGATGTCGGGATGACGCGCGCCCTCGAGCGCCGCGTCGAGCAGCGCGCGGGTGGATCGTGTCGGGCTGTGGTGGACGACGAGGAGACGTGCCATGTCCCCCATCCTGCCCTCAGAGTCGAGCGATGACCACGACGAGGACGGTGCTGAGTGACGCCAGCACCACGAGGGTGTCGGACAGGCGCCATGGTGCGCCCTCGGCCCAGGTCCGCCGCCCGTCGGAGGCGAAGCCGCGTGCGTCCATCGCCACGGCCAGCGTGGCCGCCGACCCGAGCGAGCGCAGCAGCATGCCAAAGGTGGAGGCCCACAGGTGCGCGACCACCGAGCGTGGCTGCCGCCAGGAGACCCCTTGGCCGCGCAGGTGCCGGGCCCAGCCGACCTCGGACCACGCGGCGCCGAAGGACTGCACCCGCTGCAGCGCGGCCCCGAGGGCCACGACCGGCCGCGCGGGCAGTCGCAGTCGCTGACCGAGGTGGTCGGCGAGGTCGTCGGGGTCGATGAAGGCGAGCGTGATCGCCGAGGGCACGACGATGACGAGCAGACGCAGCGCAGCCGACAGCGCGGTCTCGACATCGTGCGCCCCGAGGAGCCAGGTCGACCAGCCGACGCTCAGGCCGCCGACGACTCCCGGGAGCAGGCGGATGGCCAGACCCCGCCAGCGCCCGGCCAGGGTCCAGCCGCCGCTGCCCGGGCGGTTGGCGAGGCCGACCACCGCACCGACCGCGAGCAGGGCCAGGACCACGAGGGAGACCCGCCAGCCGGGCGAGAGCACAGCGGCGACCATCGGGATCGTTGCCGCGGCCACGAGGGAGAGCGGGCCGCAGGCCGACAGCACAGCGGGCGGGGTGGCCCGCTCGGGCTGCGGTGGCGGCGTCCGCACGTGCCGCACCTCGTCGACGAGCCGCACGAGGTCGGGGTCGTGGGTGGCCGTGACCACGGCACCGCCGCGGGCCCGGTGCGAGAGCAGGAGGCCGGTCACGGCAGCCCAGGTCCCACGGTCCTGCCCGACGGTCGGCTCGTCGGCCAGGACGGCGCTGGGTCCATGAGCGAGAGCGGCGGCCACGGCAAGTCGGCGCTGCTCCCCGCCGGAGAGCGTCTGTGGATCGGCACGCTCCAGGTGGGCCAGGCCGAGCACCTCGAGGAGGTGACGGGCCTCCCCTTCGTCGGCCGTTCCGAGGGTGCGCCCGGTGAGGAGCACCTCGTCCAGGACGGTGCGCGACAGCAGCGCGCTGGAGCTCCACTGCGGCACCCAGCCCAGGAGCGGAGCCACGTCGGTCGCCGGCAGCTCGGCGACCTCCCGGCCATCGCTGGTCACCACCCGCCCGGACGAAGGGGGGATGAGTCCGGCGATCGTGGCCAGCCAGGTGCTCTTGCCCCCACCGCTCGGTCCGACGAGCGCGGTCGCCCGGCCCGCGGCCACCTCGAGCGGGGCGTCGGTGACGAGCGCGGTCGAGACCTCGCTGCTGCCGTCCAGGTGGTTGCGGCGGCGCTCGACGCGCACCGGCTCGCAGGTGAGCAGGCCGACGCCGGGTTCGGCAGGGCGGGCGAGTGCCCCGAGGTCGATGGCGAGGGGCTCGGGCGCGGCGACTCCCGGCACCCAGATGCCGTCTGCGGCGAGCTCGTCGCCGTGGTCCGCGAGCACCTGGACGGGCGTCCCGTCGTAACTGATCCGGCCATCGCGGCCGAGCACGACGATCCGGTCGGCGTGCTCGAGCCACGGCTCGATGCGGTGCTCGACGACGACGGTCGTGAGTCCGGCTGCGCCGTGGACGACGGCATCGCGGACCGTGGCCGCGCTCGCCTCGTCGAGCATCGCGGTCGGCTCGTCGAGCAGCAGCAGGTCGGGTCGCAGCGCGAGCGCACCCGCGAGCGCCAGCCGCTGGGTCTGGCCACCGGACAGCGCGCCTGTCGGGGTGTCGCCGTCGAGGTGGTCCAGGCCGACCGCGGTCAGGGCAGCCTCGACATGCGCCGGCATGGTGTCCGCGGGCAACCCGATGTTTTCCAGGCCGAAGGCCACATCGCGCCCCACCGTCGCCGCGACCGTCCCCGAGCCGGGCTCCTGCAGGACGAGCCCGACCGCCCCGGGTCGGGTCCCGGGAGCGCTGCCGTCGACCGTCACCTCACCCGTGAGGTCGCCGGAGTCGACGGTGAGCAGCAGACCGGCCAGTGCCCTCAGGAGGGTGGACTTGCCGGACCCGCTGGGGCCGACGAGCAGGATCCGCTGCCCCGCGGGGAGGGTGAGGTCGATGTCGCGCAGGACCGGCTCCCTTCGCCCGGCAGGTCGCCAGGTGAGACCGCGGACGACGACATCGCCCCCCGTCGGCGGTGACGGTGGACGCGCGGACGGATCGCCCGCGCGTCCACCTCCAGCCAGGGAGGTGGGGAGCTCGGAGGCGGTCAGACCGCTCTCCGCTCGAGGACCTCCTGGCCCGGGGGGAAGGGGTTGAGCGCGCCGGCCTGCGCCAGCGCGCGAGTGAGCAGCCAGCCGCCGACCCCGGCAATGACGATGCCGGAGATGACCATGAGGGGCAGGTAGGCGAGCTTCCACGCCCAGGTCCAGTCGGCGAAGTAGGCGTAGGCCTCGTAGACCCACTCGAGGGGCGCTGAGAGCGCGCCGGCGAGGACCGCGACGGCCGGGCCGAAGGCCTTGTAGGCGAAGATCGCGAAGGCCAGCTCGGCGCCGATGCCCTGGGCGAGCCCGGAGACGACGGTCGTCACCCCCCATTGGTTGCCGAAGAGCGCCGAGACCGTCGCGGCGATGAGCTCGCAGGCCAGGGCCGCGCCGGGGCGGCGGACGACGAGCCCGCCGACGACACCGGCGATGAACCAGAAGCCGACGAAGAGGCCGAAGAGCGGCTGGAAGGCCAGCCCCAGCGCGGAGATCGGCCCGTTGTAGATCAGGCCGTAGCCCCAGTAGGCGACGCCGAAGGCCACGCCGAGGAAGGCGATGGTCAGCAGGTCGATGGTGCGCCAGCCCATGAGCTGGCCGGTGGCGAGGACAGTCCGGGCGCTCGAGGCGGCCGGCGTCTTGGTGGCGGTCATGCGGTGCTTCTCCTGTGTCGGTATCCCACAGGGAGGGCCTGTCGTCGCGACCCGACGCTGACGTCGTGCCATCGACGATCAGGTCCTGAGACTCGACTCCCTACGCCGGTGCGAGCCGGATCAGGTACGAGGGTCTGCGGTTGCCCGCACTCTCAGCGCTGCTGCGCTCCCCTGTCGTGCCCCTCCAGCATAGCCCCGCCGTCCGCGACTCCGTCCGGGCCGACCCTCCTGTGGCAGGGTTGTGCTCGTACCGGGTGATCGAGTCCGTCGACCACCTCTGCCGCTCGTGAAAGGACTCCCCGTGGGCAACATGGTCTGGAAGGTGCTGGGCACCGGTTCGGCGATCGTCGCCGGCATCGTCGCCAACAAGATCGTCGCCATCGTGTGGTCACGCTTCGGCAGTGGCCAGGACATCGACCCCAACAACCCGGACAACCCCATCGGTGAGGCCATCGCCTTCGCTGCGCTCGCCGGTCTGGCGATGGGTCTGGCCCGCACGATGGCGACGCGTCAGGCGGCCTCGTTCTACAAGAAGTCCTCCGGCCACCTCCCCACCGAGATGCAGGTGGCCCTCAAGGGAGAGCTGGACAAGGTCTCCTGATGCGCGGCATCTCCATCACCGAGCCCGGCGACGCCGACGTCCTGCAGATCACGGACGTCGACGCGCCCACCGCCGGCCCCGGTCAGGTCGTCGTCGACATGGTGGCCGCCGGGGTCAACCGCGCGGACGTCATGCAGCGCCTGGGGCACTACCCACCGCCGAAGGGGGCCTCCCCCCTCCCCGGTCTCGAGGTCGCGGGCACGATCCGCGAGGTTAGTCCCGACGTCGAGGGCTGGTCCGTCGGTGACGAGGTCTGCGCCCTCGTCGACGGCGGCGGCTACGCCGAGCAGGTCCTCGTGCCGGCCGCGCAGCTGCTGCCCGTGCCCAAGGGGGTCTCCCTCGTCGACGCCGCGGGGTTGCCCGAGGTGGCGTGCACGGTGTGGTCCAACGTCTTCATGACCGCCAACCTGCAGCCGGGCGAGACCTTCCTCGTCCACGGCGGCTCGTCGGGCATCGGCACGATGGCCACGCAGCTCGCCACGGCCGCAGGTGCGCGGGTCGCCGTGACCGCTGGGTCGCAGGCCAAGCTCGATGTCTGCCGCGACCTCGGTGCGCAGGTGCTCATCAACTACCGCGAGCAGGACTTCGTCGAGGAGATCAAGGCGGCGACCGACGGTCGTGGTGCCAACGTCATCCTCGACCTCATGGGCGCGAAGTACCTGCCCCGCAATGTCGACGCACTCGCCACCGCGGGCCGCCTCGTCGTCATCGGCCTCATGGGTGGCCGCACGGGTGAGCTCGACCTCGGCACAATGCTCAGCAAGCGGGCCGCGGTCATCGCCACCTCGCTGCGGGCCCGCCCCGCTGCGGAAAAGGCGGCGATCGTCGCGGCCGTGCGCGAGCACGTGTGGCCGCTCATCGAGGACGGCGCCGTCCGGCCGATCATCCAGGGCACCCACCCGCTGGACCGGGCCGCCGACGCCCACCGCGAGCTCGAGGCGAGCGGTCACATCGGCAAGATCCTGCTCACTGCCTGACACTCCCGGGTGGCGGTGAGGCGGCCGTCCTCGAGGTGCCAGTGGGCTGCGGCGACCTCGGCGACCTCGGGGTCGTGCGTCGCGAGCAGGACGATGCCGCCGCGGCGGGCGATGTCCTGCAGCAGTGCGACGACCCGCTCACGGGTGTCGTGGTCGAGCTCCGAGGTCGGCTCGTCGGCGAGGAGCAGCAGGCTCCCCGACTCGAGGCGAAGGGAGGACAGCGCGAGTCCCCGGGCCACGGCCACGCGCTGGCGCTGGCCTCCGGAGAGCTCTTCGGCGAGGTGGCCGGCATGCTCGTCCAGCCCCACCGACGCCAGCGTGCGATCGGCCAGTGCGGTCGCCTCAGCGCCGGACATCCCGGCAGCCACCAGCGGGATCGCGATGTTGTCGCGCGCCGTGAGCACCTCGGCCAGCGCGCTGCCCTGCGGGATCAGCACCGCACCGGCGTCGCGTGACGAGACCTCGCCACCGATCGCCATGTCCCCCAACGCGATCGATCCGCTGGACCGACCGTCGTCGAGCAGTCCGCCGATGGCCCACAGCAATGAGGTCTTGCCCGCACCCGAGTGTCCCGTGACCGCGGTGATCTCCCCGGGCTCGGCGCTGGCCGCGACACCGTCGACGGCCACGACGTCGCCGTACCGCACGCTCACGTCGTCCAGCACGAGCTGGTCGGTCATCCGCTGCGTCATGCGTCCTCCTCCTCGGCGATCAGCTGCCAGGTGCCCTCGTCCGTGCGGTGGACCCGCACGAGCGTCCCGGGTGGGAAGGCCTCCACCGCAGGCGCAGGCAGCGGCAGCGACCCGTCGGCTGCTACGACGGAGTACTCCTCACCGCTGCGCCCTTCGCCCCCGACGCGCCCGTCGCGGATCGTGACGGTCCGGGGGAAGGCGCGCGCCACGTCCGGGTCGTGCGTGACGACGACGACCGTCGTCCCCAGCGTGCGACCGACCTCGGCCAAGGCATCGAGGACGACATCCCGGGAGTCGTGGTCGAGCTGGCTCGTCGGCTCGTCCCCGAGGAGCAGTCCCGGCCCGCTGGCCAGTGCCACCGCGAGTGCGGCGAGCTGGAGCTGGCCGGGCGTGAGCGAGTCAAGGGGCGCCTCGGCGACCTCGCCCAACCGCAGCAGGTCGAGCAGGTCCTCGACGGGTGGGACGGCCCGGCCGGCGCGGCGGGCAGGCCGCTGGGCGAACTCGATGTTGCCTCGCGCCGTGAGCCACGGCAGGTGGTTGCGCGCGGCGCCCTGCAGGACGATCCCCACCTCGCCGGCGCGGAAGGCGTCGATCTGCGCCTCCGACATCGCGGACAGCTCGTGCTGGCCGACGTGGATCCGCCCGGCGCTCGGCCGCAGCAGCCCGCCGAAGAGCGCCAGGAGCGTCGATTTTCCGGCCCCGCTCGGGCCGAGCAGCGCGATGCGCTCGCCCGCCGCGACGGTCAGGTCGACGCCCGAGAGGGCTGCGACGTCGTGGCCCTCCGCGCGGTAGATGTGCACCAGTCCGTGGGTGCGCACGGGCAGCCCGCTCACGCCGGCTCCCCCTTCGCCGCAGACAGCCGGACCCGTCGCAGGACCGCCACGGAGAGCAACCACGCGATGACGAGCAGGACGAGCGTGACGGCCACCGCGGCTGCGGCCACGGCCGGCCACGCGGGGGTGAGGTCGGACACGGGGACCGGGGCCGGCGAGGTGAAGAGCGGCAGCGCGGGCAGCGCGATCCATGACCCGACGAGGGCGCACGCGGCGCCGAGCAGCACGCCGACGGCGACGCTCGTCAGGTGCTCGGTGCGCAGGGCGCGCGCGATGGCCCTCCGGCTCACGCCGCTGATGCGCAGGGCGGCGAGGTCGCGCACCGCGGCTCGCCATCCCGTGATCGCCAGGATCAGCAGGACCAGGCCCGCGAGGACCACGGCGAGGGCGCCACCGAGCAGCGCGAGCTGCAGGCCCCAGCCGGAGGCGGAGTCGTCGTAGACCCGGTCTGCCTCGGCGGTCGTGCGCACCGAACGCACGGCCACGCCGTCGTCCTCGAGGATCCGCTGCACCTCGGCCAGCGCCTGGGGAGAGGCATCGGCGAGCCACAGCTGGCGGTCTGTCCGCGCGATGTCGAGGTCACCGGTCACCCGCGCGAGAGCGGGAAGGGAGAGCAGCACGCCCCGGTCCGTCGTGCCGGGCAGTGCCCTCACGTGCTGGTCGACCCGGACCTCGGTCTGGCCGCCCCCGATGTCGAGGACCTGGACGACCGCGCCCTGCTCCGCCACACCGCCGGAGACGACGGCCGGCATCGGGCGCGGCACGTCGGCCACGAAGGCGGAGACGTCGGCGCCGTCGGCGGCGGCGACGTCGAGCTGCAGGGCATCGCCCCGGGTCGTGACCTCCAGGCCGGTGCTGTCCGTGGACCGGCGCGGCGCCCACACGCCGTCAGCGGTCACCGGCAACGCGCTCCCGTCGACGGCGAGGTCGGTCACGGTGACGCTCCCCTTGACCTCCGACCCGGCGAAGCCAGAGGTGCCCACGCGCAGGCCGGCGAGCCGGCACCCGTCGGAGCAGAAGAGCGGCGCGTCGACGCGCACCGAGCCGGACGCCCGGGGACCGAGGGTCGCGATCGTGGCGGACCGGCTGTCGCCGTCAGGGGTCGTCATGTCGGCGATGAGCGTGGGTGCCTCGTCCCCGGAGGAGAGGAGGAAGTCCCACGAGACCTGCGCCGTCGCCGACCCCGACGGCAGCACGATGGGCTCCTGCGCGGGCAGCGCGAGCGCGGCCATGTCGAGCCCGCTCACGGTCTGCGGGTGCGCCACCTCGAGCAGCCGCTGCGGGTCGGTCGCCATCGTCACGGCCGCCTCGTCGGAGTGCGGCCGGATCATCGCGACCGGTGCCGCGGCGACGCCGTGCTCCTCGAGCGAGTCCGCCGCGGCGATCAGGTCTGGTGCGGTGCGCGAGTCCACGGACACCACGGCGGGCGCGCCGGTCTCGAGCTCGGCCCGGGCGAGCCGGTTGCGGTCGGCGACGACGACGGCGTTGGCGCCGAAGACCGCGATGGCGCTCGCCACCGTCGTCACCACGAGGACCCGGC
>NZ_BCSS01000036.1 GCF_001570985.1 Janibacter limosus NBRC 16128 | reverse complement strand
CGGCGCGGCGAGCCGGTCCGCACCTTCGGCGGGCGGCTGGTGCGCACCGACTTCGGCGTGGGCGGTCTCGATGACGAGGGCCGCGACGGGCTGGCCTCCTCCCGTGGGCGGTTCGCCCGCAATGCCGTCATCCAGGGCTCCGCGGCCGAGCTCTTCAAGGCATGGGCGGCGACCGTGCGGGTGGCTGTGCGACCGCTCGACGGGCGGATCGTGCTGTGCCTGCACGACGAGCTGCTCGTCCACGTGCCCCGGCAGCATGCCGATGAGGCTGCTGCCGTGGTCGACCGGGCGCTCACCGACGCGGCGCGACGGTGGCTCGGCGGCGAGCACGTGCGCTTCGTCTCCGACACCTCGATCGTGCAGCGCTGGTCCGAGGCGAAATAGGACTCAGCCCTCGTGTCGTCGACGGGCACGAGCCAGGCGGACGAGCTCGGCCAGCTCGTCGAGGGTGATCGAGCTCAGGTGCCCCGGCAGAAGCACTGCCGTGGCCGGCGCGCCCGTGACATCCCTCATCTCGAAGACCTCGGCCGCGTCGTCCACGAGCCGACGGTTGACCGCTGCGCCGTCCGGGGTCAGCTCGACCCATGCGTATGCGTGCTCGCCCTCACCCGAGACACTGGCGGTGACGATCGAGGACCACGGCAGGCGGCACCACGTGTGCATCAGCAGGCCGTCGTGGTCGAGGACGAATGCCCTCAGGCTGCCGCGCAGGTTCCAGATCGCGATCGGCACCCCGACGACGCCGAAGAAGAGGAAGACCAGGACCCCGCCGGGGAGGATGCCCATGCCTGCGTAGTGGCGACGCTCCCCCGGCTCGAGACCGAAGAGCCCATTGCCGATCATCGCGAGGCCACCGAGAGCGAAGAGCAGGCACACGGCGAGGACGGCAACGTCCCGCCGGCTCTGCGCGGTCAGCGCGACCGACCGCCCTCGCTCGATGGCGCGCGCTGCCCGCCGCGCCCGCGGCCCCACTAGGGGTTGTCGGTCTCGTCGACCGTGCGCAGGAAGTCCTCGAAGTCGGCGCCGATCTCATCTGCTGACGGGAGGTCGTCCCCTTCGCCGGCGAGCAGGCTGGGCCGCTCGAGCCCACGCAGGTGGACGTCGTACTGGCGCTCCAGCGCCTGCACGGCCTCCTTGACCTCGTCGTTGTCCTCGACCTCACGCTCGATCTGCAGCCGGCCCTCGCCAGCCGCCTCGGCGAGCGCGTCATTGGGCAGGTTGAGGCCTGTGACGTCGACGATCGCGTTGAGAGCCGTGAGTGCCGCGTCGTGGAAGGACGACTGCGCCAGGTAGTGGGGCACGTGGATGCTGAAGCCGACGGCGTCGCGAGAGGACTCGCCCAGGCGCAGCTCGAGGAGCGCCGCGAGCGAGGCGGGCACCTGCACGGTGCCGAAGACCGGCTTGTGCTCACCGATGAGTCGCTCGTCCGTGCCGTGGACGGTCATGCCGACCGGCCGCGTGTGCGGGACGGCCATGGGGATGCCGTGGGCGTGGACGGCGATCGAGATGCCGATCTCGTCCATGAGGCTGATGACGGCGTCGATGACCCCCTCCCACCGGTAGTCCGGCTCTGGCCCGGTGAGGATGTAGTAGGTCTGGCCGTCCCGGTCGAGCAGGTGGTACAGGATCAGGGAAGGGTCGTTGTAGTCCGTGTACCGGTTGGCGTCGAAGGTGATGATGGGTCGCCGGCTGCGGTAGTCGATCAGCGCGTCCACGTCGAAGGACGCGACGACGCTCGCGTCGCTTGCCTCGAGGAGGTGGTCGACGAGCAGCCGCTGGGCCATGCCCGCGTCGAAGAAGCCGTCGAAGGCCACGATCATCGGCCCGGGCTGCAGCAGCGCGGGGTCGGTGTCGGCCTCGTAACGGTAGAGACGCTCGGTCACGTCAGGACCTCCTGGTCGGTGAAGCATTCATTGTGGCAACGACCGGGGTCATCCGGCCATTCCCTCCTCAGGTGGAGATGGCAGCGATGGCGGACCGGACCCGCTTGGCCGAGACCGAGCGGGCCGTCCCGATCGACTGCGCGAAGAGCGAGATGCGCAGCTCCTCGATCATCCACCCGATGTCCACGACATCCGGTGAGCGTCGCCGCAGGGGTGGCAGCGCGTCGAGCAGATCCGCGTACGCGGCCTCGACACCGTCGACGGCTTCCTGGTGGCTGGCATCACGTCTCGGGTTCTCCGCGGCACGCTCCAGGCGAAGGGAGATCCCACGCAGGTAGCGCCGCAGGTCCGGCAACCGGTCCAGTCCCGTGTCGGCGATGAAGCCGGGGCGCACCAGCCCGTCGAGCTGGGCCCGCACGTCGGCGACGGTGGCGCCGAGCGCCGGGGCACTCATCCGGGCGAGCAGCGCCAGGACCTGGGTGCGTTGTGCCAGGACCGGCTCCACCTCGGAGACCGCGGTGAGTACCCGCTGGGCGACGTGGGTGCGGGTGGCGGCCAGCGCCTGGTCGAAGGCGGCCCGCGAGCGCACCGGTCCGGTGACGTGCTGGACCACGATGTCGTCGACGGCTGCGCAGAGGGCGTCGTCGAGGAGCGTGGGCACGGAGCCGTGCGGGTTGTCCGCGAGCGCCAGCTTTTGCGCATTGGTCAGGCGGGCGAGCACCCGCTTCCACGGTGGGCTGGTGCTCAGCAGGAGGAGCCGCCGCACGCCGGCGCGATGGGCGGCGATCGCCTGCTGCTCGTCCGGCAGCACGCGGACGGCGACACTGCTCCCTTCGTCCACGAGGGCCGGGTACCCGATGACGGTGTGCTTGCCGGTCCTGGTCGTGAAGGTGCTCGGCAGCTCGTCGAGGTCCCAGGTCGTCAGGCCGGTGCGCTCGATGGAGGCACCCGCGAGCGACATGCCTTGCTGGACGTGCCCGGCGAGGCTCTCGCGCAGGGCTTCGAGGTCCTTGCCGTGGCCCAGGCGGCGCCGGCGGCCGTCCTCGACGGCGAAGCTGACCCGCAGGTGGTCGGGCACCTTGGTCCAGTCCCACTCCCCCTCGTCGATCCGGATGCCACCGCGCCGGCCGAGCACGGTCGACAGCTGGGAGGTGATCGTCGTCCCTGCGTCGGCGTCGAGCTCGCCCAGTGCAGCGCGGGCGTGGTCGGGCGCGGGGACGAGGTGGCGTCGGGTGGCCTTGGGCAGCGACTTGATGAGCGCGGTGACCAGGTCGGCGCGCAGCCCGGGCACCTGCCAGTCGAAGCCGTCGGCGGTCAACCGGTTGAGCACCGCGACGGGCACGTGGACGGTGACGCCGTCGTCCTCGGTGCCGGGCTCGAACTGGTAGCTCACGGCGAGCTCGAGCCCGTCGGTGCGCCAGCGCCGCGGGTAGTCGCGCTGGTCGACCTGGGCTGCGTCGTCGCGGGTCAGGAGATCCTCGGTGAGGGTGAGCAGGTCCGGCTGCTCGCGGCGGGCGGACTTCCACCACGTGTCGAAGTGCGCGCCGGAGACGACGTTGGCGGGGATCCGGGCGTCGTAGAAGGCGACCACATCCTCGTCGTCGACGAGCAGGTCGCGACGGCGGGCCCTCTCCTCGAGCTGCTCGAGGCGACGGATCAGCTTGCGGTTGGCGGCGAGGAACTCGTGCCGACCGTCCCACTCGCCCTCGAGCAGCGCGTGCCGGATGAAGAGCTCGCGGCTGACGACGGGGTCGATCTTGCCGTAGGACACCGACCGCCCGACGACGAGTGGGACGCCGAAGAGGGTGACTCGCTCGGTCGCCATGACCGACGCGGCCTTCTTGCTCCAGCGCGGCTCGGAGTAGGTGCGCTTGACGAGGTGGGCGCCGGCCCGCTCGGCCCAGACGGGGTCGATCCGGGCGGACGAGCGAGCCCACAGCCGCGAGGTCTCGACGAGCTCCCCCGCCATGACGAAGGGGGGTTGCCGCTTGAAGTTCGTGGTGCCCGGCTGGATCGAGAAGCGCGCTCCACGCGCCCCGAGGTAGTCACGCTTGTCCTCGTCGCGCAGACCGATGTGGCTGAGCAGCCCGGTGAGCAGCGCCTGGTGGATGCGGTCCCAGTCCGGCTCCGCGTCGACCGCCGACGTGCGCTGCCGGGTGTCGATCGTGTGCTGCTTGGCGGCGCGCACGAGCTGGGAGTGCAGGTCCTGCCACTCACGGATGCGCAGGAAGTGCAGGTACTCGCGCTTGCACATGCGACGGAAGGCGCTGCCGGACAGGGCCTTCTGCTGGTCCTTGAGATGGACCCACAGGTGCCACCAGCTGGCGAAGTCGGAGCCTTCCTGGCGGAATCGTGCGTGCTGCTGATCGGCCTGGGGTCGCTTGTCGATCGGCCGCTCGCGGGGGTCCTGGATCGACATGGCGGAGATGATGACGAGCACCTCGGTGGTGCAGCCGAGCTTGTCGGCCTCGATGAGCATGCGGCCCATCCGCGGGTCGACGGGCAGGCGCGCGAGGGTCTTGCCCGTGGGGGTGAGCCGACGACCACCGCCGCGCCGTCCCCCCTTCGCCTGCTGGGCTTCTCGGGCTGCCGCGGTCTCGGTGTCGAAGGCCTGCAGCTCCTGCAGGAGGCGCACGCCGTCGGTGATCTGGCGGGAGTCCGGCGGCTCGAGGAAGGGGAAGCGGGCCACGTCGCCGAGGCCGAGCGAGGTCATCTGCAGGATGACGCTGGCGAGGTTGGTGCGCAGGATCTCGGGGTCGGTGAACTCGGGACGCGACTCGTAGTCCTCCTGCGAGTACAGGCGGATGCAGATGCCCTCGGCGATGCGGCCGCACCGGCCGGCGCGCTGGTTGGCCGAGGCCTGCGAGACCCGCTCGATGGGCAGGCGTTGGACCTTGGTGCGCTGGCTGTACCGGGAGATGCGGGCGGTGCCGACGTCGATGACATAGCGGATGCCGGGGACCGTCAGGGAGGTCTCGGCGACGTTGGTGGACAACACGATCCGACGTCCGCGGTGCGCGGCGAAGACGCGGTGCTGCTCGGCCGCGGACAGGCGTGCGTAGAGCGGGATGATCTCGGTGTCGGGCAGCTGCATCGAGGTCAGGGCCTCTTGCGCGTCGCGGATCTCCCGCTCGCCGGAGAGGAAGACGAGGGTGTCGCGGGGGCCGGCATCGTCGGGCTCGGTCCACAGCTCCTCGACGGCCTTGCAGATGCCGGTCAGCTGGTCGCCGTCATCTTCACCGTCGTCGTCGCTCTGCTCTCCTAGCGGGCGGTAGCGGATCTCGACCGGGTAGGTGCGACCGGAGACCTCGATGATCGGGGCGGGCTCACCGTCAGGACCGGCGAAGTGGGCCGCGAAGCGCTCCGGGTCGATCGTCGCGGAGGTGATGACGACCTTGAGGTCGGGGCGGCGGGGCAGGAGCTGCTTGACGTAGCCGAGGATGAAGTCGATGTTGAGCGAGCGCTCGTGGGCCTCGTCGATGATGATCGTGTCGTAGCGGCGCAGGTCGCGGTCGCGCTGCATCTCGTTGAGCAGGATGCCGTCGGTCATCACCTTGACGCGGGTGTCGTCGCTGCTGTGGTCGGTGAAGCGCACTTGGTACCCCACGAGCCCGCCGAGCTCGACCTGCATCTCCTCGGCGATCCGCTCGGCGACCGCGCGGGCGGCGATGCGACGGGGCTGCGTGTGACCGATCTGGCCGGTGCGTCCGCGCCCGATCTCGAGGGCGATCTTGGGCAGCTGGGTCGTCTTGCCGGACCCGGTCTCCCCCGCCACGATGACGACCTGGTGGTCGCGCATCGCTGCGGCGATGTCGTCCTTGCGGGCGACGACCGGCAGGTCCTGCGGGTAGTGCAGGTCCTCCGCGGGGATGGCTTCGCGAAGGGGGGTGGGCATGGCGGTCAGGATACGTGCCTCCATGATCACGGTCCCTGAGGAGGTTGCGCAGCAACCGTCTCCTCGCTCCCCGAGGAGGTTGCGCAGCAACCGTCTCGAGGGGTCAGAAGTCGATGGTCCCGACCGGGCCGATCGGGGTGCGCAGGGCGAGGTCCAGTCGGGCGATGGCACCGGGATCGCCGGTGACGTGGCCGGCGGCTGCCCGGGCGGCGAGCGACTGCCCGCCGAGCCAGACCGCGCCGAGGTCGCCGATGTCGAGGGTGATGTCGGGCTCGACGTCGGTGCGGCTCAGCTCGCCGACACCTCCCCCGGCGCTCCAGCGCCACGTGCCGGCCTGGTCGGTGAGGATCTCGTCGCGCACCCGCACGACGACATCGACGTCCACCGCGTGACCGCGCTCGGCGACGGCGGTCGGCACGTCGACGAGGCGCACCCACAGGTTGTCGGTCACACCGCTCACGCTCATCGACCGGAGCGAGGGCTGCCAGAGCGCGAGGACGTCGTCCGGGGCGACCCAGTACTCCGTGCTGCCCATCAGGTCGAGGTCGACGAGACGCTCGGCGAGCGCAAGACGTGCGCCGGCGTCCACTGACAGGAGGAAGAAGACCCCCACCTTGCCCGCGGCTGAGCCGGCATCCCACGTCGGCGTGCGGTGGAAGTACGCAACACCGACGTCACGGCCGTCACGGGTCGCCCAGAGCAGACGAGCCGGCTCTCGCTCACCGCGACTCTCCGGGGTGTCGGCGAGGAGCCGCCGGCTGTCCTCGGCACTGCGCACGAGGTGCCCGGGCCCAGTGCTCCCGCACTCGCGGGCCAGTGTGTGCCACCGCTCGCCCTGGTCCGGGCTCGCCGTCGTCGTCCTCAGGGTGGTGGCCCGAGCGAGACCTCGGACCGCCTGAGGCGCAGCGAATTTCGTCCCCCTGCCGAAGCTCGACATCAGCTCCGAGCTCGCGACCCCGTAGCCGAACCGGCCGTAGATCCCCGGCTCGGACGCCTTGAGCACGGCGATCGAGCGCCCCTGCTCCTCCCGGGTCCAGCGCAGGTGGTGGCGCATCAGGGCACTGAGCACTCCTGCGCGGCGGTGGTCGGGATGCACGCCCACCCAGGTCAGGCCCTCTGCGGGACGAAGGGAGGCGTCCCCCTGCGTCGCGGGGACGGACAGCTCGACATCCCACGACCCGGCGATGCCCGCCGGCTCACCGTCCCGGGTGGCGACGAAGCCAGCCCGGCGCGGGGTGTCGCGCAACGCAGCCACCCGTGGTACCCGGCCCGACGCGGACCAGACGAGCTCGTCGAGGTCGAGGACGAGCTCGGCGGCCGCGTCGTCGTCGGGGTCGATCCGGGTGACGTGGATGTCGGAGGCCATGCCGTCACGCTCGCACCTGACCGGTGGTGCCGCAACGGAGTTTTGTCCCTCACGGGATCGCACCCGCGACCGGACGGGTCGTCAGCTCGTCGACCGCTGCATCGCGTTGCTGCTGGGCCGAAGCCTGTCGACGCTCGGCGGCCTGCTCGCGCTCCTGCCGGGCCTGCTTGTCCGGCCCGGACTCGGTGGCTCGACCGAGCCGGTCGACCTGCTCCTTCGTCGAGCTGACCTGCGAGACGGTGTGGTTGGTCGCCTTGATCGAGTACTTGATGGCCACCCCGCCCTTGCGGACCCGGCCGGATCCGGCGACGGCCGCCCAGTCCGTCGCGAAGTCGTCGACGAGCCGGGCTCCCGACTTCGTCGCCAGGGTGTCCGTGACCTTGTCCGCCGCCCTCACCTTCGCCTTGGCGACCTGGTGCCGGGTGGAGTTCTTGGCATTCGTCACGATCCGCGTGCGGGCGATGGGGTTGGTCGACGTGTCCGCGGCCCTGATCCCCTTCAGCCTCTCTGCGTGGCGGCTCGTGCGGAAGAAGTTCTTCTCCTTCACCTTGCCGCTCGATGGGATCACGAAGTCGACTGCGGCCAAGACGGTGGTCACGCTGACGTCCTTGTAGCTGCCCTCGTCGTAGAACATCCGCCGCCCCAGCTTGCCCACCGGGTCGGCGACGGCCACGACCTGTACCGGCTTGCCCCATGGGGTGGTCTGCACGATCGGGTTGTTGACCAGTGAGCTCGTCCCGACCGAGCTCGACTTCTCGAACCCGTTGTACGCCCGTGGGTCGCTCAGCTCGATCGCCACCAGGGCCAGGCGGGCGGCCATCGCCTGCTCGTCGGCTCTCGCCTCCTCCGCCTCACGCTGGTAACCGCGCTTGTTCATCTCGCGGGAGTTGCTCGCGGCCCGGTACTCGCGGTCCACCGTCAGGTACTCCGGATCCTCGGGTGTCATCGTGGCCAGCTTCGTCGTGCAGCGCTCAGCGGTCGCGACGTTTTCGTCGTAGCGGATGCGAATCCTCTCCAGCGTCGTCTGGCTCGTCTCGAGCCGGTCGGCGTAGGGCCGGATGATCCGCTCGGTGCCTGCCAGTCGGTTGGCGATCTCCACGAGGTCATCGGGGGTCGCGCCGACCTCGTTGTCGAAGGTCGTCCCGGCGCACGAGTCCCACACCCCCTTCGTCGAGACGGTGCGGAGCATCTCGGCCACGGTGTGGATGTTGGCGGCGACGGTCTTCAGCTCGTCGGCCTCGGCACGGATCATCGCGGGGTCGCCCTCCTCGATGGTCCCCGGGTCGTGGAGGGCCATCAGAGGATCCCGCGGTTGCGCTCGTCGATGAGGTCCTCGGTCTCCACGTACCAGGAGCCCGCGTCCTTGGCCAGCCTCCCGAGCTCGCGCAGCTGCTTGCACACCTGCTTGCGGCGCAGCTCGTAGTCACCGATCGCACTCTCGTAGGCGTTGGTGCCGTCCCAGCTCGGAAACCCGAAGGTCTCCACCGCCTCGTTGTTGGCCTTGGCCGCCTTTTCTTCCAGGTAGTCGGCGATGGTCGAGAGCCGGCGCCCCAGGCCCTCGATGCCCTCGCTGTCGATGGAGATGCGTTGTTGTCCGCCCATGCCCCAACGCTATGAAAAAACGCTGCTGGGCCCGTGGAGATATCCACAGGCCCAGCAGCGGTCCCTTCGAGACGGTTGCTGGGCAACCTCCTCAGGGAGCGTTGGTCACTTCGCGGCGGCGAAGCCCTCCTCGAGGTCGGCGATGATGTCCTTGACGTCCTCGAGGCCGACCGACAGGCGCACGAGGCCGGGGGTGACGCCAGCAGCGAGCCGGTCCTCCTCCGGACCCTGCGAGTGGGTCGTCGACGCGGGGTGGATGACGAGCGAGCGCACGTCACCGATGTTGGCCAGGTGGCTGTGCAGCGTCAGGCCCTCGACGAACTTCTTGCCCGCCTCGAGGCCACCGGAGATCTCGAAGGAGATGACCGAGCCGGCCCCCTTCGGCGTGTACTTCAGCGCGGTGTCGTAGCTGGCGCTGGTCGGCAGGGAGGCCCAGGTGACCTTGTCGACCTGCGCGTGCCCACCGAGGAACTCGGCGATCGTGGCGGTGTTGGCCAGGTGGCGGTCCATCCGTAGCGAGAGGGTCTCGATGCCCTGCCCGATGAGGAAGGCGTTGAAGGGCGAGATCGCCGGGCCGAGGTCGCGCAGCAGCTGCACGCGGGCCTTGAGGATGAAGGAGAGGTTGGCGCCCATGACGCCGTTGATCCCCAGGTCCGGGCCGTAGCGCAGGCCGTGGTAGCCCGGGTCCGGCTCGTTGTAGTTGGGGAACTTCTCCGGGTCGGCGGCGTAGTCGAACGTCCCGGCGTCGACGATGACACCGGCGATCGAGTTGCCGTGGCCACCGAGGAACTTGGTCGCGGCGTGCACGACGATGTCGGCGCCGTGCTCGATCGGGCGCAGCACGTAGGGCGTGGCGATCGTGTTGTCCACGACCAACGGGACACCGGCGGCGTGGGCGGCGTCGGCGATGGCGGCGATGTCCAGGACGACGTCCTTGGGGTTGCCGATGGTCTCGCCGAAGAAGGCCTTGGTGTTGGGCTTGACCGCGGCCTTCCACTGCTCGATGTCGTGCGGGTCCTCGACGAGGGTGACCTCGATGCCGTACTTGGGCAGGGTGTGCTGCAGGAGGTTGACCGTGCCGCCGTAGAGCGCGGCGCTGGCGACGATGTGGTCACCGGCCTCGGCGAGGTTCATCAGCGCGAGGGTGGTCGCGGACATGCCGGAGGCGGTCATGAGGGCCCCGATGCCGCCCTCGAGCGCGGCGATCTTCTGCTCGACCGCGTCCTGGGTCGGGTTCATGATCCGCGTGTAGATGTTGCCGAGCTCCTTGAGCCCGAAGAGGTTGGCGGCGTGCTCGGTGTCCTTGAAGACATAGGACGTCGTCTGGTAGATCGGCAGGTTCCGGGCACCGGTGGTCGGGTCGGGGGCCTGGCCGGCATGGATCTGCTTCGTCTCGAAGCTCCACGTGGACTGGTCGGTCATGGGTTCACTCCTGTGCATGGTGCGCGCTTGACCGTGGCGGGCGCCACGGACCAGGTCGTCTCCCGGGGCACCCCACCGCGGAGGAGGGTTGCCGGCCAGCAAGCCGGGGCTGTGCGCTGGCGCTCAAGACCTGCCCCGATGATAGGAACACGGCCGCGTGCCACCAGCCCCTGTCTCACCTAGCGGGCGGAGTGTCCAGATCGTGCGCGGTGGATCCACCACAGCCCGACGAAGGGCAGGACCAGCGGCAGGTAGCCGTAGCCGGACCCGAAGTGGGACCAGACGGTCTTGTCCGGGAACAGGTCCGGCTGCAGGTAGGAGAGCGTCCCGACGCTCAGCACGCCGATGGCCTCCACGAGGATCGCCCCGGTCGCGATGCGCGCGCCGGAGGTTCCCCCCTTCGCCAGGGCAACGGTCGCGATGATGTAGATCACTGCCGCGAGGGCCGAGAGCACGTATGCCAGCGGTGCCCGGTCGAAGTACTGGGTGGCCTGCAGGATCGAGCGCCCGGTCGCGGCGAGCGCGAGGACGCCGTAGACGGCGACGACGATGCGGCCCGGCCCGGTGCCGGTGCTGACCTCAGGCGGGGCCATTGGTCTGCCAGATCTGCAGGATGCGGTAGGTCATGACCCCGACGGTGAAGGCGCCGGCGATGACGACGCCCATCGCCCAGCGGGTCTTTTCCTTCAGGGCGATGAAGACGACGATCGGCGGCAGGATCGGCAGCGTGAGGGCGTAGGCGAGCATGGTCGCACCCTCCCCCGTGCCGATGACCTGGCGGTGGACGACGGCGGTCACGACCGCCAGCACGATGAGACCGAGCTCGACGAGCGCGGTCACGAGGAGCAGCGCATCGTCGACGAGCCGGTTGATCGCGAGGTAACCCAGGGACATCAGCCCGAGCACGCCGACGGCGATCATCACGAAGGTGGTCAGGGGCACAAGCACCGGGCAAGGTTACCCAGCCGCTGCGGTGGGAGCATCACGGCATGAGTCCTCAGCGTCCGAGTGCCCAGCAGCTCATCACCACCGTCGTCGATCCCGACAGCTTTGTCTCGTGGGACGAGCCCCTCGACCTCACCGGTCTGGACGAGACCTATCGGGCCACGATGGCCAAGGCTTCCGACCGGGCCGGCACCGACGAGTCGATCCTCACCGGGCGGGCCGGCATCCGCGGCCACGAGGTGGCGCTCATCGTCGGCGAGTTCCGCTTCCTGGGTGGCTCGATCGGTCGTGCGGCCGCCGGACGGATCGTCGCGGCCATCCGCCGGGCGACCACGGAGCGCCTGCCCCTCATTGCGGCGACCGCCAGCGGTGGCACGCGGATGCAGGAGGGCACACCGGCCTTCATGACGATGGTCGACATCTCCGCGGCGGTCGTCGCGCACAAGGCGGCAGGCCTGCCCTACCTCGTCTACCTGCGCCACCCCACGACCGGGGGCGTCTTCGCCTCGTGGGGCTCGCTCGGGCACATGACGATCGCCGAGCCGGGCGCGCTCATCGGCTTCCTCGGCCCGGTCGTCTACGAGACGGTCAACGGCGTGCCCTTCCCCGACGGCGTGCAGGTGGCGGAGAACCTCGTCGACAAGGGCATCGTCGATGCGATCGTCCCGATCGACGGGCTGGCCGACATCGCTGCCCGAGCGCTGACCCTGCTGTCCGCGACGACCGAAGGGAGCACCGCTGACCCCTCGGACCACCCCGCGTGGCCGGTCACTCCCTTCGTCTCCCGGCCGGAGCCGAGCGAGGAGGAGATCGCCACCCTGTGGTCGTCGATCGAGACGACGCGACGCCAAGACCGACCGGGAGTGCGCGAGCTGCTCAAGCACGCGGCCGACGACGTCATCCCGCTCAACGGCACCGGCTTCGGCGAGTCCGACAAGGGCGTGATGCTCGCGCTGGCGTCCTTCGGTGGCCGCGCGTGCGTGCTCGTCGGTCAGGACCGCCGCTACCAGGTCTCCCAGTCGATGGGTCCGGCTGCGCTGCGTGAGGCACGACGCGGCATGCGGATGGCGAGCGAGCTCGGCCTACCGCTGGTCACCGTCATCGACACCCCCGGGGCGGACCTCTCCCCGCGCGCCGAGGAGGGCGCGCTGGCCGGTGAGATCGCCCGGTGCATCGCGGACATGACCTCACTGAGCGTGCCGAGCGTCTCGGTGCTCCTCGGCGAGGGCACCGGGGGCGGCGCCCTCGCGCTGCTGCCCGCCCGTCGGGTCGTCGCGGCGGGCAATGCGTGGCTCTCCCCGCTGCCGCCGGAGGGTGCGAGCGCCATCCTCTTCAAGGACACCGACCATGCTCCCCTGCTCGCCGCACGCCAGCGGGTGGGCGCGCAGCAGATGCTCGAGGACGGGTTGGTCGATGTGATCGTGCCGGAGTCCCCGGCCGCCCACGAGGACCCCGTGGCCTTCGCCGCAGCGATCGGTGCGGCGATCACCGCCGAGGTCGAGGGTCTGCTGGTGTAGCAGGTCAGCCGGTGGGCGCGAGCGAGAGCTGGTCCCAGCGCGGCATCTCGACGACGGCGTCCGCCGTCGCCAGGTAGGTGCCGAGCAGTGGCACGCCGTGCTCGCGGCAGCCGGCGATGGCGGCCTCGTGCCATGCCCGGGCCTCGTCATCGGGCGATGACCCGTGGGGGCGGCCGATCGCGACGACCACTCCGCCAAGACGCTCGGCGAACTCGCCGACGACGAGGTCGAAGGGACGCCCGTACTCCCCCGGCGCCGGGCCGACGAGGTCCAGGTCGGTGATCGAGATCGGTTGGATCATGCGCCGGGTGTCGTCGCACAGCAGGATGGTCAGGCATCCCGTGGCGCGGTCGCTCTCACGGACGACGAGGTCGACGACATCAGCGGCGATCCGCGGGTCGGTCAGAGGTCGGGTGGGCCAGTCATGGGGCAGGTCTTCAAAGGTCATGCCCTTGATGATGGCCCGATCGTCGCTGCGCACCGCAAGCTTTTCCACAGGCCCACCCGGCCAGCCGGGGTCGGTAGTGTGAGCCACGGCACGACGCCCCACCCAGCGCGTCCGCCATCCGTGCACCCACCCCCAGCACCCAGGAGAGCCACCCGTGGCACTGAGCGTCTTCGACCTGTTCTCGATCGGCATCGGCCCCTCGAGCTCGCACACCGTCGGCCCCATGCGGGCCGCCGTGATGTTCGCAGAGCGGATGCGCGACGAGGGGATGCTCTCCGACGTGCGCCGGGTCAAGGCCGAGCTCTTCGGGTCCTTGGGCGCGACCGGCCGCGGTCACGGCTCCAACACTGCCGTGCTGCTCGGTCTGTCCGGCGAGCGCCCTGAGCTGTGCGACCCCCGCTCCGTCATGGGCCAGCTGGAGCAGATCCGCAGCTCACGGCAGGTCAACCTGCTGGGTGAGCACGAGATCGACTTCGTCGAGGACGACGACCTCGTGCTGCACCGGCGCAAGGCGCTCCCCCTGCACCCCAACGGCATGACCTTCACCGCGTGGGGCGAGGGCGAGGAGCCGATCAGCAGCCACACCTACTACTCCGTCGGCGGTGGCTTCGTCGTCGGCGAGACCGCCTCCGGCTCGACCAAGATCGTCGCCGACACCACGCCTGTCGCCCACCCCTTCACCACCGGCGACCAGCTGCTCGCGATCTGCCAGGAGACCGGCCTGTCGATCTCCCAGGTGATGCTGGACAACGAAAAGTCCTGGCGCACCGAGGACGAGATCCGCAGCGAGCTGCTGCACATCTGGTCGGTCATGGTCGAGTGCATCGACAACGGCTCCCGCACCGAGGGCGTGCTCCCCGGCGGGCTCAAGGTCCGTCGTCGCGCCCCCCAGCTGCACCAGCGGCTGCGCTCCGAGGGCGACAGCACTGACCCCCTGCGCGGCATGGACTGGCTGACGCTCTATGCCTTGGCCGTCAACGAGGAGAATGCAGCGGGCGGTCGGGTCGTCACGGCCCCCACCAACGGTGCGGCCGGGATCATCCCCGCGGTGCTGCGCTACTACGTCGACTTCGTGCCGGGTGCCGATGACGACGGCATCGTCCGGTTCCTGCTCACCGCGGCCGCGATCGGCGTGATCTACAAGGAAAATGCGTCGATCTCCGGTGCCGAGGTCGGCTGCCAGGGCGAGGTCGGCTCGGCCTGCTCGATGGCGGCCGGCGCGATGGCCGCCGTGATGGGCGGCAGCCCGGCTCAGGTCGAGAATGCGGCGGAGATCGGCATGGAGCACAACCTGGGCCTGACCTGCGATCCGGTCGGCGGGCTCGTCCAGATCCCGTGCATCGAGCGCAATGCCGTCGCGTCCGTCAAGGCGATCACTGCGGCCCGGACCGCCCTGCGCGGCGACGGCTCGCACGTGGTGTCGCTGGACAAGGTCGTCAAGACGATGCGCGAGACCGGTCGGGACATGAAGGTGAAGTACAAGGAGACCGCCCGCGGCGGGCTCGCCGTCAACGTCATCGAGTGCTGAGCGTCCGCTCCCTTCGCGGCATGACGAAGGGGGCCGGTCCAGATTGATCTGGACCAGCCCCCTTCGACGACGCGCGTCAGGAGATCACTTCTTGGTGATCGACCAGTCGCCTGCCGCGTCGACGACCAGGTACTTCGTACCCTCCTGGACCGTGGTGGTGCCCTCGTAGCTGTCGTACTCGCTGACGAGACGGTCCGGGTAGTCGGAGGCGCCGACGGCCTGGACCTTGATGTTGCCGATGAAGGAGTCCTTGGGCTGGGTGTACTTCACACCGATGTCAGCCTTCTTGCCGTCCCACTTGAAGACCTGCGAGCCGTCGCCCTTCTCGCTCTTGCCGAAGGTCGGGGCCTCACTGATCTTCTTGAACTTCACGCTCCACGAGCCCTTGGTGTCCATCTCGACCTGCGTGGTGCTCGAGCTGTACCCCGTGAGGTTGTAGGCCACGGTGCCCTTCTTGCTGTCGCTGGCCGAGAGGATGTACTCGTTGGTCTTGTCGTTGAAGTCCAGCCCCTTGATCGTCAGGCTGTCGTACTTCTGCCCGTCGTAGGTGAACTCCATCAGACCCGGGCCGTCACCAGCGGGGACCTTGATGCTGTCGTGACCCTTGCCCTTGTACGTGGTGTTCCACGTGGCGGCCTTGGAGTTGGCCTTCTGCGTCGGGCCGTCCGTGGTCGTCGAGGTCGTCGGGTCCGAGGTGGTCGGATCCGACGTGGTCGGCGAGTCGGTCGGGTCCGAGGTGGTCGGCGAGTCCGTCGGCTGGCTCGTGGTCGACGGCGGTGCCGCGGTGGTCGGGTCCTCGTCGCTGCCACCGATGAGCTTGAAGCCCAGGAAGCCCAGCGCCACCACGAGCACGAGGCCGATGACGCCGAGACCGGCGATCAGCGGCAGCTTGCTCTTGCTGGCGGGCTGGCCCGCTGCGTAGGACGACTGCTGGCCGTAGCCACCGGGCTGCTGGCCGTAGCCCTGCTGCTGGCCGTAGGCGCCGGACTGGTCGTAGCCCTGCTGCCCGTAACCAGCCTGCTGGCCGTAGGCGCCGGACTGGTCATAGCCCTGCTGCCCGTAGCCCGGCTGCTGGCCATAGGCGCTGGACTGGTCATAGCCCTGCTGCCCGTAGGCCGCGGCGCCATAACTCGTGCTGTCGGTGGAGATGGCCTCCGTCTCGGGCGCACGGTCGGCGTTTGGGCGCACTCGCGTGGCCTCGTCGACCTCGCTCGTGGAACCGACATTGTCCTGTCGGGTACCGGCACCCGAGGAGTCGGGGCCCGGGGCTCCGACGCCGAAACCGTCAGGCGTGGCCTGCCGGTGCTCGGTCCATCCATTGCCGTCCCAATAGCGGATCTGTCCCTGGTTGTCAGGGTCCTGATACCAACCGGCAGCCCAGTTGCTCATCGCAGGCCCTCTCCGTATCTCTCGAATGTGATCATCATGTGCTGGGCCAGCGTACCTGCGCTGCTCCCCTGAGGGCATGGGGAGAAGTCCCCATGCCTTGCCGAGCCGGGTTAGTTCTGATACCCGGCTCGTCGGTTGAAGTCCACGGCGCCCTGGTAGGCGTGGTACATGCTCCATCCCCAGGCCACGAGCATGATCGGCAGCCCGATGAAGCCGATGAGGATCCAGCCGAGGCAGATCACCAGGACGAGGCCGAAGATGTAGAGGCCGAGGAACCCGACGCCTGCGCCGACGTCGCCGTTCATCATCGACCCGACTCCGGGGATGAGGAAGGAGACGACCAACGCGATGGCGGGCTCCTTGCGGGCCACCGGGATGCCACCGGGGTATGGCGGTTGCCCTGATCCGTACATCGGCGGCGGCGCGTAGGGCACGACTTGGCTCGTGACCGGCGGTGTGGGTGGCGGTGTTGCGAGTGGCGGCGGTGGCGTCGACGCTGCGGGCGTCGACGACGAGTGCGTCCACTGGGACCCGTCCCAGTAGCGTCGCTCGCCCTCGTGCTCGTACCAGCCGGGCGCGTGTTCGTTCATGTTCTCCCCTGTGTCTACCGGGGTCGATGCTACCTGCGCCCGGCCAGTGTCCGTGCCACCTGCTCCTCGACGCGGGCGATGACGTCGAGATCACCGACGACGACGAGGCGGTCGGTGGCCCTGGAGAGACCGACGTACAGACGCTCGCGGAAGCGGCCCATGGTCCCGCTCTCGTTGACGCAGAGCACGACGGCGCGACGTTCCATCCCCTTCGCTCCGAGGACGTGGCCGTAGAAGACGTCGTCGTTGTCCCAGAACGTGTCCCAGTAGCCGCGCTGCCCGAGCTCCTCCTGCCGCTCGACCTGCACGGGGTGCCGCCTGCCGGTGGTGAGGAGGGCGACGTGGGCGCGGTTCCACCCTTCGTCCAGCAGCAGATCGACCTGGTCGTCGGCGATGTCGAGAGCCTCCTCGGAGGTCGCTGCGACAAAGGCGACGTCCGGTCCGTCGCCGCCCTCGAGCCGCATCCGCAGCGGGGCGAGCGGACGGAAGACCTCGGCGATCTGCTTGGTGTTGCGCAGGTTGTGGTCGAGGACGAGGGGCACGAGCGGGACCGGCGGGCGACCAAATCGGTTGAAGAGGCGCTGGTTCTCGTCGGAGTAGATGTACAGGCCGCCGTCGCTCTCGTCGGTCAGCGCGCCGATGAGCGGCCGCCACCACGACTCGGCGAAGTCCTGCGCCTCGTCGACGACGAAGGAGTCGAAACGCTTCCCGGGTGGCAGCTCGGCAGCCTTGTCTGCCATCAGGCGCGGGAAGACCTCCTCCCAGTAGTGGGGGTCGTCGCGGGTCCCCGAGGGGACGCCCCAGAGGTTGCCGAGCTCTTCGAAGGTGCCGACGAAGGCGGGTCGCCGGCGTCGCGGCCAGGTCGCCACCTCGCGCCCCAAATAGGTCGCCAGCCCGATCGAGTAGCAGAGCAAGGCGACTCGCTCGGCGGGTCGTGGCAGCTCTCCGGTGCGGCCGGCGCTCAGCTGCGAGGCCTGGGTGAGGGCGAGGACCGTCTTGCCGCTGCCGGCTCCCCCACGGATCTCGACCCGCCGCAGCAGCCGGGTGACGTCGAGGATCATCCCCTGCTCCTGGGTGAGCCGGTCGGCGCGGGCCTCGCGCTCGTCGGCCTCGTCGACGACCGTCATGACGGCGTCGGTCCCGCGGGCGGTGAGGATGTCGACGACGGTGTCGCAGTCAGTCTCGTCCGGGACCCGCAGGTGGGTGTCGAAGCCGAGCGGGATGTCGGCCAGCCGCTCGGCGAGCGTCGCCATGTCCTCACGGTCGTGGATCATCCAGCGCGGGCAGTCGGGCAGGTCGAAGTCCAGACCGAGACTGACGAAGGGGGTGACGACCGCATGCGCGAAGCGCACCCTCGCGCGTGAGGAGTCGGCCCAGCGACGGTCGGACTCGACGTACTCCCGGATCGCGTAGTGCGTGCCCCGGACCTGCCCCACCGGGTCGATGGCGACGCGCTTGCCGTCACGTTGGATCGACCACCGCCCGTCCTCGACCCGCACGCCACTCCCCTTGACCTCCACGACGACCACGCCGATGTCGGGCATGACGACGACCAGATCCGCCTCGTGGTCCTTGCGACTGTCGGTCAGGCGGAAGTTGGCGATCAGCGTGTCCTGCGGACGAAGGGAGTCCCTCAGGTTTTCCCACACGACGCGCTCGGAGTCGTTCGGGAACCTCGGGTCCTGCGGGATCAGGCGTGGCATGGGGTCAACGTATCCAGTTCCCCGATCCCTGAGGAGCTTGCGCTGCAAGCGTCTCGAAGGGCCTCACGCAGCGGGCAGCCGCGCAGCGAGTATGGCGTGCACCTTGGCCACGTCGAGGCGAGGCTCGGTGGGCTGGGTCAGGAGCTTGGAGAGCTTCTTGGGCGAGAGCACGTGGACACCGCGGGTGGTGAAGGACCCGCCGATCAGCGGCCAGTCGGCATTGACGAAGCACAACGCACCAGTGACGGGGAGCTCGCCGACGACTCCCCGGACGACGTCGATCTGCTTGAGCATGCCGTCGACGAGCGTGGTGCGGTTGCGTCGGCCGACGATGAGCTTGTCGACACGAGGACGCAGGATCCCCCCTTCGATGACGAGGCGTGGGCGTGGGCGGTCCTTGTAGTGCTTGGCGTCGATCACCCAGATCCCGCTCGGCGTGATGACGAGGTGGTCGATGTTGGCACGGGAGCGCGCGATGCGACGGTCGTGGAGTACAGCGAGCGAGGGCGAGGCGAGCCCGTCCACGTGGGCGCCGAGACGTTCCTCGCCGACGGCGCCGGCGGCCCAGGCCGTGGTGCTCTGGCGCTCGTCCGACAGGGCGACGGCCAGGCCGCCGAGACGGCCCCACGTGTGCCGCAGACGGTCCTCGTCCTTGGCCCTGCGTCGCTCGTACTCGCGACGAGCGGAGGAGCCTGCGTGAGAGGTGACGACGGGGGCGGGCTCGACACCCACCGGAGCGCACTCCACGCAGCGCACGGTCTTGGTCACTCGCTCGTAGACCGCGTCTGTACGCGCGGGGAGCGTCGTGCCGCAGAGGCGGCAGCTTCCTGCGTAGCGGAGCTTCATCCGCTTGTCATCCAGACCTGATGGGTCGGCCATGCGCCATCAGCGTAGAGATGAACGAGCCTCCTGGACAGGGGCCCTTTGTGCCCCCTCCAGAGGGGGCAAACACCACCGTCAGAAGGAAGGGTCGACCGGATACTCCTGCGGTCCCCCGACCCCGACCAGGCACTCCGGCTTCAGGGACTCGTAGAAGGCGTGGCGCTCCTCGTCCTCGTCGCAGACATAGCGCGGCTTCGAGTCATTCGCCCCCTCTGTAGGGGGCGAACCCTCGTCGTCGGTGTGGACCCACAGGCTCGGGAAGGTGCCCGTCGCGACCCCCGCGGGACTGATCCACTCGGTGCGCCCATCCTCGTGCAGCCTGTGCGTCCACCCCGGCGTGTGCTTCAAGCGGTGATGGTGGCGGCACAGCCCCGACAGGTTGGCCGGACAGGACTCGCCCTGCGGCCACTCCCTCGCGTGGTCCAGGTCGCCGTTGGTCTGCGAGCCCCCTTGATCGATCGCACGGTTGCAGCCCCACATCCGGCAGGTCGCGTCCCGCGCGTAGACGAACTCGCGCATCCCCTCCGTCACCACGTACCGCGGGTTGCTCGTCTCCACGAGGGTTCCGGTACGAGCATCGACCAGAGCCCGGGACACCTTGGTCTCCAGATTGCTCGTCAAGGCCGCAACCACGTCCGCCGGGATGAACCCAACCCCCGGGATCTCGCAGCCACTGATCCAACACTCCTGCCCTCCCGGACCCAAGCTGGCGGGCACCTGCGAGGTCACCGCGTCGCCCGCCCACTCCTCCGGGACCACGTCGACCGCGTCAGCGCCCTCCCCGGTGACGAAGCGCCCTTCGCGAGCGGTCGGGCCGTGCAGGTCCTGGCCGACGGTGGTGGTCCCACGCTGGTCGAGGTGCGACGGAGGAGTCTCGAGACATTCGCCCCCTTCGTAGGGGGCGAAGGTCAGCCTGGAGGCAGCGGAGGTGATGATCGGAATGCCCAGGCGGATGCTCGCCCGCACCTCCACACCCCTCAGCGCGAGGTCGGCAAGTCCGTAGGCGCGTGAGGCGCCAGCGGTCAACGTCGGATCCACCTCGCGACGCAGCTTCGCGGCGACCTCGATGGCCTCCTTGAGGGCGACCGCCATCTCGGACGGCAAGGTGGCAAACATCTGCGCTGTGCCGACCGGACCCTCCGCGAAACTCACATCCGTCTGCTCGCGACGGTTACGCCGAGCCTTCTCCGCCAGCAGCTCAGGCTCGACCCTCGCCAGGATCCGCCGGATCGCCTTGCGCAGCGCACGCTCCTCGAGCTCACCGATGCGGACCGACCCGGGCTTGCCGCGAAGGGGGGCGAGCAGGTGCGTCAGGACCGCCGCCACGGCCTCGGCGCTGGCACGCTTGGTCTCCTTGGCCACGATGCCCAGCGCCCTGGTCGGGATACGTCCCTCCGCGACGAGGTCGGCGATGGGCAGCAGGTCCGTCACCGCTCGGGCTGCCAGATCACACCGCTCCCCCGCAGCCCACGTACTGGAGTGCGTGGCCATCGCCACCGCTTCCTCGGCGAACTCAGCCACCTCACCCTCGCGCAGGCGCACCTGACGGTAGATGCCGTCCGGGCCACGCTCCTCGCCCCAGCGCACGACCTGCCCCAGTACGGACAACTCGAGGGCATCGGCCGCGCGTCTGAGTCGCTCCGTAGCCGTGAGCACCTCGGTGAGGCTCCGCTCGTCCGCCCGGCCACCGCGCTCGGTCACCCCCGCTCGTGCCCGCCCCAGTCCCCGGAAGGACTCCTCCACCATCGTCAGCTCATCGTCGAACATGTGTCCATGGTTCCAGCGAGGGGTGACAACGCTCTGGTGTCTGCATCAGAGCCAGCAGCGATGGTCGGCCCGGCTCAGTCGCTCACTCTGAGGAGCGCGATGGAAGCGCCGTGTATGACTCAGGCGCTAGATCGCAGGCAGTGCGAAGGTCGCCGCGCAGCGTGTAGAAGCGCACGGCTTCTGGCCGGAAGTCATGGAGACGATAGAGGTGGTAGCGCTCCCCCTCAACGCCGCTGACCTCGACCTCATTTCGACTGACGACCATGGGCCAGTGAGCTCCGCGCTTCGTGGTCTTCACCTCGATGAGCTTTTCGGTGCCGTCTGGCTCGAACGACCGGATGTCGAACCCGAGACCGTCCCCCACCGTTTGGCTGACGTGATCGACTCGTGAAGCAAGGTGGTGCTGCCCGGCCTTGGTGAGGAGCACACGCTCGCGAGCCAAGACTGCACGCTCGCCGGCGGCTCCCAGTCGTCGATTCATCGCTTCCAGCTCGACGAAGTTCCATCGTCCTGCGCGCTGACCGGGGAGGCCGTCGCTCGGCTGCAACCCCAGCGCAGGCGGTTCCCCCTGCTTCCACGTTGCTGAATCAGCGACGTCAGGCATCGATGCCGTCATGCTGTCGAAGGCCAAGTCTGTCAGGTCCTGCCGTCGCAAGATCTCCTCGCGGACGCAGTCCCGCAGAGACGCCTGGATATTGGGATATGGCTTGTAACCGTTGACGAAAGGGAAGCTCAGCTCTCGAAGGACCGCGCTCACATTCATCAACTTGAACTCGATGGACCCACGTCCGCGGTCAAGGAGACCCTGAAGCTGACGATTGACATCCGCCTTGACGAAGATCTCGTCTTTCAGCTCGGACCTCAGCATCTCCAGGTACGCGTGCACGAGAATGCTGTTCTCCTCGTCAGACCACGCCACCCTGGTTGCCACTCAGCCTCCCCGATTGCTTGAACCATATGCCGACCCGATAACCGCGTCAGCTGGCGGCCCTGAAGCGTTCGTAGGAGAGCTCCAGCAAGCTGGCATCAGGCTGCTCTCGCTTGAGGCTCGGAAGCACCATCAGCCTCTCGTCATGTCGCTCCTTGAGCCCGTACTGCAGCATGGGCCCGTCCACCTCCTCCAAGAGGTCTGCCCGGATCTGAACCACGAGATCGGGCCTGATGCCGAGGATGTTGGCATCGAACGCGGCGTGGTGAATCTTGCACAGCGCCAGTCCGTTCCGAACGGAGGCGACCCCTAGGTCATGCCGGTCCTCGACGATGTGCGCTGCATCCAGCAGGTCGCCGTGGCGAAGCGAGCACACCGCGCATCGCGTCTGGTAGGCACGCATGACGGTCGAGCGAAAGACCCGTTGGTGGACGCGCTGATTACGCTCCACCCGGAGGTAGCGGCGCACGTGCTCATCGGCTGCCTCAGAGATCGAGTCACGTTGGACCTCATCAATTGCGACAACAAACTGATGCTGGAGTGATTCTTCACCGTCGATGTAGACCGGGTAGATCGGCTTGTAGTCCCCTGGCCCGACACCGAAGAACCAGATGAGGGGCAGCTCAGACTCCATGGCTGCCCTCAAGGCCTTGTTCTCCGGGTGGTCTGGGTCTGTCCCACGCCACTTGTACCTGAGACGGCCATCCGGACCGACCGCGTCCTCGTAGGGCCTCGCCGCCCCCTCCGGCCGATACACAGTCCGGATCGAAAGTGCGGCTACGGCGCCCGCCGGTTTGCGGATCCCGCGCTGGGCATCGACGAGAGGTACGCGAACTCCGTCGAACTCGAAGGCCCGCAGAGTCTCCGAACGAAGCCAGTCGCGCTCCGCCGTAGCCGCGTCCGAGAGCCAGCCCATAGCTGCTGTACGAAAGGCCCGCTCGTAGTCCAGATCCCACGCCATGACTGGAGCTTGCCAGGCGAACGACGAGAAGGGGGCCAACCGGACTCACCGGTTGACCCCCTTCGATCACCTACTCAGATCAGCTGCAACCGCTGGTCGAGCCGCAACCCTCGCAGACGTAGCAGGAGCCGGCGGGACGCATCTTGGTACCGCAGGTCATGCACATCGGGGCGTCGGCGGTCTTGCCCTGGAACTTCTCCAGGAGCTCGGCCGAGGAGTGGACGGTGGCGTCGGCTGCACGGGCAGAGGCCGCACCGGCACCGGACTGGTCGGTGATGGTCTCGTCCTTGGCGACGGCCTCGGGCTTGGCCTCCTTGACCTCGCTGGTCGCGACGCCCTGGCTGTAGGAGTCGTCGTCGTAGTCCGAGTCGTTGTCGTCCGAGGACGAGGCCTCGTACGAGCCGGTCTCGAGTTGACGGGCGCGCTCCTCAGCGGTGTGGATACCCATGAAGGACCGCGTGTCGAAGTCCAGGTAGTCCAGCGCCAGGCGACGGAAGACGTAGTCCATGATCGACTGCGCCATCCGCACGTCCGGGTCGTCCGTCATGCCGGCCGGCTCGAAGCGCAGGTTGGTGAACTTCTCGACGTAGGTCTCCAGCGGCACACCGTGCTGCAGGGCTATCGAGATCGCGATGGAGAAGGCGTCCATCAGACCGGCCAGGGTCGAGCCCTGCTTGCCGAACTTCAGGAAGAGCTCACCCAGGTCACCGTCGTCGTAGGTGCCAGCAGTCAAGTAACCCTCGGCCCCACCGACGGCGAAGCTCGTCGTCTGCGAGGAGCGACGCTTGGGCATCCGACGACGCAGCGGGCGGTACTCGACGACCTTTTCGACAGCAGCCGCGTCCTTGGCGTCCTTCGCGTCCTTGGCGGTCGAGCCTCCGTCCGACAGCGGCTGGCCGACCTTGCAGTTGTCGCGGTAGACCGCGAGCGCCTTCAAGCCGAGCTTCCAGCCCTGCATGTAGACGTCCTCGATCTCCTCGACGGACGCCGTCTCCGGCAGGTTGACGGTCTTGGAGATGGCACCGGAGAGGAAGGGCTGGACAGCAGCCATCATCCGCACGTGACCCATCGGCGCGATCGCGCGCGCACCCATGGCGGTGTCGAAGATCTCGTAGTGGTCCTGCTTCAGACCCGGGGCGTCGATGACGTGACCCTTGTCGGCGATGTACTCGACGATCGCCTCGATGGTCTCCTCGGCGTAGCCGAGCTTCTTCAGCGCACGCGGGATCGTCAGGTTGACGATCTGCATGGAGCCGCCGCCGACGAGCTTCTTGAACTTCACCAGCGAGAAGTCGGGCTCGATGCCCGTGGTGTCGCAGTCCATCATGAAGCCGATGGTCCCGGTGGGGGCGAGCACCGACGCCTGGGCGTTGCGGTAACCGCTCTTCTCCCCGACCTTGACGACCGCGTCCCACGCCTTGGTGGCGTAGGCGTGGATGTCCTTGTCCATCGTGTGCAGCGTGCGGATCTGGTCGTTGGCCGCCTGGTGCTTGCGCATGACGCGCTTGTGGGCGTCAGCGTTGCGGGCGTAGCCGTTGTAGGCACCGACGATCCCGGCGAGCTCGGCGGAGCGCTTGTAGGACGCACCCGTCAGCAACGAGGTGATCGACGCGGCCAGCGCGCGACCACCGTCGGAGTCGTAACCGTGACCGGTCGCCATGAGCAGCGCGCCGAGGTTGGCGTACCCGATGCCCAGCTGGCGGTAGTTGCGGGTGGTCTCGCCGATCGGCTCGGTCGGGAAGTCCGCGAAGCAGATCGAGATGTCCATCGCGGTGATGACCAGCTCGGCAACCGCCTGGAAGCGCTCGACGTCGAAGGTGTCGTCGTCCCTGAGGAACTTCAGCAGGTTGAGCGAAGCCAGGTTGCAGGAGGAGTTGTCCAGGGACATGTACTCGCTGCACGGGTTGGAGGCGGTGATCCGACCCGACTCCGGGTTGGTGTGCCAGTCGTTGATCGTGCCGTCGTACTGGATGCCCGGGTCAGCGCACTCCCACGCAGCCTTGGCGATCTTGCCCATGAGCTCACGAGCGTCGACGGTCTCGATGACCGAGCCGTCCTTGCGCGAGGTCAGACCGAACTCGGTGCCCTCGTCGACCGCACGCATGAACTCATCGGTAACGCGCACCGAGTTGTTGGCGTTCTGGTACTGGACGGAGGTGATGTCGGACCCGCCGAGGTCCATGTCGAAGCCCGCGTCACGCAGGGCACGGATCTTGTGCTCCTCCTTGGCCTTGGTCTCGACGAACTCCTCGATGTCCGGGTGGTCGACGTCCAGGACGACCATCTTGGCCGCACGACGGGTCGCGCCACCGGACTTGATCGTGCCGGCGGAGGCGTCAGCACCACGCATGAAGGAGACCGGGCCGGAGGCGGTGCCACCGGAGGAGAGCAGCTCCTTGGAGGAGCGGATGCGGGAGAGGTTCAGGCCGGCGCCGGAGCCGCCCTTGAAGATGAAGCCCTCCTCCTTGTACCAGTTGAGGATGGAGTCCATCGAGTCATCGACCGCGAGGATGAAGCAGGCGCTGACCTGCTGCGGGCTGGCCGTGCCGACGTTGAACCACACCGGGGAGTTGAAGCTAAAGATCTGGTGCAGCAGCGCGTAGGTCAGCTCGTGCTCGAAGATCTCGGCGTCGGAGTCGGTCGAGAAGTAACCGTGCTCCTTGCCCGCCTTGACATAGGTGAGGACGACGCGGTCGATCAGCTGCTTGAGGCCGGACTCGCGCTCGGGCGCACCGACGGCACCACGGAAGTACTTGGTCGTGACGATGGTCGAGGCGTTGACCGACCAGAAGTCGGGGAACTCGACACCGCGCTGCTCGAAGATCGTCTCGCCGGTCTTCCAGTTTTGCTGGACGACATCACGCTTTTCCCAGGTGATCTCGTCGTAGGGGTGCACACCCTCGGTGGTGTGGATACGCTCGATCGTCAGGCCCTTGGTGCGGGCCCCACGACGGGTGCTGGGCTTGCCGGCGGTCTCGGTCATGCTGCGTCTCCTCGATCCGAAATTTCGGTCTGCTGCTGTGTGGTTCGTCTACGGCTGGTGCGGGCTACTGCTCACGGTGTCACCGGGTACCGACAGCCCACTCGCGTGTCGGCACCCGGGGTGCTAGGTGGTGGCGGCGTGCTCGCGACGCAAGGTCGCGATCGCCGACTCGAAGTCCTCGAGCGAGTCGAAGGACTGGTAGACGGAGGCGAAGCGCAGGTACGCCACCTCGTCCAGGTCGCGCAGCGGCGACAGGATCGCCATGCCCACCTCGTGGGCGTCGATCTCCGCGCTCCCCTGCGATCGGATGCTCTCCTCCACGCGCTGGGCGAGGAGGGCGAGCTGGTCCTCGGTGACCGGTCGCCCCTGACAGGCCTTGCGGACTCCGGCGAGAACCTTGGCCCTGCTGAAGGGCTCCGCTGCGCCAGACCGCTTGGTGACGGTCAGGCTCGCGCTCTCCAGCGTCGTGAAGCGGCGACTGCACTCTGGGCACTGCCGACGGCGACGGATCGCGCTGCCGTCGTCGGTCGTGCGGCTGTCGATGACCCGGGAGTCGGTGTGACGGCAAAATGGGCAGTGCACGGCCGGATCTCCCTTCGTCTGTGGATGGTGCGGTGGACAAAACTGGGGACGAACCCCGGTTTCCTGTGGACAACTGCCGTCAGCCTGTGCACTAGATGTGGACGAATGACAACTGTGTAACCACTAGATGTAGTGACCATTAGACGCCTCCAGCCCACGCGACGCAAGTCCCCACAAAAACCCGTCGACGAACGGCACATCGGCCACCTCCGAGGGGGACGGAGATGGCCGATGGCCGGCCCGGGCTGGGTCGGTGGGCCCGGGAGGAAGGGGGTCGCCGCGGCGGGCGGCGAGGCGTCAGGGCGTCGGGATCGTCAGCGTTTGACCGGCGTGGATGTGCGTGGTCGTGAGCCCGTTGGCGACCTGGATGTTGGTCACGGCCTCGGCCGTCGGCACACCGGAGAGCTCACTCGAGGCGATCTGGCTGAGCGTCTGACCGGGCTCGACGGTGATCTCCTGCGGGGTGACAGCGGGCCCCCCGAAGGCGAAAGTCGCGCCGGCAACACTGGCCACGGCCAGGGCCGAGGTCGTGATGGCCAGGCGGCCGCGACGGGTCAGCCGCGTGCGAACGGCCGGGCGCGCGACAGCAGCGTCACCGGTCGGCACGGAGACGAGGTGGCGCGAGCGCGTCGGCACGTCGATGCGGATCGGGGTGGCGGTGAGAGCAGTCATGCGGGTCCTCCTCGGTGCGGTCCTGTCGAACCGGTGTTCGATAGAACGTCTGTACGATGTCTAGCACGGGTGTTCGAAGAAAATCAACAACACGCTCGAACAGATGTTTGAAAAGCCTGTTCGATCGGCCTAGTGTCTTCACTACCGAGAAGTTGACCAGCGAGCACCGACAACGCTGGCAAGACCTCGGTTCCACCGGACACGGACGAAGGGGTCGAGCATGAGCGGCACGGACGAGGACAACATCCACCAGCTGCCCGAGCGGGACACTGGTGATGGGCTGACCGTCCGCCAGCGCAAGGTGCTCGAGGTGATCCGCAATGCCGTGGCGACGCGGGGCTACCCGCCGAGCCTGCGCGAGATCGGCGAGCTCGTCGGCCTGACCAGCCCGAGCTCCGTGGCCCACCAGCTCTCCTCCCTCGAGCGCAAGGGCTACCTGCGTCGTGACCCCAACCGGCCCCGGGCCATCGAGGTCATCGCCCCCGACGGCCACAACGCTCCGCCGGCCACGGTCTCCGACCTGGGCGGCATGCGAGGCGGCGCGAGCAGCACCGACGAGGTCGTCGACCCCACCGGCTCCGGTGACGCTCGCCCCGAGGCCAGCTACGTCCCCGTCCTCGGCCAGATCGCTGCCGGCGTCCCGATCACCGCGGAGGAGGTCGTGGACGAGGTCTTCCCCCTGCCCAAGCAGATCGTCGGCGAGGGCTCCCTCTTCCTGCTCAAGGTCGTCGGCGACTCGATGATCGACGCCGCCATCTGCGACGGAGACTGGGTCGTCGTGCGTCAGCAGCCCAATGCCGACAACGGCGACATCGTCGCGGCGATGCTCGACAACGAGGCGACGGTCAAGACCTACAAGCGCACCGACGGCCACCTGTGGCTGCTCCCCCACAACCCGGCCTTCGACCCGATCGATGGTGACCACGCGACGATCCTGGGCAAGGTCACCGCCGTCCTGCGGCGGCTCTGAGGACCGGGTTCCATGAGTCGATGGTGGCCGGCCCTGACCGGCGTGGTCGCGAGCGTCGCCCTGCTCGTGCAGTTGGTGCTGACGGGTGATCTGTCGATGCTCGTGCTCGCCGTGGGCTTCCTCGTCCTCGCATGGTGGCTCTCACCGCTCAACGGGCGCCGCGGTCCTCGCCACGCCGACGTGGACGCTCGCCGCGACGACTTCCCCGTGGTCATCTACTGGCGGCCGGGGTGTGTCTACTGCCTGCGGCTGCGCGGCGCCCTCGGCAAGGACAGGGACAAGGCCACCTGGGTGAGCATCTGGGCCGACGAGGAGGCGGCCGCCTTCGTCCGCTCGATCAACGACGGCAACGAGACCGTGCCCACCGTGCGGATCGGCGAGCAGGTGCACACCAACCCCGAGCCGGACCTGGTCAGGGCCGCGCTGCGCTGACGTCAGCGCTGAGCTCCTCCACGAGCACACGAAGGGAGTCCGCCAGCTCCCCGTCGACGCGAAGGTCGACGAGGTCATCACCTCGGGTGGGACCGCGGGTGATGAGCGAGACCGGGATCCCGCGCTTGGCGGCGTGCCGTACAAATCTCAGCCCCGACATCACCTGCAGCGAGCTGCCGAGGACGAGCAGGTTGGGCGCGGCGTCGACCAGGTCGTAGCAGTGCTGCACGAGCGGCTTGGCGACTGCTCCGCCGAAGAAGACGACATCCGGCTTGAGGGTGTCGGCCCCGCAGGCCAGGCAGACGGGGAGGCGAAATCGCTCCACGTCCACACTGTCCAGACGCACATCGCCATCGGGACGGATCTCGTCGCTGTCGACGTCGAAGCCGGGGTTGTCCGCCGCCATCCGCGCATCCAGCGCCGGGCGGTCCACCCGGGCCTGACAGGTCAGGCAGACCACCTCGACGAGGTTGCCGTGCAGCTCCACGACATCTCTCGTGCCAGCGGCCTGGTGCAGACCATCGACATTTTGCGTGATGACCGCACCGGCCGTGCCGAGCTCCTGCAGCCGGGTGACGAGGTGATGGGCCAGATTGGGCCGAGCCGCGTGGAAGCGGCGCCACCCGACAAAGCTGCGCGCCCAGTACCGCTGGCGCGCCTCGCTGCTCCCGACGAACTCCGAGTAGTGCATCGGCGTGACCCTGCGCGTGCCGTCCGGGCCTCGATAGTCGGGGATGCCACTGTCCGTCGACATACCGGCACCGGTCAGCACCAGCGCCGGCCCGGCCGCCAGCACGCGGGCGATGTCCTCGATCACCAGACCAGTATGAGCAGCACACCGCCGCCCGACCTACGATGGGCCCATGATCGACGCCGCAGGGCTGCGCGTGATGCGAGCCATCTCCGAGGAAGGCAGCTTTACTGCCGCTGCCCTGGCCCTCGGCTACTCCCAGCCCGCCGTCTCCCAGATGGTCAAGCGCCTCGAGCAGCGCACCGGGACCGTCCTCGTCGAAAAGGTCGGCCGCTCCGTGCGGCTGACCGAGGCCGGCGCCGTCCTCGCGCGCCATGCAGCCCCCGTCCTCGCGGCCCTCGACGCCGCTGAGGAAGAGGTTGCTGCCATCGCCGGTCTGCGTTCCGGCCGGGTGCGCCTGATGGCCTTCCCCTCCTCCTCCGTCACCCTCGTCCCCCGCGCGCTCGCGGCAGTGCGTGCCGAGCACCCTGACCTGTCGGTCCAGTTTGCCGAGGCCGAGCCGCCGGAGTCACTGGCCGCGCTGCGCTCCGGCGAGGTCGACCTGGCCGTCGCCTTCACCTACGACGGCAGCGACCTGGGCCGCGGTGAGGACCTCGAGGGCTTCGCCGTCCACCCCCTCCTCGACGAGGAGGTCCGCGTCGCGCTCCCCCGGGACCACCGCCTCGCCGGCAAGGAGACGGTCTCGATGACCGACCTCACCGACGAGGACTGGATCGCCGGGTGCGCGCGCTGTCGCGGCCACCTGCTGAAGATCGCGCACGACGCCGGCTTCGCCCCCAAGGTCGCCTTCGAGACCGAGGACTATGTGGCCGTGCAGGGCTTCGTCGCGGCCGGCCTCGGCGTCGCGCTCATCCCCGACCTGATCCGCGCGGCGACCTCGAACCCCGATGTCGTCATCCGACCGCTCGACCCGCAGAGTCGCCGGCGCATCCATGTGGTCACCACGGAGGACCTGCTCAAGGTGCCCGCGGTCGCCGCGACGCTCACGGCCCTCCTCGCCTCCGCCCAGGTGGCCCTGCCCGCCTGATCCGGCGCCTGCTCGAGTCAGGCCGGCAGACCCCACGACGCTCGCGTGGTGTGAAGCGAGGATGAGGTGCGGATGAGAGCCTCCTCATCCGCTCGACACCTCCTGTTTGCCATGAGCGGTACGCCTACCGGGCTGTGCGGACGGCGGGGCCCTCGACGATCGCGATGTCACCGTCCTGGTCGGTCCGCAGCACGCGGGCCCCGTGCTCGCGCGCCCACCGCAGGGCCGTGGGTGTCGGGTGACCATAGGTGTTGTCCTCGCCGACGCTGATGATCGCGACGGGGGCCGCCACCTCGTCCATGAAGTCCTCGTCGAGGTTGCTCGAGCCGTGGTGCGGCATCTTGACCACATCGAGGTCGGTCGCCGCCGCGGCCATGCCCGGGTCACGCCGCATCGCCAGCAGCATCGCGTGGCCGGCCTCTCGCTCGACGTCCCCCAGCAGCAGGGCCGAGACCTCCCCCACCCGGACGTGCAGGACGATGCTGGCGTTGTTGGCCGCCGAGCCGCCGGCGACCACTCGTGCCGGCCACCACGCCGTGGCACCCACCTCCCCCAGCTCGACATGTCCTCCGGCGACGACGGTCGTGACCGGGATCGACCGCTCGGCCGCCAGGGCACGGACCTGACGAGCCGCCCACTGCGGATCCTCGACCGGGGTGACGAGGATGCGGCCCACCGGCCGGTCCCCGATCGCTGCGGCGAGGTCGCCGACGTGGTCTTCGTGGAAGTGCGTCAGCACCACCGCATCGAGCGTGCGCACCCCCAGACGTCGCAGGCAGCCGTCGATGCCGCCGCCCTCCGGACCGACATCGACGAGCACCGCACGCCCGGGTCCGGAGGCGAGGACCAGCCCGTCCCCCTGACCGACATCACACGCGACGATGCGCCAGTCGGGCGGCGGCCAGACGAGGGTGCGCTGCGGCATCGCCGTCACGACGACCACCACGACGAGCGCGAGTGCCACGAGCGGGCTGGCCCGCGAGCGCCTGATCGCCCACGGCCCGGACAGCACACCGAGCGCGGTGATGACGGTGAGCAGCACCGCGCCGAGCGCCCCGTCGGGCCATGGCAGGGCTCCGCCCGGCACGTCGGCACTCACCCGTGCGGTCCACGCGATGGCCAACGCGAAGGGGGCCCCGCACCACCCCACGAACGTCGCCAGGGTCGTGCTCACCACGGCGACGAGGGCGACGCTCACACCGAGGACGGTGGCCGGCGCGACGAAGGGGGCCGCCACGAGGTTGGCGACGACGGCGATGAGGCTGACATTGCCCTGGAGCAGGACGATGACGGGCCCACAGACGAGCTGGGCGGCCAGGGGGATGGCGACCGCGGGGCCGACGAGGTGCAGGCGTCGTGGCAGGTGCGCGTTGATCGCTGCTGACCACGGCCGGACGAAGAGCAGCAGCCCGAGGGTCGCCAACGACGACAGGACGAAGCCGTAGGAGCGGGCCAACCACGGGTCGTACGTGAGCAGCACGAGGATCGCCGCGCACAGCGCCGGAGTGCCGGAGCCGCGACGGGACGAGCTCATCCCCAGCAGGCCGACGGCGCCCATCGTCGCTGCCCGGATGACGCTCGGCTCCGGTCGGGCCAGGACGACGAAGAAGGCCAGTCCGGCACCGGCCACCCACGGTCTCCAGCGCCGCGGCACGCCCCCTGCGCGGCAGGCACCCACCAGTGCGGCGAGGACGACGGCGACATTGGAGCCGCTGACGGCGGACAGGTGCGACATCCCGGTGACGAGCATGTCGTCGGTGAGCTCCTGCGGGGTGAGCGAGGTGTCCCCGATGACGAGCGCAGGCAGGAGAGCACGGGCATCTCCGGGGAGCGGCTCCACCGCTGCCCGCATCCCGCTGCGCAGGTGCTCGGCGGCGGTCCGCACCATCGACCGCTCACCCACCAGCTCCGGTGGACCCCGTGGACTGAGCACGGCGACCTCCGGGTCTGCCGGGTCAGCGGGTGACAGCTTGCCGGACAGCGAGATCCGGTCGTGCCAGCCCACGTCCGCCCAGGCCTCCTTGGCCCGGACGAAGACCGGCGCGCTCACCCGGGTGCTCGCCCCTCGTGCGGTCACCGTCTCCAGCCGGACCCGCAGCAGGACCTGCTGGGGTGGGTCGCTGCCCGAGTCGCTGCCCGAGTCGCTGCCCGTCCGTCCCGCCCGCACGATCGGCTCGGTGAGGACCACACCCTGGGCCCGGATCATCGCGCCCTGCCCCGCGAGTTCGTCGATCGGGCCCACGCTCCGCGTGGCCTCGTGGATCGCCGAGGAGCCCAGGACGAGCCCCGCTGCGACGAGCGTCAGCGCCATCGCGCCCGGGCCGTCGCGTCGCCACGACGGTCGAGCGTGCCGCCCCCGGTACCGCACACCGAGGGCGATCGCGACGAGCAGGAGCGCCACGGCACACAGTGCCCCCACCGCCCGCTGCTGACCCGACCAGGTCAGGGCCCAGGCGCCCAGCGCCCACGCACTCAGGCACGGCACGAGGAGCCGCAGGTCGAGGACGGGCGGCTCCCGGCTCACACGGTGACCTTGGGTGAGAGCTGCGCATAGGTCTTGTCCCCGACGCCGCTCACCTCGCCGAGCTCCTCGATGGCGGTGAACTGCCCGTGCTCGGTGCGCCAGTCGAGGATCCGCTGGGCGAGCACCGGCCCGACACCGGGCAGCGTCTCGAGGGTGGCGAGGTCCGCCGTGTTGAGGTTGACCAAGGTGTCGCCCCCGCCGGGGCCTGCGGCTCCCGAGCCACCCGCACCCGCCGGACCTCCTGCACCAGGTGGTGCACCCACTGCCGCCTCCCCCGGCGCGGGCACGACGACCTGCTCGCCGTCGACGAGCGGCCGGGCGAGGTTGACCTGGGACAGGTCGGCCTCCGAGGTCGCACCACCCGCCAGGTCGAGCGCATCGTCCACACGCGAGCCTGCAGGCAGGGTGACGACCCCCGGCCGCTCGACCTCCCCGACGACATGGACCGTCACGCGTGCCGCCGTCGTCGCCCCGGTCGCTGCCGTCCGCGACGTGGGGCTGGCCCCGGGGAGGGTGTCGGCGCTCGGACCGGCGTCGCTCCCCGCGCCCATCGTCACGGGCTGGGGCGCCGCATCACCGCGCGCGAGGAGATAGCGCCCACCCAGCATCGCCACGGCGAGCGCGACAATGAGGGCGACCCCGATGATCGCCTGCCGACTCACGCCATAGCGTCCTGCGGCCAGCGTCGACGGCAGCACCAGCGGCCGCGGGTCCCGGCCCTGCTCGAGGATCTCGGTGACCCGGGCGGAGGGTTCGCTGGCACGGCTCATGGCAGCGACGCTAGGCAGCATCTCCGGTGGCCGACGACAGCCAGCCGCCGCTGTGGAGCGCCGCCGCGACCCGGCCGCGGTTGTGGATCGTCAGTCGCGGATGCGTGGGACGACGGCGACGCCGATGGTCCCCAGTCCCACGTGCGAGGCGATGGTCGCACTCAACCGCGTCACCTCCACGCGCGTGCTCAGGGCATCGGCCAGGGTCCGCGCCAGGGCGTGCGCCCTGGTGTCGTCCGACTCGACGTGCTGCACGGCGATGTCCACGCCGTCGGCCCACTCGGGCAGGTTGTCGTAGTGCTCCACGGTGAGCGCCTGCAGCCGGGCGATCGCCTTGCTGGCCGTCCGCACCCGCTCCAGCGGCTCGACCTGACCGTCCTGCACGTGCAGGACGGGCTTGACCGCGAGAGCCGACCCGAGCAGCGCCCTGGCACCGCCGATGCGCCCACCCCTGCGCAGCCGCTCGAGCGAGTGCACGAGCAGCCGCACCGAGGACGCGTCCAGACGCCGCTCCAGGCGCTCCAGCACGTCCTCGACGTCTCGTCCGGCCGCGGCATCCCGACTGGCCGACACTGCGGCGAAGCCGACCGCCATCCCGATGGTGTGGGAGTCGACGACGTGCACCGGCACGGGCGACTCCAGCGCTGCCGAGTGCGCGGAGTCCGCCGTCCCGGACATCGCGGCGCTCAGGTGCACGGAGATGATCGACTCGGCTCCCCCCTGCGCCGCCTTCTCGTAGGCCCGCAAGAAGCTGACGGGAGCGGGACGTGAGGTGGAGATGTCCACCTTGCGACGCAGCGCGTCGACGACCCAGTCGGTGCCCACGTCGTCACCCTCGACGCGTTCCTGCCCGTCGACGACCACGTGCAGGGGCACGACGGTGATCCCGTGCTCGGTGCGCATCTCCAGCGGCAACGAGGCGGTCGAGTCGGTGATGACGGCGATGCTCACGAGGCGAGCGTATCGAGAGCGTGCCGCCCGGGCGCCAGACGTCCGCGGATAGCCTGACGAGCATGTCCACAACGCAGCGCCTGCCCTACCTCGACAAGACCGTGCCGGAGGCGTGGAAGGCCCTCAACGCCCTCGCGCTCAAGGTCTCCGCCGCAGCCGAGGCCGCCGGCCTGGAGCGCGAGACGATCGAGCTGATGAATGTGCGGATCTCGCAGATCAACGGCTGCGCCTACTGCCTCGACATGCACACCCGGATGGCGATCGAGGCCGGCGCCACGGTCCAGCGCATCGCGCAGCTGCCGGCCTGGCAGGAGTCGGCGCTCTTCGACACCGTCGAGTGCGCCGTCCTGCACGTCGCCGAGGTCACCACGACCCTGCCCGACCCCCAGGAGCGAAGGGAGGCGCTCGCGTCCGCGCGCGACCTCCTGGGTGAGGAGGCCTTCGCGGCGCTCGAGTGGGCGGCCGTGACGATGAACGCGTTCAACCGGGTGTCGATCCTCTCCGAGCACCCGGTGCGCCTCAGGCCGTGACGATGTTGACCAGCTTGGGTGCGCGCACGATGACCTTGCGCACCCCGCCCTCGATCGCTGCCTTGATCTTGTCGCGATCGAGCGCCAGCGCCTCGAGGTCGGCCTCGCTGATGTCCGCGGGGACCTCGATGCGGTCGCGCACCTTGCCCTTGATCTGGATGACGCAGGTGACGCTCGACTCGACCATCTTGCTCGGGTCGGCGACGGGGAAGGGCTCGGCGCTCAGCGAGTCGGAGTGGCCCAGACGCGACCACAGCTCCTCGGCGAGGTGCGGCGCGATCGGGGCGACCATGAGCACGAGCGGCTCGATCGCCGCACGCGGCACGTCACCGAGCTTGGTGAGCGCGTTGTTGAGCTCAATCAGGCGGGCGATCGCGGTGTTGAAGCCGAGCGACCCGTAGTCCTGCGTGACCGCGGCGATGGTCTGGTGCAGCAGCCGCTCGGTGTCGGCGTCGAGAGCGGTGTCGACGACGTCGACCTCACCGCTCTCCTCGTCGATCACGTTGCGCCACAGGCGCTGCAGGAAGCGCTGGCTGCCGACGACGGCGCGCGTCTCCCACGGCTTGGACTGCTCCAGCGGGCCGAGCGACATCTCGTAGACGCGGAAGGTGTCGGCGCCGAACTGCTCGTACATCTCGTCCGGGCTCACCGCGTTCTTCAGCGACTTGCCGATCTTGCCGTACTCCTGGGTGACCGCCTGGCCCTGCCAGGTGAAGGTCGTCTCCCCGTCATCGCCCGCGTGCTCCTCGACCTCGGCGGCCGGCACGGGCTGACCACGGTCGTCACGGTAGGCGTGCGCCTGGATGTAGCCCTGCGAGAAGTACTTGCGGAAAGGCTCCTCGCTGCTCACGTGACCCAGGTCGAAGAGAACCTTGTGCCAGAAGCGGGCATAGAGCAGGTGCAGCACGGCGTGCTCGACGCCGCCGATGTAGAGGTCGACGCCACCCGGGTCACGGGTGCCTGCCGGCGCGCCGGGCACGGCCTCGTCGCGCGGGCCGACCCAGTAGGCCTCGTTGGCCGGGTCGACGAGCGCGTCGGAGTTGGCGGGGTCGAGGTAGCGCAGGTAGTACCAGCAGGACCCGGCCCAGTTGGGCATCGTGTTGGTCTCGCGGCGGTACTTCTTGACGCCGTCACCGAGGTCCAGCTCGACCTCGACCCACTCGGTGGCGCGGCCCAGCGGCGGCTCGGGCTCGCTGCTCACGTCATCGGGCTCGAAGGTGCGCGGGCTGTAGTCGTCGACCTCCGGCAGCTCGATCGGCAGCATCGACTCGGGGACCGCGTGGGCCACGCCCTCCTCGTCGAAGACGATCGGGAAGGGCTCGCCCCAGTAGCGCTGGCGGGAGAAGAGCCAGTCGCGCAGCTTGTAGTTGATCGTCCCGTGGCCGAGGTCGCGCTCGTCCAGCCAGGTCGTGATCGCGGCCTTGGCCTCGGTGACGCCCAGCCCGTCGAGGCTCACCTCGTCGTTGGTCGAGGCGGTGGCCACCCCATCCCCGACGAAGGGAGCCGACTCGTCGATCTGACCGTCGCGCGGCGCGATGACGTGCCGGATCGGCAGCTCGAAGGCGGTGGCGTAGTCGAAGTCACGGGCATCGTGCGCGGGCACGGCCATGATCGCGCCGGTGCCGTAGCCCATGAGGACGTAGTCGGCGACGAAGACGGGGACGCGCTCGCCGTTGACCGGGTTGGTCGCCCAGCCCCCGGTGAAGACCCCCGTCTTGTCCTTGGTGTCGATCTGACGCTCGACATCGCTCTTGCGGCCAGCGGCGTCGCGGTAGGCGGCGACGGCCTCGGCGGGCGTCGCCGCGCCGCC
>NZ_BCSS01000035.1 GCF_001570985.1 Janibacter limosus NBRC 16128 | reverse complement strand
CGTCTCGGACAGACCGTCGTCGAGTCAGGGGCCTGTCGCGCGTTTCGCGGAGGAGTTCATTTCTCAGTCGCCCCATCGGCCACATGCGCCCCATCGGACCGGCTGGAGGGCTAGTCCTCGGACGGGGTCAGACGGGCGAGCCACCATTTGAGGTGGCGTGCTCGGTCGCGAAGCTCGGCCCGGGGTAGACCTCTCGCGTAGCGCCCCTTGGGGCCGAGCGCGGTTTCGATGACCTGGAGTTGTTGGTTGACTCGGGTGCGTAGGGCGCTGGTGCGTGAGCGGCAGTGATGGGAGCAGTAGAGGGCTGCGGGGCCCTTGACGTCGTGCTCGAATCGGACGGGCTTGCCACATTCGGGGTTGAGGCAGGCCGCGACGGTGCCTAGGGGCTGGTCGTCGAGGGCCAGGTCGAGCACCCGGGGCCAGGCCTTGCTGTTGTCGGGTTCTGGGAGTGGCCCGGTGAGGCCGGTGGGGTATTGGGCCGTCACTTCTCTTGGGTCCACTCGCCGCAACCCTTCGCGACGAAGGCGTGATCGGTGGAGGCGATCGTGACCCTAATCTGCGCTGCGGCGGTCTTGAAGTCATTGTCGATGGTGGCTCCGTTGGCGTCTTGCCGTTCCCAGTAGCAGTCCTCGACGTCCTTCACGACGTAGGTGCCTGGCTTGACGTCGGTGCCGACGACGAAGGTGCCGTCGTTGAACCGAGTCCCTTCGGCCCGTTCCTTGTCTTGGGCTTGGCCCTTCTTCATGGCCGTGCGGTACTCGTTGGCGCGCGGGTGGTCCGGGCAGAGGGTGAGCATCCCCTTGATTTCCTTGGTCTGCACGCTGCTGAGCCCGGAGGGGTAAGTGGTGGCGGGGTCGATGTTGGTGGCGCAAAGTCCCCACAGGACGTCGAGTGAGCTGATCTCGTGGGTCTCCTCGTCGCCGTACGCGGTGTCGAGGGCAGCCATCTCCTCGGAAGAAATGTCCGCTACGCCGTTGGACTCTGCTTCGCAGTCCTCTCCGCTCTCTCTGGCGTCGAAGGCTGTCTCGAATGTGGTGCCACCGCAGGTGTAGGTGAGCACCGCGTAGGAGTCATTGGAGCCGTAGGCGTCGGGCGTGCTGCTGGAGGTGCTCGTCGTGGTGCTTGTGCCGCTGATGTCCGCAGCGAAGGTGCTGCTCGGGGCCGGCGTCTCCGGCGCGATGCCACAGGCGGTCAGGCTCACTGCCGCAGCGGCGGCCAGGACGAGGGGGCGCATGGGCGTCAGTATGGCCCTGCCGCGGGCCGGATGGGCTAGAACTCGGCCTCGTCGTCTTGGTCGTGGAGGGTGCGCACGCCGGGGGGGCAGGTGGGGCAGGGCGCGACGGTGGTGTGGCCGCGGTGCCCTTCGAGAGTGAGCCAGCCGTGGTCGCAGTCGGGTCGGTTGCAGGGCGTGGGGTCTTGGTCGTGGAACGCGGCGGCTGTGGGGTGGTCGGCTTCGGGGTCGAGTTCGCGCAGCAGACCGGCGAGGACGACGGCGGGTCGGGTGTTGATGTGGTCGGCGGTCAGCTGTCCGGCGTGACCTCGCCTCGTGGCGAGGTCGGCTAGTGCGATGGCGACGTCTTGGGCGCTCCAAGGTGTGGCTGCGGTGGCGAACCGGGCCAGGGGGGGCCCGAGTCGGCCGGGTCGCTCGGTGCGCAGCCAGGGGAGGAGCTTTCGGAGGTCTTCCCCGAGCCGGGTGCCGGCTCTGCGGGCAGCCGGGACCCTCCTTGTCGAGGCCCGCGGCGGAGCCGCGTCCTTTGTGTCGCCGCTTGCGGCGCTAGGGGAGAGAAGTTTTAGGTGAGATTTTTGAGAGGTCTTGGACCTCTTAGGAGGGGTGAAAACGTCCACATGCTCGACGGCGGTTTTCCCCAGGTGTGAGGGGCTGGTGAAAGCCACTTCTGTAGCGAGCCCGCGCTGGTGGGAGCCGCTGCGGCGGGCTCGCATGCGCTCGGCCCAGGTGAGCATCCGGCCTTTCTGGATGACGACCTCCAGGCCCATGTCGCGGGCGACGCGCTGGGCGTTTTGGACCTGTCTGGTGGTGCAGTCGAGCACGGAGGCGAGGGTGTCGGGTCGCACGATGGCTCCGCGGCCAGTGGCAGCGTGGGCGTAGCCGGAGCGCACGAGCAGGTAGCGGCGCAGGAGGTCCTCGGAGACGCGGCCTGCGCGCTTCTCGGGCATGAGGGCGATCGCGGTCGGCACGACGTAGGTCAGCCAGTGCTCGCGGGAGCGCCACGCCTGGATGCCGCTGTAGGCGCCTTCGGGGGTCTCGTAGTGGACTCCTGCGGGGTTGGTGGTGCGTGCGCGCCACCTGTCGGTTTGGTGGCGGCGGGGGAGTAGCTGAGGGGAGCGCAGGCATCGTCGCTGAACCCACGCGCTTAGCCCTTCGGGGCATTCGCGGCTGGTCAGTGCCAGACGTCGACGCTCTTTGGGGTCGTCGGGCAGCACCGCGGTGTGGGTGTGCTCGACCGTTTGGCGCACGATCGGTGTGTGGCAGCCGTGGCGATCTGGATATCCGCTAGCGGATTCGGTTAGAGTGGGCAGCACAAAGCCACCTACCTCCCTGTCGGAGAAGGTTCAGATTGGGACTGAGCGCCAACTCAGTCCGCTGCTACAGACGTTGAGCTCCGGTTGCCGCCGGGGCTTTCGTCATGTTCGGGGCCTTGCCCCGATCACGTCATCCGGTGAGAGGCAGCTCCTCGCGCTGCTTGTCGGCAGGAGGTCCGTCAGGGGCTGGAGCCAGGTGCGGCAGGCCAACCTCGCGGGCAAGGACGGCAGAGACGTAGCCGGTCACGGTGTAACCCGCTTCTTCGGCACGTGCGCGGACAACGCGCCCGATGTCTTCGTGCGGACGGATCATCATCGCGTCGCGAGGGCCCTTGTGCGGGCGGCCGCCTTGACCTCTCTTCTGTCCCATGCGCCACAGACTCGCAGAAGAAACAGAAACCGCGGCGGATGTTGCGCGCGTGTCTTCAAGATTCATTGGTTCTGTCCGTTTCGGAGCGTTTCGTCGAGACGGTGGCGCTGCTCTTCTTGCCGCTCGGGGCCCTCTTTGCAGGCGTCGTAGTGCTGGTCGCGGCCGGCGCGATGGTCTCGCCGGCGTCGTAGGGGCGGCCAGGGTCGCCTTCGAGCGCGTAGAGGCGGGTGGTCTGTCCGCTGTTGGCGATGATGAGGCCTCGCCCCTCTCGCGTGGTGGCGACCGGGACTCCTGAGGGGTCGTCGACTGGCTGGTCGATCGCCCGCGCTTTGGTGATCTTTTTGGCGACGTAGTCCTGTGACCAGGCTGCGTCGTTGGTGATGCCAAGAGTCCGCCAGTCGTCGGGCAGCGCCCGTGTGGCACCGCTCTCGGCGTCGATCGAGGTGGAACCTGCCACGGCCCAGGTGCCGTTGGGGGCGACGTCGAAGTCGCTGCTGGAGGGCTTGCCGTCAGCCGTTGCCTCCCAGACCGACTGCATCTTGTTCTCGGTGGCATAGCCGACAAGGGTCGTGCTGTCGTCGCTGTGGGTCCACGCGACGATGAGGGTGCGTCCTGCGACCCCGAGGATCTCGTGCACCTGCGCGCCCTTGGTCGGCGGCTGGAGCTCGCTGGGGGAGGGGGCGGTGCTCTCGTCGGTCAGGTGCCACCACTGGCCGACGTCGTTGACGGCGGTCACGCTCCCTTCGTCGTCGGCTCCGATGACGTGGGCTCCGGCCGGAACGACCCGCCGCTCCAGCTGGTCACCGTTGAGGACGAGTGCTGTGGGTGAGTCGTCGGCGGCCAGTACCGGAACGGGGCTACGAGGAACGAGCTTGACGTTGGCTTCGGTGAAGTCCCACTGGGTGGGTGTGGGCGCGGTTCCTGCGGACCCGTTGTTGGGCCAGACGAGGAGCTTGTTGTCGGTGGCGGCCGCGATGGCCTCGCGGCCGTCGTAGGAACTCAGCTGCGGGGGCCCGCTGAGGGGCCCGGGCAGGGGCGAGGTCCACAGGGTCGCGCCGTCGTAGGGCCGCAGTGCTCCCAGCGCCGTTCCGTCGTTCGTGGCGAACGTGGCGATCACGCTGGTCTTGGTCGACAGGACGGTGTTGTCGGCGCTGTTCCGCTCGAGTTCGGGGGAGACCCACGCTGCCCGTCGTGCCCATCCCTGGACGGGCACGACGGGCGCTTCACCTGCCGGTGCTGCGGTGGGCGTGTAGACGCTCTGGGTGTCGCGGGAGCTGAGTGCCCATGCGGCTCCGAGTCCGCCGACGCTGAGCGTGAGAGTTCCGGCGACGAGCACGGCGAGGGTCCGGTTAGTGACTCCGGCGGCGTTGAGCCGGCCCTTCCGGCCGTCCTTGGTGTCGTTGGTGTTGAGGTCCCAGGACCGCCCGTCTGCGTGGACGACCATGAGCCAGGTGGTGTCGCTGGTGTCGGTGGCGCTAACGCGCACGGCCCGCATGGGCCGGGTCGAAGCGATGCGGGCGGCAGCGTCCATGAGGCTGGTGATCGGGTCTGCGTCGTCGACGTCGACAGGTTTGCCGTCGAGCTCGCCTCGCATGTGGCCGTCGTCATCGGCGTGCACGCGCACGTTGACGACGGGGAAGGACGGCACGGATGAGGGATCGAAGACTTCTTCGCCCGTGGTCTCGTCGATAGTCGTCATGGTCCTTCCTTCCTCAGTAGGTCTGCATGTCGGTGACGCGCCACGGCTTGCTCTCGGTGGTGCGCTGGAGGGCGACGGTCATGGTGCTGGTCGTGGGCTTGCCGATGGGCTTGCGGCTGCGGCCGTAGGTCGTGACCTCGACCTGAACCACGCGGTCTGCGGTCAGTCCCTTGGTCGGGTCGGCGCCCGAGGGCGTGACGTCGGTGACGGTGGCTTTGGTCCACGCGGACTTCTTGGCCAGGGCGGCCCATCCCGCGCCGCCGGGGAGGCCCTTGGCGACTTCCTTGGCGAGATCGGGTGTCAGCCAGTGCGCTGCCCGACGCTGGGCATCGCTACGGCTGTTGTCGATGCGGGTGTCGATGGTCTCGACGGTCTGCACGTAGGCGGCTGCGACGGCAGCGGCATTGCGGTCGTTCACGCTGTCCGTCTTGGGCAGGGGACCTCGTGGCGTGCTCGTGCCCTTGGCGGGTTTGGCCGTTGGCCTGCCCTCAGTCGATGTTGCGCTGGCCGTCGTGGACGTCTTCGCTGCGGTCGTGCCGCGTGGCGATGAGCTGGAGGTCGTAGGTGCGGCAGTGCTGGTCGGTGCAGGTGGCGCGCTGCTGGTTCCGCAGCCGGTGGTCAGGAGGGCCACGGCCAGGACAGCGGACGCGGCGGAGGTCTTGGTGATCACCATGTGATGCCCTGTTCTCGCATGAAGGGTGTGGGGGAGACGGGGGTCCCGCTGAGGCCTCCGCCCCCGGCGGGTGCTCCGGTGCGCACCTCGAAGTGCAGGTGCGCGCCGGTCCCGACGCCTGTTGCTCCGACTTTGCCGATCTCGGTGCCCGCTGTGACTTTCTGGCCGACGCGGACGCCGATCGCGGACTGGTGGGCGTAGCCGGTGCGCACGCCGCCGCCGCAGTTGATGAAGGTGATGTTGCCGTAGCCGCTCATCTGTCCGGCGAAGTCGACGATGCCGCTGCATGCGGCGTAGATGGGCGCGCCATCGGGTGCCCCGAAGTCTTGGCCCTGGTGGTTGGAGGAGCATCCGCCGCAGGGGCTGCCGCGGGGCCCAAAGCCGCTGGTGGGGATCAGGTGGCTGGCGGCCAGTGGTGCTCCCCACTTGCCTCCGACCTTGACGACGTCGCCGAGGAAGGTCGACATGGTCGAGCGGAGCGTGGCGACGTAGTTCTGGGTCTCGGCATAGGGCGGGATGCCGCCGTATTGAGCAACTGCGCCGGGGCCAGCGTTGTAGGCCGCCCAGGCCAGTTCGATGACCGAGGACCCTCCCTGCACCGCGTATCGCTTGACGCTGCCCGCAAGCTGGCACATGTAGCGCGCCTGAGCGTCGATCGCGTCGGCTGGGTCGAAGGGGGAGGCAACGCCGTTGCCGTCGACGTCCCGGCCGAGCGTGGCCCACGTGCCCGGCATGAACTGGGTCAGTCCTTGGGCCCCCACAGGGCTGGTGGCCTTGGAATTCCACCCGCTCTCCTGCTGGATCTGCGCGGCTATGGCCGCAGCGGGGACCTCGGCGCAGACGGTCCCGGCGGCCTCGATGAATTTGCGGTACTCGGCCGGGATCTTGGCGCTGTCGAGGTTGCCCAAGAGTGGGTTGCCCACTCCGGTTTCAACGCTGCGTGAGCCCTGCGCGACGATGGGAACGAGCACCACAAGGAACAGCACAAAGGCGACGAGAGCCCCCCCGAGTGCCTTCACTTTTCCCCCTAAAGCGCGTGTCGCATCCTCGTGTCAGGATGCCTACGGCTGGTCGCTGTCCCTGTGACCATCCGAGGGGGACCACTGTCCGAGCATGACGGCCTGCACATCTGCGCGCCGTAGCCGCCATTGCCCAGCGACCATGAAGCCCGGGAGCTCGCCACGTGCAAGTAGGCGGCTGACCGTCGCGCGGTGCAGGTGCAACACGGTCGAAGCTTCGTCGGTCGTGAGGCTGGGGCCGTAGTCCCGCAGCTCGGGTAGCACGTCGTCCTCCATCGGATGACCTTTCTGATACGTAGAGCATCACACATGCACAGGGGAGCATGCGCAGTATTTACTAAGTCTTTAAACAAATTGCTGTGAACTGGCGTCGCACGAAGGTACTGTCGTTAGTGGAAGACGCTATAGGACGGTCGTGGCCGTCCGCGCGGGTAGGGGGGAAGTTTGATGTCAGACCATTTGGGACAGAATCCGTTCCGTCCGGCAGTTGTGGCTGAGCCGGCACAGGAGCGCGAAGCGGAGCTGCTCTCGCTCGATGACCTGGTGCTTGGCCCCTCAGGTCAAGCGGAGGGTCCGGTACTGCCTCCCGGGACAGGGCGTCAGCGCAGTGGACCTGCGGTGCTGCGCGCGTCCGGGGGTCTTGTCGGGGCACAGGTCGCTGTGGTCGGCCTTCATGGCGGTGCTGGTGCGACGACTGCGCAGCAGGTGCTGGCCCGATTCGCTCCTGACAGTGATGACACTGCATGGGTGCCCGGCCAGGGCGTTGGGCTCATCCCGACCCGGGGCGCGGTGGTGCTGGTAGCCCGCACATCGGGTGTCGGCCTGGAGCGTGCCGCGCAAGCGGCGTGGCAGTGGGGTGCAGGCGACCTTGACGGTGTCGCGCTGCTAGGACTGCTGCTGATCGCGGACGGCCCGAAGCTGGCGAGCGAGCTGGCCTCCCCCCTCAAACGGGTCTCCCGCATGTACCCCCGGACTTGGCGACTGGAGTGGGTGCCCGAGTGGCACCTGAGTGCCACGCCGTCTCTTGAACTCGCCCCCCGCCGAGTGGCCGGGGTAGCGAAGAAGGTCAGCAAGTGGGCCGCGACACGCGGCCTGAATCCCATCCCGAATGAAGGAGTAAACCGATGAACCCCACACCTGTGGCCCCTCCCGGAGCTGACACCCTGATGACCGTCCTCAACTGGGTCATGTGGGCCGCGATCGCCATGGGCGGTTTCGGTCTCATCGTCGCGGTCATCCTGATCTTCTTGGGTGTGATCGACGGCCGCTCTAGTCAGGGAATCCGCGCCTTCCTAGTCGTGTGCGCCGGACTGGTTCTGCTCGGTGTCGTTGGCCAGATCCTGAGTGCACTGACCTGACGATCTAGCTCGTCCAACCCGAAGGGGAGAGACATGGCCAAGAAGAAGAGGTCTGGAATCGCATGGATTGTCGCCGTTGTCGCGGCGGTGGTCCTCGCTGCGGTCGCGCTTGGCTGGGTGCTGGGCTCTCGTGGGGGTGAGGACCCTCCCGTTGCGACGCAGGGCACCTCGGGGAGCCACGCCTCCTCCTCGCCGAGCGAGGTCGCAGAAGAGACGGATGGGATCTGCGGCCTGCCGGTCGGGGATGGAAGGGTGCCCGACGTCGGGCCGGAAGTGACGTGGGAACTCAAGGCTGGGGTGACCATCCCGACCTCGAAGGAGTACGGACCGGGCATCGTCAAGGACGGTGACCGAGCCTGTTTCGCGCACAATCCCATGGGGGCCGTCTTCTTTACCTTGAACCTCCCAGCGATCGACCCCGACAAGCAGGCGGCCCACGTCAAGGGTGCGATTCCCGCTGACAGCGGAGGAGAATCGAACTCGCCCCCAGCTAGCACCGTCCTCACGGTGCGCGGCTTCAAGGTCGAGTCCCCGTCACCGGATCGTGCCGTGGTGACAATCGCATACGAGGTGTCCGGTCAGCCCGGCTACCAGTCGGGCACGTCGGTTCATGAGTGGTCTAACGGGGACTGGAAGTGGCTTGCGGACGACCCGGCCAACACAACCAGTCAGTTTGAGCCCGTGACCTCTCTTGCTGGCTACAGCGCCTGGGGCCCGCGGTGATGCCTGCGGCGTGCAATCCGATGGCCCCAGTCGCCTGCGCAACTGATGACGTTGTGGGGGACGCTGTATCGGGCGCTGCGGATTCCTTTATGGAGCGGTTGGTGCAGAGCACCATGGATGGCCTGGTCGAGATCGTCGGCACCTTCGGCACCTCGATGTTCGCGGTCGATTCACCGAGCGTGGGGACCGATGATGGCCGCGCTTCCTCGACTCTGACGGCGGTCTCCTCGTCGCTGGAGTGGGTGGTGCTGCTGGTGGGGACGTTGTCGATGATGGCTGCGGTCATCCGCATGTTTTGGACGCTCGACGCGGGCACTGAGGGCCGGGTCATCGTGCGAATGATGATCAACGTCGTGGCGTCGAGCTCGCTAGTCATCGGCATGACCACGCTGCTACTGCGTGCCAGTGATGAGTTCTCGCTGTGGGCTTTGTACGCGATCTCGGGGCACCGGGAACAGGACCTCAACACCGGCGACAAGTTCTCGGAGGCGCTGCTCGGAGGAAGCGTTCTCCAGGACGGTCAGATGATGCAAGGCCTGTCGCTGATCGCGATCATCCTGATCATCGTCGCGGCCGCCGGGTCCATCATGCAGTTCCTGTGGATGATCGTGCGTAGCCCGCTGATCATCGCCACTGTGGCGTTCATTCCCGCGTTCGCGGCGTCGAGCGGCTTCCGCACGGGACAGGAGCGGTTCAACAAGGCGCTGATGTTCTTGCTGGCGTGCGTGCTCTACAAGCCGGTCGCCGCGGTGCTGTACGGGCTTGGGCTGCGGATGGTGCAGGGCCAGGGCGACGACAACCCGTTGCAGGAGTTCATGTGGGGGACCACGCTGCTGCTGCTGGTCGGCATCGCAGGGCCAGCGATGGTCAAGTTCTTCGTGGCTGAGGCGGCTGTCGGTACGTCCAACGCGTTCTCTGGCGCGGCGGGCATCGCCGCGGCTGGTGCTGCGGTTTACGGGGCGGCCGCGTTGGGCGCGACGTTCGCATCCGGGGGCGCGTCTGCTGGAGCTGGCGGTGGGGGTGCCGCGGTTGGCACTGCACCGATGAGCGGCGGTCCCGTTCCCTCCGGTGGCGGAGGGACCGGTGCATCACAACTGGCCCCCCGCGCCAGTGGCATGCCGCAGCTGTCCCCCGCACCTGTCGATGATGATGACGACGGTGGTGGCGGATCTCCGCCTCCACCGTCTCCACCGCCTCCACCGCCTGGAGGAGGCACGGTCGCGGAGGGTGCAGCTGCGCCGGGCGGCGTGGGGGGCACACCTGAGTCCCCGTCGGCTGTTCCCGTGGCGGCCCCTGCTGGAGGTTCGCAGAGCCCTACCGGGCAGGCCGCGTCCTCAGGTGACGAGGCACCGAAAGCTGCCAGCACGGGCCCGACTGGTGGCCAGTTGACGAGCGATGCTCCCAGTGGGGCCAATGAGATCCACGGCGCTTCCGCTGCTCCGGCCGTTCCCGGAGGAACGGGTGGTGCCCGTGTGGTGGGTAGCCGCGCTCGGCAGAGCGCGGAGCGTGCCGGGCAGGCAGGTCTGGCCACGGTCTCGGCCACAGGTGCCGCGATTGACGAGATGAGCGAGTCGGCCGGGGCCGGCTCGACGAGGAGGGGATGACGATGACTGAAGCGGTGAAGTATTCGAACTTGTCGCGGCCGAAGGCACCGGGGATTGCTGGATTCTCCCCAGTGCAGTTCCTGACCTTGGTCGCGGCCGTATTCATGGCGTTGATCCTGCTGTTCTTCGTCAACTTCTGGGCGGGTCTGGGCTGGATCGCTCTAGCGTTCGTGGCGATGACGCCGTGGGTCATTGGAACGATGGTCTTCGACTCCAACCCCTACGCGCGGGTGGCCCACCGGGTGCGGTTTGGCCGCGCGACGCGCAAGGGCCTGACGGTCCTGGCTCAGGGCCCCACGGGTCTGGTCTCGCACGGCAGTCTGGACCTGCCGGGGGTCATGGCTGACTCGGAGCTGCTGGAGGCAGAGGACACCTACGGCAATCCCTTCGCGATGATCCACCACCGTTCGGTCGACCACTACTCCGTCGTGATCGACACCCGCCCGGAGGGCGTGGTCGGCCTCGACCAGGAGGACATCGACCGCCGCGCGGCGATGTGGGGCACCTACTTGGCGTCGCTAGCGCGGCAGCGTGACCTCATCGGCGTGCAGGTCGTCGTCGAGACGGTCCCGGACTCGGGCCTGCGGCTGGAGCGTGCCGCGATGGCCAACCTCGACCCGTCTGCGCCGGAGTTCTCGCAGCGGGTCCTGCGCAAGATTGTCGAGACTGCCCCGGCGGGATCGGCGCAGATCACGACGACGGTCACCCTGACCTTTGATGCGGCCAAGCACGACGGCAAGGGCGTGCGGGATGTGGACACGATGGCTGACGACATCGGCACCTGCCTGCCGGAGATGATCTCCACTCTTCGCCTGACGGGGGCAGGGCACTCCCTGCGGTCCCGGGTGGCTGCCGACATCGTCGATGACACCCGTGTGGCCTTCGACCCGAGCGTGGCCACGGCGATTGAAAAGGCCCGCTCTGAGGACGGGACCGGACTGACGTGGAGCGAGTGCGGGCCGGTCTCGGCGCACTCGGGTAAGGACTACTACGCGCACGACGGGTCGGTCAGTACCTCGGTGATGATGGTCGAGCCGCCCAAGGGCGTGTTCTACACGCTGCAACTCAAGGAGCTGCTGCGCCCGTCTGAGCGGGTCGCTCGTAAGCGGGTGGCGTTGCTTTACCGGCCGATGGACCCGGCCTTGTCCGCCCAGTTGGCGGACTGGCGGGTGACGTCGGCGACGTCGAATGCGGATAGTCGTCGTAACACCGGACCGTCTGAGCGCAGGAAGGCCGCTTTGGCCAGCGCAAAGGCTAACGCGAAGGCGGAGGCGGAGGGTGCTCCCTTCGTGCGTATCGGGCTGATCGCTACGGCGACGGTCGAGGACATCGCGGACCTGCCCACGGCGCGGTCGGCTTTGATGAATCTGGCCGGTCAGGCCCGGTTGAAGTTCCGTCCCTGCTGGGGGATGCATGACACCGCCTTCGTGGCGTCGATGCCCTTGGGCATCGTGCTGCCGGAGCGGTCATCTCTGCCGGGCGTCTTGAGGGAGACCATGTAATGGCTGCGTTTGAATCCAAGCCCGGACTCCGTGCGGTCCTGGACACGTTCCTTGGTCGGTCGAGCGAGAGCGTCGATGGCCGGGGCAAGCGCGGCCGACGTCGCCCGGGCGGTGGTTGGGCCACCATCGTCGAGCCCGCGCCGGAGTTCGAGGCTACGAGCAACCAGATTTGCGGGCTGTGGCCCTTCGCGGCCGGGTCGAGCCTGACCGTCGAAGGCGTCCCGTTGGGTCGTCATCAGGAGCGCAAGGCGCTGGTGTGCGCCGACCCCGTGACGTGGTTCATGAAGGGATTCATCCTCAACCCTTCCGCCTTCATTCTGGGCCGACCCGGGTTGGGGAAGAGCACCCTGATCCGTCGCATGCTGACGGTGCTGTCCTCGTGGGGCGTCGTCCCGATGATCCTGTCGGATCTCAAGCCTGACTACGTCGAGCTCATCCGTGCCCTGGGTGGGCAGGTCGTCACGCTGGGTCGTGGGCGCTCCAACATCAACCCACTCGACCCCGGCCCGGCCGCGATGGCGCTGCCGCATCTGGACGAAGAGGAGGCCCGCAAGGTCCGCGCGCAGCTGGAGGGGCGTCGTCTCAACACCCTCGGCGGCCTGTGCGAGCTCGTGCGCGGCGACCGGCTCGAGGATTTCGAGATCACCGCGCTGCGGGTCGCGATCCGGGTACTGGACCCGGACATGGGGACCCCACCGCTGGTCGACGACGTCCGCGAGGTCATTGAGTCACGCCACCCGGAGATCTCCCGAGTGATCCGTGACCGTGGCATCGAATCGCGCTATCACGAGCGGACGGAGCGCCTCATCGACGCTCTCCAGGGCGTGGGCAGCGAAGGTCAGTTCGGTGACACCTTCGCCCGAGCCACGTCGATCCCGATGGTGCTGGACCGGCCGGTGGTCTTCGACATGTCGGAGATCGACGACACCGACACCCACATGCAGGCCGCGCTCCAGCTCGTGTCCTGGTCCTATGGTTCGGCCGCGGTGCAGGGCGCGAAGACTCTCGCGGCCGCTGGGCTGGCCCCGGAGCGGATCTACGTGCTCGTCATGGACGAGCTGTGGCGCATCCTGCGCGCGAGCCTTCAGATGGTCGACCGCATCGACGCGATCACGCGACTGAACCGGCAGCTGCTGCTCCCACAGATCATGTGCACCCACACGATGAGCGACCTCCGGCTGGCCACCGAGGAAGCCACGGAGAAGGCGTGGGGCTTCGTCGAGCGCTCCGAGATGGTCTACCTCGGCGGTTTGGCTCCCAAGGAAATGGGCAACCTCGAAGAGGTGTTCGCGATGCCGGTCAAGGAGCGCCAGATGATCACGACTTGGTCCGACACTGAGAGCGACGGCGAGGATGGGTCGCCTCCCGGCCTCGGTCTGTTCCTGCTCAAGCGCGGCTCACGGCCTGGCATCCCCTTCCGGGTTGACCTCACGGACGACGAGCTCGTGGTGAACAACACCAACACGCGTTGGGCGGCCGTTGAGGCCGACCGTCGCGCGGCCCGGGCGGCACGCGATGCAGCGTGAGCGCCGTGCTGGGCGACTGAACGAGCCGTCGAGCGACCTTGGCCTGTACATGCTGTGCGGCCTGGGCGGGGTGATCCTGCTCGCGGTCCTCGTCGGGTGGACCTCGGCCGTGATCGCAGGGTTGTCGCCGGGCGGCAACCCGCTGGGGTGGGTTATTGATCTGGCCACCGGTGAGGCGACGTGGTCGGTCACCGCCACGTTGGTCGCATTGGTCATTGTGGTCTGTGTCGTCTGTCTGGTCACGGCGGCTGGGCGTGCCGTGCTCGCCCCGAAGGCTGGCGCGTCGCGGGTGGACCACCTGGCTGCGTCGATGTCCAAACCGAGCGACTTTCAGTCCCTGACGATGGCGGCGCTGCGGGGCGACGCGGGGCGTCTGCGCGTGGCAGCCGAGTGCGGCGCTGGGGTCCCGGTGGGCAAAGCCGTCAACGGCGGCACCGCCTTGGGCACGTCGTGGGAGTGGACGCAGTTGTGGATCATGGGTCCGCGCGCAGGCAAGACGAGCTCGCTGTGCATCCCACAGGTTCTGGCAACGGGTGGCCCTGTGCTGGCCACGAGCAACAAGCGTGATCTGCTCGACGCGACGCGTGGCCCTCGGTCGCAGAGCGGGCTGGTGCGGGTGCATGACCCGCAGAGTCTGGCGGGCACCACCGAGCCGTCGTGGTGGTGGTCGCCGTTGTCGTACGTCACCGATGTCACGCGCGCCGACCAGGTCGCTTCGCTGTTCACGGCGGCGGTGCGTGACGCTGACGCGAAGCCCGATGCCTACTTCGACCCAGCCGGGCGCACGCTGGTCTCGGCGCTGTTGCTGGCTGGCGCAAAGGGCAACAAGACGATGGCTGACGTCTTCAACTGGGTGCGCACACCCGACGAGCGGGAGCCGGAGGATCTCCTGCTGGAGGCTGGCGAGGAGTCTTCGGCGCTGGACATCGAGTCCTTCCGCTCGAAGACCGCCAAGCAGCGTGACGGCATCTACGGCACCGCCGAGACGATGCTCTCGTGGCTGCGCAACCCCAGAGTTCAGGCGTGGATCACGCCCGGCGAGGGCCGGGTGGAGTTCAAGCCAGAGGAGTTTGTGCGGTCCAAGGACACGCTCTACCTTCTGTCGAAGGAAGGCCCCGGCTCCGCTCGCGCACTGACCGCTACGTTGACGGTGGCAGTCACGCAAGCGGCTGAGGAGCTCAGCATCGAGCAGGGCGGACGGCTCCGCCGGCCCTTGCTGTGCATGCTCGACGAGGTCGCCAACATCTGCCGGTGGCCTGAGCTGCCCGACCTGTACTCGCACTACGGCTCCCGAGGGATCATCCTCGCGTCCTATCTCCAGTCGTGGTCGCAGGGCGTGCGCGTGTTCGGCCGTCCGGGCATGAAGCAGCTGTGGGACGCAGCGAACTTGCGCGGCGTCGGCATGGGCATCGCGGATGACGAGTTCGCGGGCACGATCTCCCGGCTGGTCGGAGATCACGACAAGCGCACCCGCTCAACCTCGCAGTCGATGCGCTCAGGGTCCTCGACGTCACAGCAGCTGCGCCGGGAAAAGATCCTCGACGTAGACGACGTCTCATCGCTTCCTCAGGGCCGCGCCGTAGCGTTCGCCTCTGGCGTCCCGGCGGTCCTACTCGCGCTCCAGCACTGGAGCACGCTCCCGCAGGCCGACCTCATCAGCGCCAGCATCAAGCACTACGGGGAAGGGAGCGAAGCGGCATGAGCGACGTGGACTGGACGACCCCGGCCGAACCTGCCTCCGTCGACGACACAGATCCCACGCTGGCCTTCGAGTCCCTGCCGGTCTTCGTCAGGGACTTCTTCCTCGAGGTAGCCGTCCGGCACGAGCAGCCGAAGCAATGGTGCCGTCAGTGGTGGGACCACGAGGAGGCCGTCCTGCGCCTGGAGGCCCTGTGGGATGCCTTCGAGGCCCTGCGAGTAGAGCCCGGCACGGGGACTGCGGTCTGGATTCGCGACTATCTCGATCCGACGGTTGCTGCGTTGACCAACCCTGACAGCACGCCGTTCAAGCGGTGCGACGCGCGCAAGGACCAACACCAGGCCGACCCCGCATGGCCCGTCGACGAGCCCCCCGAGGGCATGTTCCGCACCTACAGCGCTTCGTCGGCGGCGGATGAGTCCTCCGCCGACGAAGCCGAAGGGTGACGATCTAGCGGCCCATGTCCCTCTCGGCCGTCTTGCCCGCGCTGCGGGTGTTTTTTCGCGCCTTGGGGTGGCGCTTGGCCTGGGCTCCAGCGGTCGGGGTCGATCCGAAACCGCGCGCGGTATTGGTGCGGACCTGCTGTGAGCGTGGCGGAACACCGGCCTGCTCCATACCCTCGGCATCTGCCCGACTCTCGTTGGCTGCAGCGTGGTCGGCCTCGGCCTGTGCATCCGCGCGAACAGCCATCCCTTCTGCCTCGCGCGCGTCCACGCTTTCCTCGATCGCTAGTCCTGAATCGCCCTCGACCTCGGCCGCGCCCTCCCGACCGCGTTCCTCGCTGCCTCGGTTCTCCCAGCCTGCGGACTCGGTGCGCTCACTGGCCTCGGCGGCGCGGTCGGCAGCCTCAGCCGCCCGGTCGCCGGCGGCGTTGAAGGCCGTTTCTGTCAGGGTGGGCTCGCTCTCGCGACGGAAGCGCTCAAGGTCGACTCCCAGACGCTCAGCCATCGTGGCCTCCAGCGCATCGCGTGCCTGGACAGCTCCCGGTTGCCCTAGGTCAGCATTCGCCTCGTACCAACGCTGCTCCAGATCGTCCGTGGTGGCGCTCTCGCGCCAGTCCGGGTCCATGGCCTCGACGAGCCGGTCGTCACCGACCGCGACGCCTTCCGGGTCGGTCGCCATCGTGGCCTCTTCATGCTCCATCAGCGGCCGAGGCGTGCGCGGGTCACGCTCGGCATCCCAGGTAGCGTCGAGGAACCACGACGGGACCTCGCCGTTGGCGGTGAACTCGCCCGCTGCTGCCATCACTCGTTCGTGATCCATCGTCGAACTGCCGTCAGCCTCGAAGGACAGCTCGACGCGGGCGATGTGCTGCTTGGTCCAATCGGGGGACTCGGCGCGCATCGCGCGGATCTCCTCGCGGATCTCTTCGTACTGCTGGAGGTCGCTGGGCTGTCCCGGCTCCGTTCGGGGCTGGCCTTGGCCGCGGTCTGCGCGGACTTCGTCCTGCGCTCGTGCGACGTGCTCACGCAACGCGTGGGGGTCGACTCCCCACCGCTGTCTCGTCTGCTCGGCCAAGGACGCCTCGGCCGCTGCGGCGCGTGGATCGACGTCAGCCCATGCCGCTGCGGTCGACCACGCGGCAGCGACGGTCTCGGGGTCGGCCTGAGCGAAGCGCCGCGGGTCGGCGACGGGCTCGTAAGCAGCGCGGGCTGCGTCGCGGGCAATGTCCAGTTGCTCGCGGATCTCGGACGCCCGCTCGCGACTGGCTTCGGCAGCGCGTCGTTCCTGCTGGGCCCTCACGCGCGCCAGCTGCTCAGCGGCCTGCGATCCGAGCATCAACGCCATCCGGATGGCTCGGGTGGCGTCGCTGGTGACCTCGTCAAAGTTCTCGCTCATCGTCCTCGCTCTTCCCCTCGTGTTGTGGTGTCCCTAGTCGTACGCCGTGCGCCCGTGGGTGGCTTGGTCGCCGGGGCCGCGCTCTGCGCGGTAGCGGCCTTGCGCAACCCGCTGGCCACCGACTGCAACTCGGTCCTGGCAGCGGTCTCCAAGCGCTCAGCACGCACGAACTCGCCGCGCGCTCTCTGGGCCCTATGAATGGCCTGGTTGACGCGGGAGAACTGCTGCCAGACCGCCCACCAACCCGCCGCGTCCGACTTGGACCCGGCGCGCATCAGGAGATTCATATGGCGACAGGCCACGCGGACCTCTTCCGCTGTGGAGTGGTTGAAACCGTGGCGCGTTTGCGCGCCTCTGGCCAGCTCCTGCGTGGTCGCCGCGAGGAGTTGGTGCTGTCGTCCACCGGAGCCCTGGGTCATTTCGCTCGCGACGGCGGCCGCGTCACGGCTTGCCTGTGCCCACGCCCCGGCGTCCTGAGGATCGAGGTTTTCGATCCTGGTGGCCCACGTCGCCAATGCCTGCTGTGCGGCGTTCCACGACGGGGCCCATGCCGGCACGGCCTGCGATCTGCGAACGCCCTCACCGCCCTGCCAAACCCTCAGCGCCTCGGCGCGCTCATGTGGGGTGTCGTTCCACATCTGCCGAAGCTTCGGCAGCGTCAGGTCCCGACCGAGTTGCCCACCGCCAAGCCACTGCTGGTCCTGTCCGTCACGGAATCGGAACGACGCCCCAATGACGCTGTCGGTTCCTCCCTTGGCGAAGCGGGGACGTACCTGCACTCCTTGGCGCAGGACATCTGCAATGAACTGCTTCTCGGTCGCGGCGTGCGCCGCTGCGGTGCGCACGACCAGTGCCAGTCTTTGACGCTCTGGAATCTCCTTGTGGCCAGTTTCCTTCGCCTCGTCAGCACGTCGCCATTCCCCACGACTGGTGCCCGGCATCCCCCGCTGCTCGGCCGTGTCCTTGACCTTGTTCAACCCGTACTTTTCTTCCAACTCATCCGCGATTGCTCGAGAGCGCAGCTTGCTGCGATGCACGTTCGCCCACCGTCCGTCATCACGTACCAGTGACAGCGCGACGTGCATATGGTCGTTCCCGGTTGCGGATTTGCCGTGTCGCCAAGCCGCCCACCGGCAGTCCGCTTCCCCTTCGTTGCCTGCGAGCTTCATCTCGCGCACCCAATCGCTCGCGATACGCCCCCATGTCTCATCGGACAGCTCGCCCTCGTCGGCACGGAGTGAGAACACGACGTGCATCACGTGCGGCCTGTTCCACCCGGTGCGCTCCTGACGCTCCTCCGACACCCAAGGTGCCTCGACTCGAAACTCATCCGCCTGGGCGGAGCCGGCTCCAGCCTGGCTCCCCTCGCCCACCGCGACGGCTCCAGCCGCGACCGGCACGCTGGCCTCGTCTCGAAAGAACCGCCACGATGCTTCGATGTGCCTGCCCTCAGCCCGGGCGTCGGTCGACGACAGCGCCGCATCGTCGAGCAGGGTTGCACGCTCGCCACGGAAGAACATTGACGATGATCCCAGGGTCATCTCACTCGCGCCCGTGGACGCGATCATGCGCTGATCTGTGTGCTCCTCAGCCTTGCCAGGACCCCACAGGTAGGCAGCGAGGCCGGGCAGGTCACTGCCTGGCTTAACGAGCTTGACGATCACAACGGCCCCCTTCGGCCATCGTAGGAAAACCGCTCGCTGAACTCGTTGAGGAATCCGTCGACCTTTTGTGACCCGCGCTGCATCATCGACAGCGCCTCCGGGATCTCCTCGGGCAGCCTCCCAGTGGAGTTGGCGACCTTCGCCAACTGATTCAGCAACCCCGTGGCCACCGCTAGCAACTGCCGCGTGCTGCGCAACTCGTCGACTAGCTCGGCAGTCTTCTGGGCACTCTGAGTGCCGCCAGACATCGCCGCACGCATGAGGACGTTCTGCAAGGAAATCCCCTGGGCAGCGGCCAGCCCGAAGAGCATCCGGTACTCGTCGTCGGTGCACGTAACCACCACCCGGTGGCTACGTGGATCCTGCGCATTCATGCGCCGACGCCCTGGCGCACTCTTCGATCGGGACACGCCCTCCGACTCGGCCACGCCGCCCACCTCCTTTTGCCAGCGCAGCGACCCGCCGAACGGCGGGACTCCACACCCAAAGTGTGGCACCGATCGAGTGGGAACGCGAGATCGGAACGAAGTTATGGCACATAACTCTCCATCTTGCTGTCTGTATCGAGTTTTGAGGGTTTCCTGATCAGAACGCGTCGGTCGTGTACGGCGCTTGGGGGAACGGGTGGTGGTCGGGGTCGTCCCGGAAGTCGCCTCCGCCGGTACTCTGGGCAACATGAGCAGCGACATCACGCCCGAGGGAGCAGCGGCCGCCGCCCGCGACCTACTGAACGATCGCATCGCGATCATTGAGAAGCTGGCCGGTTCATCGGCCCAGCTCGCACAGGCCCAAGAAGCCCTCAGCTCGGCCGAGCGAAACTACGCCTCCCAGTGGTCCGACGCCGAGCGCGCCGGGTGGTCCGTTGCCGAACTGCGCAAGGTCGGCCTGGTCGAGCCAGGACGCAAGCGGCCAGGGCGACCGCGCAAGGCCGCCAAGCCGCCGACAACTACGCGCCCACCTGAGGCAAATTGACGCGTGACGGCGATAGGGAGGACTTTTGGGCTAGTCCCCGATCCCTCTCTCACGCCCTCGCCCGCGAGGACTGCTGGGAGGCGGGCGTCGCGCACTGTAGGGCCGCTCCCCCATGCCTAAGTTCGGCGGTCGCCTGACAGCTGCGCTGGGTGGCGTCGGGGATGCCGCCTCAGCGATGGCCATTGTGGTTCTTAGGCTCATCAGTGGCTCGTCGTGTGCCTTGATCTGTGTCCAAGCTGAGCGCGCCTGCGGGTCCGCAAAAGTGAATCGTTCGTGCGCTGCGTGCATCGCTTTCACGCTCGCGCTGTAGCGGTCGAGCTCCCCGGGCGAGAGTGCGCGGGACATGCCCTGGTGAAGTGCGGAGGTGGCGCCCTCGACGCGCTCGGGCGAAGGAGGGCGATCACTGTGGAAGAGCGTGGACGCGTCGCGGGTGACAACCCTGATGCTGTCCACGTCGCCGCTCATGGCGATCGACTCGACGGTGCCGGGCAGGCTGGCCACAGCGGCGTCGTGCGCGGCCGGAGGGGTCCACCGCGCATCGGAACCGGCAAGGGCGTCCCGGTAGTAGCGCTCCATCGTCCCCAGCCGACTCACCTCGGGCTGTACGGCCACAACCACGGCGTCGACCCGACGGCCGTCTTTGCGGGCAGCTCGGGCTGCCTCCAATGGCACCTGAGCGTTGCGCCACGTGCCCTCGATCAGCATGGAGTAGCCCTGATCGCGGGCGTGGTCTACGCACATTTGAATCCAGCGGCCCGCGGCCTGTGCGGTCACGTCTGGCATGCGCAGGGGGTCGGCTTTCAACGTCTCGACGTAGGCCGGGTGGAATCGTCGGTATTCATCCCCGACGATCGCCACGACGCTGCCGCTTGCGGCGGCGGTCGCCAAGTCTGCGGCCCGACTCTTCCCTGCGCCTGGCTGGCCGCCCAGAAGCATCGTGACTGGACGCTCGGAGCGCTCAGCGCGAGCGAACACGCGAGGACGAATGTCCTGCTCCCAGATCGCGCGCAGCTCGTCTTCGCCGAGGTTCACGCGGCGGCGGCCTTGGGCCCCGCCCCCGCGTCGATCTCCGCACGACGCTCATTCCAACGGACGATCGCGGCGGCCTGTGCCTGCCGATCCGTTGCGGTGATCTCACGCCGCTCGTCAGCCAGCGCGAACGACTCGCGTCGCCACGCATCTGCCTGTGCGCCGTCACCGGCCGCACGCGCCTTGCGCTCGGCGTTGATCAACCAGCCGTCGAGGCGCGTCCACGCCTCCGCGCACACGTCGTAGAGGACGACGTCGTCCCACGTCTCGAAGTCCTGAATCTTCTGCTCTGCGCTCATGCTCTTCCCCTTCATGCCGCGCCCGTGGTCACGGGCAGCTCGTCGTCGGTTATGTCGTCGTCGTAGCGCGCCGCGAGGGACGGAACCTCTCCCCTGATGATGCGTCCCACGGTCGCACGAGGCACGCCGCACGTCGCGGCGATCGTGCGCTGCGGGCTGCCCTGCGTGGCCATCGTCTTGATGAGCCGGTACTGCTCGCGGGTGACCTGCGACTGCCGGCCGAGGACCTTCCCGGCTGCGCGAGCCGCCTCCAGCCCAGCGGCGGTCCTCTCCCGGATCAGATCCCGCTCGAACTCCGCAAGAGCGGCCATGACGTGGAACATGAGCTTCCCGCTGGGGGTTGTGGTGTCGAGTCCTTCGGTGAGGCTGCGCAGCTGCACGTTGCGGCGCTCGAGATCGTTGACCAGATCGACGAGGTTCGAGACCGACCGTCCGAGCCGGTCGAGTTTCCACACCGTGAGCACGTCCCCCGCCTGGAGATCACCCAGGAGTCGGTCGAGACCCGGACGGCTCGCCTTCGTGCCGCTCACGTGGTCATCGACCAAGTGCGCCGTGTCCACGCCTGCGGCGAGCAACGCGCGGCGCTGTGCATCGACGTCCTGCGCTGTCGTCGACACGCGCATATAGCCCCAGACCGTCATCTGCCCACATCTCCTATTTGAGTTGGCTTCTGAGCCAGTCTATCACTGAGCCAAGGTTTCTGGGCCGCGATCTGTGTCGAGAAGCGCTCTAAATTGGAGCAACGCGATTTCTATCTAAGATACGAAGATTCTGGTTGGGCGCACTCCGCCGATGAGGCCGTGCGGCATGGTGTCGCGTCCAGCCAAGGTGGTCGGCGCTACTGGGTGTATAAGGCCGATGGCTCGTTGATATTCAGCCCTGGCGGGTATCTGGCGCGGTCAGGAGTCCTGTGACTGGGCGGTGGCGTTATGGCGGTAGAACGTGGCGCGGGACCACCCCACGAGTCGGGCCGCGTCTGTGGCGGTGCGTCCTTTGGCGCGTGCATCGTTGACGATCGCGAGCTTCTCGGCGATCACGGCTAGCTCCACGCGGGGTCGCCCGAACTGGGTGCCGGAGGCTTTGGCTGCGGCGATGCCGGCATTGACCCGTTCTGTGATCAGCTCCCGCTCGTATTCAGCCAAGGTGGCGAGCATGTTCAGCATCAGCCGTCCACTGGTGGTGGTTGGGTCGATGCCGTCTTGGATGGAGCGGATGCCGATATCGGACTCGCGCAGCAGAGTGACCGTGTTCAGCACGTCGATCAGTGAGCGCCCCAGCCGGTCCACTCGCCAGACCACGACCGTGTCTCCAGCGGTGGCGTACTCCAGGAGTCGGCGCATCCCTGGACGTTGCGCTGCGTTCTTGCTGCCCGAGGTCACATCCGAGAAAACGTCCCGAGCCTCGACCCCGGCCGTGGCCAGCGCGTCCAACTGCAACTGCGCGTCCTGACTGGCCGTGCTGATTCTCGTGTACCCCAGAAGTCTCACCCACCCATCCTGCCTCAAAAACCCTTCCGGTGACGTCAGCTGAGACGTTTCTCGTCGAGACACTTTTCCGAGACACTTCTGCAGCCGCAGAACCGCGAGAGCTCGGTCCTCGGCAGCGACGTCACGTCGTGTCTCATCAACCTGTAGTTTCCTGAGACGCCGCGTTCGTCCCGCACGACGCCCGCGTCCCGACTGCAAGGTGCGGACGGGGCAACCGGCGATGACGTGCCCCGTCCGCACCGGTAGGGCTACGACCTGCTCACACCCCCTTGGTTTTCGCCTTCAGTGACCCTTGTCTGGACTTTTGAGAGTGGTGTGTCGGGTGCAGGACAGTGGGACGGCTATCTCGTGACCGGGACGCCGGTGACCGGGTCGAAGGCTGACGTCACGGCCGTCCCGGGGAGCCGGCCAGTGCGTCGAGCCCACACCTCGAAGACCACGGTCATGAACGGCGGCACCGCGGCCAGCAGTGCGAGAAGGGTGCGGCCGAGGCGCCATTTCAGGCGGACTGCCATCGAGATCGTCACAAGCACATAGGTGATGAAGGCGGCTCCGTGCAGCGTCCCGAAGATCCGGACGCCGAGGTCGGTGGTCTCGGGGACATACTTGAAATACATGCCGGTCAAGAGCCCCGCCCAGGTGAAAGCCTCCACGACCGCAATCCACGTGAAGACGCGCTGTAGCCGTCCACCGGAGATCTTGGACCCGGGAGCCCGGGGCGCGACGGGATCTGTGGCGGTGGGCGTCGGGAGCGCTGAGGCGGTCGGATGGTCCGGGCGCAGTGGCCACATGGCCTTGTCGCCCAGGAGGTGGACGATGGCCGGGACCAGCAGGGGCCGCACGAGGAAGGTGTCAAGCAGGATGCCGAAGGCCATCGCGAAGCCGAACTGGAACAGCTCGCGGATCGGTTGGGTCATCAGCACCGAGAAGGTTGCGGCGAGGATGAGTCCGGCGGATGAGATGACTCCGCCGGTGCGAGTCAGGGCGGCGCTGATGGCTTGCGCCGGTGGCCGGTGGCGCAGCTCCTGCCTGAACCGGCTCATGATGAAGATGTTGTAGTCCACGCCGAGGGCGACAAGGAAGATGAAGATGTAGACGGTCACGCGGTTGCCGATGCCGTCATCGCCCAGAACCGTCAGGGTGAAGAAGGTTGTGGCACCAAGGGTGGCCACGAACGACAGGATGAGCGTCGCCATCAGGTAGATCGGAGCGAGGATCGAGCGCAACAGGAAGACGAGGACCGCTGTGACGATGAGCAGGACCAACGCCACGATGAAGACGGTGTCGCGCTCCAGGGCCGAGCGGATGTCAGCGGTCTGGGCTGTCTCGCCACCGATAACGACCGTGGCGTCCTCCACACCGGCCTCCTCAGCAGCGGTCCGGGTGGTGTCCTTGAGTGGGTCGATCGCGTCTAGGGCCGCCGGACTGTACGGGTCGAGGTCAAGCACCACGTCGTAGAAGACCGTCTTGCCGTCCTCACCCAGGCGGGGCTCTCCCACGCGGCTGACGTGGTCAGCGTCACCGAGCGCCGTGGCGATCTGCTTTGGCGCGGAGCCGGTGCCCAGGCCCTCTTTTGAACTCACGACGACGGTGCTGGGGGCAATCTCGCCGTCGCCAAACGCTTCCTGGATCATGTGCTGACCCTGCTCGGACTCGGTGTCGGCGCGGAAGCCGCTGAGCGTGTTGAAGCTCTGCTGGTAGGCCAGCATCCCCATGCTCATGACGATCAGAACCGCCACGGTGGCTGAAGCCACCCGGACGGGAGCGCGGGCGACGAGAGCCGCGATGCGGTGCCATACCTTGCCCCCGCGAGAGCGCTCGGCCGCTTTGGCCACACTCCCAGGCCAGAAGACGGCCCTGCCGAACAGCAGCGTCAGCGCGGGGATGAAAGTGAAGGCCACCAAGGCCATGACAGCAACGCCCAGTGCCAGGTAGGGACCGAAGCCACGCAGTGCGGGCGAGAGGGCCACCAGCAGGGCGAACATCGCTAGTACAACCGTGGAGGCGCTGGCCAGGACGGACTCGGTCGTGCGGCGCATAGCGGTCTGCATCGCCCGCGGGAGGGACGGCTCCTCCAGGAGTGCCTCGCGGTAGCGGGCGGTGATGATCAGCGCGTAGTCGGTGCCCACGCCGAAGAGCAGCACCGTCATGATCGAGGCGGTCTGGGAGCTGACCGTGATGATCCCGGCGTCGGCGAGGATCGCGCCGACGGTCTCAGCGACACGCATTGCCACCCCGACAGCCAACAGCGGCACCAGCGCCATCAACGGGGAGCGGTAGATGGACAGCAGGATGACCAGGACCAGCACGATCGTGGCCAGGAGCAGGACCTTGTCGCCGCCACTGAAGACCTTCACCGTGTCGGTCGCGATGCCGGCTGGACCGGTCACGGCGACACTCGTTGCCCCGGCGGCGTCGGACGCGCCGTCGCGCACGTCGTCAACGGCGTCTTGGAAGGACTCGTCCGAGGGGCTGCCGGTCATTGGCACGATCAGCAGCTGCGCCGTGCGGTCCTGGGACACCAGGTCGGCTGCCGCCCCGGGTGTGCTCACCGTCGAGACCACGCTCGCGACGTGGTCCGGCCGCGTTGAACCGGTCAGCGTAGAGGTGATCCGGGTGACGGCCTCCTCGACGTCCGCCTCAGCGTTGCTGCCCTCACCCTGGACCACGACGATGGCAGGCGTCGTGTCCTGCCCGGGCAGCTCTGAGCGCACCAGGTCGCGCGCCGTCATCGAGTCCGAGGCCGCAGGCGGCAGGTTGGCTGAGGTGTTGTCCTCGACCGAATCCAGCGCGGGCGCCACGCCCGCGAGAAGACCGGCCAGCACCACCCAGAAAACCACCACGATGGCGGCGCGCTTCTTCGAGCCCAGCAGGCCGTGGAGCGCGCGGGAGTAGATCGACTGCATCAAGAATCCTTGAACGGAGAGCCAGAAAATACACCTTAGGGACAGGGTGTCGCTAAGACGCGGCCAATGTAACACTTGCCAAACGGAACCCCGGAAGACGGATAGGCTGTTGTGCGTTGTCATCGCGTTGCAGGGGGGAAGATGCCCAAGATCGACGCCGGGAGTGTCCGCGAGCACCGGGCTCGCCGACTAGCCCAGCTGATCGATGCGGCCGAGGCGATCCTCGACGAGGACGGTATGGATGCTTTGACCGCTGGCGCGGTTGCAGCACGAGCGGGGATCGCCCGCAACAGCATCTACCGCTACTTCGACTCCATTGACGACCTGCTCGAGCTCATCGTCACCAGAGAGTTCCCCGCCTGGATCGAGGCCGTGGAGCACGCGATCGCAGCCGAAACCACCCCGGAAGAGCAGATCGCCGCATACGTCAGATCTAACCTCGAGCAGGCCGCCAGCGGAACCCACGGCTGGCGGGCCGCACTGTCCCGCACGTCACTTTCACCAGCGGCCCGACAGCGCGTGGCGGACATGCACATATCGCTGCAAGAGGCCCTCGAGCCAGCAGTGCGCGAGTTTGGGTACCCGCATCCTGACCTGGCCATGACCGTGCTCCAGTCCGTCGTCGACGCCTGCATCCGCAGGGTCGACCAGGGGGATGACCCTGCAGCCGTGTCCGACTTCGCGGTACACGCCACACGCCAGTTGCTCCTAGGAGGCCGCGCCACTGAGCACTCCACGTGTTTCCCTCTCCGACGCGAAGAGCCTATCCATGAGACCGCGAGACCGCACGGCTGAGGACGAGTCGGGCTCAACCCCTGGGGGTGGTCACGGCGACAGCTTCGCCGACGACCCTCTTCCTTCGCGTTGAACCACGTACCGGTGACGGCGGGCGCGACAGCGAACTGACGCCCAGACCCTTGGTCGCCGTGGTGGACCGGGCGCGTGACGTCATCCGGGACGCACGCAAGGAGGCGGGTCGGCACGTTCGCTCATTCGCTGGCGGGTGAGAGATGACCATCACCGCGCAACCATGGCCGCGTCGATCGTCACCGCATAACTTGCGGCTCAGAACTTGACGTCACCGAGCCGTCATACGGACGACCCCCGCGCGCCCGTGTCCGCGCGGCGGCATCCCTGAGCGACGACGCTGGCGCGTCCAGGGAACCTCAGCTGACGATCACCCTCTCGAGGATCAGCAACGGCTTGTCGGCGGGCCCTGACTCATGCTCCTCAATCCAGATGCGTGTGTGCGTCTGGGTCCTGGGGCTCCACTGCCGTCGGTAGTGGCCCCGTACGAGCCAGCGGTGATCGGGGCTGTGCCGAGGTCGAGGTGAAGGGTTCGTGATCTGGTCATCCGAGCTGGATCGGTAGTGCATGACCACGTCACGTAGGCGGGTGCCGGGAGGCGGCTGCGCCGGAGGCCCCTCGTCCCCTGGGTGCGTTGTGCTACTCGCTCTCACCTGTGGAGTGGTGAGCCCGGCAATCATCGCCGCGGCGGAGCCCGCCTGCTCGACGTATGCCGCGTACGTTTCGACCTCGGTGAGCCAGTTCTTGCCGGATAGCAAGCGCGCTTGTTTTTTACTACTGAGCGTGATGCACACGGTCTCCCCAAGGGGGCCGGGAGACCAGGCGACAACGCTGCCCGGCGCTTGGGAAATGTCCTCGGTGAACCCGATCCCCGCGCGCACCCCCGGCTGGTCTTGGCTAGACCCGGTCGCCTCCATGCTGAGCGCGCTGCGGGCGCCCTCGCGAATGAAGTAGAAGTTCCTTGACCTGACTGCGTCCCGTAGGAGTTGGAGCACGACAAGGGTTTTGGGGGCGTCAGCGACAGATTCGTCCATACCTTCCCGGCATAGAAGCTCAAGGTGCTCGTCGACGTGAAAGACCCCATGTGCTCGTGCATAGGCGGAGAGCAGCGATCCGACGGTTCGGTCCGCGCTATACCTGCTGACCTGCTCTCCCAGCACTGCTAGTGCGCGGAGGCGCGGCTCGCGGGGCTCGATGGCTCGGATGAGAAGATCGGCGACCCGAGGCGTGCTTCTCGGGGTCCACTCTGCGGCCCGGAAGGCCTCGACGAGGCCGTCGACGTCGGTCTCTGCGGGGAGGGGCGACGAAGTTGCGACGGCAAGCAGCTGCTCATCGACACCCCGCAGGGGCTGGCCACCACGCTTTGCGAGACGTTCCTCGACACGGATCGCGTTTGTCCCCGCGACAAGTGCGTCGATAACGCGTTCACCTGGCCGGCACTCCTGCCGCAGCGTGTCAGCTGTGATGCGTGGGCCTTGCCGGTCGCGTCGGGAACTTTCACGCGCTATCGCCGCCAGGTGCGCCTTGTCGATCGGGACGCCAGCGACTATCCAGGCTCTTTGGTCAGCATTGCTGAAGTCGAACCTCGACCAGTCCGACTCTGCGCGGCTCAGCAGGGACCGGCGAACCTGCGCGGCGCGAGCCGAGGGGTGTACGGGTGACGACCTACCTTGGCTTTCCTCCTGACGGGTCTGACGACGATCGTCGACAGCCCTGCGTAGATCCTCAGCCTGTCGCGGCGTGATTGTCCCGCTCGCGGATATAGCAGGTACACCCATCTCGGCGAGTAGCCGCATGGCGTCCTTGGCCGGTATGCCCACTTCTTTTGCAACCTGGTGAACGCGAGGCTTGGCCATGCGTCCGGAGCGTAGCGCGCAACCAAACTGTGCGCCTGTGTCACCGAGCCGTTGGGATCAACGTTGACATGTCGCGCTTGACGAGCCTCATCGCAGGAGGAAGGAGCCCGATGAGAACCTTGTCTACGTGTGGCGCTATACCCTCCGGGATCTCCTCCCGAACGACGACCCCGAGGCGTGGGCACTTGCTCTAGCGGCCGAAGGGTGGCGGCTGTGGCCGAAGGGCACTGGCGTGCTCATCACGATCGACGGACGAGAGATGCGGCGCTACAGCCTGCGACGTTGGGCCGGCGACGGGACGCCACCGGAGCCTGTCGAAGGCCAATAGGCGACATCAATGAGTCGCCCGCGTTGGGATGATCCGCGCGGTTGCTCGCGTCGCCCGAGTCCTCACAGCTAGAACAGGCCGAACTGCTCGCCCTTCTGCGAGAGTTGCTTCTTGGCCTCGATGTAGGGCCTGAGCATCGTCGGGAGAGTCGGCCTGCTTCCCTTGAGTAGGTCCATGATGGTCACGTGCTGGAGCCGCGGGAAAACCTGTCCGTTGGCTGGGTGTGTATACACGCCCCCGTGAGCGATCGCGTCCTTAACTCCCTTCGTGGCAGGGGTCAATGTGACGAGAATGCCCATCTCCGCCTTCTGTGCGCTGAGGGTCCCATCGAGGTCTCTGACCATGGAGGGGTTGATGTTCTTGCCGCCCTTCACGGAGACCAGGACGCGGCCGACCTTGCCCTTCCCCTTCGCGTCGAGCAGGAACCGGCCAACCCCGTCAATACCCTTGTCTCCGACCTGCTTCTGGTTGGGTTGAGCCGCGACCAAGGTCACCGCCCACCGTTCGAACTCGAAGGCGTCGCGGGTGAACATCGCCTGTGCCGCGGCGAGATCCTGGGGGATGCCGTTCGTCTCAAACGCTTCACGGATTTCGTCGCCGTAGGTGTGAGCAAGGCGCTTAACGATCAGGTCGATTGAGATGTACGTGATGTCGATCCCGACCCACTTGCGGTCCATCTTCTGGGCAGCGTCGACAGTCGTGCCGCAACCGCAAAACGGGTCGAGTACGACGTCACCTGGGTTCGAGCTGGCTCCAATGATCCGCTCCAGCAGCGCTACCGGCTTCTGCGTCGGGTAGCCCAACCGCTCCGCGTCCTGTGTCCCGAGCCAACGCACGTCCTCGTCGATGCCCTCGTCTGTCCCGAAGAGCATGCCTTGCGTGTAGGGCTGGTATGCCCATATGTCGGGGACGCTGACGCCGTCTTCGCGAGTGATGTAGCGCTGATAGATCGGCCAGGCAGCACCTTCGCCGAAGGTGATTCGCCCGCGTTCTGCAAGAAGGTCCATCTTTTCGTGTTGGTCGAGTCCCTCGGTTTCGTCTTCTAGGCCCTCCAGCAACGCACTGGGAATGGCCCAATGCCGTCCCTTGGCGGTCGGGTCGTAGCCTCGCCACGGCTTGCCCGAGAGGCCACCACGGGTGCCTGATCCGGTAAGGACGTTGCCGTAGTAATTGGTCCGCCACCCGTTGTCGTCCTTGATGAAGTAGTTCTCCACGTGCCCATTGGCGTACGGCCTTCTGGGCTGGTTCCAGGTGAACTCCTTCGACTTGGCGTAGTAAAGGATGACGTCATGCACGGGACCGAACCGTTTCGTCTTGCCGTGGGACCCTGTGCGCCGCCAGATGACCTCGTTGCGGAAGTTGCGGACGTCGAAGATCGCGTCGAGTAGGACCTTCAGGTAGTGACTCATGGTGGGATCGCAGTGCAGGTAGAGCGAGCCCGTTTGCTTGAGCACCCGATGCAGTTCGACGAGCCGGGGCGCCATGTTGACCAAATACGCCATAGCGTCGTTCTCGCCGAGGAGTGTGTGGAATGCGGTGAGCGCATCAGCAACCTTGGGTGGCAGCGTTTCTTGGTACTCCGCGAACTGCTCGTCAGTCAGGGGTGTCCAGTGCCAGGTGTCCTCGAATGCCTCGATCTGCGCCGAAGCGTCCAGGGGTACCTCTCCGTTGCGATTGAAGATGACCGAGTAGTTACGGTTGCTGTTGAACGGTGGGTCTAGGTACACCAGGTCAACGGATTCGCTTGGGACGTATCTCTGGAGGATGTCCAGGTTGTCTCCAAAGTAGAGTTGGTTCTTGGCTGGCGTGGACCCCGTCATGCAGGGAGTGTTGCACCATGCACCCCCGCGGCTGGCCACCGCTGGGTGTCTCTCTTAAGGTGTCCCGCCTGCCGCGCGTGTGGCCTTGGTGCTTCGATGTCCAGCGGGCTAACTCAGCGCTCGTCCCCGCTCATGCCGCCTCGCCCGCGTCCTTCTGCTCCCCCTCGCGCGGATTGTGCTGGCAGGCACATCCTCGGTAGTCCTGCTGAGGGCGCTTGGTGTCGTAGCAGTGGGCGTGGCCGCCGTCGCGGCATTCCGGGCACACCACGCGACTCAGAGGGTGGGAGCGGCTGCCCCTCCGATTCCTTAGTCCAGCCCGCTAGGCACGGCGTCGTTGATCGCCCGGTAGGTGTTTCGGGTTCGTTCAATCTCGAACGCAGCTCCGGTTCGTGTCACTGCTTCCCGCTTGATCACGATGAGCTGTCGCTGGAACAGTTCTTTGCCTCCCTCAGACTTGGTGGGCCGGCTCAGGCGGAACCTCTCCTCGAATCGCGACTCGCTGAACCAGACCGGAGCGTCCTTGCCGTACTGCTCTTCGAGGATTACCAGCAACATGGCCAGCGCCTTGGCGCTCATCGACTGGATGTGTCCCTCGGTCCACAGCCGAGTGTTGACCTTGAAGTAGCGCAACTTCTGGCCACCCGCCGCCTTCAGGTAGCTGGTCGAGGGGATCTGCTTGTACGGATCGCCGCTGCCGTCTTCTTTGAGCAGCCGGATCGCCGACGGTTCCCCCCGCCTACGGCTGACCTGGATCAGTTGGAGTTCTTCCAACCTGCTCACCGCAGCAGCAATCCTCTTCTTTCCTTTGCTACCAGGGTCCTCGAGATCCAAGAGCTCCGCCCAGACCCGCGACGACAGTCGTGGGACGTCGAAGGGTGGGCTGGACGCGATCCACACGAGACCGAGGTACAACTTGAGGGGCGTGGCCCCACCGCGGCCGCCTGAGCTCACCAGCTTCGCCAGCGGCGGAACGATGTCCGGATCGTCGCTGCGCACAAACCCTGCTCGCAAAGGAATGTCAGCGCGGCGAGCTGCGCGTGACCGCAGTTCGTCCGCGCGAGAGTAGGACAAGGCACTGGCGTTGGGGAGCACGATTGCCAGCCCGCTGTCTCCCACGGTCTCGGCGGCGTCCGCCTCGGGCGCACCCTTCGCCACGACCTCCAGCAGCCCGAGCCGAAGCGTCTTGAACGCTTGCCGGGCGGGGGTCTCTTCGTTATGACGTTCACGGGCATCCATCGATGTCCTCCTTACTTGCCACAACTGGCGGTCACCTACATCGCTTCTAACGGTAAGTGTAGTCACCGACAGGGTGCCTACCGATGTGCGGGACAGACCGCTCCCCAGTCCGGGCCGAGGGGTTTTCGCCGCTGTACGCCTCGCCCCGCCTCCGGTAGACTGACGGTGTAACAGGGACCGGGGCGCCCCCCATGAAGGCGACCTCGTAACGACTGCGACCATGTTGGGCGAACCCCCATTGCGGTGAGGCTCAAGTGCACGGCCTTCACGGGCATTATCGGCCCCCCTCAGGTGCTGCATCGGGAGATGCGGGCCTGGGGGGGGGTCTCACGCGTTGTGAGCGACCTACGCCTCCTTAGAGGCTTCGGCCTCGCCCGTCACGAGTCGGATCGCGCCCCCATCGCCGGTCGCGTTCACGGCTGCGGTCGACCTTCGGATCGTGGGCATCAGTCTCGATGCTCCAGCGCCGCACAGGCGGCCATGGTTCGCTCTCCATCCGACGCAGGAGAGCCTCTGCGTGGCAGAGGCACAGGCACTGTGAGTCCGCGCATCCTGCGTGGTCCTCGTCGGGGCACCTGTTCGACGAGCCGTGTTGGTCAGCCATCGGCTTTGCTCCTTCCTGCGTTCTCGCGCGTCTGGTGCTGGCAGGAACAGCCTGGGTAGTCCTGTTGCGGGTGCTTGGTGTCGTAGCAGTGGGCGTGGTCGCCGTCGCGGCACTGGGAGCACACCACGCGGCTCACTGCCCTTCGGGCCAGGGGTAGAGGCTGCCCAATCGTTCGGTGCGGACGAGCTGGCGGACGCCGTCCTCGTTCTCCGTGGTCAAGGCCTCAGAGTGCTCGTGGCTCCCGGCAGCGTGCGCGATCGCTGCCAGAACGAGCTCTAGGTGCTTGCGGTCGAGACCACTGACGGCCTCCCCCAGGGCCACCGGGCGGTCATCGACGGCCAGCGCCGCGGCGATGTCGAGCACGCGACGCTCTCCCCCGGACAGATAGCCGGACTCCTCGGCAACGGTCTTGGTGTTGAACCAATAGCGTCCTCGCTGGACGTCGTGCTCGACCCACGGTCCGCTCAGCAGTGGATCGCCGCAGCGGATCAGCAGCTCTGCGGCCGCCGTGAGCGTGTACATACCTTCGGCCCACGCACGCAGGCCCTCGGCTCGATCGGTGCTCTCGCTCATCTGGTCTTCCCTTTCGCGCGTTGTGCATGGATTCTGCCGGTGTGGACCGACAGGGTCAGTCGCCGAGGATCTCGTCCGGCGAGAGATCCAGCCGACCGCTTCGGCGCATGACCTCCAGCGCGTAGCGGTGATGTGATGCCTGCCGTTCCTCGCAGGCGGCATAGCCGTCATCCCACCCGGAGGCGCGCCCGGATTGGAAGCCGGACATGAAGATGTCGAACTCCGCTGGGGTGAGGGTCGCGATGTCCAGCCCGCGGTTGCCTCGTTCGATCGGCTCTTCACCCGGCGGGTACTCCAGCTCGAAGTGCTCGTCCATGCCGATCCCCCCTTCGCTCGTGTGCCCTATCGGCGCAGCCGGTTGGGCAGTCGGGCCGGCGCCGTCGGCAGTGTGCCGCCGGCCCGGGTGCGGGACTGCTCGACGGCGGCGGCGATCGCGTCACTGCACCACGCGCTGTCGGAGGGCCAGCGGTCTGCGGCCTGGTCCTGCGCGATCGCCTCGCGCATCCGGGCGATGGTGTCGGTGGGGATCACGAAGGATCGAGACGATCCGGTGCGGGTCTCTGAGCGGCCGCTAGGCCGCGCCAGTCGTGTCCGCTCGGACACGCTGCGACCTGCGTGGGCGTCGAACGCGTAGGCCATCCACTTCGCGAACGTGTCGAGGTGGCCCCCCGCCTGCCAGTCGGCGAGATACGCGGACTTGGCAGAGTCCACGTCCTCGGGGGTGATGTAGATGCCCAGCCGAACGGTGTCACTGACCTGAGCGGCCTTGGCGGAAGTCCCCTTCGCCGTAGTCGTGGCCTTGGTCTTGGTCTCAGGTTCGGGTGTCACCCCCGGACTCTCTAGCTCCTTCGGTGCGGGTGGCGTGGCAACTGTTCTGTCTTGAGCGATCGCCGCAGTGTTGCGGTCGCCCAGGCGGCGTCGAGGACTGCTACTCATGATCTGTTCCTCCTATGCTGTCTGTGTTGTGTGGTCTAGGTGGTGATGATCTGGGCCATCGCGGCGGCGTAGTCGTCGGCGATGCCGGAATCGGGCATGTAGACGCTGACCGGCATTCCGGCGGTGTAGGCGTCCTTGGCGGCGACGGCCTCGCGGATGGGGGTGGTGACCTTGCCCGGGTGCACCTTCTCGAGCTCCTCGACCACTTCCCTGTCGAGCAGCCGCCGCCCGTCGTGGCGGGTGGGCACGATCCAGTGGACTTGCTGGCCGGGGCGCAGGCGCATTGCGATCCGGCTGTCGATGACGTCGACGAGTCGGCTGAGCTGGTCGTAGGCCTCGGTCTCGCAGGCAACGGCCGCGATGACGACGTCGGCGGCGGCCAGCGCGGCGAGGGTGAGCATGCCCAGGGCCGGCGGCGTGTCGATGACGACGTCGTCCCACTCCCCCACGATTGTCGGCAGTTCGTCCCGCAGCGAGGTCAAGACCTCGGGCAGGTGGTCGATGTCGGCCAGGTCGTGCGTCCCGGCGAGCACGTCGACCCCGGGAACGCTCGGTGAGGGCACTGCGGCCGCTCGGGCGCTGGCCTTGCCTACCAGGACGTCGGCCGCCACGGCGTCGACCTCGGTGTCGTCGTTCAGTCCCAGCCGACGGCTGAAATTTCCTTGCTGGTCGACGTCGATCGCTAGGACTCGGCGGCCGCGGCGCGCCAGCGCCGCGGCGACTTCGGCCGCGGTTGTGGTCTTCGTGCTTCCACCCTTGCTGAGGGCGACCGCGTAGACGGTCATCTCAGTCCTCCAGTCTTCTGTGCAGTGTGCGACTTGTGTGTGTGGTCATTCTGGTCCAACTGGTCTGTCTGGCGAAGGGGGCGCGCCCTTGCGCGCCCCCTTCGCCTGGGTGACGTCAGCTCTGCGCCGCGTCGGCGACCTGCTCCGGGTGCGACGTGGCACTGGGGCCGATCTCGTCGGCGACGACGACCTGGGCGGTCTGCTTCTGGCCGGTCTCCTTGTCGGTCCATGCGTCGGTGACGATGTGGCCGACGACGTCGACGCTGCTCCCTCGGCTTGTTGACTGGGCGATCTGGTCGCTGAGCCGGCCCCGCGCCTGCACGCGGTAGACGTTGGGCTCGGCGTCCTCCCACTCCCCCGTCTCGGGGTTCTGGCGGCGTTGCGTCTCGACGACGCGCAGCCGGGTGACCTGCTGCCCTCCGTGGATCTGGATGGTCTCGGGATCGTCGGCGAGGTCTCCGGTGATGGTGATGGTGGCCATCTCGTGCTCCTTCACTCTCAATGCTGTGTGGTCTGTGTGGTCAGTCTGGCGTGGATGGTCGCCGCTCGCGCGGCGTCGTCCTCACCCTTGGGCTGTGCAGGTGACCCGGCAGGGCTCGCCGGGCTCGGCTCCGCAGTCGTCGCAGGGGCGGTCCATCGGGTCTGCGTCGTCCTCGTAGAGCTCTGGGTACTGCTGCTCGTGGCTCAGGTGCTCGTCTCCGGAGTAGGCGCTCATGCCCTCGCCTCCTGTGCCTCGACGGCCTCGAGGACGCGCCGCAGGCGCTCGAAGGGCCGGATCTCACGGTGGATGATCGCGGCGCTGTCGCGGTCGCCGCGGGCGAGGTCGGCGGTGGCGGTCTCGAGCAGGGGGACGATGACGGCGGCGCAGTCCCTGCGGACCTTCGCCGACCACTCCTGCCCAGCCTCCCAACTCCGCTCCTGCGTCAGGGGGTGGGTCTGCTGGAACCCGGCGGGCATGGCCAGCCACGCCTCCTGGACGTCTCGCTCGGTCACGGTGCGGGTTGAGGTGCTCACGTGTGCGTCTCCTTCGGTGGTGCGGGTGGTCAGTCCGCTCGTTGTCGTGTTGATATGTTCAGTCTAGCGTATCTATTCAATCTAGTCTATATAGTGCGTAGGGCAATTTTGGTGCTCGTCGTATGCTCGGCCCGCGTCTCGGGGTGGTTCCCGTGTCGTGTTGATGGGATGCCCCCCGCTCTCGCGGGGGGCATCTCCCTTCGTGCGCTACTCGTTGAAGACGAGCGTTGCAGCCGGCCGGTCGTTGCCGTCGACCACCTTGTCCACGGCCTCGGGGAACCACCAAGCCTCAAGGAATCGGCCCTCGGGCTGGGTGGCGTTGACCTCGTCGCGTGCGGCTCCGAAGTGGCTGCCCGTGTGCATCCGTAGTGCCTCGCGCACGATCTCGGCCGCGGCCTGCTGGTTCGGCGCTCCGACGACGTCGAAGACGACGGCAACCATGTGCTCGTCCTGGCTGTTGCTGCTGTCCATGTGGTCCTCCTGTGTTGTGTGGTCTGTGTGGTCAAACGGTGAGGTGGCTACGGGACTCGTTCGGTGGGCTTGGCCTCCCCCCTTATCCCGCCCCCTCCGGGGCAATGGAAGAAGCTGCGGGCGCATAAGCGCCCGGAACGCAAGGCCAGGAACCGGGCCGCGGGGGAGGAGTTTCCCGAGGAATCAAGCGACGTAGGAGCGCCGAGGGAAAGTTCGGGGGAGTGGCCGGCCCGTAGGGCTGGCCTTGCGCGCAGGGTGCGTGCCCGCACGATGGAATGCCCCGGAGGCGGAGGGATACCGGTCCCGGCGCTGCGCGCCGGGAACGATCACAGCTCGACCGCCAGGTCGAGTCCGTTCGGGTCCCATCCGGTGCGGCCGCCAGGCCGCTCCGCCGCGTCGCCGCGCCAGCGGCGCGCTCGGTTTTCGGGGCCTGGCCCCCTTCGCCCTCTTGATCGGGGACGAAGGGGGCGGCCCCCCTCGGGGTGGTCTAGGTGGCGGGTCGGTGGTCCTGGACCTCGTGCCACGGGGTGCGATCGGTCCAGCTGTAGCCGGTCTCGACGCTGACGCTCTTGGTGTTGGCGCGGGCGACTCGTCGCCACTGGCCGCGGATCTTCACGGCATCGCCCTTGCTGACGGTCGTCGGCCCGTAGTTGGTGGCCTCGCCTGCGGTGATCTGCTCGTCGCGGACGGTCTGCCAAAACTCGAGGTCGCGGGCGCGGGCGTCGCGCGTGGCCTCCAGTTGGTCGCGGTGCTCGCCGTGGGGCTGGACGTGCTCGAGGTGGTAGCCCGCGCCCTCGTTGTCCTTGCGCCACGCTGGGCCCCCAGCCAGCGTGCTCTCGATCTTGCGGATCTCGGACGCAAGCTTTGCGATGCGGTTTGCGACGGTGATGGGGTTGTGGCGGGCCGTGGTGGCGCGGGCGGCGGTCGCGGCGCTGCGGGTGGCCTGCTCTGCGACCCGGTCGGCCTCGACGGCCTGTCCGAACGTGCTCCAGGCGCGGTCGTGGGCTCGGCGGTGGCGGTTCTCGCTGTGGTGTCCAACCTTTACGGGCTCACCGAAGGGGGGCAGTGCCTCGTGCGCGGCGTCGGCGCGGGTCCATGCCTGCTCGGCGGTGGCCTGCTTGCGCTCGGCCTTCGCGGCCATCGCTTCGGCGCGCTGGGCCTCGCGCTGGGTCTTTCTGGCCTCGACCTCGGCGGGGTCGGGCTCGGTGATGTCGAGGATGACGGTCACGATGAACCCGGCCGCCTCCAGCGCCGTGGTGGTGGGGTTGATGACGTGCATCTTGGGGGTCTTGTCGCGGCTGTGCGGGACGTACCACGCGCCGATGGTGCGGCCCCAGCGCCAGCCCAAGGACTTCAGGGCCGGGGCGCTCCCGTCGCCCTTCTCGGTCCCGTCGATCGTGGTTCCCTCGGTGGGGCTGTGAGTGATGGTCAGCGTGTTCATGGCGCTCCTTCTGTGTTGTGTGGTCTGTATGGTCAAAGCGGGTCAGCGTTAGGGCTGGGTGGTGATCTCGACTCGTCCGGCGTAGCCGCGGGGGTCGTTCTCGCCGCATCCGGCGCAGACGAACGATCCGTGGAAGGTCGGCCCTTCCCAGTCGAGGTAGACGACGCGGGCGGTCTCGGGGTACTCGGCGTACCGGCCCAGCTTCTCGACGTGGTTGTTCATGCAGGCCCATGCGCACCCGCTGGTGTCATCGTTGACGAGGGCCACGGCGCAGCACTCACACACCAGATCGGTGGTCTCGATCGTGGTTTCGGTGGTCTTGGTGCTCATGGGTGCGGTCCTCTCGATGACTGGTGGCTAGGAGGCTGTTGGCCTCCCCCCTTATCCCGCCCCCTCCGGGGCAATGGAAGAAGCTGCGGGCGCTGAGCCCCTGGAGCGCAAGCCGGGGAACCGGTCGCGGGGGAGAAGTTTTCGGCCGGAAACAAGCGACGTAGGAGCGCCGGCCGAAAAGTTCGGGGGAGCGGCCGGCGCGCAGCGCCCGGCTTGCGTGGAAGGGGCGAGCCCGCACGATGGAATGCCCCGGAGGTGGAGGGATCTCGGTCCCGGCGCAGCGCGCCGGGACGATCACAGCTCGACCGCCAGGTCGAGTCCGTTTGGGTCCCATCCGGTGCGGCCGCCAGGCCGCTCCGCCTTCGTCGCCGCGCCAGCGGCGGCCCGGCCCCCTTCGGGCCGGGCGCGCTGTGCCGGGCTAGGCGGCCAGTGCGGCGGCGATGCTCTCGACGGGCTCGCCGGCCTTGGCTCGTCGCCACGCTT
>NZ_BCSS01000034.1 GCF_001570985.1 Janibacter limosus NBRC 16128 | reverse complement strand
CAGACCCGCACATCGGGCTCCCCGTCACCGTCGACGTCGGTGTCAACGATCCGTGCGGTTCTGGTCATTCCCAAGGGATCTCTACCGGGCGTCCGTTGCCGCCGCAGTTGAGGACCGCGGATGCGTCGCCGAAGACGTGGGTGAGAGTGACTCGCTCGCCGACGGCACAGGTGTCGCGCAGTTCCGCCGGTCGGCCATTGAGGCAGGATTTTCGCCGGATCGTCAGCAGTGCAGTGCCCTCGGGGACACCCAGACGTGAGGCGACCTCGCCGGTCGCTCCCACTGAGCGCGTGTGCTCCACGCCGGCATCGAATTCCACGCCGCAGCGGGATCGAAGTGACTCGTACACGGACGTCTCGGTCAGGTCCGCGTCCAAGAGGGGCGCCGCCACCGAGGCGATGATCCACAGCCGGTCGAAGGCGATGGGATCGTCGTCGACGAAGCGCACCCTTGTGATGTGCACGAAGGGGGTGTCCGCTTCGAGGCCCAGTGCGCGGGCGACCACTTCGCTGGTCACGACCCGCTGGGCCAGCACCTCCGAGCGCTCAGAGGTGCCGTTGGCCGTTATGGCCTCTCGCAGGCTGTACATGGGTCCGAGCCCGCTGGTGCGGCTGGCATTGATGACATAGGACTGCCGTCCTCGAGCCCCACCGACGACCCCTCGCTCGCGCAGGGGTTCAAGTGCGCGGCGGATGGTGCCGCGGCTGACGCCGTATTCCGTGGTCAGCGACAACTCGCCCGGAAACCCGTCGACGAACTCGCCGCCCTGAACCCTGCGCATCAGGTCATCGCTGATCTGTCGCCACCGCGGAAGTGTGTGCACACCCACTCCTAGGAAATGTATAGACATTAGGCTACGGTCGGGGTCATGAACGACACGCGCCGCCGGGCGACCATCGTCGCAGGCATTGCCATCATCCTCGTCCTCATCGCCGGGGTGGTGTTTGCCAGCCAGGACGAGGGAGGTAGACCGACTGTCGGGCAAAATTCCTCGCAGAAGGGGGCGCCGAGCCAGGCGATCGCCGATCCGCGCGAGGCTGAGGAACGGGTCGGGTTGGCTCGACGGGACGCTGACACCGTCACGGCGATAGGGGACAAGGACGCCGACCTCGTGCTCATCGAGTACTCCGATTACCGGTGCCCCTTCTGCGGGGCCTTCGCTCGTGACACCTTCCCGAAGCTGAAAGCGCAGTACATCGACACCGGCAAGTTGCGCTTCGAGTGGCGGGACTTTCCCGTCTTCGGCCCAGAGTCGGAAGACGGGGCGATGGCCGCACGGGCTGCCGGTGAGCAGGACCTGTACTGGGAGTACCACGATGCGATGTACCAGGACGCCCCCGAGCGTGGCCACCTGAAGATCACCGACAAAAAGATCATGGACTGGGCCAATGAGATCGGCGTTCCGGACCTAGAGCAGTTCGAGAAGGACCTGGACAGCCCCGAGCTGCGCGCCAAGGTCGATGCCGACACCCAGGAAGCCCGCCAGGTAGGCGCAACAGGGACCCCGACCTTCCTGATCGGCCAGGACCTCATCGTTGGCGCGCAGCCGACCGAGGCCTTCCAGCAGGCCATTGACGAGCAGCTCGAGGCTCTGGAGGACAGCTGATGGACATCGGGTACACCGGCGCCTTCCTCGGTGGCGTTCTCACGCTTCTCAGCCCATGCTCGGTCATGCTGCTTCCGGCCTTCTTTGCCTACGCCTTCACCTCGCCGAGCGCACTCATCGGTCGCACGCTGGTGTTCTACGCAGGCCTGAGCATCACCCTCGTTCCGCTGGGGGTTTTCTCCGGGTCGCTCGGATCCCTCGTGACGACCCATCGCTCACTCATGGTGACGGTCGCCGCGGGAGTGGTCATCGTCCTGGGCCTGTGGCAGCTCTCGGGGCTGCCGGTGCCCGGCGCGTCCCGCACGCAGCACGGCGGTAGCAGTGACCGCACCTCCATCGGTTCAGTCTTCGCCCTCGGCTCCGTATACGCGGTCGCCGGTGTGTGTGCCGGCCCGATCCTCGGGTCAGTGCTCATGGTGGCCGCTGTGAGCGGCAACCCCGTCTACGGGGGTTCCATGCTCGCTCTCTACTCGCTGGGCATGACCGTCCCGCTCTTCGTGCTCGCGGCGGTCTGGAAGCGTCTGGGTGCTCGCGGACGGGCGTTCGTCGCCCCCAAGGAGGTCTCGATCGGGCCTTGGCGCAACACCTGGGCCATGCTCGTCTCCGGGGTACTGTCGATCGGCATTGGCGTTGTGCTCATCCTCACCGATGGCACCGCCAGCCTCAGTGGCGTGTTCACCATCGGCACCCAACGCTCGGCGGAGTCGGCGCTCAGCGCCTGGAGCTCGGGCGTGTCCGACGTCTGGTTCGTCCTTGCTGCGGCTGTCGTCCTCGCAGGGGCTCTACTCTGGCGCAATCAGAGCGAGAAGCGACAGTCGAGGGCGTCCGCCTCAGGGTCAACCCCTTCGACTTCTGACTTCGTGCGCAAGGAGAACTGATGTGAAGACCCTCATCGAGTCACCGGAGCGGGGACAACCGTTCTTGATCGCTGAGTTGCGGACGTGGCAGTCACGCCGATGGTGGACCGTCGTCGGGGTCGCGGTGCTGACAGTGATCGTGACCGCGATCCCGACCGCGATGATCCCCAGCCCGGTGTTCAGCCGGGAGGTCCCCACTACTGCGTGGGCGTGGCCCGTGCTGATGATGACCTCGACCCTGGCCGGGCTGGTCGCTGCGACATACGTTGCCCGGCGTGATGTGCGCGACGAGGGCGAACGCGGCTCACGACTGGGCATGCTCGGGGCATTCACGACCTTCTTCTCCGTCGGGTGCCCGGTGTGCAACAAGCTCGTCCTCATCGCCCTGGGCTACTCCGGAGCAATGCAGTACTTTGCGCCCGTGCAGCCGCTGCTCGCCGCCGTGGCCATCGTGCTGCTGGCGTGGGCATTCGTCGTCCGCGTCCGCCGCGAACGCTCCTGTCCCCGATTTCCCTCCGTGTGCACGTAGGGACATGCGTCGTGGGGCGGTCAGGCGAGGGCGAGGAAGAGTTTCTCCATCGCAGCCTTGTCGTCTTCGTTGACGCCGTCCGGTGAGGAGAGGCACTCCTGCAGGCCGGAGGAGACGATGGCGAAACCGGCCCGGTCGAGGGCCTTGCTGGCCGCGGCGAGCTGGGTGACCACGTCCTTGCAGTCGCGGCCCTCCTCGATGAGACGGATCACCCCACCGATCTGACCCTGCGCCCGGCGTAGCCGGTTGATGACCGGCCCCATGTCATCCATGTCCAAAGTGACCATGCGTCCTTCTCCTTCGTGATCGGGTGCGTCAGCCGACCTGGCAGGCAGCGCGGCCAGGTCGGCGTCGAGTCGGGCGCGCACATCACTGGCGATGTCCTGACCACTCATTCTCTGTCACGCCAACCATGGGGTCGGGTTCGAGGGGTCTCCCATCGAGCGCACGACCTTGGTGGCTGCAGTTGACACTATACCCCCAGGGGTATTAGTTTGTCACCCATGGAACCCACGATCATGACCATCGAGACCCCGAGCCTGGGCGACCGTTCCTACCTCGCCCACGACGGCGACGTCGCCTTCGTCGTCGACCCACAGCGAGACATCGACCGTGTGCTCGCGGTCGCTGAGGAGGCCGGCGTGCGAATCACCGACGTCTTCGAGACCCACCTCCACAACGACTACGTGACCGGGGGTCTGGCCCTCGCTCGCCGCCTCGGCGCGCGGTACCACGTCAACGCTGAGGACGAGGTCTCCTTCGACCGTCAGTCCATTCGCGATGGGGACGTCGTCGAGATCTCTCCGACGATGCGCGTGCGTGCCATCGCGACCCCGGGCCACACCTTCACCCACCTCTCCTACGCCGTGGAGACGGTCACCGACTCCGGTGCCACGGCCTCGGCCGTCTTCACCGGGGGCTCGCTGCTCTTCGGTGCCACGGGGCGACCGGACCTGCTCGGCCAGGAGCACACGGGCGCCCTCGTGCGCCACCAGTTCGCCTCGATCCACCGACTGGCAGACGAGCTGCCCGAGCACGCCGAGGTGCTGCCGACGCACGGGTTCGGCTCCTTCTGCTCCTCCGGGTCCACCGGTGGCTCCACCGAATCGACCATCGGTCAGGAGAAGCGCAACAACCCCGCGCTCACCCAGGACCAGGAGCAGTGGGTCGCCGACACCCTCGCCGGCCTGGACGCCTACCCGGCCTACTACGTCCACATGTCCCCGGCCAACGCTGCCGGACCGAGCGAGGCCGACCTGAGCGCCCCCGAGCAGGCCGACAAGGACACGCTCGCGGAGCGCATCGACGCCGGCGAGTGGGTCGTCGACCTGCGAACCCGCACCGCCTTCGCGGCCGGTCACGCCACCGGGACGCTGAACTTTGGCCTCGACGGTCAGTTCTCCACGTATCTCGGGTGGCTCATCCCCTGGGATGCCCAGGTCACCCTGCTCGGTGAGAGCTCCGAGCAGGTCGCGCAGGCCCAACGCGAGATGGTGCGGATCGGTCTGGACCGGATTGCCGGCGCAGCTACCGGTGGGCCCGAGGACTGGACCGACCGCCCACTCGGCACCTTGGAGACGGCCGCCTTCGCCGACCTGTCCCAGGTGCGTCACCACCGCCCCGTGCACATCCTCGACGTCCGCCTCGCTGGCGAGTACGAGAACAGCCACATCGAGGGTGCGCAGAACGTCCCGATCGGCGAACTGCTCGAGCGCATCGAGGAGATCCCGCAGCGCGAGCTGTGGATCCACTGCGGCAGCGGCTACCGGGCCTCGATCGCCGCGTCGGTCCTCGCGGCGCACGACCACCAGGTTGTCCTCGTCGACGACGCCTTCGGCAACGCCGGCGATGCCGGCCTGCCGATGACCTCCTCCAACTGACCCACCGTCACCCCACTCCAAGGAGACCCAATGTGCCGTCAAGCGACCTGCCGTCAATGCGGCAAGACCACCTGGGCCGGTTGCGGCCAGCACGTCGACCAGGTGATGAAGGGGGTGCCCGGCAGCAAGCGCTGCCCCGGTCACTCCACCCCGACGAAGGGGGGCGGCGCCTCCCGCAGCCCGCTCGCCCGGCTCTTCGGGCGCGGCTGAGCCGCCTGGAGTCCGGCGGGGGGAGGTCCCTGATTCTGCGCCCCCGCAGGACTCACCCATCAACTCCACTAGGAGCCCATCGTGCCCCTTGCTGTCATCCCACTAGGCCTGGTCATCGGCATCGCCCTCGGTGCCTTGGGCGGCGGAGGGTCCATCCTCGCCGTACCCGCCCTCGTGCACGTCTTGGGGCAGGACCCGGTCACCGCCACGACCAGCTCGCTGATCATCGTGGGCATCACCTCCCTCCTCTCGTTGCCCGCGCATCACCGTGCGCAGCGGGTGAGCTTTGGACAGGGCATGACCTTCGGGTTGCTGGGCACGGCCGGCTCCTTCGCTGGGTCAGCCGCCTCTCGAGCCGTGCCCGGAGAGGTCCTGATGACCGTCTTCGCCGTGCTCATGGTCGTCGTGGCCGTCTTGATGCTGCGGCGCAGCCGCAGCGGGTCACTGCAGAGTGACGACACCGGACCCCACGAGCCGATCCTCACCCTCCACCCCCTGACCTGCGTCTGCCCGCGCCTGCTCAAGCTCGTCGTCGCTGCCACCCTCGTCGGACTGCTGACCGGGTTCCTCGGTGTCGGTGGCGGCTTCGTGCTCGTCCCCGCCCTCGTACTCGTCCTCGGATTCACGATGCCCGTGGCAGTCGGTACCTCCCTGCTCGTCATCGCCATCAACAGCGGCACAGCGCTGGCTGCACGGGCGCAGCAGGGGGTCGGCGAACTGGACTGGCCCCTCATCCTCGGCTTCGCCACAGTTGCCGTCATCGGCAGCCTCGTCGGCAGCCGCGTCGCCGACCGACTCCCGGCAGAACGACTCTCGCAGGCCTTCGCGGTCCTCGTGCTGGCCATCGCCGCCTTCACGGCCGCACAGGCCGTGCCAGCTCTCCTGGCCTGACCCGAACGCATTCACACCGAACGAAAAGGACCCCCCTTGACCACCGACACCACCCCCCGACCTGCCACCCTCGACTCCGCGCAGGTGCGCGAGTGGATTGCCAGCACCAACGACGCGCGCATCATCGATGTGCGCACCCCCGGCGAGTTCGCCGGCATGCACATCCCCGGCTCCTACAACGTGCCCCTGGACCTCCTCGAGGAGCACCGCCGCGAACTGGCCGAGCACCTTGACGACGACGTCGTCCTCGTCTGTCGCTCCGGCGCCCGCGCCTGCCGCGCCGAGAGCTCCCTCGCCTCGGCCGGCCTGCCCAACCTGCACGTCCTCGACGGTGGCATCACCGCCTGGGAGAGCGCCGGCGGCGACGTCATCCGCGGCGATGGGACGTGGGACCTCGAGCGACAGGTGCGACTCGTGGCCGGCTCGATCGTGCTCACCGGAGTCCTCGTGAGCACCCTCGTGCCCCAGGCCAAGTGGATCTCGGCCGGCATCGGCGCTGGGCTGACCGCCGCAGCCCTGACCGACACTTGCGCCATGGGGATGCTCCTGTCCAAGCTCCCCTACAACCGCCGCAACGTGCCCGACCTTGAGACGGTCTTTGCACAGTTGCAGAGCTCGTACGCACCAACGGCGACCTGACGTACCCAACCGCCGGACCCGTTGACCTCAGGTGCTGAGCCTGCCGGAGACCGACGACAAGGTGCTGCTCAACGAGCTCGACCTCTTCCGCAAGGACGTCTCCACGTACGTGCGGATGTACGACTTCATGAGCCAGATCGTCGACTACGGCGACCCGTACATGGAGATGCTCTCGATCTACCTGCGCTTGCTCGAGCGGGTCATCAAGGACGAGTCCTGGTCCGCCGAGGTCGACCTCTCCGACGTGGTGCTGGTCGGGGTCAAACACAGCAAGGGCGCGTCTACGGACATCTCTCTGACCGGTGACGGAGAGCTGAAGGGCATCAGCGCCGCTGGCACGGGCGCGAAGAAGGACCCGAAGTACGTCGCGCTCCAGGTCGTCATCGACAAGATGAACGATCTGTTCGGGGCGGAGTCGTTCGCAGAATCGCAGATCCGTGAGTTCGTCAACGGGCTCGTCGAGCGCCTGATGGCGGACCCGGATCTCGTGAACCAGACGAAGGTGAACTCGAAGAAGCAGTTCATGGAGTCGCAGGACTTCCAGGCGGCCGTCACCGAGGCGGTTGTCGACAACCAGGACGCCCACAACACCATGGCCGACTACTTCTTCAGCGACGGGCCTGGAGCTCACGGCGTCGTCGTGGCGTTGGCTGATGCGTTTTATGAAACGGCACACGATCAACTTGCGCGGCGATGAATCATGCGCTCGACGAAGGATGTTCGAGTCCCGATGTCATTGGCGGGCACGCCCTAGGTCTCTGGCGGAGGATAGTGGGCCGTCATACCCGATTCGACCGGGTTGGGATGGACGCCCGCCTCATCGATCGCAGCCATCCGCGTCGAGATGTCACGGCGTCCTGCTCCTGGCCCGAGGCCAGTTTGCAGTGCACGGGCAAGAATCGCCGCCTCGCCAGCATGATTTCGCGCGTGCCGGAGGTGACCGGCCGCTTCGGAGTATGCCCCGGGGGAGGTTCCGTAGCCGTCGCGTCTTGCCGCATTCTCGACCGCATCCATGCAGCGGAACATCAACTCAAGGTGGGTGACCAGTTCGGCGCCTTTGGGCTTGCCTGGCCACGGGAGCTTGGTGCTCGAAAGGAACTCCCACGTCTGCTGACCCTCGATCTCGCTTCCATGATTCACCGGGTCGTCCCGCTCCGGGTACGGCGTGTCGGAGTAGGTGTCGCCCGACGCGTCGAGCACCAACTGTGTCCAGTAGCGGCCGTCCCACCACCGCGAAGCCTCGCGGCCAGTCGGGTCGGCATACCATCCCTCCGCGGGGCCGACCGGAGGCGCCTTCGGGATCGCTGGTTTGGTGTCGCTCAGGGCCTGCGGCTGCGTCGGCAGGATCCGCCGCTCTCGTGCCGCCAAGTCGATTCCAAGGCGCGTCGCCAGCCACTCCTGAGTTGCGCCCCACTTCAGCATGTCTTTCGGATAGACCTCGATTAGGTCGATGCCGTGCCGCTCGGCGAGCTCGCGCTTCTCCTGGATTCGAGCGTCGTAGTCAGGATTGCCGGCGAGTCCGAAGAACTCGATGATCGAGCCTCCCACTCGCCAGTCACCGCGATAGTTGCTGTCGGGGTAGCGAGGCTCCTTCTCATGGTCGAGGCCGTACGCCGAGAGCCAGTCATCGATGGTGCGCTCGGGTAGAGACAGGCACACATGGCCATCGGCAGCAACAGATCGGACGCCACGCCGGGTGTGGTGCGCTCCGTCCGGAAGCACACCAGCGACAGCAAGCGCGTTGAGCCACGACCCGAACGCGTCCTTGATCCGTTTGGCGGTTGGCCGCCGCGCAGCCAGGCCCAGTAGTTGTGTCCGGGCGGTGTCGCCGGAGACTGCCTCCAGGAAGTCCTCATTGTTGAAGAAATCCTGCGGCGGGATCAGCCCGGTGAGGGACGCGACATCCCGAATCCAGTCAGCAATCGCGGCGTCCGAGAGTCTCAGATCGTCCAAATCACTACCACCAGCGAAGGCGGCGCTGCAGCATGCCTGGCAGTACCGGATGTTGCTGACTTTGCCGAGTTTGCGGGCCGTAGACGCGCCCACCTCATCTTGGCGGAATCTGGTCTTACACCGGAGGCAGTTCAGGGTCTCCGGTGGCCGCATCGCGTGTTCGAGGCCCGTTGTCCGTGCCCGAGCAACACCGAAGTACATCAGGACGTTGTACCAAGCATACCGTTGGCAGGCAGGGTCCTGCTCCCGCCAAGCGGCGGCCACGTCATCGGACGTGATAGCGACGATGGCATCGGAGATGTGCCACGGGTACAGCCATGCGAACTCGTCGATAAGGCGGGTGAGAGTCTCGTCCTGAGCCTCGCCCCACCACGCGAGAATGTGGCCGTTTTCCGCGAAGTCCAGTGACACCTTCCATAGGTAGGAGGTGTCGTCAAATGCTGTCATCCTGGTCCCATGTTTTCGAGTCTCGGCGACGGTTGCCGAGCTTCTAGCGAGCCGCGAACCCAATCGAAGGCTTCTGGATACCAAGATGCTTCCAACGTAGGCGATTCGCGGTTCAGCGTCGCAACACCAAGTCGTCCCATCGCGGTACGCAGTATATCGAGGCGGGCTTGACCGCTGTGGATTGCGCCGCACTGAAGCAGTAGCGCTGCTGTCTGGGTCGCCGTCCCACGAGGCCACGAACGCCCAGGGCGCTCGTTGGCGCCCCCCCCCCTGCCACCGTCACTCACAGCACCTCCATGCAGCTGATCTTCGTCGCCGCAGGGTCCTCAACTGACACGGTGCCCAGCGCCAACCCGAGTCGGCGTTGACCGCCTTGAGCAGTCGTCTGAATCCGTACGATCAAGTCAGTCCTGCAAGACCCTGCCAGCGGCTCTGGCTTCTTGCGGGGCAAGGCGTGGTCGGCGCCGACTAGGACTGTGAGCGTCGCGCGCGGGTAGTGGTCGACCAGGTCGACTGCGGTCTGCAGCCGACGGTCGAGTCCTGCCGGCCGGTGACTACGAGCGTCGGCCCCTGACACGCCGCGCTTGCCGAGGGCGGAGGCTCCCCGATTCGCTCCACGCGCCCTCGTCTCCGAGCGCGACGGTGGGCGCGACGCAAAGCTGGTGACGCTCGAGGCCGTACGTGGTCAACCTGCCCAACGCCGACGGTGGTGTCCGTGGCATGTCCGTGCGCGCCAGTAACATGCGGAGCGTGAGCATCCAAAGGCACTCGGCAGAGGCCTTCGACGCGCTGGTGCGGGAGTCGGAGGCATTGGAAGAGCGCATGGCCGACTGGCAGGTACGGTCCTCCGAGCCGGATCCCGCAGAGGTCGCCGCGGTGCGCAGCGACTATCGCGGGTGGCACGCCCGGGCGCGTCGATTGCTGGAGCCTGAGTCACAGAAGAAGCTCGATGAGTATCGAGATGGTGGACTGTTTTCACAAGGTGTCGCTAACTACCTTGACAACCCCCGCGAGCCAAATGTCCTTCAGGCAGATGACGGTTCCTACCCTCTGGGTCGCTGGCAGCACCCGTTTTCGCAGATCCGCGAGAAGCTGGAACGGCAGCGTGCGCTGATCGCCGAGGTGGCCCCCGACACGTCGCCCGCGGAGGCTGCGGCCACCGACCTCAGCCAGTGTCTGCGCCGTCTGCCCGAACTGCTCGCGACCCTTCAACGCCGGGCACCCGACTGGCCTATCGGCGAAGCCATCAGTGACGAGGCTGACCTCCAGATCGTCGTCGAGGCGTACCTCAGGACTCTCTTCGACGACGTGCGGGCAGAGGACTACGTGCCCTCGCATGCGGGAGCCAACTCGCGCGTCGACTTCGTACTGCCGGAGGTGGGGGTCATCGTTGAGACGAAGATGACGCGCGAGAGCCTGACCGCGCGGAAACTCGGCGAGGAACTTCTCATCCTGAGCTCGGCGTCCGCTGAGTTTTGCCGTCGATGTCAGGGCGTGGCGAGGAAGACCGGCGGGATCTCATCGGAGTAGACCACGACCTGGATCCGGTCCTCCACACTCGCCCGCTTAGGTTCGTCTAAGGCCGCTGCGACACTGGCGAAGAAGGTGCCTAGGACTTCTTCCCTGCTGGCGGGGCTCGCGACAGGGCTCCACCAGTAGATGATTAGTTCGCTCATGGGCGTTCCGTCGTTGGTCTGGCGGTTCAGCGCTTCGTAGATGCGTCGCCACCACCAGCCGTCCGATTCGCCGAGGGAGCACCCGAAGATGATGAACAGCCGGGTGTCGGGGAACAGGTGTGCGTACTCGATGCGGTTCATGGCCCAGTAAGGCTTCATGAGTTGCCGATTGGGGTCGCGGCCCGGGGCGAGGTTGTCGGGGGCGTCCATCCCGAACAGCAGCGACCGTGGAATCGGCTGCTGTCCGTGGGGATGAATGACCTCGCTGCGGACATAGCTGGACCAACCGGTCTCTTGGTTTCCGTAGCCGTCCGGATGGTTAGTTGGGTTGGGTCGGAACATGAAGTTCCGGTCGGCATACCTGTGCGCTTGTGGTCGGAACTGCTGGGCGTCGCGGAAGACGTAGTCGTCGAGCAATGGCGTGTAATTGAAGTTGACGAACAGATAGTTGAAAAGGTCGTAGTGGTTGGTTTCTTCGGGGAAGGCGAAGGAGCCGACTGTCCGAGACCCCTTGGCGACGTCCCCAATAAAGTCCGCCATTGACTTCACGGCTAAGGAGCCTTTCGCTGAATCCTCGCCGACGCGGGCGAGCAGGGCGGGCGGTGCGACGAGGTCCAGGTACTCCGAGAATGCTGCTTGGATAGCCAGCGTCGCCTCGTAGACGGCGTCAGCCGAGTGCCAGCCGCCCTCAGGTGTGATGAGGCGCCCGATCGCTGCTTCGACGTCACTCCAGTTCTGCTCACCGTCCTCCTTGGCAGCGGCCATCTGCTGAACCACAAGGTTCGAGGAGTCGAAGTCGCGAGACAGCAGGTAGTAGTAAAAGGCTGGGTAGCGGGGAGAGAACCGGGACGCGTAGCGCCGGGTGACTTGGATGTCGAAGCCGTTGCCCACCAGCACCATGATGTTGTGCTGGCGCCTCAGCGCCGAGTACTCGGCAGTCGTGAACGCGCGATAACCCATGCCCGATCCTGTGTATCCCTCGCGGTCAAGTGTGTGCGCCTGATGCGCGCCGCGGCCATGCGGGTGATCGTAGGGCAACGGCCCTGGTGGAGACGATGCGGACCGACGGCGCCTCGGCGGCTTATGGCTCCTGGCGCAGACGCCTCAGGATGTTGGCGAGCAGGATCACTGCGTCGGCGGCGATGCCGGTCGTAGTCCGGTCGGCCCGGGGAGAGTGCTTCATTTTGTGGGAAAGTGCTGAAGCCTTCTTCACGAGGCCACGCAACTCTTCGTTCGAGGGGCCCGGAAGTCGCTGGTCGATGTACGCACCGATGCGAATGTCGGTCTTGTCCACCGGGGGCTGAGGCTTGCCGTCCGGGCAGTGCACGGCGGGGTCGTAGACGACGGCGCTGAGGGCCTCAAGGACGCCGACACAGCGGTTGCCTACGTCCTTGTAGTCGACGTGCGTCGATGCGGTTGCGAACCGTTGCCGGAGTTGCTCAATGTGCTCATCCACGGCGGGCCAGCCCAGTTCACTACGGGGCGACACGGGTAGAGCAACCTCATTTCCCGATGCCCTGTCCTGAGCGGTCTCGAGGGCTGCAAGTACTGGATCGAACAGATCAGCCAACATGTCGCGGCGGGCCTGCCAGCTACCTCTACCCTCGTGCGCGTTCCAATAGGTGCGGAAGGAGGGGAAGTCGCTCCACTGCGGATCAAACTCGACTCCCTGACGCCGCAGGACGGCTCGCAGTGACCGGAGAACCTCGCGCGATTCCACGTCGTTAATCTGCTGCCTGCCGTCAGTACCGTAGGAGTTGTACTGGCCGCGTACGAACTGGGTAAGCGCTATTTGCGGTTGCCAACGGGTCATCGCCGGGCAACGGGCCATCCGCGAGCTGGCGCACCAAATCCATCCTGATCGCCGTGGTACGGGACGAACCCCAAGGGCTTGCCGAATCGAGACCCTCCCCGAAGAAGTCATCGAATCTCATGTCCGTACTCTCTCAGCGTTGGGTGCATGGCCCCGCGGGAGGCCCTTCGCTAGACGTTCCGCAAGCAGAATCCCTTGCGGTGACGGTGCAGGTCAGCGCATGAACGCATGTTCGGGCGTCCCGTAAGACCCGTCCGAGAAATTGCCCGGTGACGGTGCCCCATGCGGAACAGTCGACTGGTCCAGGCCGCTGGACCACTCTCAGCGGCGACATGGACCATCAGCTGACGATCGACCGAACCACCCGCGCCCCTGGCATCACTCTTGGTGCAGCTCGGCCAGAGCACATTGCACGTAGTCTCGGCAGACGGTCCGACTGCGCACAGCACGCGTACTTTGCACGGCCTCGGGGAAGCGCGGCGGCGGCGCGGTGCGAGAGGAAGTCAGACGAGGGTGCTGCTCGGTGAACCCGGCCTCCAGGAACCAAGTCCGGATCATCGGCGTCAGGTCCGAACGTCTCCGATGTCGTGTCCAGATCACCCGCGCGCCCGGGCGACAGAGCGCGGGCAACACTCCACGGCTACTCGTTCCTCGGCACGACCGCGCACAACGCGGCATGAGCGGTCACGCTATGCCGTCCATGTCAGCGACGTGTCCGGGCGCGGAGTGAGCATGCTGATCGATGCCTCGTCGTGAGTGTCGCGCTTCGAGAACGCCGGTCACTCCACGAGCTGCAGCTCCTCGACCTGCAGCGCCGATCCTCCCCGGAGCGGCTCCCACACGCCGGTCGACTTGAAGCCGTGGGCGGCATAGAGCCGGCGGGCGGCCTGGTTGCCCTCGGTTACATGCAGACGTACACCGAGATCGCGATCGCGGCACAAGTTCACCAGATCGGTGAGGAGCCTGGCGGCGTACCCACGGCCGCGCGCCTCGGGCGCCGTCCACATGCCCCAGACGTAGGCGATGGCGCTGTCCGGGGGAGTGAAGACGCCACCCATCGCGGCTCCGCGGCCGTCTTCCAGCACCACCAGGATCGGTGCTGACCCCTCGGTCTGCTGCCGCCAGAAGTCCTCCGTGAACGCCTGGGCCTCGGCGAGCGTCCTGCGGAAGGCGTCGGGAGAGTCGGCCAGTGCCCGCAAGCTGACGTCTCTTAAGAGAGGCCAGTCATCAGCAGTGATGGTGCGGACCTCGACGTTCATGGCACCGAGGTTGTCAGCAGACCGCGTCGTACTGCCACCGGATTTCGACCCGTCTGACTCCTGACCAGTGGGCCCCGGCATTTCGAAAGTGTGCTCCGCGAGGAGGAAGCCAGCTCTCCGTGGCTGGGGCCTGGGCATCTTCTTCGTCGCAGGACTGACCAGCAGCGCTGTTCCGAAGAACTGACAACGACGGAGATCACAGCCGCGGGCACTCCCCTACTTTGCACGGGCACCTCCGTGAGGCCGTCTCTGTGCAATGTAGGCCGCGTGTCGTGTGCAGTCTGCGCTGCATCTCGACATCTGATGTGAAGTCGAGATGAGTCGAGCAACGGCGCTGCTTTCCCGGTAGGAGCAGGACGCAGACGAGACGGTGACACCCCCGTGGGTACGAGCGACCTCGATCTGAAGCCATATGTTGGAGACGAAGGGGACGGCGGTCTCCTGATGCGTCCCGGGCACTTGGCCGAGGGATGCAAACCCCACCCAGCAAAGGACTGTCATGCAGCGTCCATGGCGCGAACTTCCGGGACGGATGACGAAGCCCGAAGCCGTCACGGAGGTCCTGCAACTCGTCAAGGGCGTGGTGGCGGGCACCGCCGCGTGGTGGCTCTCGGTCAATGTCCTGGAGTCCCAGCTCCCCTTCCTCGCCCCGTGGACTGCGCTGCTCACCGTCCACGCCACGGTGTATCGATCTCTGTCGCGGGGTCTGCAGACCACCATCGCCTCAGCGATCGGAATCGCTCTCTCCTTCGCCATCGGTGTGTGGCTGGGCGTCAGTCTCTGGACCTTTGCGCTCGCGCTGCTCGTGGGGATGATCGGGGCACGGATGTCGTGGATCCGAGATGAAGGCGTGGCCATCGCGACCACCGCCGTCTTCGTGCTCGGCAGCGGCTTCAACAGCCAGGCCCCTCTCCTCGGGGACCGGATGCTCGAGGTCTGCGTCGGTGTCGGCCTGGCCGTCAACTTCCTGCTGATCCCGCCGATGCGAGACATCCAGGCCACCCAGTACATGGACAGCATCAACCGGCAGATGGGTGATGTCCTCAACAACATGGCGAGTGAGTTCGCCACGTCGTGGGACACCGATCAGGCAGATGCCTGGCTCCGAGAGGCGGAGTCGATGAGTGCAGAGCTGGAGTTGGCCTGGCAGACGGTGCGATTCGCCAGAGAGAGCGAGCGGGTCAACCCGCGGACCGGGCTGCGCAGGCGGAGGACCCGTACAGGGCAGACTCAGGGCCCCGGTATCGAAATGGCGAACTACGAAAACATCCTGGAGCGCGCCGACGAGGGGGTCGTACACCTGCGTCACCTGGCCCGCACTCTGCGTGAGGGCGCTCAGATCGAGGGTGAGTGGGATGCGCGCTTCCGCGAGCGATGGGTGGAGATCGTCGGGCAGGTCGGGCACGCATTCGCTGACGAGGACGCCGACGTCGAGGCGGAGCCGATCCAGGAGCGCCTCATCCAGCTGGGCATCGATCTGCAGGCCGAGGGCCAGCTCCCACCCCAGTCGTGGCCTCTCTACGGATCCCTCATCGCCAGCATGAGCCACATCGCGGCCATCGCGGACGACATCACGTCCGCCCGAGCTGCGGGCGAGCCCTCCGGCGCCCACGTCAAGAGCCGCGAGGGGTAGACGCGGTCGCCTGTCAGCGCACGACGATGGCATCCCCGACCGAGCGCTCGCCGCCGGCATCGGACGGGCTCGAGACGAGCTGGTCCCTGACGGACATCGCCGTCGACCCGCCTCCGTCGAGGTTGACCGCCTCCTGCATGCCCAGCGACTTGGCGACGGCGGCTGCCTCCGGTATCGACACCCCGAGCTGGTCGGCCTGGCGGCCGTCCACGGTGACCAGGACCGTCCTCCCCTTCGCATCCGTCCCGGCGAAGGTGCGCGGATTGCGCTGCAGCACCCAGCCGTAGTCGAAGCTGGGGTTGTCCACCTGATGCATCCCGTCGCGCTTCTGCGTGATGTGCTCCGACCCCGAGCGGACCAGCTCCGGGCCGCCGCCCACGACGGTGGTGTGTCGCGTGTGGGGCGCCCCGATGTCGACCCTCTCCTTGACGCCCACGCGGTCGCCCATCTCGAGGGTCTTGAGCACGGCGGCCTTGCTGCCGATCCCCTGCACGGAGGTCTCACCGCGCCGCAGCTGAACCCCCCTGCTGTGCAGGAGGCGCTCGACGCGACCGGACCGGTCGAGCACTGCCTCTGTCCCGGGGCCTGAGGGTGTCCGGGCGCCGAAGGCCGAGTCGAAGGTGACCAGCTCGGAGGAGTCGGTACACGTGGTGTCGTGCACGGGCAGGAATGTCGGGGAGTCGCTGGCATCACCGCCACAGTTGCGGATGAGACCCGGGACGCGGTTCTTGCCGTCGAGGTCCACGGTGCGAGAGCCGAGTCGGATCGTGCCGTCCCAGCTGGGGCGGGTGACGGTGGTGCGTCGCGCATTCTGCTGCAGCACCAGGGCCGGACGGTCGCCGACCGGCTCGGACGCGAAGGTGCCGTTGTAGACGCCGACCCCCGAAGGGTCGCCCTCGGCGCCAGCCTTGGGATCCATGGTGAAGAAGCCCCCGTTGACGGCGGCCGACGCGCCGGTGGATCGCGCCAGCTCGGTGGTCGTCTCACGCTGCTCGAGGTCCGGTCCGTAGGTTCCGGTGAGGCGTCCCTTGAACGATCGTGGATCGATCGTGATGACGTTGACGCTCCAGTGTCCGCTGGCGCGGCTCCCGCCGTCCCACCCGGCGTACCAGGTGCGCCCACTGAAGCCCTGGGCCTTGAGCTTCGCGGCTGTCGCATCGGCCTCGGTCCGGCTCGAGTGGGACGTGGACAGCCTGACGCGGTGCCCGATGATTCCTGCGTCGACGTCCGCGACCGCCGGTTGACGCACGGGCTCGGCACGGCTGCCGAAGCCCGCGGCGCGCAGGCGGGCCACCAACGCATCCGCGCTCGCCTTGTCCTGCACCGAGCGTGCCGGGCCGTCGGGGTCCGAGCTCGAGGAGGTCGCCGGAATGTTCAGCTCGACCACCCACGGAACGTCCGCGCTGGGCGCTCCACGATCGATGTGGGTGAACGTGACCCCTGGTTGGAGGGTGCGGCTGGTGCGTTCCTCGGGCAGATCGGACGGGCCGAGGGGCAACGGCTCGCTGCCCCTCGTCACGCTGGTGTCTGCCGGGTCCTGCGTGCTGGCCGACGCGCTCAGCGTCGGGATCGCCGTCGAACCGGCCATGAGGATGCCGACCGCGCCGGCGGAGATCGCTGAAGCTCTTCTTCTGGAGGTCATGGCGCCGAGCGTTGGCCACCAAGGTGACGGGAGCGTGGCTTCTTCGTGGCCTCAGCGGTGCCGCACCCGGTCCACCCGGGGGCTCTCCCTTCGCCCAACCCAGACGACGAAGGCTGCGACGGCGCAGATCACGACGGCGATCCCGGTGATGTAGCCGGCGACCCCCGTGTATCCGCTGGGCACGACGTGCGGGTCGAGGAAGGGATAGGGGTACCACCACGGGGCGCTGGACATGGGCGAGGTCACCAGGTTGGCGCGCGCCAGCGTGTAGAGGACCCACAGGATCGGGAAGACGAGCACGACCCCGATCGCCCGCCAGGGCAGCACCCGGCGACCGGGGGACCACAGGAGGTCGGCCAGCATGATCAGCGGACCGACGACGTGCAGCACCTCGTTGGACCACGGGACCGTCGTGCCGTGCGGCAGCACGACCCCGCGCAGCAGCAGGTTGTAGACGAGGCCGGTCACGATCATGTAGGTCGACGTGCACGCGAGCAGCACGGTGAGCCAGCGCGGCTCTGGAGTGTTGCCGCGACGCCATGCCCACAGTGAGCCCACGACGAGTGCCACGGCAGCGGCGACATTGGACTGGATGGTGAAATAGCTGAAGAAGTTGCCGACCACCGTGGGCAGGTGGCTGCCGTGAGGGGTCTGGCTGGCGGCCGCGGTCTCGATCGTGCGGGACAGCTGGGCGACGATCGCGGCGGAGATGAGCACTGCCGTCACCAGCCTCAGCCCTGGCCACACCGAGGAGTACCGGGCGTGCGATGGCTGAGTGTCCACGTGCCGAGGCTAGCGCGCAGGGCGGTGCCCGACGGCGTGCCGCTACGCGCGAGGTTGAGCCTCGGTGAGGCCCGCATAGATGGCACGCAGGGCGTTGAAGGCGTCGTTGTCCCAGGCCTGAGGTCGTCCGTCGAGGGCCGGCTCGAGGCGATCCAGGGAGTGGTGCAGCCCGAGGACATCACCGCGCTCGATGGCCATGTCGACGTCAGGGACGAAGTACGTGGCGCGCAGCCGGGTGCCGGTTGGCACGCTCTCCAGCTCCCAGCGCATCCACGATCCCGGACTGGTGTGGGTGTGCTCGAGCAGCGTCGGCGCCTCGAGCCTGACGATCCGGAGCTCCAGTGTCGGGAAGTCCATGTCGGGCCAAGCGAAGACCAGTGAGCCCCCTTCGCGGAGGTCAACCGAGATGTCGGCTGCGAAGGGGGGCCACCAGTCGGCGAGGCGGGTCGGCTCGGTGATCGATGCCCAGACCTCCCCGATAGGGAAGGCGAGGTGGCGGTCGAAGCGGACGATGCCCCCCTCGGGGGTGCGCTCGATCGTGCCGTGGGGGCTGGACGTCATGACGGCTCCTTGGTTGCGTGCTGCGTGGCTGTGCGTTCGAGATGCTGCTCGAGGGCATCGAGGTGGTCGGCCCACATCGCCCTATACGGTCCGAGCCACTCGTCGAGCTCTCTGAGTGGCTCGGGCTGCAGACGGTAGAGGCGCCGTTGCGCATCGCGACGGACCTCGACGAGTCCCGCCTCGCGCAGCACCTTGAGGTGCCGGGAGACTCCCGGCTGGTGCATGCCGACGATCTCGACGAGGTCGCTCACCGAGCGCTCGGCGCACCGTCCATCGGGGGAGGCCTCAGGCCAACGCCGCCAGCCACTCGCCGACGTGACCAACGCGGGTCACCGCGGGGTGGAAGTAGAAGACGCTCTCGTGCTGGATCGGGCCCACGACGACGACGTGTCGGACGCGTCCGCCTCCGGTTGCCGAGGCCAGGGCTGCGCCCAGCTCGACGAACATCCCCCGCCCGGGGTGCTCCGAGGCGACGACGATCACCGCGTCGGCCGTGAGCACGGCGTCGAGGTCGTTGCGCGCGATCCGGGCCGATGCCTCCGGCGCGCTGTCGTAGTCCGAGAGCTGCGATTCCGGGCCACGACTCCAGTCGAGGGTGAGCTCATGCCCGGCGGCGACGACCTCGGACTGCACCCGCCGGACACTCTCGACATCCGCGAGCGGGCCCGCCACGTAGATCCTCACCACCCGACGCTCTCACGCCGACGGCGGGTCGGCCCGCGAGGCGAGGGCCTCAGTCGATCGGGAAGATCAGGCAGCTCGCCACCGCGTGCGCGATGACCCGGTCCCGGGAGTCGGTGATCCGCGCCTCCGCGGTGGCGGTCCGCCGACCGATCGTCGTCACCTCGCCGCGGCAGCGCAGCAGGCCACTGTCGAGGTCGGCCTTGCGGGTGAACTTGATGGTCAGGTCCAGCGACGTGTAGCCGGTGCCCGCGGACAGCTTGGTCTGCACCGCACAACCGAGCGCGGAGTCGGCCATCGTGGCGAGCATCCCGCCGTGCACCGACCCGATCGGGTTGAAGTGCCACTCGGCGGGCTGCATCTCGAAGACCGCCCACCCGTCACCGAACTCGGCCGGCACGATCCCGGTCGACGCGCTCAGTGGTGGGTGCGGGAGCTCGCCCGTCGTCGTGCGGGTGAGGAACTCCAGCCCGTCGGTCGTCGCCGCGGCCTGCGCCAGCTCTCGCGGGTCCTGCCAGGTGAAGGTCCGCTCCCGGCTCATGACGCCGCCAGGTGCTTCAGCAGCGCGGCGGTGAAGGCCTCTCCGTGCTGGAAGACGCCCCCGTGCCCCGAGCTCGGGTAGATCTCGAGGGTGCTGCCGGGGATGCGGCGGTGCATGTCCTCGGAGAGGACCGAGGGCACCATCTTGTCGGCGTCGCCGTTGGCGATCAGGGTCGGCGCCGTGATGCGGGAGAGGTCCTGCGGCTGCGCCCTGCCCCATGCCTTGATGGCCTCGATCTGCGTGCGGAAGCCCGTCAGCGGCATCGGCTCGTCGCGGTCCATGACCCGGGCGCCGATGCGCGCGAGGTACTCCCGTGCCGCCTGCTTGCCGGTCGCGTCCCGGTGGAAGAAGAGGAACTCCTTGGGGTCCGTCCGCGCGAGGGCCCCACGCAGCACGTCGGCGTAGATGTAGGCACCGCCGGTCGGCCGGTCGATGCCCTCGCCACCCGCCGGGCCGGTCCCGGTGAGCACCAGCCGGCGCACGAGCTCGGGGTGGTCGAGCGTCACCTGCTGCGCGACGAAACCGCCGAGGGAGAAGCCGAAGAGGTCGACCTGTCGCAGCCCCATCGCCTCGATGAAGGCGACCGCCGCATCGGCCATGCCCTGGACGGTCGGAGCCACCTTGCCGGTGGACCCGCCGGTGCCCGGCAGGCCGACCGCGATGACGTGGTGCTCCTGCGCGAGCGCGTCGACGACCGCCGGGTCCCACTCGTCGAGCCTCGCCGCGAGGTGGGTCAGCAGCACGACCGGGGTGCCCTGGTCGGGGCCGAGCTCGCGGTAGACGAGGGACTCGCCCGCGGCCGAGATCCGCTGTGTCGCAGCGGTGCTCCACGTCGTGGCACGGGGGGCGCCCCCCTTCGTGCTGGTGGTCGTGGTCTCGTCCTCGAGGGTGACGACGACCTTGCCGCGGTTGCCGCCGGCCAGCGCGCCCTCGAGCGCCTCGATGGTCCGGGCGAAGGGGAGGACCGTCCCGACCTGCGGGTGGATGACGCCCGCGTCGACGAGCTCCGCACCGCGGCGCAGGTGCTCGCGGTCGGGCCGGATGAAGAGGAAGCGGTACGTGACGCCGAGCTGGTCCGCGCGGCGGCGCACCTTCGCGCTGAGCCCCCGGATCGCGACCTTGACGAAGGGGTTGACGCCCGCCTGGTCGGCGAAGTCGGGGTCGGGCGGGCCGGTGATCCCGATGACGAGACCACCGCGGCGCACGATGCCGAGCGACTTCGACAGCGTCTCGCCGCCCTGCGTGTCGAGGACGAGGTCGACGTCCGAGACGACCTCGGCGAAGTCCTGCGTGGCGTAGTCGATGACGATGTCGGCGCCGAGCTCCCGGACGAGGTCGGCGTTCCTCGCGCTCGCGGTCGTGGCCACGTTGGCCCCGAGGTGCTTGGCCAGCTGGATGGCGACCGTACCGACGCCGCCGGATCCGCCGTGGATCAGGACGGTCTGGCCGGGCTGCAGGTCACCCATCTCGACGAGCGCCTGCCAGGCGGTCAACCACACGACGGGAAGGGAGGCAGCCTCCGTCGTCGTCGTGGAGGTGGGGGCCTCGGAGAGGTTGTCGCGGTGGACGGCGATGACCTCCGCATAGGCGCCCATCCTGGCCTGGTCGGCGTAGCCGAAGACCCGGGTGCCGGGCTCGAGGCCGGTGACGTCGGCCCCCTTCGCGATGACCTCGCCGGCGAACTCGCTGCCCATGACCATCGGCAGCTCGAAGGGGAAGATCTGCTTGAACTCGCCGGAGCGGACGCGCTCGTCGGCGTGGTTGACGCCCGCGGCGGCCACCCGGACGAGCACCTCGTCGGCGCCGGGGGTGGGGACCGGCATGTCGACGCGCCGCATGGGGGAGGAGTACTTCTCGAGGACGAAGGCCTGCATGGTGACTGCCTGACGTAGGTGGTTGCAATCTGTTATCAGCGACGTTATGGCATAGTGGTTACACATTGCAACTGGTGGAGGACCGATGATCACGTCACCGCGCTCGGGCTGCCCGATCAACCGCGGGCTCGAGGTGCTGGGCGACCAGTGGAGCCTGGTGATCCTGCGCGACATCGCGGCCTACGACCGCCGCGGGTTCCGCGAGCTGCTCACCGGCAACGCGGAGGGGATCAGCGCGCCGGTCCTCTCGCGCCGCCTGGCCGACCTCACCGCCGCCGGCCTCCTCGTGAAGTCGCCGACCCCACGCGGCAAGCAGGGTCGCTACTCGCTCACCGAGCTGGGCATCGCCACGCTTCCCCTCATGGTCGAGCTGGCGAGGTTCGGCATGATCGTCGACCCGAGCACCACGGACGCGCAGCCGGACTTCGTCCGCACGGGCGACGCCGACGAGGTAGCGACCTGGCAGCACGTCCTGCGCGAGCGGCACCTCGTCACCGCGGAGCGGTGAGCCGCACCGCTCGTAGACTGCCGCGCATGACGCCCTGCCGCCTGCACATCACCGGCGCCAGCGGGACCGGCACGACCACGCTCGGCCGTCGGCTCGCCACGCAGTGGGCGGTGCCGCACGCCGACTCGGACGACTACTTCTGGGTGCCGACCTCGCCGCCGTACACGACCAAGCGCGAGGAGGCCGCGCGGATCCGCCTGATGCGCGAGGTCTTCGTCGGCCGCGACGCCTGGGTGCTGTCCGGGTCGCTCATGGGGTGGGGCGACCCGCTCACCGAGAGCTTCGATGCGGTGGTCTTCCTCTCCGTCGACCACGACGTGCGGATGAGTCGCCTCCACGCCCGGGAGGTGACCCGCCATGGCTCGCGCATCGAGCCCGGCGGCATGCACGAGAGCGCGCACCGCGACTTCATGGACTGGGCGAGCGGTTACGAGGACCCCACGACAGATGGCCGCAACCGGGCCCAGCACGAGGCGTGGCTCGCCACCCTGACCTGCCCGGTGCTTCGCCTCGACAGCACCCGAGGAGTCGACGAGCTCGTGGCCGAGATCGCGGGGTAGCGCCCCCTTTCGCCGCGCCGGGTCTCAGACCTCGTCGCGCTCGTCCTCGTCGTCCGGGACGGGCTGCGACTGCTCCCAGACGTCGGCGGGATTGGCATCGTCGCTCAGCCCGATGGGCTCCTCGGGCAGGCTCTGACCGTCCTCGTCCTGCGTGCCTGTCGACAGTCGTTGGTCGGCGGCATCTGCCTCGGGGACGTCGTCGGGGAGATCGTCCGCGGGCTCCGGTGTCCGAGTGCTCATGATCGCTCCTGTGCGCTGGGTGCGGTGGGTCCTCGAGGCTAGCGAATCCGCGCCCTCTCGGTCACGGTGACAGGATCGCCGCGGGGCGCCTCGAGGCGCGACCCACCGCGCGGACCGGTGGCTCGCCGTGACCCGTTCACAGCCCCAGCTCGCTGAGTCCGGGGTGATCGGGAGGTCTCGGCGTGCCAAGCTCCCAATGGAACTTGCGGTCCGCCTCATCGATCTCCAGGTCGTTGATGCTCGAATGCCGCCAACGCATCAATCCGTTCTGGTCGAACTCCCAGTTCTCGTTTCCGAACGATCGGTACCACGATCCGGTGGTGGCCTGCGACTCATAGCAGTAGCGAACGGCGATCCGGGTCTCGGTGAATGCCCAGAGCTCCTTGATCAACCGATAGTTCAGCTCGCGGGCCCATTTGTGTTCCAAGAACTCGATGATCTGCTCGCGCCCCTGGACGAAGGATGTCCGATTACGCCACCAGCTGTCAGCGGTGTACGCCAACGCGACGCTGTCGGGGTCCTGCCTGTTCCACGCGTCCTCGGCGCCGCGGACCTTCTGAGTCGCGGTCTCGAGGGTGAACGGAGGAGTGGGCGGTTTGATCGTCATGACGAGCCTCCAGGTGACTGTCTCAGCGTAAGGCCACGAGTCTCAGGCCAGCGTGAGGAAGAGCTTCTCCATCGCCGCGCGGTCCTCCTCGTTGACACCGTCGGGGGACGAGAGGCACTCGCGCAGGCCGGAGGAGACGATGGCGAAGCCAGCTCGGTCGAGGGCCTTGCTCGCTGCGGCGAGCTGGGTCACGACGTCCTTGCAGTCGCGACCCTCCTCGATGAGGCGGATGACCCCACCGATCTGCCCCTGCGCCCGGCGCAGCCGGTTGACGACCGGGCCCATCTCGTCCATGTCCAGCGTGACCATTGTGTCTCTCTCCTTCGTGATCAGGTGCGTCAGGCGATGTGGGTGGGGATCGCTTCGAGCGCAGCGCGCAGGCGGGTGTCCGCCTCCTGCGCGACGGCCTGCAGGCCCTCGTTGCCGGTGACGCCGACCATCATGCCGGGGTCGACCGCCTCGACGATCGTGCGTCCGTCGTCGCCGTCGGCCCGGACGACGACATTGCACGGGAGCAGCAGCCCGATCGAAGCCTCCACGGCGACGGCCTGCTCCGCCAGCTGCGGCCGGCAGGCGCCGAGGATCACCTGGGGTGCGATGTCGGCCCCGACCTTGGCCTTGAGGGTCGCAGCCAGGTCGATCTCGGTGAGCACCCCGAAGCCCTGGTCGGCCAGCGCGTCACGGGTGGCTGCCAGCGTCTGATCGAACGGAGCGGCCACGGTGGTGGTGATGGCGTATCGCATGTCGTCTCTCCCTGTGTCGTGCGGCCTGTCCGACCGTGTTGACACCATACCCCCGGGGGTATTAATTTGTCCACGGTGGCCACAGCGCGAGCTGCCGTGGCCACGCCAGCTGACCCACCCCCTTCCCCAGCTCCAGGAGATCCCCATGTGCCGTCAAACAACCTGCCGTCAGTGCGGCAAGACCAGCTGGGCCGGCTGCGGCCAGCACGTCGACCAGGTCATGAAGGGAGTGCCGGGCAGCCAGCGGTGCCCCGGACACTCCGCTCCGGCGAAGGGGGCCGCCGCCTCCCGCAACCCGCTCGCCCGCCTCTTCGGCCGCGGCTGATCCACCCGGCGCCGTGCCCCTTGCTGTCATCCCCCTCGGCCTGGTCATCGGCCTCGCGCTCGGTGCCCTCGGCGGAGGAGGGTCGATCCTCGCCGTCCCCGCCCTGGTTCACGTCCTGGGACAGGACCCGGTCATCGCGACCACCAGCTCACTGCTCATCGTGGGCATCACCTCCCTCCTCTCCCTGCCGGCGCACCACCGTGCGCAGCGAGTGAGGTTTGGGCAGGGGGTGGCCTTCGGTCTGCTGGGGACGGCCGGCTCGTTCGCCGGGTCGGCGGCCTCCCGGGCGGTGCCCGGTGAGGTCCTGATGACCGTCTTCGCCGCGCTCATGGTCGTGGTGGCCGTCCTGATGCTGCGGCGCAGTCGCCCCGAGTCCCGGGGGAGTGCCGACCTCGGTCCCCACGAGCCGATCCTGACCGTGCGCCCTCTGACCTGCGCCTGCCCGCGCCTGATCAAGCTGGTCGTCGCGGCAACTCTCGTCGGCCTGCTGACCGGGTTCCTCGGTGTCGGGGGCGGCTTCGTGCTCGTCCCGGCACTGGTGCTCGTCCTCGGCTTCACCATGCCCGCGGCTGTCGGCACCTCCCTGCTCGTCATCGCGATCAACAGCGCGACGGCGTTGGCCGCCCGGGCGCAGCAGGGCATAGGTGACCTCGACTGGCCCCTCATCGTCGGTTTTGCCGCGGTGGCCGTCGTCGGCAGCCTCCTCGGCAGCCGTGTCGCCAACCGGCTTCCGGCGGCTCGACTCTCACAAGCCTTCGCGGTCCTCGTGCTCGTCATCGCCGCCTTCACCGCCACGCAGTCCCTGCCGGCACTCCTGGCCTGACCCACCCCCTTCCGGACGTGCCCCATGACCACCACACCCCGCATCCCCGAAGGAGCGACTCGATGATCCTCACCCAGTACTACCTCAGCTGCCTCTCGCACGGTTCCTACCTCATCGCCGACGAGGGCAGCCGCAAGGCCGTCGTGGTCGACCCGCGACGCGACATCAGCGACTACCTCGCCGAAGCGCGGGAGCACGACCTCGACATCGTCGGTGTCATCAACACGCACGTGCACGCCGACTTCGTCGCGGGTCACCTCGAGCTGGCCGCCGCGACCGGCGCCTGGATCGGCTACGGGCCGACCGCGGCCGAGCGGGCCGAGTTCGAGGTGCGGCCCCTCGCGCAGGGGGACCGCATCGAGCTGGGTGACGAGGTCACCCTCGAGATCCTCGAGACGCCCGGCCACACCTGGGAGTCGATCAGCGTGCTCGTGCTCGAGCACGGCAACCCCCACGCGGTCCTCACCGGCGACTCGCTCTTCATCGGCGGCATCGGCCGGCCCGACCTCGTCGTCTCCGACGGGTCGACGCCCCAGTCCTTGGCCGAGGCCATGTACAGCACGCTGCACGATGTGCTGCTGACGCTGCCCGACGCGACGAAGGTCATGCCCGCCCACGGCGCCGGCTCGTCCTGCGGTCGGGGCCTGTCCGACGAGCTCGAGTCCACCATCGGGGCCCAGCGCGCGACCAACCCCTTCGCCGCAGCGATGCCCGTGGACGAGTTCGTCCGGATGGTCACCACCGGTCAGCCCTCCGCGCCGCCGTACTTCCAGGTCGACGCGGCGCTCAACCTGCGTCAGCGCGAGCTGCTCGACCCGGACGAGACCGTCGTCCCCTTCACCCCCGCCGAGGTGCGCGCGGCGATCGAGGGCGGGGCCGTCGTCGTCGACACCCGATCCCCGGAGGACTTCGCCACCGGCCACCTCGACGGTTCGCTCAACGTGGGACTCGACGGTCGCTTCGCCGAGACGGCGGGGATGGTCCTCGATCACGGCGACGAGATCCTCGTCCTCGCCGAGCCCGGTCGGCACGCGGAGGCGGCGCTCCGGCTGGCGCGCATCGGTTTCGACACCGTCATCGGCCACGTCGCAGGTGGGCCGGCCGCGCTGGCACAGGTCCCCGACGCCGTCGTCTCGGTCGAGCGCGTCGAGGTCACCGGCTGGGACGAGCTGGCCGACCAGACAGTCGTGCTCGACGTGCGCAATGCCGGCGAGCGCGAGGGCGGTCAGCTCATCCCCGGGGCCATCCACATCCCACTGGCCGAGCTTGCCCGTCGTCACCGTGAGCTGCCTGCCGAGCGGCCGGTGCTCGTCCACTGTGCCGGGGGCTGGCGCTCCTCGGTCGCCGCGAGCCTGCTGCGGTCACGGGGTCACGCCGAGGTGACCGATCTCGTCGGTGGCTACGCAGCGTGGGCCGAGCGGGAGCGCGCCGGGGTGTGATCGTCGCGGCCTGTCCGCGCACCGCACCGAGGTCGACGCAGCACTCGCGTGGGTCCCGGTGGGGCACTCGTACTCGCGCGCTCAACGCTTCAGGCCAACGCCGTCAGCCACTCGCCGACGTGACCAACCCGGGTCACCGCGGGATGGAAGTAGAAGACGCTCTCGTGCTGGATCGGGCCCACGACGACGATGTGCCGGACGCGTCCGCCTCCGGTTGCCGAGGCCAGGGCTGCGCCCAGCTCGACGAACATCCCCCTCCCGTCGAGGTCGTCGCGTGCGATTCGGGCCGACGCATGGGGTGCGCTACCGCCCGGCTGCGTGACCACCCAGTGTCAGCCATCCGGTCTGCAACCCCGCCCGGCGTGCGACCTCGTGGGGGCAGGATGGGCGGATGGCTGATCCGCGCACGACACTCGAAGAGGAGCGGAGGGAGACCCTCGCCCGCCTCGCGACGCTCACCGGGGACTTCACGGCCATCGTCGAGGCGAGCGAAGGGAGCAATGCCGACGACGAGCACGACCCTGAAGGCGCGACGATCGCCTTCGAGCGCTCACAGCTGGACGCGCTCGTCCAGCAGGCGCGCCACCACCTGACCGAGATCGATGCCGCGCTGGAGCGTCTGCACGCCGGCACCTACGGCACCTGCGAGCGGTGCGGCCAGCTGATCGCAGCGGGCCGGCTCGAGGCGCGGCCCACCGCGCGGACCTGCATCGACTGTGCGTCCATCTGAGGCGACCCGTCTCCTCTCGGGGCCCGGCTCCGGGTGTCGTGTCGAGACCGGGCTGACCGACGACCGCCGCCCGGCCCCCTTCGTGGGGTGTCGTCATGACACGGTCGCCGCGTGATCTCGTCGGGCGCGCGTGTGCGAACTGTGGGGGCGGGGCGGCGGCCCCGGTGCGGCAGTCGCTGGGTCACCACTCTCCACGTCGGTGACCGCAGACGGTCGCTCGCGCGGGGGTGAGCGCTGCCTCGCCCACGGTTCGAGGGTCGGGGCGAGGTGCGCCGTGACCGAGGGTGCTCGTCGGGCATCGACGGGGCCGGTGCCTCGCCGGCGCGGCCCGCTGCAGATGGTCACCCGCGGTGGGCCGGACTCGATGATCGCCTTGAACTCCAGGAGCAGCAGATCCTCGTCCTGCAGGACGACGTCGACAAACCGCTCGTGGGTGGTGTCGAGGATGTCGTCGTGCGCGACCATTGCCGGGCTCATGTCGCACCCCGATCACGCGTCGATCGCCGTGTGGCCACCGCCCTGGCCGGTGATCTGGATCTTGCGTGGCTTGGCCTGCTCGGCCACGGGGATCCGCAGGGTGAGGACACCGGCGTCGTAGGCGGCGTCGATGCTGCTGGTGTCCAGGTTGTCCCCGAGGATCAGCTGTCGGGTGAAGGTGCCGCGTCGTCGCTCGGCGGCGATCATCTCCCGCTCCGTGTCCCCGACCGGGCGCTCCGCCCGCACGGTGACCACGTTGCGCTCCACGTCCAGGTCGATGTCCTGGGCTCGCAGGCCGGGGAGGTCGAACTCGACGACGAAGGTGTCGCCGTCGCGCCACGCATCCATCGGCATCGACGTGGGGGCCAGGCTCCCGTCACCGCGAAACAGTTGCTGGGTGACCCTGTCCAGCTCACGGAACGGGTCGGTGCGCATCAACATCTGCGTCATCTTCAGACTCCTTCCTCATGATGACCACCTCCACGATCTGTGATGATGGTGATAGATTTCTTATAGCAGAAACCAAGGAAGCACTCAAGAGGCAATGGGCGGACATGACGACGGACTCGGCGCGAGGCGTGTATGGCATCTCGGTGGCGGCCGACCTGGTGGGCATGGGCTCCCAGCAGCTGCGTTGGTACGAGACGCAGGGGCTGCTGAGTCCGGACCGCACCTCGGGAGGCACCAGGCGATACAGCGACGACGATCTGGTGCGGCTGCGCCGCATCGAAGTGCTCCTCGACGCCGGACTCAACACCGCCGGCATCTCGATGGTCATCGCCCTGCAGGACGAGGTCGAGGGTCTGCGCGAGGAGTTGGCCAAGGGCAATCCCGACACCTGATGTGAGGACTGAGGAGGACGAGCACGATGACCACCTCTGAGCACCGTCCGGCGACGACGCTCGAGCGTCCCGTCGGCGCGGACGAGCCGGCTCCAGGAGTCAGACGCCCGACGGCTCCTGCGTCGGGGACCGACCTCTCCATGCTCACCGTGAGGGAGCTCATCGCCCAGCTGGCGCGCAGCGAGGACCAACTCAACCTCGCTCGTCTGCAGGGGGAGCAGCAGGCCGGTTCGATGCGGCAGCTGCGTGACCGGCAGGCAGCGATCATCCAGGAGCTGAGGTCCCGCCGCGCTTGATCCGCCGCCCCTGTCCACATCCCCGGGTCGAAGGGGGCGGCGTCCACCGGGTCTCATGACCCGGGGACGCTGTCGGTGGTCGAACATACGATCGAGGCATGTCAGAGGCGACGGTGCGTTACGCGGATCCCGGGTTGCTCCCGGGGCTGCGGGATGCGCTGCGCGCGTTGATGCGTGGTGACGTCTCGACGATATGGCAGGTCCCCGACAGCGACGTCGGTGAGGTGCTCGCCCTGGTGGGGCAGATCCGTCAGCGGACCGAGCGCGCTGAGGTCGCGGCCGTGCGTGAGGGGGTCTCCCGGGGCCTGCCGACCCAGGAGTCGTGGTCGGTGCGGGACTGGGTCGGTGTCAACGAAGGACGCCGAGCACCGCGCCCTTCGGTGCGGCACGTGGGGTCGGTGGTGCGGGTGGCCGAGGCGAGCCTGCGCACCGGGAGTGGCCTGAGCAACCCGGACCCGACCCCAAACTCCGACACGGGCGAGGAGGCCTCGTCCAGCCCGGCGGCTGGCGTGAGCGACGTGGTCGCCGCCTTCGCCGACGGTTGCCTGCCGTTGGGCAAGGCCGATCAGCTCGTGCGGTTCGAGGAGGGCGTGCGCCGGGTCGCCGACCCGGACCTGCTCGCAGACGATCTGGGGATCCTGCTCGGTCACGCCTGCGATGACGAGGTCTTCACCGGTCCGCAGGGCCGGACTCGGGTGCGAGTGTCGGGTTTGGACGACAAGAAGCTGGCCGCGGCGATCACGATGACCGCGCGGATGCTGCGCCCGGACAAGGACCTGCGTGATGAGGACGAGCGACAGAAGGCGTCCCGCTCGTTGACCCAGCACACCGACGGGTGCGGGATGACGCGCTACAAGTTGGTCCTGGATCCCGAGGGTGCAGCGATCATCGACGCAGCGGTCGCTGCCCTCTCGGCCCCGGTCAAGGGACCTGAGGGTGCGCTGGACGAGCGCACCCCGGCGCGGCGGCGGGCGGATGCATTGCTGTCGGTCGTGGGCCGTGGAGTCTCCTCCCCGGGCGAGGCGCCCAAGACTGACAAGGCCCAGGTCATCGTCACCATCAGCCTGGCCGCACTCACGGCCAATCTCACGGCTGGCCAGTGTGGAGCCTGCGGGCAGGACCTGCCGACCAACGCCTTTGGCCAACCACTCACCCATGTGGGCGACCTCGGTGGCGGCGCGGGACACGGGTTGGGTGCTGCGGGCGTGGCTGGTGGCGGTCACGCGGGCGGGCTGACGGCGACCGGGCAGGTCCTGGCACCCGCGGTGGTGCGCAAGATGGCCTGCGAGGGCGCGATCATCCCCGCGCTCCTGGGCACCGACTCCGAACCCCTCGAGCTGGGCCGTGCCGCCCGCTACTTCACCCCGGGACAAAAGCGGGCGCTGTACCTGCGGGACGGGGGCTGCACCTTCCCGGGGTGCACCATGCCCGCTCACTGGTCCGATGCCCACCACGTCGACTACTGGTCCATGGGCGGGCTCACCGACATCGACAACGCAGCCCTGCTGTGCGAGCGCCACCACACCACGGTCCACACCCATGACCTGACCTGCACCATCACGGCCGCCGGCGTCACCTGGCACGTGTAGCTGCCACGTCCCGTAGCCGGCCCTGACGGGCCGGCCCACAGGCATGTCCACAGTCCGCTCGTGCATCCTGCGGCGCATCGGCTGACGCGCGCGATCGGCCGGACTGCTCAGTCCCTGAGCAATCCTTCGACCCACGTCGAGAGCTCGCGCAGGGTCTCGATGCTCAGGCCGTGGCCCTCGGGGCCGCGCCGGCTCGTGGTCGTGGCGCCCGAGTCCTCGACGAGGTAGTCCCAGGTGCTGTCGAGCAGGTCGCGGGGGATGACCTGGTCGGCGTCACCCCGGGCGACGAAGGTCGCGGCCCCCGTCAGTTGTCCGGGCGCCACGGGCAGGCCGGCGTCGAAGGGCAGGGTGCCGTAGAGGATGGCGGTGCCGGCGTAACGCTGTGGCTCCGAGAGGAGCAGGCCGCCGGCGAAGGTTGCGCCGCCGCTGAAGCCGATGAGCACGACGGGGCGGCCGGCGGGGGCGACCTCGTCGAGCCAACGGCGAAACCAGCTCATCGTCGCGTCGAGCGACTCGGCGACCGGTCGGCCGATGCCGCGGTTGGCGAACCAGGCGTAGCCACCCCCTTCGGCGATGGGGGCGCGCACGGCGGCGTACTGCGGGCCGGTCGGCAGGTGCGGTGCGAGCGAGATGATCTCGCTCTCCTGCGAGCCGCGACCGTGCAGGAGTACGACGAGCGGCGCGGATGGGTCGTTCGAGCCGTAGGTCGCGACGACGGGACCGGGGAGGGCAGAGGAGATCATGACGTTCCGATCGCTAAAGGTTGTTACGACAACCAATGTAGTGCACCGCGGCGAGGGGAGCGACCGTCGGGGCCGCAGCCCTCGCGGGTCAGTCGGTGGCAGCCGATCGGTGGTCCAAGCCGGTCCGCCAGACGCTGGGGTCCGCGACGGCGAACCGGCGGCCGGAGATGACGTCGGGAGTGATGCGCACGAAGCGATCCTTGCGCCCGTCGTGCCAGGGGTGCAGCGGGAGGTCGGCCGTGTACATGACGTCGTCCTGTTCGGTGATCGAGTGCGCGCGGCCCCGGACGACGACGCTCCATGCCTCGCCGGTGGCCTCGTCGAGACCGTCGGCCTCCAGTGCGACGGGGGCCGCGCTGATCCCGGCCACCTTGGTCCCCTCACCGGTGCGGAAGACGACGGTGCCATGATCGACGACGAAGTTGAGCGGGAAGATGTCCGGGTGGTCGTCCACCCAGACCGCGAGACGGCCGACCGTGGTCGACCTCATCAACGACCAGCACGCGTCGGCCGTCAGCTCTGGGACTGTCTGTGAAGCACTCATCTGTGCCGCCTCTCGAGGGTCCTTCGAGGTTAGCGCGGACCGCCCGCAGAGGCCATGGGGCGTCTAGGCTCCGGTAGCCGTCCCCGATCCAGGAAGTACGCCATGATCGACCTCTCGCAGGACCCTGCCCGCGCCCTCTCGCTGTGCCGCGCAGCGGAGGCGCGCCTCGCAGTGACTGCCGCCGCGCTCGCCGACGAGGACCTGCGCGCACCCAGCCTCCTGCCCGGATGGAGCGTCGGTCACGTCCTGACCCACCTCGCCAGCAACGCGGACGGGCACGCCCGTCGGGTGGAGGGCGCCCTGCGGGGTGAGTCGTTGGGCAAGTACGCCGGGGGCGCGCAGCAGCGTCGAGACGAGATCGAAGGGGGTGCCCACCGGCCAGCGGTCGAGGTCCTGGCGGATCTGCGCTCGAGTCAGGCGCGGCTCCTGGAGCTCTTCGAGACGGCCGACGCCGCGGGCTGGCCGCACGGCGATCTCCTTGGCGGCGAGGCCTACCCCGTCACCGCCTGCCCGGCGCACCGCCTGCGGGAGGTCGAGATGCACCACGTCGACCTCGGTCTGTCGTACAGGGCGGCTGACTGGCCGCAGGACTACGTCGACTGGGACGTGCGCGTCCTGCTCACGACCCTCCCGGAGCGCTTGAGCGAGCAGGACCAGCGCAGCCTCATGGCGTGGGTCGCCGGCCGCGGGTCGGTGGACCCGGGGTGGGACGCGGGGGCGTGGGGATGACGGCGCGATTCACCCGTGCACTGGTCGGTCTCGCCGCGGCCCTGTCGCTGGCGGCCTGTGGCCTGGGCCCTGTCATGAGCGGCAGCCCGTCCCCGTCGACCAGCCAGAAGGATGGTGAAATCGTCCGCGAGGACTTCTACACCCAGATCGGCGAGATCACCGAGGCCGCGGGTGGCGACTGGACCTATCTGGACAGGACGACCCCCTTCAGCCCGGACGACCGGGACTGGTTCAACCCCAAGGCCTGCAGCTCGGACCCGGACAGCCGCCAGCTCCTCCTGATGCTCCTGTCCGGGCCCACCACCGACGGCCCGGCTGACATCAAGCGGATGAGCTCGCTGCTGAAGGCGAGGGGCATGGAGGTCACCAACTACAGACCCGGCAACACCGTGCGGGAGGGGTCCGGGATCAATGCGGAGTCCGCCGCCGGCTTCTTCGTGTCGTACCGGACCAACGACCTGAAGACGACCGTCCGCTTCGGCAGCGAGTGCTCGAGCCACCCGTCGATGAACGAGCAGGTCGGCTGAGGCGGGTCGCTGGGGCTGACCTCCGACCCCGATTGGTCCACAGCGTCCGAGGTGGTGGGCTTCCTCTCCACAGGCCGCTGGGTCTCCACAGGGGCTGACACCTCCCGCGCCTAAGGTGGACGACATGCCGATCCCGCCCCCTGCGTCCCCCGCGAGCTGAGCCGTGGTCTGGGACCTTGCCTCCGCGACATGGGTGCGCACGCTGACGGATGAGCGCCTCGAGGGGGCGCTCGACGCCGGCTCCCTGCAGCGGGGTTCCGCCTATGCGGAGCAAGAGATGGTCACCCAGATCGCGACGCTCAACCGTGGCCGGGTCGTCGTGGCCAAGGTGCGCGGATCCGGCTCACAGAGCTACCAGACGATCATCTCGCAGCACAGCGACCCCAAGGACGATGTCCTCGAGTGGAGCGCGCGCTGCAGCTGCCCGGTGGCCACGGACTGCAAGCACGCCGTGGCCGTCATCCTCACCGTGCGCGCTGCCCTCGGTGGCGACGAGCCGGTGACTGCCTCGTGGGAGGAGGCACTGGCCACCCTCACCGCTGACCCGATGCCCGAGCGGCTCGACCAGGGAGCTCCCCTGGCGCTCATCGTCGAGAGTGTCATCGCCCCCCGCGACACCTGGAGTCGGCACGGGGAGCCGCGGATCCGTCTGCGCCCCAGCCAACGCACCAAGGCGGGGCACTGGGCCAAGAACACCGCATGGAGCACGGTGCGCCAGCCCGCGCGCAGTCCCGGTCGTGGCCAGGTCCTCGAGCGCCATCGCGCGATGCTCGCATCGCTGGTCGAGCTGCACGACAGGAGCACTGGCGGAGGGCCTGCCTACTACAGGGTCGAGACCACGGCGCTGCACCTCGACGACTTCGGTCCGGACGTGTGGCCACTCCTGCGACGCGTGCGTGACGCGGGTGTCGCTCTCGTCGGCAGCGAGGCCGGTGAGCCGGCGCTGCTCGACGACGCTCCCGTCGAGGTGGCCGTCGACATAGTGCGCGCGGGCGACGGGCTCCTCCTGCAGCCCCTCGTCGAGGGCACTGGGGCAGACGATGGCGGTCAGCGCCCCGATCTCGAGGAGATCCAGCTCATCGGACGGCCGCGCCACGGTGTGGCTGTCACCCGAGGGGGCGTCCTGGTGCTCACCCCCTTCGTCGCCCCGCTCGACCCGGATGTCGCCGATCTCGTGGACCGACCCCGCGGGCTGGAGATCCCCGAGGGCGATGTCGATCGCTTCCTCACCCTCTATCTGCCACGCCTACGGGAGCGGCTGACGGTCATCTCGTCGGACGGCAGCGTCGACCTGCCCGAGCCGGAGCCACCGCGACTGCACCTGCGCGTGCGAGCAGCCGGTCACGGCGTCCGGCTCGAGCTCGGCTTCATCTACACGGTCGGAGCGCGCAGCCACGTCGTGGGCGCCGGCGCGGGGGGCAGTGCCCCACGGGACACCCGGGGGGAGCAGGCGCTGCTCATGGGGATCGAGGCGCTCGACGCCATCCCCGGTGCCACGACGCGGGTCCAGGGCAGCACCCGGTGGCGGTTGCAACCGACGCTCACCCTGCGCGGGACCGTCGCCGTCCACGTGCTCACCGAGGTCGTGCCGCGCCTCGACGACGATCCGCGCGTGGTCGTCGAGCTCGACGACGACCTGCCGGTCTACGAGGAGCTCGTCGACGAGCCGCAGATCGCGATCGGTGCCAGCGACGCAGCCGGCGGATCCGACTGGCTGGACCTGCACGTGTCGGTGACCATCGGTGATGTCGAGGTTCCCTTCGAGCCGCTCTTCGAGGCGCTCGTGCGCGGCGACGAGCTCATGCACCTGGAGACCGGCGAGTGGTTTCGTCTCGACCACCCCGTCCTCGCCGACCTGCGGGCGCTCATCGAGGAGGCCCGGGAGCTCGCCGAGCCGGCGGCCGGCCACGTTCGTCTGAGTCGCTATCAGGTCGACCTCTGGGACGAGCTGTCCGACCTCGGTGACATCGAGATCGACCGCGCGCACGAGTGGCGGACCAGCGTCGAGACCCTCCGCGAGATCGAGGTCCTGCCGGCGCCGCCGGTGCCCACGTCCCTCGGAGCGACCCTGCGCCCCTACCAGCTCGAGGGGTACCACTGGCTGACGACGCTCTGGGACGCCAGCCTCGGCGGCGTGCTCGCCGACGACATGGGTCTGGGCAAGACCGTGCAGACGCTCGCGCTGATCGCCCGGGCCCACGCGGCGGGTGACCTCGATCGTCCGGTCCTCGTCGTGGCCCCCACGAGCGTCGTCGGCACCTGGGCGAGCGAGGCGGCGAAATTCGTCCCCGACCTCGACGTGCGCACCCTCGGATCCACCCACAAGCGGCGGGGGAGCACGGTGCGCGAGTCCGTCGAGGGGGCGCACCTCGTCGTCACCTCCTACGCCGTGCTGCGCATCGACGCCGACCAGTTCACCGAGGTCGAGTGGCGAGGGGTGATCCTCGACGAGGCGCAGTTCGTCAAGAACGACCGGTCCAAGACCCACCAGGCGCTCCGGGGACTGTCCACCCCCTTCGTCCTGGCGGTGACGGGGACTCCGCTGGAGAACTCGCTGATGGACCTGTGGTCCCTTTTCGCGCTCGCGGCGCCCGGTCTCTACCCGCGGCGCGACCGCTTCGCCGACCTCTACCGCAAGCCCATCGAGTCCGGGGCGCAGCCCGAGCTCCTCGATCGGCTACGTCGTCGCATCCGTCCGCTCATGCTGCGGCGCACCAAGGAGCAGGTGGCGCTCGACCTGCCGCCCAAGCAGGTCCAGGTCCTGCCCGTCGACCTCACGCCGACCCACCGCCGGGTCTACGACCGCCACCTGCAGCGCGAGCGCAAGCGAGTGCTCGGCCTCCTGGAGGACCCGGACGGCAACCGCGTGGCGATCCTCGCCTCCCTCACCCGGCTGCGTCAGCTGAGCCTCGACCCCGGGCTCGTCGACGCGGACCTGCTGGGTCAGGGCGCCTCGGCCAAGATCGAGGTGCTCGTGGAGCACCTGCGCGAGCTGGCGGTCGAGGGGCATCGGGCCCTCGTCTTCAGCCAGTTCACCGGATTCCTCGGCCTCGTCCGCGATCGCCTCGCCGCCGAGGGCATCACGACCAGCTATCTCGACGGCTCGACGACCGACCGGCCCGAGGTCATCGACGGCTTCAAGCAGGGCGAGCAGACCGCCTTCCTCATCAGCCTCAAGGCCGGCGGAGTCGGGCTGACGCTCACCGAGGCCGACTACGTCTTCATCCTCGACCCCTGGTGGAACCCCGCGGCCGAGGCGCAGGCCATCGACCGGGTGCATCGCATCGGTCAGGACCGGCCGGTCATGGTCTACCGGCTCGTCTCGACCGGGACGATCGAGGACAAGGTGCTGGCCCTGCAGGAACGCAAGCGGGACCTCTTCGAGCGGGTCGTCGACGAGGGCGAAGCCCTGTCGGGGGCGATCACCTCGACCGACATCCGGGCGCTACTCGACCCCGACGACTGACCCGGGGCACCGCTCGTCAGGATGGCGGGCGCCCGCGCCTCAGGGCTGCTCCACGCTCAGGTTCCCCTCGCGGTATCGCTGCCGCAGCACCTTTTTGTCGAACTTGCCGACGGACGTGCGCGGCACCTGGTCGATGAAGGCAAAGGCGTCGGGAAGCTGCCACTTCGCGAAGTCGGCGGACAGGAACTCCCGCAGCTCACCCGCGGTGACGCTCGCACTCTCGCGTACGACGATGCTGGCGAGGGGGCGCTCCTGCCATTTTTCGTCCGGGATCCCGACGACCGCTGCCTCGAGCACGGCCGGGTGCCCCATGAGTGCGTTTTCGAGGTCGACCGACGAGATCCACTCGCCTCCGGACTTGATGACGTCCTTGGCCCGGTCGGTGAGCGTGATGTAGCCGCGCTCGTCGAGGTTGCCCACGTCGCCCGTACGCAGCCAGCCGTTGTCGAACTTCGCCTCGGACTCGGCGTCGTCGTCGGCCAGGTAGTAGCCCGCGGTGACCCACGGCCCGCGGACCTCGAGCTCGCCGACGGCCACACCGTCGCGCGGCAGGACGCTGCCGTCGTCACCGACGATCCGACCCTCGACGCCACACAGGAGCCGACCGGCCGAACCCTTGTAGCGCCACTCCTCCTCGCCATCCGCACCGAGCGGCACGTTGGCCACGGAGGCGACCGGCGAGGTCTCGGTCATCCCCCACGCCTGGACCATGTCGAGCCCGTGCCGCTCGCGCAGGGCCTTCATCAAGGCGACGGGCACGGCGGACCCGCCGCACAGGATCCGTCGCAGCGAGTCCAGCTGCAGATCCGGGTGGTCGTCGAGGTGGGTGAGCACGTCGTTCCAGACCGTCGGCACCGCGCCCGAGATCGTGGGTCGGGTCTCGCGGATGAAGCGGACGAGCGGCTCGGCCTGCAGCCACCGGTCGGGCATGCACAGCGAGGCGCCGCTCATGATCGCTGCGTAGGCCAGACCCCACGCGTTGGCGTGGAACATCGGCACGATCGGCAGCACCCGGTCGGCGAAGGTCAGCCCCGCGACATTGCCCGTGCAGGCCGCCATCGAGTGCAGGTAGGCCGAACGGTGGCTGTAGACGACCCCCTTCGGGTTACCGGTCGTCCCGCTCGTGTAGCACATGGCCGCCGCGTCCCGCTCGTCCACCTCGGGCCAGTCGAAGGTCTCCTCCTGCTGCGCCAGCAGGTCCTCGTAGAGCAGGACCTCCTTGCCGCTGGAGCGAAGGGAGTCCAGGTTGGCGCTCGCAGCGTCGGGACCAGCGACGAGCACATGGGTCACGGTGTCGAGGTGTGGCAGCTGGGCCGCGAGCAGCCCCACGAGGGAGTCGTCGACGATGACGACCTTGTCCTCGGCGTGGTTGGCGACATAGATCAGCTGCTCGGGGAAGAGCCGGATGTTGAGGGTGTGCAGGACGGCGCCCATCGCGGGGATCGCCAGGTAGGCCTCGAGGTGCTCCTGGTTGTTCCACTGGAAGGTCGCGACCCGGTCGTCACCCGTGATGCCGAGCGAGCGCAGACCGCCGGCCAGCCGGGCCACCCGCCCGCCGAGCTCGCCGTAGGTGATCGACCGGCTCCCGTCGGTCGTGGCCGTGACGACTTCGGAGTCGGGATGCACCTGCGTGCCGTGGCGCATGAGGGAGGCGATGGTCAGCTGGTAGTCCTGCATCGAGCTCTGCATGGGCCCATACAACTGCGTGACGGCCGTCACGTCCAGAGCTGGCGGGTGGGCTGCTACTCCCGTCGGTGCACCCGCACGCAGCACCGGCCCTCGCCCGGCTCGAGGCGCGCGTCCGCGTCGGTGCAGCCCAGGCCATCGGCCACGCCCTGCACATAGGACTCGTTGAGTCCGCACACGAGGGCGCGGTGCTTGCCGGCGAGGGCGTCGAAGGGGCAGTTGTGCAGCTCGACCACGCCGGCCTCGTCGCTGGGTTCGTATCCCTGTCCGGCGAGGGCCGTGGTGAGGTCCTCGATGCTTGCCTGCTCGTGGCGGGAGGCCGCTCGACCCGTCTCCATGCCCCGGTCGCGGGCCGACTCCTGCAATGCGCCGTCGAGGGGCTCGCCCGCGCTCGCCCGGGTCACCGATGCCGCGAGGATGTCGCCGACCAGGTCGTAGCGGCGCGGGGGCAGCGAGAGGGAGAACTCCTGCTCGGCCCGGCGATAGAGCTTGCTCGGGCGACCGGCGCCCGGACCGGTGCGCCCGGTGAGCCGGCGGTACTCGACCTCGAGCAGCCCCTCCTCGACGAGGCGGTCGAGGTGGAAGTTGGCCTTGTGGGCGCGTATCCCGGTGGCGGTGGCGGCCTCCTCCCTGCTGACCGGTTCGCCCCGGCCCACGACGTAGTCGTAGAGCTCGCGGCGGGTGTCGTCGGACAGCGAGCCGATGCCGGAGGCGAGGGTGCGGAGGTCCATGACTCCACTCTAAAACATGAATTCATTGACACAAGAGTTGGTGACGGGTCTAAAATCAAAATACATCTTGTTTAGAAGGAGCCTCGTCATGAGCACCACAGCCGCACACCAGTCCCCGTCCACGCACGCCACCTCATCGAAGGGAGCGGAGCGCGCCTTCCTCCTGCTGCGCACGGTCTTCACCATCGCGCCGATCGTCTTCGGACTCGACAAGTTCGCCAATGTCCTCACCGACTGGCCCTCGTACCTCGCCCCGTGGATCGACGGCATCGTCCCCGGTGACGCCCAGCAGGCGATGTACATCGTCGGCGTCATCGAGATCGTCGCCGGCATCGTCGTCGCCACCCGTCCGCGCTGGGGAGCCCTGCTCGTCTCCGCATGGCTGATCGGCATCATCGTCAACCTGCTGACCTACGGCGGCTTCTACGACGTGGCCTTGCGCGACTTCGGCCTCCTCGTGGCGGCCTTGTCCCTCTACGTCCTGGCGACCCCGGACCACGCTGCCACCGCCACCGAACGCGGGACCATCGCATGACACCCGCGCCCTCACCAGCAGTCGGCCGCGACGCCCGGGAGCCGTCGCGGCCGCACCTGCGGGTCGCCGGCACCCGCCCCGCGGTCGACCC
>NZ_BCSS01000033.1 GCF_001570985.1 Janibacter limosus NBRC 16128 | reverse complement strand
GCCCCGCCGCTACGGCGGGGCCGCAGAGGTGGCCGCGGCCGTGTCCTTCCTGGCCTCCGACGACGCGGCCTACATCTCCGGCGCGGTCATCCCCGTCGACGGCGGCCTCGGCATGGGCCACTGACCACCTCCCTCCCGCAGTACGAAAGGCAGCAGATGCTCACCGGCAAGACCTTCCTCATCACGGGCGTCCTCATGGAGTCCTCGATCGCCTTCCACGTCGCCAAGCTGGCGCAGGAGCAGGGGGCCAAGGTGATCCTCACCAGCTTTGGTCGCACGATGAAGATCACCAGGACCATCGCCAAGCGGTTGCCCCACGAGGCGCCGGTCATCGAGCTCGACGTCACGAGCGATGAAGACCTCGCCGCTCTGTCCGATCGCATCGGCGAGCACGCCGAGCGGCTCGACGGGGTGCTGCACTCGATCGGCTTCGCCCCAGAGGGCGCCTTCAACTTCCTCGAGGCGAAGTGGGAGGACGTCGCCACTGCCGTGCACGTTTCGGCCTACTCGCTCAAGGCGCTCGGCGTCGCCGCGCTGCCCCGGATGAGCGAGGGCGGTTCGATCGTCGGCCTGACCTTCGACGCGTCCTATGCCTGGCCGGTCTACGACTGGATGGGTGTCGCCAAGGCGGCCTTCGAGTCGACCAACCGTTATCTCGCGCGTGACCTCGGGCCGAAGGGGGTCCGCTGCAACCTCGTCGCGGCCGGCCCGATCCGCACGACCGCGGCCAAGTCGATCCCCGGCTTCGAGCAGTTCGAGGAGTCCTGGGACAACCGCTCGCCCATCGGCTGGGACGTCAATGACCCGGTACCCACCGCCAAGGCCTGCACGATGCTCCTGTCGGACTGGTTCCCCAAGACCACCGGCGAGATCCTGCACGTCGACGGTGGCGTGCACGCGATGGGGATCTGACCCCGCTCCTCGCCGTCCGCTGGGCTCAGGCGAGGGGGTGACCGCCCTCGTCGTCGGGCTGGGGCAGTGCCTCGATGCCGAGGATGTCCAGGACACGCCGCAGGTCGGGCTCGTCGATCGCGTGGTCGGCCTGCTCGCGGACTGCCGGCTTGGCGCAGAAGGCGATGCCCAGCTGCGCCGCGGCCATCATGTCGAGGTCATTGGCCCCGTCACCGACTGCCACGGTCCGGTCCATCTCGACGCCGGAGCTGGCCGCCAACCGGGTGATGAAGTCGGCCTTGGCCGCCCGGTCGACCACATCACCCAGCACTGTGCCGGTGAGGTGCCCGTCGGCGATCTCCAGGTGGTTGGCCCGGGCGTGGGCGATCCCGAGCTCGCTCGCGAGGTCGTCGACGACCTCGGTGAAGCCACCGCTGACGAGACCGACGATGTGACCTGCCTCGACCAGGGTCGTGACGAGGGTGCGGGCGCCCGGCGTCAGCCGGACGGCGGCGCGCACCCGCTCGAGCACCTCGACGGGCAGGCCGGCGAGCGTGGCGACCCTCGCGTGCAGGCTCTGGGCGAAGTCGAGCTCGCCGCGCATCGCTGCCTCGGTGACCGCGGCCACCTGCTCACGGGTGCCGGCGTGCTCGGCGATGAGCTCGATGACCTCGTCGCGGATGAGGGTGCTGTCAACGTCCATGACGAGGACGAGCGGTCCTTCGCCGGGGAGTGCGGGTGCCGGTGCCTGGTCGGTCGTGCCCGGGGTGAGTACCATGCGCCGAAGTCTAGGTCTGGTCGAAGACGTATCCCTTGCCCACCACGGTGATCCCCGACTCGGTCACCTGCAGACCACGCGCCCGGTCCGCGTCGTGGTCGTGCCCGAGCTGGATGCCCTCGGGGAGGTGCACCCCCTTGTCGACGATGACCCGGCGCAGCCGTGCGTGCCGGCCCACGTCCACGCCGTCGAGCAGGACGCTGTCCAGCACGTCGCTGTAGCTGTGCACGAAGACGCCGGGGGACAGGACGGAGTTGTGCACGTGCCCACCGGAGACGACCACGCCGGGAGAGACGACAGAGTTGGTGGCCCCGCCAGCACGCTCGCCGTCGGCGTGGACGAACTTCGCCGGCGGGTAGGGGCCGTTGTTGGTGTTGATCGGCCAGTTGTAGTTGTAGAGGTTGAAGACCGGGTGGATCGACGTCAGGTCCATGTGGGCGTCGAAGTAGCTGTCGAGGGTCCCGACATCGCGCCAGTAGCCACGGTCGCGGTCGGTCGATCCCGGGACGGTGTTGTCGGCGAAGTCGTAGGCGTAGGCGGACCCGAGGGAGACGAAGTCGGGGACGATGTCGCCGCCCATGTCATGCAGGCTGTCGAGCGCTGCATCGCGCTTGACCGCGTCCATGAGGGCCTCGGCGGTGAAGACGTAGTTGCCCATCGAGGCGTAGATCTCGTGGGGCGCGTCGGGGAGGCCGGCCGGATCGATCGGCTTCTCGCGGAAGGCGGTGATCCGACGTCCGTCCTCGGCGACCTCCATGACGCCGAACTGGTCGGACATGCCGATGGGCTGTCGGATGGCTGCCACCGTGCAGTCGGCGCCCGTCTGCAGGTGCTGGTCGACCATCTCGGAGAAGTCCATCCGGTACACGTGGTCGGCGCCGACCACCACGACGATGTCGGGCCGCTCGTCGATGATCGCGTTGAGCGACTGGTAGATCGCGTCGGCGCTGCCCATGTACCAGCTCTTGCCGCGGCGTTGCTGGGCCGGGATCGGAGCCACGTAGTGGCCCAGGGGCGAGGCGAGTCGCCAGGCCTGACTGACGTGCCGGTCGAGGCTGTGCGACTTGTACTGGGTGAGCACGATGATCTTGGCGTAGCCGGAGTTGACGACATTGCTCAGCGCGAAGTCGACGAGCCGGTAGATCCCACCGAAGGGCACCGCAGGCTTGGCTCGGTCCGCGGTGAGCGGCATGAGGCGCTTGCCCTCGCCGCCGGCGAGGACGATGGCCAGGACGCGAGGTTGACGGCGCACCACTCCACGGTACTGGCTGGAGGGTCTGTCCGTGCCCTTTCGGCCCTAGGCTGACGGGGTGCGCGTCGACATCCTCAGCAAGGAGTACCCCCCGGCCGTCTATGGCGGAGCCGGAGTCCACGTCGCAGAGCTGACCCGAGCTCTGCGCGAGCGTGGTGACACCGACGTGCGCGTGCGCTGCTTCGGCGACCCGCGGGACGAAGGGGGGACCACCGGCTACGCGGACCCGCCCGGTCTTGCCGGGGCCAACCCCGCACTGACGACGATGGGCGTCGACCTGGCGATGGCTGCCGACTGCGGGGGAGCGGACCTGGTCCACAGCCATACCTGGTACGCCAACTTCGCCGGTCACACCGCCTCGCTCCTGCACGGCGTCCCGCACATCGTCTCCGCGCACAGCCTCGAGCCGCTGCGCCCGTGGAAGGCCGAGCAGCTCGGCGGCGGATACGCGCTGAGCTCGTGGGTGGAGCGCACCGCCTACGAGTCCGCCGCTGGTGTCATCGCGGTCAGCCACGGGATGCGTGCCGACATCCTGCGCAGCTATCCGGCGATCGACCCCGAGCGAGTCCACGTGGTGCACAACGGCATCGACTCGCAGATGTGGCAGCCGGTTGAGGACCTCGAGGTGGTCAGGCGTCACGGCGTCGACCCGGAGCGTCCATCGGTGCTCTTCGTCGGGCGGATCACCCGGCAAAAGGGTTTGCCCCACCTCCTGCGGGCCGCCCGTGCACTGCCGCCCGAGGTCCAGATCGTGCTCTGCGCCGGCGCCCCGGACACCCCTGAGATCCTCGCGGAGGTCGAGCAGCTGATCGCGCAGCTGCGGTCAGTGCGTGACGGTGTCGTCTGGATCCCGGAGATGCTCCCGCGGGCGGCGGTCATCGCCCTGCTGACGTCCGCGACCGTCTTTGCGTGCCCCTCCGTCTACGAGCCCCTGGGCATCGTCAACCTCGAGGCGATGGCGTGTGGGCTGCCCGTCGTCGCCACGGCCACCGGTGGGATCCCCGAGGTCGTGGTCGACGGCGAGACCGGATGGCTCGTCCCGATCGAGCAGGTGCAGGACGGCACCGGTGCTCCCGTGGACGCCGACGGGTTCGAGGCCGACCTCGCTGCGGCTCTCACCGACGCCTTGTCCGACCCGACGCGGGCGCGCGAGCGCGGCCTCGCAGGGCGCGAGCGCGCGGTCTCACAGTTTTCGTGGACGAGCATCGGCGACCGGACCATGGCCGTCTACGAGAGCGTGCTGCGCGAGTCCTGACGGGTCAGCTCGCTGACGACCTCGCCCTGCTCGGCCCCCGGGAGCGGCTCGTCCCAGCGGCGGACCTCGACGCGCACCTCGCGCATCCCGAGTCGCCTCATGACGCCCCGCGACCCGGCGTTGACGACCATCGTCTCGGCCCGCACGACATCGAGACCGGGGTCGGCGAACCCGTCGTCGAGCACTGCACGGGCTCCCTCGACGGCCAGGCCCTGCCGCCACCAGCGACGGGCGAGCCGGTAGCCGAGCTCGGTCACGCCCCCTTCGCGTGGCCAGAGGGCCCACCACCCCACTGGCTCGTCGTCGACGTGCCCGACCCACATCGGTCCGGGCAGCTGTGGTGCCCAGTAGTCGCGCGCCTCCTGCGCGGTGCGACCGCGGCCGAGGATGTGGCGCAGCACCTCAGGGTCGGAGTCGAGCTCGACGAGGAAGGGGAGGTCCTCCGGCGTCGTCGGTGCCAGCCGCAGCCGGTCGGTGCGCAGGGGCCTGACCGGGGTCACCGGATCGGCACCCAGCCGGCCATCTGGGCGCAGGCGGCGTTGGTGGCGTCGGCAAGGCTCTGCTCGCACGACCGGGCGAGCCGGCGCAGCGCTGCGGTGCGGGTCGCGTCGTGGGCAGCGGTGACCGCGCCCGAGGCGCCCAGTCCCACCTCGACGGCCACGGCGATGGTCCCCGCCAGGCCGATCACCTTGCGGGCCCTCTGGGGCAGTGCGGCAGGCAGTGACCAATCGGCGCCCAGCCGATCGTCGACGAGGTCCCGGGAGAGGTCGTCCGCCCACGGGGTGCCGCCGATCCGGTCCAGCTCGTCGATGGAAGCCAGCAGCTGGCGGCGAAGGTGTCGCTCGAGCTGGGAGGGCTCGAGGGCCTCGATGCGGTGTGGGGGCACCGGGTCGCAGTCGTGCTCCACCCAGTCGATGCGCAGGCCCTGCGCGCCTTCGGAGCCAAAGGTCGACATCGACGGCACTAGCATGCCACCCAGGCCGGGGACGAAGATCGCCTCACCCGCCAACACCGCGGCATCGGTCGCGACCGGGCCGCACCGTGGCAGTCCACCGAGGTCTCCGGGGCCAGGCAGTGCGACGAGCAGCGCAGCCTCGCCCAGATCTCGCCACACCCGCACCTGCTCCACAAGACCCTCGGTGTGGTCGACATCGGGCAGCGCGCGCTCGATCGCATCGGTGAGGGTGGTGCCACCGGACCAGGCATGCGTGACCCACAGAGCGACACGGACAGAGGCAGGCAACTCGGGCATCTGAGAGATGGTAGTTCGCGGTCGATAGGGTCGGGTCCATGAGTGATGTCCTCGCCCTGGCCGGTGCCACCGTCGTCCGTGGTGAGTCGACGCTGGTCTCAGAGATCGACTGGGAGGTCGAGGAGGGTCAGCGCTGGGTCGTCCTCGGGCCCAACGGCGCCGGCAAGACGACTCTCCTGCAGCTCGCCTCGGCCCGGATGCACCCGACCCGAGGCGTCGTCGGCATCCTCGGCGAGGTCCTCGGCGCCGTCGACGTCTTCGAGCTGCGTCCGCGCATCGGGCTGGCCTCGGCCTCGCTCGCTGACCGGATCCCGCGGAGCGAGCGCGTCGCCGACGTGGTCGTCACCGCGTCATGGGGCGTCGTCGGTCGCTGGCGAGAGGGGTACGACGACCTCGACCACGCCCGCGCGCGTGAGCTCCTGGACGCTCTGGGAGCGGGCCATCTGGCCGATCGCACCTACGGGACCCTGTCGGAGGGCGAGCGCAAGCGCGTCCAGATCGCCAGGGCCCTCATGACGGACCCCGAGCTGATGCTCCTCGACGAGCCCGCTGCCGGGCTCGACCTCGGCGGCCGTGAGGACCTCGTCCACCGCCTCGGTGCCATCGCCGGCGACCTCGAGGCGCCGGCCCTGGTGATGGTCACCCACCACGTCGAGGAGATCCCGCCCAACTTCACCGATGTCCTCCTCCTGCGCGACGGTCAGGTCGTGGCGCAGGGCCCGATCGAGATCACGCTCACCGAGGCCAACCTCTCGCAGACCTTCGGCCTGGACCTCGTGCTCGAGCAGCACGGTGAGAGGTGGTCGGCCCGGGCCCGGGCCTGATCTCCCTGCGACACAGGGTGGTCACGTCCGGCCCCGGTCGGCACCCGGTGCCCGTTGCCGAGGCATGATGGGCACACACGACTCGAAGGGGGCACGACGATGGAGTGGATAGGGGACAACCTCTGGCTGGCCTGGCTGGTGCTGGCGCTGATCCTCATCGCGATCGAGGCGGCGACGGTCGACTTCGTCTTCGTGATGCTCTTCGGCGGTGCCCTCGTGGGGGCCGCGGCCGCTGCCGTGGGTGCTCCGGTCATGCTCCAGGTGATCGCGGCCGTCGTCGTGGCCCTGCTGCTCATCGGGGTCGTGCGACCGATCATCAAGCGACAGTTCACCAACCCAGAGGACTCGGCCGACATCGGGTCGGGCGCGCTCACCGGCCGGATGGCCCGCGTCCTGGAGACGGTCACCGAGACCGATGGCCGGGTACGCCTCGCGGGCGAGACCTGGAGCGCGCGCGTGCCGGACGGCGCGCCAGAGTGCGAGCCCGGCGCCGAGGTCCGGGTCCTCTCGATCGACGGTGCGACGGCTGTCGTCACCCAGCAGATCTGACGGAACGACCAACCGAAAGGACGCCTCCATGGACGGCGCCGGAATCCTCATCTTCATCGCAGCGCTGCTGGTCTTCGCGCTCGTCATCCTCTTCAAGACCGTGCGGATCGTGCCCCAGCAGACCGCGCTCATCATCGAGCGGTTGGGCCGCTACGCCCGCACCCTCGAGGGCGGGATCCACATCCTCATCCCCTTCGTCGACAAGGTGCGCGCGAGCGTCGACCTGCGTGAGCAGGTCGTGAGCTTCCCGCCGCAGCCCGTCATCACCTCGGACAACCTGGTCGTCAACATCGACACGGTCATCTACTACACGGTCACCGACGCCAAGCGGGCCGTCTACGAGATCGCCAACTTCATCCAGGGCATCGAGCAGCTGACGGTCACGACCTTGCGCAATGTCATCGGTTCCCTCGACCTGGAGCAGGCCCTGACCAGTCGCGACCAGATCAATGGCCGACTGCGAGGCGCGCTCGACGAGGCGACCGGACGCTGGGGCATCCGCGTCAATCGGGTCGAGCTCAAGGCGATCGACCCGCCGTTGTCGATCCAGGAGTCGATGGAGAAGCAGATGAAGGCCGAGCGCGACCGCCGTGCGGCCATCCTCAACGCCGAGGGCGTCAAGCAGTCCTCGATCCTCACCGCAGAGGGCGAGAAGCAGTCCTCGATCCTGCGCGCCGAGGGCTCGGCGCAGGCCGCCGTCCTGGAGGCCCAGGGCCAGTCCCGGGCCATCAAGCAGGTCTTCGACGCGATCCACCGAGGGAAGCCGACGCAAAAGCTGCTCGCTTACCAGTACCTGCAGGTGCTGCCCCAGATCGCGACGGGTGATGCCAACAAGATGTGGATCATCCCGAGCGAGCTCACTGACGCCCTGCGGGGCATCGGTGGGGCACTTGGCGGCAATGGCAACGACGGACCGGGCGTCGACGCCGAGGACTTTGTCGACCCGGGGCCGGAGGACGCCAATGTCTTCGCAGAGACTGCGCTGGAGGACCCGGGCCAGGCACTTGCCGAGGCACGTGGTCAGGCCGGTCAGGCATCTCGTGAGGCCAGCGAGCACGCCACTCCCGCGTCGCGGGTACAGCCTGCACAGGGCCCCGGTGTCCGCTTGCCTCTCGCCACCGAGGAGCCCACACCGCAGACGAGCGACGCTGAGTCCCTCGAGGCCACAGAGACCCCGGAGGCGCCCGCAGAGTCGCCCGTGCAGGAGAACCCTGACGCTCCTCGCTGAGCCGTTCCGCTCCGCACTCCTGCTGAACAGGCACCCGGTCCAACCCGTCTAGGGTGGGCCGGGTGTCGTGGCTCGAGATGGGTGCAGTCGTCCTCGCAGGTGTGTGGGCCGGGGGGATCAACACCCTCGTCGGGTCAGGCACGCTCGTGACCTTCCCCGTCCTCCTCGCGCTGGGCGTCCCCGCTGTCACGGCCAATGTCTCCAACTCCATCGGTCTGGTCCCCGGAGGGGTGAGCGGGAGCCTGGGATACCTCCCCGAGATGAAGGGGATGGGTCGTCGGCTCGTACAGCTGGCCCCGATGTCGATCATCGGCGCGATCACGGGAGCCCTGCTCCTGCTCTGGCTGCCGCCGGAGGCCTTCGAGGCGATCGTCCCGGCGCTCATCGGCATCGGGATCCTCTTGGTGATCTTCGGCCCCCGCCTGCAGGCCTGGTCCAAGAGGCACCACGAGGACGGCGGGCCGATGCCCACCGGTCACCTGGTCGCGCTCATGGCAGGGGTCCTCGTCGCCGGGGTCTACGGCGGCTACTTCGGCGCTGCCCAGGGGATCATCCTCATCGGGCTGCTCTCGGCCCTGTCCACGGAGCCGCTCCAGGCCCTCAACGGGCTCAAGAATGTCCTGGGGCTCGTGGTCAACGCGGTGGGTTCCCTCGTCTTCATCATCACCGCGCCGGAGCTGATCGACTGGCGCATCGCCGGCCTCGTCGGCACCGGGGCCGTGCTCGGGGGGATCCTCGGAGCCCGGTACGGGCGTCGTATGCCGCCCAATGCCCTGCGAGCCGTCATCGTCGTCGTGGGTCTGGTCGGCATCGTGAAGTTCGTGTTCTTCCCGTGATCGACTGGATCGATCCGGTGCTCCTCGGGCTGGGGCTCGTCGTCGCGGTCGGCGCCTTTGTCCAGTCCTCGATCGGCTTCGGGATCGCGGTGGTCTCTGCTCCCTTCGTCGTCGTGCTGCGACCGGACCTGATGCCGACGTCGATGCTGGTGTGCGCCTTCATCCTGCCCATCGTGCAGGTGGCCTCCGGCCCCCGTGAGATCTCGTGGCGCCCTCTCGGCTGGGCCGTCGGCGCGCGGCTGGTCGCGACACCGCTCGGCGTCTGGCTCGTCGCGTCGACGTCGGCCGACGCGATCGCCCTCGCGGTCGGGATCCTGATCCTCGTCACCGTCATCGCCTCGGTCGTGGCCGTCGACATCCGACTGACGCGCGGCAGCGCGATGGGGGCCGGCGCCATCAGCGGGGTCTCCGGCACCGCGGCATCCATCGGCGGGCCCTTCTTCGCGCTCGTGCTGCGGCACGAGCCACCCGACCGCCTGAGAGCCACCCTGGCCGTCTTCTTCATCGCCGGGGCCATGATGGCGATCGCCGGCCTCGCCCTGGCGGGGGCCGCGACCTGGGAGCAGATCCGCGCGGGGCTCATGTGGACCCCCTACGTCGTGATCGGTCACCTCGTGGCCGGTCCGGTCCGCCGGCGGTTGCCAGCCGTCGCGGTGCGTCGAGGCGTCCTCGTCTTTTGTGCCGTGGCGAGCGTGAGCGTCATCGCGCGAACGCTGATCTAGCCTCACACCTGTGCCGATCCTCATCACCGACCCCACTGACGAGCGCCTGCGGGACTTCGTCGGACTGACCGATGTCAAGATGCGCCGCGTCCTCGAGCCCGAGGGCGGGCTCTATCTCGCGGAGAGCGAAAAGGTCATCCGACGTGCACTGGCCGCAGGTCATCGACCGCGAGCCATGCTCATGGGCGAGCGGTGGCTGACGGACCTGGCCGACGTGGTCGAGCAGGCCGAGACCGACGGCGTGCCGGTGTACACCGGCACCGCAGAGATCATCGAGGGAATCACGGGGTTCAACCTCCACCGGGGTGCCCTGGCCTCGATGCACCGACCACCCATGCGGCCGCTGGCCGAGGTCCTCGAGGGAGCGAAGCGTGTCCTGATCATCGAGGACGTGGTCGACCACACCAATGTCGGTGCGATCTTCAGGTCAGCAGCGGCGCTCGGGACGGATGCCGTGCTCGTGACGCCCCGATGTGCGGACCCGCTCTACCGCAGGGCGATCCGGGTCTCGATGGGCACGGTCTTCCAGGTGCCGTGGACCCGCATCGAGCCCTGGCCGAGCGGCATCGCCGACCTGAAGTCGGTCGGGTTCACCGTCGCCGCGCTGGCATTGGCCGAGGACGCGGTCGCACTCGACGAGCTCGCCGCCGACGCCCCGGAGCGGCTGGCACTGGTGCTCGGGACCGAGGGCGACGGGCTGGCCCGACGCACCCTCGGCCAGGTCGACCTCACGGTGACCATCCCCATGGCCGGAGGAGTCGACTCGCTCAATGTCGCCGCCGCGGGCGCGGTGGCCGCCTGGGAGCTCCGGCTTCGCTGAGCGGGTCGGCTGGTCGCAGCCGACCCTGGAGGAGCAGAATCGTCGGATGAGCACCACAGGCGCCTCTCGCCCCACGTTCACCACGACCCGGTTCCGCGAGGGCTATGCCGTCGGTGACGTCGATGCCTTCCTCGACACGGTCTTCACCGCCATCTCGACCGGGCAGCCCGTGCCGCCCATCGCCACCGCCGTCTTCCGTCCGGTCCGCATGGCGAACGGCTACGACATGGACGAGGTCGACGCCTTCCTCGACGAGCTCGAGGCGGGTCTGGCGCGCTGACCGTCCAGCGCCCGGACGACGCCCGTCAGGCCCGGTAGGTGCCGGTGATGACGGCGCGACCGATGGTGTGCTGGAGGTAGTTGAAGGCCGCCACGGTGCAGGACACGGAGTCGGCGATGCCGAGGTCGGCCGTGTCGAGGGCGTGCACGGCGAAGACATAGCGGTGGGCGATGTCGCCCTGCGGAGGGGCGGCCCCACCGAAGGCCTTGCTGCCGTAGTCCGTGACCGTCATGAAGGCACCCTGCGGGAGGTGGGCCCCGCCCTCGGCGCCGGCGCCCTCTGGCAGGGAGGTCGTCCCTGCCGGGATGCCCACGACGGTCCAGTGCCAGAAACCGGCCGGAGTGGGGGCATCGGGGTCGAAGCAGGAGATCGCGAAGCTCTTGGTGCCCTCCGGGGCTCCGCGCCACGTCAGCTGAGGGCTGCGGTTGTCGCCGGTGAAGCCCCAGTCGTCGAAGACCTGTGCGTCAGAGAGGGTCTCGCCCTCGGCGAAGCTCTCGCTCGTCACCTCGAAGGACGCGGTCTCGGGGAGCAGGTCGTAGGGGGCCGGTGCAGTCGGTCGCGTGAGGTCCATAGCCCCGACCCTAGGACGTGAGGAGGCGTCGTCAAGCGCTCACGCGGTGCAGGCGGATCGCCGGATCAGCGGACCAGCCGCTCGAGGAGTCGCTGGACCTCCGCCGCAGGGTCTGCGGTGAGGCCGCTGTGCACCGGACCCGGGCGGACGACGGTGGAGCGGGGTGCGCTCAACCACCCGAATCGGCGGCCGTCGTCCCCAAGGCGGGGGCGGCCACTCCCTTCGTGCCCGGCGGCCACCTCGCAGACCGTCCGGAGCGCTGCATCGAGCTCGTCCAGGTCGAGGTCCGGCGCGAAGGCGCGAACCCGGTCGCGATCGACGGCGAACGCCGCCTCGAGGTGGTCGGCGGCCTGACTGCGCAGGACGATCCCGACGTTGAGGAACTCCTCGCGCTCGGCTCGCGGCACGCACCGCAGGACGACGTACTGGTAGGGCAGGAGGGTCATCGGGCACCTCCGGGGAGCCACGCGTCCGGGTGGTCGCGCCGGGCGACAAGATGCTCCAGATAGGCCGTGCGTACCGCGGACGGGTCGGGCAGGTGCTCGGAGGTCTCGAGCCACTCGTCGGGGACGTATCCGATGATGCGCTCCAGGTCGACGTCGGTGAGACGAGCAGCGAGATCGGCATGCGCGGGGTGCAGGTCGTCCACGAGGTCGCCGAGCACGTGGTCGGACGCGTCGAAGGGCTGCGCGGCGAACCGCGTCGCGTCGGGTGCCCGCCTGCCCCATGCGTGGTGGAAGTACAGCGCTGCACCGTGGTCGATCACCCACGGTTGACCGCCCCAGACGACCAGGTTGGGGTTGGCCCAGGTGCGGTCGATGTTGGCGGTGAAGGCATCGAGCCACACGATCGGTGCGGCCTGCTCGGGGAGCGCGGGGCGGCTGCCGTCGTAGCCGAAGGAGCCGGGCAGGTAGTCCAGACCGAGATTGGTGCCGACCGACGCGGTGAGCAGGTCCTGGACCTCTTCGTCGGCCTCGTACCGGGCGATGTCGCGCGGCAGGTCGACGATGGCCAGGCGCGGGACGGGGATCTGCAGGGTGCGGGCGATCTCGCCGACGATGACCTCGGCGACCAGGACCTTCAGGCCCTGCCCGGCGCCGCGGAACTTCACGACATACATCCCGAGGTCGTCGGCGTCGACGAGCCCTGGCAGGGAGCCCCCTTCGCGCAGGGGGACCGCGAATCGGGTCGCGGTGACGGTCTCGAGCACGGGGCCAAGAGTAGGCCGGGTTGGCGCGCGGCGTGTCTTTCGCGCAAGGTGGACATCATGCTCCATGGACGACGACCACCCCACGACTACCTCGGCACCGTGATCGGCACGCCCGATCCGAAGGGTCTCGCGCGCTTTTACGCCGAGGTGCTCGGATGGCGCATCCACAGTGATGAGCAGGACTGGGCGACGATCGCGCCGGAGCGCGCCCACGTCTATCTGGGGTTCCAGCTCGAGCGGGAGCACGTCGCGCCGGCGTGGCCGGCCCAGCCCGGGGACCAGCAGATGCAGATGCATCTCGACATCGAGGTCAGCGATCTGGGCGTCGCCGTCGACGCCGCACTGCGCCTCGGTGGGCGGCTCTCCGAGCACCAGCCACAGGAGGAGGTGCGGGTCCTCATCGACCCGTCGGGGCACCCCTTCTGCCTCTACGTCGGCGCGGCAGAAGAGGCCAGCGAGACCCCGTGAGCGGTGGATTTCTCACTCACGACATCCGCGTGTAAAGTTTCACGTCGTTGCCCCGATGGTTGCAAGACCACCGGAAGCACCACTCGTCCGGGTGGCGGAATTGGCAGACGCGCTAGCTTGAGGTGCTAGTGCCCGTATTAGGGCATGGGGGTTCAAGTCCCCCCTCGGACACTCGCGTGACGTTCACGAAACTGTGAGCGTGGGTTCACGAAACCTCGGTCAGATCTTCGATCTGGCCGAGGTTTCGTGCTGTTCAGGGCCTTTTGGCGCTCGGTAGCTACTCGCAGGGCCCCCGGTTTACCGGGGGCCTTCTTGCATTCGCGGGTGGAGGTCAACGCGCGGACGAATCACCATCGTGTCCCATTCCACTGGTGACCTGGTGAGCTCGGCTGGACGTTGACTCGCGGACGAATCACCAGCGGGTATACCTCCACTCAAGGTGCGGGAAGGGCGGAGCGAAGGCGGCGGTCGCAGCTACGCGACGTGCTCCTCGTACTCGCGGTCACCGCGGAAGGGCATCAGGGTCTGGGCGACCAGTCCCTGCGGGACGGTCTCGAGCTTGAGGACGCCGTACTCCTGCGGCCAGCTGCCGTCGCGGGGGAGTTTGAAGCTGCCCATGAGCATGTCCACGATCGGCAGGTGGATGGCGTAGTTGCGGTCCCAGTAGTCGACATGCCGGGCGTGGTGCCAGTGGTGGTAGCGGGGGAGGACCACGAGGTACTCCAGCCAGCCGAACCGCACCCCGATGTTGGCGTGGGCCACCACGGCCTGCAGACCCACGAGGATCACGTAGGCGTTGACTGCGGCGGTCGAGAAGCCCAGGACCATCAGGGGGAGCAGCACGATGCTGCGGGTCAGGACGGTCTCCACCAGGTGGACGCGGGACCCTGCCAGCCAGTCCAGGTCGCGACTGGAGTGGTGCACAGCGTGGAAGCGCCACAGCGTCTTGACGCGGTGGTAGGCGCGGTGCAGCGTGGCCTGCGCGAGGTCAGCAGCGAAGACCGCGAGGAGGAACTGGACCCACAGGGGGAGCGCGACGACCACGGCCTTGACCGAGTCGATCGCGATGGCCGCGGCCACGGTGGTCGTCGTGGTGGTCACGACGATGAGGATGAACTGCACGAGCACGTGGCTGAGGAAGAAGTAGCAGATGTCCGTGCGCCAGCCGGCCCGCAAGATGGCGTGCGGTCGGTGGGCCAGGTAGTGCTCCAGCGGGATGAAGACCACCGCGGAGAAGAAGAGCGACAGGATGAACCAGTCGACGCCCAGCGAGTAGGGGGTTGCCGAGACCTTGTCCATGGGGACCTCGGCCCCGCCGAGGAGGACCGCCGCGGAGACGGCGACCAGGCCGACGAGCGCGATCTTGCGTCGTTGACCGGCCAGGACCGCCACGGTGCCGATCAGGAAGGTCGCCACCAGGCCGAAGAGCAGCAGACCGCGAGCGAAACCTGAGGTGTAGACGGCCCGGAACTCCTGGCTGGTCAACAGTTCGGGGTAGTGGAAGCACAGCACGGCGAGCAGGCAGAGGACGCCGAACCAGGCGGCGGTGTACGGCAGGAGGCGACGGTCCGTGGAGAGCATGGCTCGAGCGTACGAAGGGGGCGACGTCGCGTCCTGAGGCGCGATACTCACGATGGCTTCGAGACGGTTGCTGCGCAACCTCCTCAGCCAGCGGGGTAAGGCGTTGGGGCGGGCCCCCTTCGCGGGGATAGAGTTCGACGGTGCCCGGCCGGGCACCTCGAACCGTCCCACAGGAGTTCCCCGTGTCTGCCCAGATCACCATCAACGTCGCCGGAGACGAGCGATCGGTGGACCAGGGCACTACCGCCGCGGACCTCTTCGAGGGTGACCGGGCCGTACTCGTGGCCCGGGTCAACGGCGAGCTGCGCGACCTCGCCCACGAGATCGCCGCCGGCGACGTCGTCGAGCCCGTGACGGCCGCCGAGCAGGATGGCCTCGACGTGCTGCGTCACTCGACCGCTCACGTCCTCGCCCAGGCCGTCCAGCAGATCAACCCCTCGGCCAAGCTCGGCATCGGCCCGCCGATCCGCGACGGCTTCTACTACGACTTCGATGTCGAGGAGCCCTTCACCCCCGAGGACCTCAAGGCCCTCGACAAGGCGATGCAGCGGATCATCAATGAGGGCCAGACCTTCGAGCGTCGTGAGATCAGCGACGAGGACGCCCTCGTCGAGCTGAGTGGCGAGCCCTACAAGTGCGAGCTCATCGGTCTCAAGGGCGGCGCGTCCGAGGATGCCGCCGAGGGAGCCTCCGTCGAGGTCGGCGGCGCCCAGCTGACGATCTACGACAACGTGCGTCGCGACGGTACGCGCGCCTGGGGCGACCTGTGCCGTGGCCCGCACGTGCCGAGCACCAAGGTCATCGGCAATGCCTACAAGGTCATGCGCAGCGCCGCGGCCTACTGGCGGGGCAGCGAGAAGAACACGCAACTGCAGCGCGTCTATGGCACGGCCTGGCCGACCAAGGACGAGCTCAAGTCCTACCTCGACCGTCTCGCCGAGGCCGAGAAGCGCGACCACCGCAAGCTCGGTCGTGAGCTGGACCTGTACTCCTTCCCCGACGAGATCGGCTCGGGACTGCCCGTCTTCCACCCCAAGGGCGGCGTCATCAAGCGCGAGATGGAGGACTACGTCCGCGCCCGGCACATCGAGGAGGGCTTCGAGTACGTCGGGACCCCGCACATCGCCAAGGAGCAGCTCTTCCACACCTCGGGTCACCTGCCCTACTACGGCGAAGGGATGTTCCCTCCCCTCGATGTCGACGGCATGGCCTACCGCCTCAAGGCGATGAACTGCCCGATGCACAACCTCATCTACCGCTCCAAGCAGCGCTCCTACCGCGAGCTGCCTCTGCGCCTCTTCGAGTTCGGCCACGTCTACCGACACGAGAAGTCGGGCGTCATCCACGGTCTGACCCGTGTGCGCGGCTTCGCCCAGGACGACAGCCACTCCTATGTCACCAAGGAGCAGGCCCCGGACGAGATCCGGCACCTGCTGGACTTCGTCCTGTCGCTGCTGCGCGACTTCGGTCTCGACGACTTCTACCTCGAGCTGTCCACGCGTGACGAGGACGGCGACAAGAGCGACAAGTTCATCGGCTCCGACGAGGACTGGGCAGAGGCGACGCAGGTCCTCGAGGACGTCTGCCGGGAGACCGGCCTCGAGCTCGTCCCGGACCCGGGTGGTGCCGCCTACTACGGCCCCAAGGTGTCCGTGCAGGCGCGCGACGCCATCGGTCGCACCTGGCAGATGAGCACGATCCAGTACGACTTCAACCAGCCCTCCCCGGAGCGCTTCGCCCTCGAGTACCAGGCTGCCGACGGCTCCCGTCAGCAGCCGGTGATGATCCACTCGGCGAAGTTCGGCTCAATCGAGCGCTTCGTCGGTGTGCTCGTGGAGCACTACGCGGGCGCCTTCCCCGTCTGGCTCAGCCCCGTCCAGGTCCTCGGGGTCCCGGTCGCCGAGGAGTACAACGACTACCTCTGGGACGTGCTGTCCCAGATGAAGGCCAAGGGGATCCGCGTCGAGCTCGACGAGAGCGATGACCGCTTCCCCAAGAAGATCCGCAATGCCAGCAAGTCCAAGGTGCCCTTCACCCTCATCGCCGGTGAGGAGGACCGCAGCAACAACGCGGTCTCCTTCCGCTACCGCGACGGGTCCCAGGAGAACGGGATCCCGATCGAGACCGCGATCGAGCGAGTGCTCGCGTCGATCGAGGCCAAGGACCAGGTCATGGCGGCGCCCAGCCTGACCAACCCCGGTCCCGACGTCCGCCCCGCCACGACCATCTGAGCCGATTCACGGCTAGGTTGCCGTCATGGACGTGAACCTGCGCCCCCTGGAGCGAGACGACGCCTTTGCCCTCGGCGCCCTGCGACTGCAGCAGGACCGTGAGCTGGGACGAGCGTCACGTGACGGATTCATCGTCGACTACGCCGATGCCTTCCTCGAGGACTTCGCCGCCTATCGGGGGTGGTTGGCGCAGGAGAGCGACGGTCGTCCCGTCGGGTGCCTGCTGGCACTGCGGGTGCGCAAGCTCCCCACGCTCGCTCGGCCGGGACGGGCGGAGTGGTGGTACGTCCAGCAGGTCTTCGTCTCCGTCGATCGCCGACGGTTGGGCATCGGCCGTCGCCTCGTCCACGCGGCGCAGGAGGCAGCCGAGGCCGAGCGGATCCGGTGGCTGCGGCTGAACTCCAGCGACGCCGGGCGCCCGCTCTTCGACGCCACCGGATTCGGGGACCCCGTCGACCGCCTGCGCGAGTGGGTGCCCGGGCAGACGGTCTGACGCGAGAGACCATCAGGCGCACGTCGGAGCCGTCCTCGGTGACGACGAATCCCGTCGGTGCTCGGCCTCAGGATGAACTCCATGCGCGAGACGACCTGCATCAGCTCGGGCTCGGGGACGCCAGCTGGACGACGGTCTCGCCGATGTTGTCACCCGGCTCGAAGGGCAGCTCGGGGGTCGTGAGATCCGTGATGCCGTAGCCCTCACCGAGCGCCTTGACCTTGGCGGCGACCGCGCCGCCACCCTGGGGGTGCGCCCAGCCCCACAGCATCGAGCGGGGTCCCGGAGCGACCGAGGCGATGAGGTGGACCGTGGCGTCGAGCGAGCGCTCTGCGCCGACGAAGCGGAGTGCGCCCGCCTCCAGGTCTCCCTGGAAGCGGTGCTCGCCCAGCTGCTCCTCGAGGAGCTCGCTGAAGAGGGTCTGCTTGAGGTTGGCGTAGAGGGCGGCCCGGTTGGCGACGTTCTGCAGTCCTGGATGTATGCGGTCCATCCTGCCCACGGCGCAGACCTCGTGCATGACGAAGGGGGAGGGACCCCCCTTCGTCATGGTCGTGACAGGATCGCTCCCATGACCGAGCCGCACGACCTTCCGCTCGAGGACGAGCGATCCTTCGCCGGTGTCCCGGACGGCTTCGACCGGTTGTGGACCCCGCACCGCATGGCCTACGTGACGGGGGAGCGCCCCAGCGAGGACGCCGGAGACGGGTGCCCCTTTTGCTCGGCGCCCGGCAAGGAGGACGCCGAGGGACTGGTCGTCCACCGCGGTGAGACCTGCTTCGTCGTCATGAACCTCTTCCCCTACAACGCCGGTCACGTGCTCGTCTGCCCCTATCGGCACGTCTCGCTCTACATCGACCTCACGGACGAGGAGACGGCAGAGTTCACCGCGCTGACCAAGACGGCGATCCGGGTGCTGCAGGCGACGTCCAACCCGCACGGCTTCAACCTCGGCATGAACCAAGGAGCCGTCGCCGGCGCGGGAGTGGCCGCACACCTGCACCAGCACGTCATCCCACGATGGGGCGGCGACATGAACTTCCTGCCGATCATCGCCCAGACCAAGGCGCTGCCGATCCTCCTGGAGGACGCCCGGGCCGCCCTCGTGGCTGCCTGGCCGACCGACGGAGACTGAGCGGGACATCACCGCGAGCCGTTCAGGAGGAGCGCCGCGTCCCGGTTACCCTTGACGCGACATGCTCAATCGATACGCGCGCGCCGCCGCCACCCGGATCCTGACCCCGTTGGCCAAACTCCTGATCCGACTCGGCCTCAGCCCCGATGCGGTGACCATCCTCGGCACGATCGGCGTGTGCCTCGGCGCCTGGGTCTTCTTCCCGCAGGGTGAGCTGCTGATCGGCGTGCTCGTCATCACCGCCTTCGTCTTCTCCGACACCCTCGACGGCGTCATGGCCCGGCTGCTGGGTCGCACGAGCAAGTGGGGCGCCTTCCTCGACTCGACCCTCGACCGGGTTGGGGACGCGGCCATCTTCTCCGGGCTGGCGATCTGGTTCTTCCAGGGTGGTGACGACCGCGTGATGGCGTGGCTGGCAATGGGCGCCCTGATCCTCGGCAGCGTCGTGTCCTACGCCCGCGCCCGTGCCGAGGGCCTGGGCATGACCGCCAGTGTCGGCATCGCCGAGCGCGCGGACCGCCTCGTCGTGGCCCTCGTGACGACCGGTCTGGTCGGGCTGGGCCTGCCCGAGATCGTGCTCAAGGTCGTGCTCGCCGTCCTCGTCGTCGCCAGCGCCGTCACGGTCATGCAGCGGGTCCTCTTCGTGCGTCAGCAGTGCCTCGCAGCAGAGGCTGACGCGGCGAACCCCACGCCGTGACCCGGTGGCGCCGGCAGGCCACGGTCTGGGGATTCCTGCTGGCCTGGCGCGTCCTGCGGCTCCTGCCGGCTGGCCTGGCCTACCGCCTCTTCGATCTTGCTGCGGACCGGACGCACGCCGGCAACGGCTCCTCGGTCCAACGACTTCGGGCCAACTACGCCCGGGTCCGCCCCGAGCTGACCCCCGACGAGCTCGAGGACCTGACGGCGAAGGGTGTGCGTGCCGCCCTTCGCTACTACGTCGAGGCCTTCCGCCTGCCCGCCATCTCCGGGGACCACGTCGACTCCGTCGTCCGCTTCGAGGGGGCGATGCCCGAGATGAAGGCTCACCTGCTGGCAGGACGGCCGGTGCTGGCCTTCTTGGGCCACACCGGCAACTGGGACCTCGCGGGGGTCTGGTGCGCCCGCCACCTGGGCACCGTCGTGACGGTCGCCGAGCGGCTCGAGCCGGAGGAGATGTTCCAGGCCTTCCTCGACTACCGCGAGGGACTGGGCATGGTGATCCATCCGGCCGAGCGCGGGACCTTCGCCAGGCTGCGCGCCCAGCTCGCGACGGGTGAGCCGGTCGTGATGCCACTGCTGGCAGACCGGGACCTGTCCGCCAGTGGGGTCGAGGTGGACCTGTGCGGGCATCGTGCCCGCATGGCCGCCGGTCCGGCCGCGTTGGCCGTCGAGAGCGGTCTGCCGCTGTATCCCGTCACCTTGCGGCACGAGCGGGTCGGCCGGACGTGGGGCATGGTCGTCACCATCCACGACGCCGTGGACGTTGCGCCGCAGGGCAGCCCGGATGCGGTCGCACGCACGACACAGGCGTGCGCGGATGCCTTCGGCACAGCGCTCATCGCCCACACCGAGGACTGGCACATGATGCAGCGGGTCTTCGTCGACGACCTGGATCCCGCACGCGATGCAGCCAGGACGGAGGCAGCATGAAGATCGGCCTGGTCAGTCCGTACTCCTTCGACGTCCCCGGCGGCGTGCAGTTCCACATCCGCGACCTCGCCGAGTACCTCATCCAGCACGGCCATGAGGCGTCGGTGCTGGCCCCTGCCGACGAGGGCACGGACCTGCCGTCCTACGTCGTGCCCGCCGGCCGCGCCGTTCCGATCCGGTACAACGGGTCCACCGCTCGGCTCCTCTTCGGGCCGGTCGCAGCGGCCAAGGTCAGCCGCTGGCTCGACGAGGGCGACTTCGATGTCGTGCACATCCACGAGCCGCTCGCGCCCAGCCTGTCGGTCCTCGCCCTGTGGGCGGCGACGCGCCCCGTCGTCGCGACCTTCCACACCTCCAATGTCCGCTCGCGGGTCATGCAGGCTGCGTACCCGCTGCTGCGTCCCTCGCTGGAGAAGATCCACGGACGCATCGCCGTCTCCGAGGATGCCCGGCGCACCGTCACCACCCACATCGGTGGTGATGCGGTCGTCATCCCCAATGGTGTGGACACCGCAGCCTTTGCCCGGGTGAGCAAGGATCCTCGCTGGAGCGGCGCACCCGGGCGCCCCACGATCGTCTTCCTCGGTCGCATCGACGAGCCGCGCAAGGGACTGCCGGTGCTGTCGGCGGCCATGCCGGCCATCCTCGACGCGGTGACGGGGGCGCGGTTGCTCGTCGTCGGTCCGGGCAGTGCTGAGGCGGCACGTGCCAGGTTGTCCGAGCCGGTCCTGGCCGCCACCGAGTTCCTCGGGGCGCTCTCCGACGAGGACAAGGCGTCGGCGCTGGCGTCGGCGGACCTCTACATCGCGCCGCACACCGGGGGCGAGAGCTTCGGCATCGTGCTCGTCGAGGCGATGGCAGCCGGCGCTCCGGTCCTGGCGAGCGATCTGGCGGCCTTCCAGCGAGTGCTCGACGGGGGACGCACCGGCATGGCCGGTGCCCTCTTCGCCAACGAGAACCCGCAGGACCTCGCCGCCCGTGCGGTGGAGCTGCTGGGCGACCCGTCTCGATTGCGTGCCCTGTCGGAGCTCGGCCGCGAGCGCGCTCGGGTCTTCGACTGGGCCGTGGTCGCCAAGGAGATCCTCGCTGTCTACGACACTGTCGCCGGCGCCGGGTCGCGCCAGCGGGAGGTCACCAGACTGAGGCCGGGTGCCGATCGTCGTCGAGGAGGAGAGCACACATGACGCTCATCAGCTGGATCGTCGTCGCCGTCTGCGTCCTGCTCGTCCTGGCCTGGTACCTCTCCTACAGCGCAGCCCGGCTCGACCGTCTGCACGCCAAGGTCGAGGGGGCGCTGTCGGCCCTGGACGCCCACGTCGTGCGTCGTGCCGAAGCCTGCCTGGAGCTGGCCAACTCCGGCGCCATCGACCCGGCCAGCGGGTTCCTCCTGGTGGCAGCAGCGAGTGAGTCCCTCGAGCGGGTCAACGAGCACACCTTCGAGGCCGACCTCCTCGAGGGGCAGCACTTCGCGGGACGGGAGACCGTCGAGAGTGCGCTGACCGAGGTCCTGCGCGCAGCACTGCCCGTGGAGGTCTCCCGCGACATCGAGGCGCAGGGAGGACCCGGAGCGGCAGCGCTCGAGCGCCTCCGTGAGGCCGGGCTGCGCGTCCAGCTGGCTCGCCGCTTCCACAACGAGGCGGTCAAGGAGGTCCAGCGGGTGCGCTCCAAGCGGGTGGTCACGATCTTCCGCCTGGCCGGCTACGCAGACCTGCCGCAGACGGTGGAGTTCGACGACACCCTGCCCGGGACCTGACCACACGGCTCTCGCCGGCGGCAGGGTCTCGCCAGAAGGAGCACGGACGGGCATGATCTGGACATGACCCTGAACGACCTGACACTCGTCGCTCCGCTCAACGAGCTGCTCACCCTCACGGGACTGCCCCGCGTGGGGCTGGAGCAGCTCGCTGTTGCCCAGCTGGCCCTGATCGGTGGTGATCGAGTTCTGGCCGCACTGCCGATGCGTCGGCGTCGCCGGCGCCGGGGCGGCGGTATCGGCATCCTCGGGCTCTGCTGCTGCTTGGTGCCCCTGGCTGCTCTGGCCCTCGGGGCCTACCTGCTGTGGGCCCGCCAGAAGGGCAAGGACCCGCGAGCCGCCCTCGGCGACATCCGCTCCACAGTGGTGGGCAACTCGTCACAGACCTCGCACCAGGCGCCCCCGCCGCCGGGAGCGGGACACCAAGCCCCACCGCCCCCTTCGTCGGATGGTGGTCGGGCATCGACTGATCAGGCTTCCACGCCCCTTGCGTCCGAGCGTCCGGCACCCCCGCCACCGCCGTCGGATCGTCCCGCGCCGCCGCCCCCTCCGGGCGATGCCCCGCTCGATCCTCCCTCGCAGGGCTGACGGGACCCGAGGGTCTCCCGCACCTCCTGTCGTGGGGGCAGGAGATCGTGCTCAACCGAGCTCGTGGACGGCGTCGACGAGGTCTGCGACCAGCGTGGTCGCGTCCTCATCACCGAGGTCATGCACCGTGAGCCTCAGATGGTGCGAGAGCCCCTCGGTCTCCTCCAGCCGGAAGTCGTCACCCGTGCGCAGGAGCCAGCCCCGGCGCGTGAGCCTCTCGGCGACGTCACGGGCGGGCACGGGCAGCCCCACCCACAGGCTCATCCCGTCACCGGCGGTGGCGGGCAGGCCTCGCTCGGTGAGCAGCTCGGCAAATGCAGCATTGCGCTCGGCGTAGTGCGTACTCGCCTGCTCGATGAGGGCCAGTGCCGCCGGGTCCGTCATCACGGAGTGCGTGATCCGTTGCAGCAGGTGGCTCACCCACGTCGTGCCGGGGCTGAGGCGCATCTCGAGCCGAGAGGCCGTGTCGGCATCGCAGGCCGTCACGGCGAGGCACATGTCAGGACCGGCAAACTTCGAGACCGACCGCACGAGCGCCCAACGTTGGTGCTCGGGCCCGACGATCGAGTGGAAGGGCTGCCGGGACAGGTAGGAGAAGTAGTCGTCCTGCACGACGAGGACATAGGGGTGCTCTGACATCACCTCGCGGAGCGCCTCGGCGCGGCGGGCACTCAGTGACGCGCCCGTGGGGTTCTGCGCCCGGGGGGTGCACACCACCGCTCGCACTCCCTGGTCGAGAGCGTGGCGCAGCCCGTCGACGGTCATCCCCTCGGGGTCGACGGGGACCGGCACGGCACGGTAACCGCCGAGCTGGGCGAGGTGGATGCTCGCGAGGAAGCACGGATCCTCGAGGGCCACCGTGTCGTCGCGCAGCAGCGCCTGCGCCAGGAGTCGTTCGACCGCGTCGACCGCGCCACTGGTCAGTGTCAGGTGGAGGTCAGCCGCGTCCGCCGGCACATCGGGAGCCATCCACTCGCGGGCCCAGACCAGGAGGTCGCGGTCGATCGTCGGCTCGCCGTAGAGCACGTGCCGGCCCGCCGCGGCAGCGAGAGCCGGTCCCAGGTCCGGGATCAGGCGCGGGTCAGGATTGCCCGTGCCGACGTCCCGGAGCGAGCCCGCGGCGGCGAACCCTTCCTGCGGGACCCGTGAGCGCCGAGCGACCCGGGTGCCGGCACGCCCCTGCGAGACGACGACACCGGAGCGGGCCAGCACGCCATACGCGGCGACCGCAGTGTTGCGGTTGACACCGAGCTGCTCGGCCAGCGCCCGCACCGGTGGGAGGACGTCACCGGGGGAGAGGTGGCCGCGCTCGACGAGTCCGCGCACGCTGTCGGCGATCTCGGCGGCGGTCCCCCCGGTGATCGAAGCTGCATGGGTAGTCACGCCCCGGAGTCTAGGTGGGGTCCTCCTCACGTGAGCAGTGGGGACGGCTTTGACCTGTGCCGTGCTAGTTTCTGGCCTAGATCAAACATTGGCCCCGGGTGTGCCGAGGCCACGGACGAGGGAGAAGACCATGGGTAGCGACACGACGACCGGGACTGCGCGGGTCAAGCGCGGCATGGCCGAGATGCTCAAGGGTGGCGTCATCATGGACGTCGTCACGCCGGACCAGGCGAAGATCGCCGAGGATGCCGGTGCCGTCGCCGTCATGGCTCTCGAGCGCGTCCCAGCCGACATCCGCGCCCAGGGTGGCGTCTCCCGGATGAGCGACCCCGACATGATCGACGGCATCATCGAGGCCGTCTCCATCCCGGTCATGGCCAAGGCTCGCATCGGCCACTTCGTCGAGGCGCAGATCCTGCAGTCGCTCGGCGTCGACTACATCGACGAGTCCGAGGTCCTCACCCCGGCCGACTACGCCAACCACATCGACAAGTGGAACTACACCGTCCCCTTCGTCTGCGGTGCGACCAATCTGGGCGAGGCGCTGCGTCGGATCACCGAGGGCGCGGCCATGATCCGCAGCAAGGGGGAGGCCGGCACCGGTGATGTCTCCAACGCGACGACCCACATGCGCCAGATCCGCCAGCAGATCCGCCGCCTGAGCACGATGGCCGAGGACGAGCTCTATGTCGCGGCCAAGGAGCTGCAGGCTCCGTATGAGCTGGTCAAGGAGGTCGCTGCCAACGGCAAGCTGCCCGTCGTGCTCTTCACCGCCGGTGGCATCGCCACCCCCGCGGACGCCGCGATGATGATGCAGCTGGGAGCCGAGGGCGTCTTCGTCGGCTCCGGCATCTTCAAGTCCGGCAACCCCGTCGAGCGCGCCGAGGCCATCGTCAAGGCGACCACCTTCTTTGACGACCCGGACGCCTTGGCCACGATCTCCCGCGGGCTGGGCGAGGCCATGGTCGGCATCAACGTCGACGAGATCCCCGAGCCGCACCGTCTGGCCGAGCGCGGCTGGTAAACCCTGCCGTGCACGATCAGGACGCCCCGGCCCTTCGCCGGGGCGTCCTGCTGTCAGTCGAGATCACGGCGTCGCAGGAGGCGTCCCGAGCCCCGGCGTGGCGCCCGAGGTGGAGTTGTTCGGCGCATCGGTGGACGAGTCGCCGGTGTGCTCCTTGACCTTGGTGGTGATCTTGTCGCCAGCCTTCTGGCCGAGATCGCCCGCTGCCGCCTGGGCCTGACTGGCCTTGCGCTGGACCTTGGGGTCACGCCACACCCTGCGTGCCTGCGACGCCATCTTGTCGTACTGATCGCGTCCTGCCCGGGTGCCGAGCACATAGCCAGCAGCTCCGGCCACAAGCATCGAGATCTTGTTCATGACAACCTCCTGTGGTTGGTCTCCTTGGTGCGTCGGCGGGATACCCCACCTCGAGCCGCCGAAACCGGCACAGCGTCGGCGGGCCACCAAAGATGTGTCCCGGGGCGCGTGCGGTGCCCGACACGACGCGGACTAGATTCCGTCGCATGAGTGATCTCTCCCGGCCCGTCATCGGAGTCCTGGCGGTCCAGGGTGATGTCCGCGAGCACCGCGCAGCCCTCGAGGAGTCGGGGGCGAGCACGCTCGCCGTCCGTCGACCGGAGGAGCTGGACGCCGTGGCAGCCCTCGTCATCCCCGGTGGCGAGTCGACGACCATCGACAAGCTGACGCGGATCTTCGGGCTGCGCGACCCTCTTCGCTCCCGGATCGCAGACGGCATGCCGGTCTACGGCAGCTGCGCCGGCATGATCCTGCTCGCGGACCGCATCCTCGACGGACACCGTGATCAGGAGACCCTGGGCGGGTTGGACATCACGGTGCGGCGCAATGCCTTTGGCCGGCAGGTCGACTCCTACGAGACCGACCTCGAGGTGTCCGGTGTCGCGGGTGGCCGGGTGCGGGCGGTCTTCATCCGGGCCCCTTGGGTCGAGGACTGCGGACCGGAGGTCGAGATCCTCGCGAGCGTCGAGACGAAGGGGGAGTCCCACCCGGTCGTCGTGCGCCAGGGACACCTGCTCGCCACGAGCTTTCACCCCGAGGTGACCGGCGACCACCGCGTGCACCGGCTCTTTGTCGACATGGTGCGGACGGCGAGCGCGTAGGATCGATTTTCGGACCACCTGCCAGCCACACCGAGGAGACCTACGTGTCCGGCCACTCCAAATGGGCAACCACAAAGCACAAGAAGGCGGCGATCGACGCCAAGCGCGGCAAGCTCTTCGCCAAGCTGATCAAGTACATCGAGGTCGCGGCCCGCACGGGCGGCGGGGACCTCTCCGGCAACCCGACCCTCTACGACGCCGTCCAGAAGGCGAAGAAGAACTCGGTCCCCAACGACAACATCGACCGTGCGATCAAGCGCGGCTCCGGTGCCGAGGCGGGCGGCTCCAACTGGGAGAACATCACCTACGAGGGCTACGCCCCCGGTGGTGTGGCGATCCTCATCGAGTGCCTCACCGACAACAAGAACCGCGCAGCCACCGAGGTGCGGACCGCGTTGTCCCGCAACGGCGGCAGCCTCGCCGACCCCAACTCGGTGGCCTACCTCTTCAACCGCAAGGGCGTCGTCATGGTGCCCAAGGCGGAGAAGGGCGAGGACGAGCTCCTGGAGATCGTGCTCGAGGCCGGTGCCGAGGAGATCAACGACTTCGGAGAGTCCTGGCAGATCGTCTCGGAGGCAACGGACTTCGTCGCCGTGCGCACCGCGCTGCAGGAGGCGGGCGTCGACTACGACTCCGCCGAGGCCTCCTTCCTGCCGAGCATGCAGGTGCCCCTCGACGCCGACGGCGCCAAGAAGCTGATGCGTGTCGTCGACGCCCTCGAGGACAGCGACGACGTCCAGGACGTCTTCTCCAACGGAGACATCTCCGACGAGGTCATGGCCCAGCTCGAGGCCGAGGACGAGTGACCCGGCGTGTCGGCGGCGCCCCGAGCGCCGCCGACACGTAGCCTCGACCAGAACAGGTGTTCGAGTCGAGGTTCGGGAGGGGCGCACGTGCGAGTGCTGGGCGTGGACCCCGGGCTGACCCGGTGCGGTCTCGGTGTCGTCGAGGGTGAAGCCCGCGCCCTTCGCATGGTCGCTGTCGGCGTCGTGCGGACGTCGGCCGATCGAGACCCCGGCGACCGTCTGGTCTACATCCAGGACGAGCTCGACGCCTGGCTCGACCGATTTTCCCCAGATGCCATCGCACTGGAGCGCGTCTACGCCGCCGAGCACGTCCCCACCGTCATGACGACCGCGCAGGTCAGTGGACTGGTGCTCGTGGCCGGAGCCCGGCGCGGCCTGCCCGTCACCCTGCACACCCCCACCGAGGTCAAGGCAGCCGTCTCCGGCTCCGGCCGAGCAGACAAGGCCCAGATCACCACCATGGTCACGCGCATCCTCTCCCTCTCGGAGCCTCCCAAGCCGGCCGACGCGGCCGACGCACTCGCCCTGGCCATCTGTCACCAGTGGCGTGGCGCCGGCTCTGCTCGCCGCGACCTCGCGGCCGCCAGCGAGCGAGCGCGCCTGCGATCGGTGGCCGGAGCATGATCGCCGCGGTGAGCGGCACCGCTCAGCACGTCGGGCTGGACCGTGTCGTCGTCGATGTGCACGGGGTGGGTCTGCTCGTGCACACACCACCGGCCGTGGCAGCCGGATGCCGTACCGGCGCTCGGGTCGAGCTCGCCACGAGCATGGTCGTGCGTGAGGACTCCATGACCCTCTACGGGTTTGCGGCACCGGGGGAGCGCGACACCTTCGAGCTGGTGCAGACCGTCAGCGGGGTCGGGCCGCGGGTCGCTCTGGCCATCCTGTCGGTCCTGAGCCCCGAGGAGCTGGCCTCAGCCGTTGCCGGAGCCGACATCGCGACGCTGACCAAGGTGCCCGGCATCGGTAAGAAGGGCGCCGAGCGGATCACCCTGGAGCTCCGGGACAAGCTGCCGCAGGTCCCGGGCGCGGGAGCCGCTGCTGGCCCTGCGGTGGCGGCGGGGCCGTGGCAGGACCAGGTGGCCGAGGCCCTCGTGGGGCTGGGCTACTCCGCGAAGCAGTCGGCCGACGCCGTCGCCAAGATCGCCGACGAGCACGGTGGCGAAGATGTCTCGAGCGCTCTGCGTGCCGCCCTGCAGGTGCTGGCCCGATGAGCGGCTTCAGTTCCGAGATCCGCGTCGCGGACGAGGACCCCCGCGAGGGGGACGGCTCCTACGACGCGACCGCCCGCATCGTCGATGCCGGCGGGATCGACGACGACGGGACCGTCGAGGCGGCGCTGCGACCCCGGCGACTCTCGGAGTTTCCCGGTCAGCCCAAGGTGCGCGACCAGCTGGGGCTCGTCCTCGAGGCCGCCCGCCGCCGTGGGGCGCCACCAGACCATGTCCTGCTCTCCGGTCCACCCGGCCTGGGCAAGACGACCTTGGCGATGATCGTCGCTGCCGAGCTCGAGCAGCCCATCCGCGTCACCTCGGGCCCGGCGATCCAGCACGCCGGCGACCTGGCCTCGATCCTCTCCTCGCTCGTCGAGGGCGAGGTGCTCTTCCTGGACGAGATCCACCGGATGTCGCGACCCGCTGAGGAGATGCTCTACCTGGCGATGGAGGACTTCCGGGTCGACGTCGTGGTGGGCAAGGGGCCCGGTGCCACCGCGATCCCGCTGACGCTTCCCCCCTTCACCGTCGTGGGTGCCACGACCCGAGCAGGCCTGCTGCCGGCGCCCCTGCGTGACCGCTTCGGGTTCACCGGCCACCTCGACTTCTACGAGGTCGCCGACCTCGAACGCATCCTGCAGCGCAGCGCCCGGCTGCTCAGCGTTCCGGCGGAGGAGGACGCCCTGGCGGAGATCGCGCTGCGCTCACGAGGCACTCCGCGCATCGCCAACCGCCTGCTGCGGCGGGTCCGCGACTGGGCGCAGGTACACGGCTCCGGCGAGGTCGACCTGGCCGCTGCCCGTGCCGCGCTGAGCCTCTTCGACGTCGACGACGCAGGCCTGGACCGGCTCGACCGAGCCGTCCTGGAGGCCATCTGTCGTCGCTTCGGCGGCGGCCCGGTGGGCCTGTCGACCCTGGCCGTGGCCGTCGGTGAGGAGACCGACACGGTCGAGACGGTGGCTGAGCCCTACCTCGTGCGACAGGGGTACCTCGTGCGCAGCCCCCGGGGTCGGATCGCGACCCCCTTGGCCTGGGAGCACCTGGGGCTCACCCCGCCAGCAGGGGAGCAGACACCCCTTCCCCTTGCCGAACGATCAGACGGCGGCCGATTCGGCTGATGCACAAGCGAAACCTTCGGGCCGCCGTGTCCGTTGGTGAGGTCACCAACGCTGACCTAGACTCGACCCTTGGCTCGGGTCCACCCGAGCCACTGCGACGTCTTCGCGACCGACCAGCCCCGACCCAGGAAGTCCGCACCCATGACTGAAGGCTCGCCGACTGCCAGCCTGCTCTTGCTCGTCCTCCCGCTCGTGCTCATCGGCTTCATGCTGTGGTCCGCACGACGCCGGCAGCGCACGATGGCCGAGTTCACCGCCTCGCTGCAGGTGGGGGACGAGGTCTTCACGACCTCCGGGATCCTCGGACGGATCGTCGAGCTCCAGGACGAAAGGGCGCGTGTCGAGGTGGCGCCGGGCACCGTCCTCACCATGGACCGCCGAGCCATCGGCATGAAGGCCGAGACGCCCAGCGCTGGACCCACCACCGAGCAGGGTGGACAGGACTGAGATGGCTGAGCGTCGACGCAGCAAGGACACCGCACGCAAGGACCACGCCAAGCGGACCCTCGTCTGGCTCTTTGCCGGGATCATCGTGCTCACCGGTGCGCTCGGCTTCGGGGTCGTCAAGAAGGACGCCACCTGGGCTCCGCGTCTGGGACTGGACCTCGCGGGTGGTACCCAGATCGTCCTCGAGCCGCGGGTGACCGGTGGTGGAAGCGTCTCCCAGCAGCAGCTGGCCGAGGCTCGCGACATCATCGTCCAGCGCATCGACTCGCAGGGCACCACTGGCGCGGAGGTGACCACGCAGGGGGACTCCAACATCGTCGTCGCCATGCCGGGCACCCCGACCAAGGAGCAGGAGGACGCCATCGCGGCGTCCTCGCAGATGCAGTTCCGCCCGGTGCTGGCCACCGACATCGGTGACCCTGCGCTCCTGCAGCCGACGCCCTCCGACACCAGCACGTCCGGATCGGCGAGCCCCTCCTCCAGCGGCGCGAAGTCCAGCGACCCGAAGAAGTCGTCAGCGACCACGAGCCAGCCGAGCGCCAGCCGCAGCGAGACCTCTGCGTCACGGGACCGCGCCCGCACCGCCGAGCCGACCACGCCGAGCACGTCACCCAAGAGCAGCCAGAGCGCGGACAAGAAGTCCTCTGCCACGAAGTCCTCCGCGGCTCCCACCGAGCCCCCTGCGCAGCAGGCGTGGAAGCCCTCCGGCAAGCCCACGGGTCCGATGGACCCCAACAACATCAGCACCAAGGTCTGGAAGAAGTTCCAGGACCTCGACTGCTCCAAGCCGCCGGAGGAGCAGCCCTCGGGGCAGGAGGGCGAGGCGATCGTCGCCTGCAAGCAGGACGGGTCGATCAAGTACGTCCTCGGCCCGGTCGTCGTCGCCGGCACCGAGATCGCCAATGCCGAGGCCGGCTATCGGGTCGGTCCGCAGGGGCAGCAGACCAACGAGCCCGAGATCTCGCTGACGCTCACCAACAAGGGTCGCGGCGAGTACGGGGACGTCTCCAAGAAGATGGTCCAGATGCCGGGCCTGCAGCCGCCGACCAACCCGCCCGGCTCCTACAACGCCCTGGCGGCCGTCCTGGACTCGCAGGTGCTCATCGACCCCGGGTTCAACGAGGCCATCCCCAGCGGCCAGGCGAGCATCTCCGGATTCACGATCGAGGAGGCCCGCAGCCTGGCCAAGTCGCTGAAGTTCGGCGCGCTGCCGCTGTCCTTCGACGTGCAGACGCGTCAGGAGATCAGCCCGACCCTCGGCTCCGAGCAGCTGCGCTACGGCATCATCGCCGGCATCATCGGGCTGCTCATCGTCTTCGGCTACGCCATGGTGCAGTACCGGGCCCTGTCCATCGTCGTGGTGGGCTCGATGGTGATCGCCTTCGGGATCACCTACCTGGCCATCGCCTTGTTGGCGTGGGGGTACAACTATCGCCTCGACATGGCAGGCGTGACAGGTCTGATCATCGCCATCGGTGTCACCGCCGACAGCTTCATCGTCTACTTCGAGAGAGTCAGGGACGAGCTGCGCGAAGGGCGCAACCTCCGGGCTGCGGTCGAAGCAGGTTGGGCCCGTGCCAAGGGCACCATCCTCGTCGCCGACGGTGTCAACTTCCTGGCCGCAGTGATCCTCTACGTCCTGGCCAGCTCGGGCGTGCGCGGCTTCGCCTTCACCCTCGGACTGACCACGTTGATCGACCTCGCGATCTTCTGGCTCTTCACGCACCCGATGCTCACCATCCTGGCCCGCGGGAAGTTCTTTGCTTCTGGTCACCCGTGGTCCGGCTTCGACGTCAACACGCTGCGTCAGGCCAAGGTGCGCTACAAGGGACGCGGCAACTTCGACATCGAGGGAACGCCCGATCGTGACAACCCGGCGCAGGTGCCGGCCGAGGGAGGCGCGCGATGAGCCGCATGGCGGACTGGGGCAATGACCTCTACACCGGACGGCGATCGATCGACTTCGTCGGCAAGTCGAAGCAGTGGTACATCTGGTCGGCCGTCATCATGGCGGTCGCCCTGCTCGGCTTCGTCGTGCGCCCGATCAACCTCAGCCTCGAGTTCACGGGTGGATCCGAGTTCCGGGTCGCCACCCAGTCGGCTCCGGCCAACTACGAGGAGCGCGCGACCCAGGCAGTGCGTGACATCGCCGGAGGCGAGTCCTCCGCCAATGTCTCCACGCTCGGTGGGAGCACCGTGCGCGTGCAGACCGAGGAGCTCGACGCCGACGAGGCACGGCAGGTCTCGGGAGCGCTGGCCACGGCCTTCGAGGTCAAGGGCAGCGAGGTCAGCTCCAACTTCATCGGGCCCTCGTGGGGCAAGTCGGTCAGCCAGCAGGCACTGCGCGCCCTGATCGTCTTCATCGTTCTGACGACGGTGATGATGGCGCTCTACTACCGCAACTTCAAGATGGCGATGGCGTCGATGATCGCGCTCTCGCACGACATGCTCATCACGGTCGGCATCTACAGCTGGACCGGCTTCGAGGTGTCGCCGGCGACCATGATCGGCTTCCTGACGGTCTTGGGGTACTCGCTCTACGACACGGTCGTCGTCTTCGACCACGTGAAGGAAAATACGCGCGCCTCCTTCGCCAACCGCCGGATGAGTTTTGACCGGGCGGCCAACCTCGCGGTCAACCAGACCCTGGTCCGCTCGATCAACACCACGGTCATCGCCAACCTGCCCGTCGTGGCCGTCATCATCATCGGCTTCGCCGTCCTCGGCCCGGGCACGCTGCTCGACCTGTCGCTCGCCCTCTTCATCGGCACGACCGTGGGCGCCTTCTCGTCCGTCTTCATCGCCACCCCGCTCCTCGTGGACCTGCGCCGCAAGGACCCGGAGGTCGTCAAGCTGGCCAAGGACGCCGAGAAGTACCAGGCGCGTCAGTCACGCGAACCCGCCCTGGCGACGGCCGGTGCCCAGACGGCTGGCTCGGGTGCGATGGCCCCGACCACGGGTACGACCGGCGCCGGCACGAGCGCCGACTCCTCGGACGACGGCGCTTCCGGCGCCGGTGAGGGCCAGACCGTCACCGGACGCAAGGTGCACAAGTACGCGCAGTCGAGCGGACCGCGCAACCAGCCGAAGAAGACCCCGCGCACCCGACGGGGCAAGGAGTGAGCGCTGCACCACTGGAGCAGCGCATCCTCGGTGCACTGCGGGATGTGCCCGACTTCCCCCAGCCCGGTGTCAGCTTCAAGGACATCACGCCGCTGATCGCGGATGCCGACCTCTTCGCCGAGGTCGTGCGTGCCCACGCACAGCCGTGGGTGGGCAAGGTGGACATGATCGCCGGCCTGGAGGCGCGCGGCTTCATCTTCGGTGCGGCGATCGCCCTGCACATGGGGCTCGGGTTCATCCCGGTCCGTAAGGGCGGCAAACTACCGGGTCCGACTGTCGGCGTGGACTACGCCCTCGAGTACGGCAGCGCGCGCATCGAGGTCCAAGAGGACGCAGTGTCGCCAGGCGTGCGCGTGCTCGTCGTGGACGATGTCCTGGCGACCGGCGGGACGGCGGCTGCCGCCTGCGAGCTGCTCGAGACGTGCGGCGCCGTGGTGCCCGGTATCGAGGTCCTCGTGGAGATCGGGGCACTGCCCGGACGCGAGGTCCTGGCAGGTCGTGCGGTCCGGAGCCTGGTCACGGTCTAGGCTCCCTCCATGAGCGAGCGCAGCACCGGTAGCGGCAGCGGGTTCTCACCCCGCTCGCTCGCCCGTGCCTCCTTGGCCCGACTGGGCAGTGGGCGGGCCGCCACGCCGGGCGTGCTGGACCCCCTGCTGCAGATCGTGCGGCAGAGCCACCCCAAGGCTGATCTGTCGATCATCGAGCGCGCCTACGACGTCGCCGAGCGAGCGCACCGGGGCCAGCGTCGCAAGAGTGGTGACCCCTACATCACCCACCCGCTCGCGGTCACGACGATCCTTGCCGAGCTCGGCATGACGCCGGTGACGCTCGCGGCTGCGCTGCTTCACGACACCGTCGAGGACACGGAGTACTCGCTCGACGAGCTCGAGGAGGAGTTCGGGGCAGAGGTCGCCAAGCTCGTCGACGGCGTGACCAAGCTGGACAAGGTCACCTACGGCGACAACGCGCAGGCGGAGACGGTGCGCAAGATGATCGTCGCGATGGCCCGCGACATCCGCGTCCTCGTGATCAAGCTGGCCGACCGGCTGCACAATGCCCGCACGTGGCGCTACGTCTCCGTCGCCTCCGCGCAGCGCAAGGCCCAGGAGACCCTGGAGATCTACGCACCGCTCGCGCACCGCCTCGGGATGAACACCATCAAGTGGGAGCTGGAGGACCTGTCCTTCGCCACGCTCTATCCCAAGGTGTACGAGGAGATCGTCCGGCTCGTCGCCGAGCGAGCACCCGCGCGCGAGGAGTACCTGACCACGGTCAAGTCGCAGGTCATCACCGACCTGCGTGAGGCCAGGATCAAGGCGACCGTCACCGGTCGGCCCAAGCACTACTACTCCGTCTACCAAAAGATGATCGTCGGTGGCCGCGAGTTCGGAGAGATCTACGACCTTGTCGCCGTACGGGTCCTCGTCGACACGGTGCGGGATTGCTATGCGGCGCTCGGTGCACTGCACGCCCGGTGGAACCCCCTTCCCGGGCGGTTCAAGGACTACATCTCACTGCCGAAGTTCAACATGTACCAGTCGCTGCACACGACGGTCATCGGGCCCCAGGGCAAGCCGGTCGAGATCCAGATCCGCACCCACCAGATGCACCGTCGCGCCGAGTACGGCGTGGCGGCCCACTGGAAGTACAAGGACCGCGGCAACCCTGACGGTGGTCGTGTCGACGACGGCCAGGCGGGGGAGATGGCCTGGCTCCGCCAGCTCCTCGACTGGCAGAAGGAGACCGCGGACCCCAGCGAGTTCCTCGACTCCCTGCGCTACGAGATCAACACCCGCGAGGTCTACGCCTTCACCCCCAAGGGGCAGGTCATCGCCCTTCCTGCGGGGTCCACGACCGTCGACTTCGCCTACGCCGTCCACACCGAGGTGGGTCACCGCTGCATCGGTGCCCGCGTCAACGGTCGCTTGGTGCCCTTGGACTCCCCGCTGGACAACGGTGATGCCGTCGAGGTGCTCACGTCCAAGGCGGAGGGCGCTGGACCCTCACGTGACTGGCTCAACTTCGTGCGTTCGGCCCGAGCGCGCAACAAGATCAAGCAGTGGTTCACCAAGGAACGCCGTGAGGAGATGGTCGACTCCGGCAAGGAGGCCATCGCCAAGGTCGTGCGCAAGCAAAACCTGCCGCTCCACCGGCTGGTCACCGTCGAGTCCCTCACGTCCGTCGCCAGCGAGCTGCGCCGCCAGGACGTCGACGGTCTCTACGCCGCCGTCGGCGAGGGGCACGTCTCCGCGCAGCATGTCGTGTCACGACTCATTGCTGCCGCCGGGGGACAGGACGGAGCGAACGAGGACCTCGCGGAGGCGACCCTGCCGGGTCCCGTCGGCCGCAGCCGCAGCACCAATGACCCCGGCGTCGTCGTCAAGGGCATGGAAGACCTGTGGGTCAAGCTCGCCAAGTGCTGCACGCCGGTCCCCGGTGACGACATCATGGGCTTCATCACCCGTGGCAACGGTGTCTCGGTGCACCGGGTCAACTGTCCCAATGCGACCTCGCTGAAGAAGGAGTCCGAGCGGCTGATCGAGGTCGAGTGGGCCCCGAGCAGCTCGAGTGTCTTCCTCGTCCAGGTCCAGGTCGAGGCCCTCGACCGGGCCGGACTGCTGTCCGACGTCACGCGGGTGCTCTCGGAGTCCGGGGTCAACATCCTCTCCGCGGCCGTGCAGACCTCGCGCGACCGGGTGGCCATCCTGCGGTTCTCCTTCGAGATGGGCGAGGTCGCCCACCTCAGTCACGTGATGCACCAGGTCAAGCGGATCGAGTCGGTCTTCGACTGCTTCCGCATCACCGGGGGTACCAGCAAGAAGGGCTGACCGCAGGTCGCGGTCAGCCCTCCTCGACGGAGCGTGTGGCGTTCAGCCGCCGAACTCGTCGAGCCCCTTGCGGGCCTGGTCCAGCCAGGCCTGCTGGGCGTCGAGCTGCTCACGCAGCGTGGCCGCACGCGAGGCATTTCCCTTGGCCTCGGCCGCGTCTGCGTCCTCGCGCAGCTCGGCCACCTTGGCCTCCAGCTGGATGACCATCGAGGACGCCCGAGCCGACAGCTCAGGGTTGGTGTTGGACCACTTCTTGTCCTCGAGCTCGCGCACGGCCTGCTCGACCCGCTGCATGCCCTTTTCCATACGGGCGACATCGGCGCGCGGGACCTTGCCTGCGGCCTCCCACCGGTCCTGGATGCCGCGCAGGGCCGCCTTGGTCTTGTCGAGGTCCTTGATCGGCAGCAGAGCCTGGGCCTCAGCGAGGATGGCCTCCTTGGCCTCGAGGTTGCCCCGGTTGGCCTCGTCCTCCTTGGCGACCTCGGCGTCCTTGGCGTTGAAGAAGGCGTCCTGCGCGCTGCGGAAGCGCTCCCAGAGCTTGTCGTCATCATTGCGCCCGGCCCGGCCGGCGCGACGCCACTCGTCCATGAGCCGCTTGAAGGCGCCCGCGGTGGCATTCCAGTCCGTCGACGTGGACAACCGCTCAGCCTGGGCCACGAGGTCCTCCTTGGCGGACTTGACCTCGCCTCGGCTGACTTCGAGGTGCGCGAAGTGGGACCGGCGCGCCTTGTCGAAGCCGTTGCGTGCCTTGGAGAAGCGCTGCCACAGCGCGCTCTCGACATCCTTGTCCAGACGGACCTTGCCTCGTTGGTGGGACTTCCACTCGTCGAGGAGGGCACGCATGCGTGCCGTGGACTGCTTCCACTGGACCTTTTCGATCGGCTGGGCGGCGATGGTCTCGGCCTCGGCCACGATGGCCTCGCGCTCTGCACCGGCCACCTTCTTGGCTTCCGCGCGCTGAGCCGACTCGACCTGACGCTTGGCGGTCAGGCCCTCCTCCAGCTCGGTGATGAGCGCCGACAGGGCAGGCAGGTCGCCCACGACATTGGGCTCCTGGGCATGCTCGCGCAGGCTCTTCAGGCCGTCGCCGATCTCCTTGGCAGAGACATCCGGGACGTCGAGTCGTTGGCGCAGCAGGCTCGCCGAGGCGAAGAGCTCGTCGTACTTGCGGGCGAAGTACTGCAGGGCCTGCTCGGGCGTGGCGCCCGGGTACGAGCCGACCTCGCGTTCCCCCTCGCCGTCGGTGACGTAGACCTTTCCTTCCTCGTCCACCCGGCCGAAGGCGGCCGATGCGGAGTGGTCGGTGGTGATCGCCGGCACGTCAGGGCCGGGCGTCACGGGCGGTCGGGGGGCCATGCGGGCCAGGGCCGCAGGCGAGGGCGCCGAAGGGCGCGGGGCGTTGGTCTCGTCACTCACAGCCCCGAGGTTACCCAAGGGCGCGGCGCGTGGGGGCCCGCACGTAGGGTTGGACCGTGCTGACCATCTCCTTCCCGGCGCAGGCCTTCGGGACCAACTGCTATGTCATCGCCGATGCTCCCGGCGAGGAGTGCCTCATCGTCGACCCCGGTATCGGCATCGAGGAGACCCTGCGGGAGGTGCTCGCAACCCACAGGCTCAAGCCGGCAGCGGTCCTCCTCACGCACGGCCACATCGACCACATCTTCTCCGTGACCCCCGTGTGCGGTGGAGACCTCGCGGCGTACATCCATACGGACGACAGGTACCGGTTGGTCGACCCGCTGGGCTCCTCCTCCCTCGGACCACAGCTGAGCGGCATGCTCGAGCAGCAGTTCGGCAAGAAGGTCACCTGGCGCGAGCCGGAGACCATCGTCGAGGTCACCGACAGCCAGACGGTGACGGTGGCGGGGATCGACCTCGACGTCATCCACGCGCCCGGACACACCGAGGGCTCGGTGATGTTCGCGATGGGACAGGTCCCTGAGGGTGTCCCTGCCGAGGCGGAGGTGGACCGCACGCTCATCACCGGTGACGTGCTCTTCGCCGGATCCATCGGCCGCACGGACCTGCCGGGCGGCTCCCACGAGGCCATGCAGGACTCCCTCCGTCGGGCCGTCCATCCGCGCGCCGACTCAAGCCTCGTCCTGCCCGGTCACGGCCCGGCCACCACGCTGGGTCGTGAAAAGGCGACCAACCCGTATCTGCAAGGACTGTCATGAGCACCCCCCGCGCCACCAAGGTCACCCCCCTCTCCGGCTTCCCGGAGTACCTGCCCGAGCAGCGGGTCGTCGAGCAGCACTTCATCGACGTCATCCGCGCGACCTTCGAGCTGCACGGCTTCCCGTCGATCGAGACCCGGTCGGTCGAGCCGGTCGAGCGTCTCGTGGGCAAGGGCGGCGATGCCGACAAGGAGATCTACGGGATCCATCGCCTCGCCGACGACGACGCGACCAGCGCTGGGCGGGAGAGCGAGCTGGGTCTGCACTTCGACCTCACGGTGCCCTTTGCCCGGTACGTCGTCGAGAACGCCGGGCGGTTGAACTTCCCCTTCCGCCGCCACCAGATCCAGAAGGTCTGGCGGGGGGAGCGCCCCCAGGAGGGTCGCTACCGCGAGTTCACCCAGTGCGACATCGACATCGTCGACACGGGGGAGCTGGCGCCGCACTTCGAGGCCGAGATGCCGCTCGTCATGGCCGAGATCTTTGCCAAGCTGCCGATCCCGCCGATGGTCATCCAGGTCAACAACCGCAAGATTCCTGAGGGCTTCTACCGGGGACTGGGGATCGAGGACGTCGCGGGCACGCTGCGGATCGTCGACAAGCTCGACAAGATCGGTCCGGACAAGGTCGCCGCCCTGCTCGTCGAGGCCGGGCGCACGCCGGAGCAGGCGCAGGCCTGCCTCGAGCTGGCCACGATCCGCACCGAGGACACCTCCTTCGTGGAGCAGGTGCGTGCACTCGGCGTGGAGCACCCGGTCCTCGACGAGGGCCTGGCAGCGCTGTCGGCCGTCATCGAGACCGGCGCTGCCGCAGCACCCGGAGCGATGGTCGCGGACCTGAAGATCGCCCGCGGCCTGGACTACTACACGGGCACGGTCTACGAGACCCAGCTGATCGGGTACGAGTCCTGGGGGTCCTTCTGCTCCGGCGGGCGGTACGACGAGCTCGCCAGCGACGGCAAGAACACCTATCCCGGCGTCGGCATCTCGATCGGTCTGTCCCGGCTGCTCGGCCTGCTGCTGGGCAAGGGGCTGGTCGGCGCGAGCCGCAAGTCGCCCTCTGCGGTGCTCGTGGCCGTCACGGACGAAGGGAGCCGTCCCGCCTCCGTCGTCGTGGCGACGGCTCTGCGGGCGCGGGGGATCCCGTGCGAGGTCGCTCCTGCGGCCGCGAAGTTCGGCAAGCAGATCCGCTTCGCCGAGCGTCGGGGTATCCCGTACGTCTGGTTCCCCGGGGCTGCGGAGTCCGGCGCCGACCAGATCAAGGACATCCGCTCGGGTGAGCAGGTCGACGCCGACGCCGTGACGTGGGAGTGCCCCGTGGAAGACCTGCGGCCGCAGGTCATCGCGCTGGGGGAGTGAGCATCACGATGGTTGACGCCAGGTCCATTCGCGGTCGCGAAGCGAGCTGGTGATGCGCCGATCGTCCTCCGGGTTCCATGTCACCACGCCTGAAGGGGGCGGCCTGCGTCCGCGCTTGTCCTCTGCGAGCAGGTCTGACGCACCCCACAGCTGATCGGACACCTCGCCCGGCGCCGTCCGGTCCTGCGCATCCTCGACGAGAGCCAGACGGTGGCCGATGTGATGGAGCAGTGAATCGACCTTGGTGAGACCCATCAAGGACGCATCGGTCTCCATCCGCCCCACGGAAGCTCGACTCCAGCCGAGCTCCACGGCCAGTTCCCGCTGGGTCAGACGACGTTGACGCCGGTACCTCCTGGACAGCAGACCCACGCGTCGGCTCAACACCAACCGTCGGCGAGCCCTCTCCATCTCGGCGGTCTTGACCGGAAGAGAGCGTCCCCGTGCCTGGGGTGGCTCAGGGGGCTGATCGTCGACGACGCGCGGCCAGTACAGGCAGTCCAAGCAGTCTTCGCAGTCGCCCGGGTCTTGGCACACGCTGCACTCCATGGGGCAGGTGATCTCGGGCTCTGCTGTGACCTAGGCGGGCGGTGACGTCATCGCTCAATCGTGGTCGCAGAGAGCCCCGCAGAGCCGCCCAGTGAGTCGGCTGTGGGTGACGCGGACACGTCGCTGGTGCATGTGGATCCCTCCACCGGCTGCCGCTGCTCCATACCGTGATCCCCGAGGTGGTCCCCTCGGGCGTGCTCAGAGCACGGAGCAACGGCAGAGGGGCGCTTGCGGTGCGTGATGTCCCGGGCTGGCGTTGCGGTGCCTCACCGTACGGAGCACGGTCGACGCCCTCGGTGACAACGGCTCACCGAGTCAGCCCGCCGAGATCTCCGGCTGCGGCGGG
>NZ_BCSS01000032.1 GCF_001570985.1 Janibacter limosus NBRC 16128 | reverse complement strand
TGGCGGGATCGACCGCCAGCTCGTCGGCGAGCTCACGCGCCGGGCCGCTGCGGGCACTCGGCTCCGCGTCGAGCAGGTCAAGGACGAGACGCTCGGTCTCGCGGCGACGGGAGGCGAGCCGCGCCAGGTGCTCCCCCGCCTGATCGGCAAGCACCGTCGCGGCGCGGACCCGCTCGAGCGACAGGCCCTCGGGCGGCTCGACCGCCCACAGGTAGCCCTGGACGACGCCACGCCACCGGGCCGGCAGGCACAGGCGGGCCGCGGTCCCACGCTCCGCGTCGGCCGGGATGTGCACCGGTCCATGTGCCTTGGCGATGCCGAAGCTCTCGAACCACTCCCGCGTGCGCGGGTGCGCACCGCGAGAGAGGACCGTCTCCGCCCGCACGCTGTCGACATCACCCGCGTGGGCGGCGAAGGCGAGCAGACGCAAGCGCCGGTCCTCCAGGGTCACCGGAGCCAGGAGGATTGCGGATGCCTCGTCGACGAGGTCCTGGACATCTGCCATCAGACAAATGTATGCCCGTGAGCCCCACCGGCGAGCACGTCCTCAGCCGACCCGGTCCACTTCCTCCGGCGTGGCCTCGTTGTGCCTGCGGGCCGCGCGGTCGCCGAGGACGCTGAGCGCGTCGACCACCCTCGACCCGAGGTCGCGCCGGGCACGGGCACCGGTCACGTGGCCGGCGTCTGACGACATCGAGGGTCCACTCCCCTGACCGCGGGGCAGCAGGCGCGCCACGAGCCCGAGCAGACGCGAGGTCGTCCCGGGCGCCACCCCGTGGACACGTCGGCCCACCCAGGTCAAGGGGGTGAGCTCGACCTGCGGCCGCCCCGCCAGGACCGCGTCGACGATCCTTCGGGCGGCCCGCGGGCCGGAGACCGAGAGCAGCGGCATGGAGGCGCCGGGGGCGAACCACGCGTAATCCTTGGGCGCGTCCCCCACGAACTGCGCGTGCCAGTGGCCGCCCGTGCGCATCAGGCCCGGGATGATCGTCGTCGCCGTGACCCCGGTGCCGCTCAGCTCCGAGCGGAGCCCCTCCGTGAGAGCCGCGGCGCCGAACTTCGCCACCGAGTAGGGCAGCAGGTGCGGCACGGCCACGACGCCGCCGACCGAGCTCACCACGCCGAGCCGACCGGAACCCGCGGAGAGCATCGAGGGCAGGACGGCGAGGCAGAGGTGCACCGGGCCCATGAGCATGGTGTCGATCGCGGCGCGGAAGTGGCCCAGGGAGGTCGACTCGAGCGGACCGACCTGGATGATCCCGGCCACGTGGATGGCGACATCGACCTGACCCTCCTCGTGGCGGACGCCCGCCACCCAGGCCTCGACGGCCTCGGCGTCGGTCACGTCGCAGACGTCCCCGACGAAGGACCCGGTGCCGGCCGTCTCCTGCGGACCGACCCGCCCCTGCGTGATGAGCCGCGCGGCCCGGTCCAGCGCGGCCTCGTCACGTGCGCAACCGTGCACGCGGTAACCGCGAGCGACCAGCTCGGCGCTGATGAGCAGGCCCAGCCCACGCGAGGCCCCGGCGACCACGGCGCAACGACGCCCGTCCTGTCCTGTAGGTGTCTGCATTGACACGCTCTACCCGCCCCGACGGAAGCCACGCAGAACGCACGGCCGTCATCGTCAGACATCTGTCTGTCACACGACACCATCACCGCGACAGATGTCTGTGGCGATCGCCACGACGGGCACCTACCGTCGAAGACATGACCACCACCTCTGCGCCGACCGACCCGAGCACCGCAGCCTTCGCCCCCTTCGTCGAGGAGGCGATCACGCTCGCGGAGCGCTGGTCCGCGACCGCGAGCGCCGGCGAGACCAAGCGGGAGGCGCAGTCGACCGGCCAGCTGGCCGCACTGCTGTCCGACCCCGCCGGGCTCGACCTCGCGGTCTTCTTCGTCGACCGCGTCGCCCGCCCCGAGGACAACACGGTCGCCGCGACGGCGCTCAACAGGATCACCGCGTCGGACTCCGCGTCCTTCCTCGGCACCCTCGACCGCAGCCTGCTTGGCCTCGGCGCCCGTGCGGCCAAGATCGCCCCCCGGGTCGTCGTGCCCGCCGCACGCGCCCGGATGAAGCAGATGGTCGGCCATCTCATCGTCGATGCCCGTGACCCCAAGCTCGGCAAGCACCTCGCCGCGGCTCGCGAGGACGGTTTCCGCCTGAACATCAACCTGCTCGGCGAGGCCGTCCTCGGCGAGGGCGAGGCCGCCTCACGCACCGAGCGCACCCGCGAGATCCTCGCGCGCGCCGACGTCGACTACGCCTCGATCAAGGTCTCCTCGCTCGTCAGCCAGATCACCACCTGGGACACGGCCGGCACCACCGAGCGCTGCCTGACCCGGCTGCGCCCGCTCTACGAGACCGCCAAGGCGTCCACCCCGCACGCCTTCGTCAACCTCGACATGGAGGAGTACCGAGACCTCGAGATGACGATGGAGGTCTTCATGACCCTCCTGTCCGAGCCGCAGTTCCACGACCTCGAGGCCGGCATCGTCCTGCAGGCCTACCTGCCCGACGCCCTGCCCGCGATGGAGCGACTCATCGAGTTCGCCATCGCCCGCCGCGATGCCGGCGGCGCGCCGATCAAGATCCGCCTCGTCAAGGGTGCCAACCTGGCGATGGAGCGCGTCGAGGCGGTCATGCACGGGTGGGAGCAGGCGCCGTACACGACCAAGGCCGATGTCGATGCCAACTACCTGCGCTGCATCGAGCGCGCGCTGCGCCCCGAGCTCGCGGGTGCCCTGCGCCTGGGCGTCGCCTCGCACAACCTCTACGACGTCGCCGCCGCACACCTGCTCGCACAGGACCGTGGCGTCCAGGACGCCCTCGACATCGAGATGCTGCAGGGCATGTCGCCGGCACAGGCCCGCGCCGTGCGCGACGAGGTCGGCACGGTGATCCTCTACACGCCGGTCGTCGCTCCCAAGGACTTCGACGCCGCGGTCTCCTACCTCGTGCGCCGTCTCGAGGAGACCGCCTCGCCGGAGAACTACCTGCACGCCTCCTTCGCCGACGACCCTGCCGCCATGCCCGACCAGGAGCGCCGCTTCCGGGCGAGCGTCGAGGCCATCGGGTCGGTCCCCGTCGGTCCGCGCCGCTGCGCCGAGCGCGCCCCGATCGGTGAGGACTTCGCCAACACCCCCGACTCCGACCCGGCCCTGCCCGCCAACCGCGAGTGGGCCGCCCGCGCGGTCGCCGCACCGCGCCCCGAGCCGACCTCCCCGCACCTGGCGAGCACCGAGGCCGTGGACGATGTCGTCGACGTCGCCCGCACCGCTCACGAGGGGTGGGCTGCCCGCCCCGCTGCCGAGCGAGCAGATCTGCTGCGCAAGGCCGCTCGCGAGATCGACGCCCGCCGCGAGCAGCTCCTGGCCGTCATGGCGGCCGAGGCCGGCAAGACCGTCGCCGAAGCGGACCCGGAGATCTCGGAGGCCGTCGACTTCGCTCGCTACTACGCCGACCGGGCCCTGGAGCTTGAGGACGGGCCGATGACGGACGGGGCGAGCTTCACCCCCTTCGCCCTGACGCTGGTGACCCCGCCGTGGAACTTCCCCGTCGCCATCCCGATCGGTGGCGTCCTCGCGGCGCTGGCCGCAGGGTCGGCGGTCATCATCAAGCCCGCGCCGCAGACCCCCGTCTGCGTCGAGGTCACCGTCGACGCGCTGCACGCCGCCGGCATCCCCCGCGAGGTGCTGCACGTCGTGCGCACCGACGAGGACGAGGTCGGCCAGCACCTCGTCTCGCACCCCGACGTCGACGCCGTCGTCCTCACCGGTGCGAGCGAGACCGCACGCCTCTTCGCCGGGTGGCGTGCCGGTCGCGAGCACGGCGCCCGCGTCCTGGGTGAGACCTCGGGGAAGAACGCCCTGGTCATCACCCCCTCGGCAGACATCGACCTGGCCGTCGCCGACCTCGTCTCCTCGGCCTTCGGTCACGCGGGGCAGAAGTGCTCGGCGGCCTCGCTCGGGATCCTCGTCGGGTCGATCGCGGACTCGCCGCGCTTCCGCCGTCAGCTCGTCGACGCCGTCGAGTCGATCGCCGTCGGCTGGCCCGCCGACCTCGGCACCCGCATGGGCCCGGTCATCGAGGAGCCGAGCGGCAAGCTGCTGCGCGCCCTCACCACCCTCGAGCCGGGCGAGACCTGGCTCGTCGAGCCCAAGCACCTCGACGACACCGGCCGCCTGTGGTCGCCGGGCGTCAAGGACGGGGTGCGTCCGGGGTCCTTCTTCCACCTCACCGAGGTCTTCGGTCCTGTCCTCGGCCTCATGCACGCCGACTCCCTCGACGAGGCGATCGAGCTGCAGAACGCGGTCGACTTCGGTCTCACCGGTGGCCTGCACAGCCTCGACGAGGAGGAGATCGCGCGGTGGAGCGAATCCGCCGCCGTCGGCAATGCCTACGTCAACCGGCACATCACCGGCGCGATCGTGCGCCGCCAGTCCTTCGGCGGGTGGAAGTCCAGCTCCATCGGCCCCGGGGCCAAGGCCGGAGGCCCCAACTACATCGCGCAGCTCGGCACCTGGTCGAGCACCGACCTGCCGACGAAGGGAGCGCCCCTCACCTCTGCGGTGCGCGCCACCGTCGACGCGCAGCTGAGCGCGCTCGGGGATCGCGTGACCGACTCCGAGCGCACCTGGCTCGAGGCCGCGATGGCCAGTGACGCCGCCGCCTGGGCCGACGAGTTCGGCGTCGAGCACGACGAGAGCGCACTCGTGGTGGAGACCAATGTCTTCCACTACCGCGCTCACCCTCGGGTGCTCGTGCGGGCCGGCGCGGCCACGCGTCTGGTCGAGGTGCTGCGTCTCGTCGCCGCCGCCACCCTCACCGGCGCCCACGTCACCGTCTCCGCCGACCCGACCTGCTCGCTCCCGAGCAGCATCGGTCACGTGCAGGTCGTCACCGAGACCGATGCCGCCTTCCTCGCGCGCGCCGCCCGGACCAAGGACGTCCGCGTGCGCGCGATCGGTGGAGCACCCGCCTCACTCGTGGACGATCTCGTCGATGCCGGTGTCGACGTCATCACCGGCGAGGTGCTGGCCACGGGACGGCGTGAGGTCCTCCCCTTCGTGCGCGAGCAGGCCATCAGCACCACCCGTCACCGCTTCGGTCACGTGGCCGGCGCCTGACGCTCGAGACACCGTTCCCCGCCCTCCGGGTGGAGGTATACGCGCGGGTCTTTCGTCCGCGCGTATACCTCCACCCGCTGGTCGGGGCACCTGGGTGGAGGTGGACTCGCCGACGATTGTCCCGCGCGTTTACCTCCACCCGGCGGTGGGGGCCAGCTGGCGGTGGGGGGCGAAGGGGGACCTGGTGCGCCTCAGCGCACGGGCACCCCGGCCCTCATCAAGCCGTAGGTGACGCCGTCGACGAGGGCGAGCCACGAGGCCTCGACGATGTTGGCCGCGACACCGACGGTCGTCCACGAGGTTGCCCCGTCGCTGTGCTCGATGAGCACCCGCGTCGTGGCATCGGTGCCGTGGGCCGCGTCGAGGATGCGCACCTTGTAGTCGATGAGCTCGATCCGCTCCAGCTCCGGGTAGACGACCGACAGCGCCTGGCGCAGCCCCTGGTCGAGCGCGTTGACGGGACCGTTGCCCTCACCCGTCGCGACGAGCCGCTGCCCACCGGCGACCGCCTTGACCGTCGCCTCCGACAGCGCGTCGGCTCCGCCACGAGCGTCGATCATGATCCGCCAGGACTCGATCTGCGCGTACTCGGGCGCGTCCTCATCGAGCTCACGCCGCAGCAACAGCTCGAAGGACGCGTCCGCAGCGTCGAAGGTGTAGCCCTGCTGCTCCAGCTCCTTGACCTTGGCCAGCACGCGGGTCAGCGCCGCGTCATCACCCGACAGGTCGACGCCGAACTCGCGGCTCTTGAGCTCGACCGTGGCCCGCCCCGCCATGTCGGAGACGAGCATGCGCATGTCATTGCCGACGTCCTTGGGCTCGATGTGCTGATAGAGGTCGGGGTCGATCTTGATCGCGCTCGCGTGCAGACCGGCCTTGTGCGCGAATGCTCCCGAGCCGACATAGGGCTGACGGGAGAAGTGCGGGAAGTTGGTCACCTCGCTCACCGCGTGCGCGATGCGGGTGGCGTCCTGCAGGCGGTGCGGTTCGACCAGGTCCATACCGAGCTTGAGCTGGAGGTTGGCGACCACGGTGATCAGGTCAGCGTTGCCAGTGCGCTCTCCGTAGGCGTTGACCGTGCCCTGCACATGGTCGGCACCGGCCTCGACGGCCGCCATCGTGTTGGCGACCGCGCACCCGGTGTCGTTGTGGCAGTGGATGCCCAGCCGGGCACCGGTCGCCTCGATGACATCCGCGACGGCCGTGCTCACCTGGCCCGGCAGCATCCCGCCGTTGGTGTCGCAGACGGCGATGACCTCGGCACCTGCCTCGTGCGCTGCACGCACGCACGCCAGGGCGTAGTCACGGTCGAGGTGGTAGCCGTCGAAGAAGTGCTCACCGTCGACCATGACCGTGCGACCCTGCTCGCGTAGGTGGCTGACGGTGTCGGTGATCATCGCGAGGTTTTCCTCACGGGTGGTCTTCAGCGCCCGCTCGACGTGGCCGGGGTGCATCTTGGCCACGAGCGTGATGACCTCTGCGCCGGAGTCCAGCAGCGCCTGGACCTGCGGGTCGGTCGCTGCCGACCCTCCCGCACGCCGGGTGGCGCCGAAGGCGGCGAGCGTCGCGGTGTGCAGGTCGAGCTCGGCGGCGGCCCGAGCGAAGAACTCGGTGTCATTGGGGTTGGCGCCGGGCCAGCCGCCTTCGATGTGGGTGACGCCCAGGTCGTCCAGATGGCGCGCGATCGTCAGCTTGTCCACGACGGAGAGGTTGATGCCCTCCTGCTGGGCACCATCGCGCATGGTCGTGTCGTAGACGTGGAAACCGTGCATGGCTGGATCTCTCGCTCGGGACAACGGGGACGATCTCGCCTCCCGCGGCAGTGTGACACCTGCTCGTCGCGCCCGTCCGGTGCTGGGATGATGCTCCGGATCCGTCTGCTTGTGCCGTCACCTGCTCGACAAAAGCAAAAGACCCCCCGGGTGTGGGAGGTCTGCGCGACGAGCAAGTGGCTCGTCGCGCCTAGATAATGAGCTCGGCCGCGGTAGCAGCCCGGGTCGTCATCTGAAGCATCACGTGGCCACCATGGCACCGATGCGCCGGATGTCTTGCCTCCTGTCCGGATCGTGGGACCGGGCGTTTCACCCGATGAGACCCTCGAGGACCTGGGCGACGCCGTCCTCGTCATTGCCGGGGACGCGGTCGGTCGCCACCGCGAGCACCTCGGGATGAGCATTGGCAACGGCGAAGGAGCGGCCGGCCCAGGTCAGCATCGGCAGGTCGTTGGGCATGTCGCCGAAGGCCCACACATCCTCCGCGGCGATCCCCAGCTCGGCGCACCAGCCGGCGAGCGCGGCAGCCTTGGTCACGCCGACAGCCGAGATCTCTGCCAGCCCCCCGGCACCGGAGAAGGCGACGATCGCCCGGTCCCCCACGACCTCGGTGGCGACCTGGATGAACTCCTCGTCGGTCAGGTGCGGGTTGCGGGCGAGCAGCTTGCCGACGGAGGCATCGGTGAGCAGCTCGATCGCCGGTGTCGTCACGAGGTCCTCGGGGTGGTCATGGATCGCGGCGAACATGCTCTCCGCGGCCAGCCCGTTGTGCCGCTCCGCGGCAAACCCGGTCCCCGGCACCTGCTGGCGCAGGTCGTGCACGATCGCCGTGACGATCTCGTGAGGGATCGAGCGCACGCCGAAGATCCGCCGCTCGGCGACGTCGTAGCGGAAGGCACCGTTGCCGCAGATCGCCACGCCCCGGGCACCGACGACATGCGCGAGCTCGTCGATCCACCGGGGTGGGCGAGCGGTGACGAGCACCGTCTCGAGGCCGGCCTCGGCGACGGCACGAAGGGCGTCGACCGAACGCTGCGAGACGCTCCCGTCACTGCGCAGCAGGGTGCCGTCGAGATCGGTCGCGATCAGGCGTGGGGTCACGGCCCCAGTCTCGGCCACGAAGGACAGGTCAGGCGAGGCGGGTCATCCAGCCACGCGTGTCCTCGGCGACGCCGTACTGGATGTCGAGGAGGGCCTGGCGGATCTTGCGGGTGTACTCCCCGCCCCCTTCGCCAGCGGTGGACGCCGTGGAGCCACCGTCCCAGCGCAGCTCGCCCACGGGCGTGACCACCGCAGCGGTGCCACAGGCGAAGATCTCGGTGATCTCGCCGGAGGCGACGCCCTGCGTCCACTCGTCGATCTCGATGCGCGACTCGTCGGGAGTGAGGCCCAGGTCGGGGGCGAGGTCGAGGATGGAGGCGCGGGTGACGCCCTCGAGGATCGAGCCCGTGAGTGCTGGGGTGCGCAGCCGGCCGTCCTTGGTGACGAAGAAGAGGTTCATCCCGCCGAGCTCTTCGATGTAGGTCTGCGTCGAGGAGTCGAGGAAGACCACCTGGTCACAGCCCTGCTCGATGCCCTCCATCTGACCGGCGAGCGAGGAGGCGTAGTTGCCACCGCACTTGGCCGCGCCGGTGCCACCTGCGCCGGCGCGCGCGAAGTCGCGGCTCAGCCACAGGTTGACCGGCTTGAGCCCACCGGCGAAGTAGGCGCCGGCCGGGCTCGCGATGACGGAGAAGGTGACCTCGTTGGCCGGACGCACGCCGAGGAAGGCCTCGGACGCGAACATGAAGGGACGCAGGTAGAGGCTCATCTCGCCACTGCCGTAGGCGGGAACCCACGCCTGGTCGACCTCGACGAGCGCCTTGATCGCCCCGACGAAGTCCTCCTGCGAGATCGTCGGCAGCGCCAGCCGCTCACAGCTGCGCGCCATGCGAGCCGCGTTGCGGTCGGGCCGGAAGGTCCACACCGAGCCGTCCTCGTGGCGGTAGGCCTTCATCCCCTCGAAGACCTCCTGCGCGTAGTGCAGGACGGACGCGGCCGGGCTGACCTGCAGCGGCCCGAAGGGACGCACCTCAGCGGTGTGCCAGCCCTCCCCCTTGGTCCACGTCGCCGTGACCATGTGGTCGGTGAAGGTGGACCCGAAACCGGGGTTGGCCAAGACGGCCTCGCGCTCGGCGTCGGGAAGGGGGGCTTCGCTGCGGGTGGTCGCGAAGGTCAGCTCAGCGGTCATCGGTGACACGTCTCCTCGGGGGTCTGGTGTGTTGCAGGTTACCCCCCGGGCGGGAGGCGTCAGAGCCGAGCCGCTACCGCGTCACCGATCTGGCTCGTGGACCGCTCGCCGGAGCGCTCGGCGAGGTCGGCCGCGACGGCTGCCTCCACACGCGCGGCGTCCTCGGGACGACCCAGGTGGTCCAGCAGCATGGCGACGGACAGGATGGCGGCGGTCGGGTCGGCCTTGCCCTGACCGGCGATGTCGGGGGCCGAGCCGTGGACCGGCTCGAACATGCTCGGCGCCTCACGCGTGGGGTTGATGTTGCCGCTCGCGGCGAGACCGATGCCACCGGCGACCGCCGCGGCGATGTCGGTGATGATGTCGCCGAAGAGGTTGTCGGTGACGATGACGTCGAAGCGTGCCGGGTCGGTCGCGAGGAAGATCGTCGCGGCGTCGACGTGCTGGTAGGCGATCTCGACGTCGGGGAACTCCGCGCCGACCTCGTCGACCGTGCGACGCCACAGGTGACCCGCGTTGACGAGCACGTTGTGCTTGTGGACGAGGGTCAGGTGCTTGCGCGGGCGGGCCTGGGCACGGGCGAAGGCGTCACGGACGACCCGCTCGACGCCGAAGCGGGTGTTGACGCTGACCTCGGTCGCGATCTCGTGAGGGGTGCCGACCCGCAGCGCGCCACCGTTGCCGACATAGGGGCCCTCGGTGCCCTCGCGGACGACGACGAAGTCCAGGCCCTTGTCGGTGACCTCGGTCGACAGCGGGCTGGTGACACCCGGGAAGAGCTTGGCCGGACGCAGGTTGACGTAGTGGTCCAACGCAAAGCGAAGGGGGAGCAGCACGCCGCGCTCGAGGACACCAGACGGCACGGTCGGGTCACCGATGGCGCCCAGCAGGATGCCGTCGTGACCGCGCAACTCCTCGACGACCGAGTCGGGCAGGGTCTCGCCGGTCGCGTGCCAGCGCTTGGCGCCCAGGTCGTACTCGGTCGTCCGGACGTCGACACCCGTGGCCGCGAGGACCTTCAGGCCCTCGGCCACCACCTCGGGGCCGATCCCGTCGCCCCCGATGACGGCGATGTCGAACGTGGTCTGCTGCGTGTCGCTCATGTCGTCAACCCTAGGACGCCGTCCCGACATGTGAACCCCTCGTCCCGACATGTGGTCACGCCCCGGGGGAAGCCAGGGACCACCGACCCCGCCTCAGTCGACCTTGCGGGCGGCGCCCTTGTCGGCGGACTGGGCGAACGTGGCGAAGATCTTCAGCGCCGCGGAGACGGGACGCTCGCGGGAGACGGGAGCCCACCCCTTCGCGTCCTGCTCGGTGCGGCGGCGGGCCAGCTCCTCGTCGTCGACGAGGAGGTTGACGCGGCGGCCGGGGATGTCGAACTCGATGACGTCACCGTCGCGCACCAGCCCGATCGCGCCGCCAGAGGCGGCCTCCGGGGAGACATGGCCGATCGACAGGCCCGAGGACCCGCCCGAGAAGCGACCGTCGGTGATCAGGGCGCACTTCGGACCGAGGCCGGTGCCCTTGAGGTAGGAGGTCGGGTAGAGCATCTCCTGCATGCCGGGGCCGCCCTTGGGGCCCTCGTAACGGATGACGACGACCTCGCCCTCCTGCACCTCCTTGGACAGGATCATCGTCACCGCGTCCTCTTGGGACTCGGCGACGCGGGCGGGGCCGGAGAAGTTCCACTGGTGCTCGGGCACGCCGGCGGTCTTGACGATGCAGCCGTCGGGGGCGAGGTTGCCGGTGAGGACGGCCAGGCCACCTTCGCTGGTGTAGGCGTGCTCGACGGAGCGGATGCACCCGGTCTCGGCGTCGGTGTCGAGGCTGGTCCACCGGTTGGTGGAGGAGAACGCCTCCGTCGTGCGCACCCCACCGGGCGCGGCGAGGAAGAGCTCGGACGCCTTGGCGGTCGTCGCCCCGGAGCGGATGTCCCAGTCGGAGAGCCACTGCTCGAGGGTTGTGCTGTGCACCGAGCGCACGTCCGTGTCGAGCATGCCGCCGCGGTGGAGCTCACCGAGGATCGCGGGGACGCCACCGGCGCGGTGGACGTCCTCCATGTAGTAGTCGCTGCTGTTGGGCGCGACCTTGACCAGGCAGGGTGTCACGCGCGAAAGCGCATCGATGTCCTCCTGGTCGAAGTCGACCTCCGCCTCCTGCGCGGCAGCGAGCAGGTGCAGGATCGTGTTGGTCGAGCCGCCCATCGCGATGTCCAGACGCATGGCATTGGCGAAGGCGGGCTTGCTCGCGATCGAGCGCGGCAGCACCGACTCGTCGTCGTTGTCGTAGTAGTCGCGGCACAGGTCGACGACCATGCGGCCGGCATCGAGGAAGAGCTCGCGGCGCAGCTCTGCCGTCGCGAGCGTCGAGCCGTTGCCGGGGAGGGAGAGGCCCAGTGCCTCGGTCAGGCAGTTCATCGAGTTGGCGGTGAACATGCCCGAGCAGGAGCCGCAGGTCGGGCAGGCGGCCTGCTCGATCGCAGTGATCTCCTCGTCGCTGACGTTGTCGTCGACGGCCTTGACCATCGCGTCCACGAGGTCCAGACGCGTGAAGGTCTCGCCGTCCTCGCCGATGATCGCCTTGCCGGCCTCCATCGGACCACCGGAGACGAAGACGGTCGGGATGTTGAGCCGGAGCGCGGCCAGGAGCATGCCAGGCGTGATCTTGTCGCAGTTGGAGATGCACACGAGAGCATCGGCGCAGTGCGCGTTGACCATGTACTCGATCGAGTCGGCGATGATCTCGCGGCTGGGCAGCGAGTAGAGCATCCCGTGGTGGCCCATCGCGATGCCGTCGTCGACGGCGATGGTGTTGAACTCCTTGCCGACTCCCCCGGCCTCCTCGATGGCGCCGGCGACGAGCTGGCCCATGTCCTTGAGGTGGACGTGCCCGGGGACGAACTGGGTGAAGGAGTTGGCGATCGCGACGATCGGCTTGCCGAAGTCGCCCTCCCCCATGCCGGTGGCGCGCCACAGGGCACGGGCACCGGCCATGTTGCGACCGTGGGTGGTGGTTCGAGAACGCAGCTCAGGCATGACTCCACCGTAGTTCGCCGGTCCGCGGGGTGATACCGCGTCTCACATGCAGACCGCCCCCGACCGTGCGGTCGGGGGCGGTCTGCTGGTGCGGGTGCGCTCACACGCCGCTGTCGCGGCGGTCCAGGCTCTCCTGGAGGGCGCGGCGGGCTTCGGTGGCCTCGTCGCTCATGACGGCTCCTGACGTACGTGCGGTGGTGCGGACGGGCACGACGTGGGTGGGAGTGCCGATGGTGCGAAGGGGGTGGGCCGGGTGGGCCGCCGATCGCGACCGTACGCCGACGTGGTGGTGCGACGGAAGACCCCATCCAGAGGGTGGACGCCCGTCTCATGCCGGCCCGGGATGAGAATTGGGAGGCGCGTGTCGATGCGTGGACATAGCCTTGACAGGTCATGACCCAGACCCTTGAGCGGACCGCCACGCCGCCCCCACCCACGACCGACCCGACACCCCCGGAGCGCACCGTCACCTGGCGCCGGATGCGCTCACCCGCCGCAGCAGCGGCGCTCGGGTGCTCGGCTCTGGCCGCCATCCTGCTCACCCTTGGCACCGTCGTCATCGGCCGGCTCGCCGAGACCCCGACGAGCGCCCTCGTCCAGATGCTCGCCGTGCTGGTCATCGGCGGAGCGGTCATCGACAACATCGGCAAGGTCGTGTGGGTCGGCCTGTCCGACCGGGCCGAGGGCGTGCTGCGCGATGACCTGCTCGACGCGGCCCTGGCCCAACCGGTCGCGGTCCTCTCCGAGCAGGCTGCTGGCGAGATCCTCGACCGCGTCGACGACGACACCCACGAGGTCGGCAACCTCATGCGGTGGCAGATCTGGATGTTCGCCCGCACCGCCTTCTCGGTCCTGCCCATGTGGATCGTCGCGGGGTTGACCTGGTGGCCTGCCTGGTTGATCTTCCCCATGCTTGCAGGCCTCACAGGGGTGGTCGTGCGACCCCTGCTCGGCGAGATCTCCCGCCGCAAGGTCATCGAGGAGATGGCCTGGACCGACCACGCGAGCGCGCTGGAGGAGGGCATCGCCGGACGCGATGACCTGCGCACCAGCCTGGGACAGGCGCACATGGTGCAGCGGCTCGCCACGCTCACGGCGCGGGTCCACGCACGCTTCCGTGACGTCGTCACGCTCGAGAGCCAGCTGGCCCGGCGCGCGGGGCTGCTGCTCCACGCCCTGCTCGCAGGCATCGGCATCGCCGGCATCGCCCTGACGGTGAGTGACTCACTGTCCGTGGGCGAGCTCGTCACCCTCTTCATCGTCACCTCGACCTTCGTCGGTCTGGTCACCCAGCTGGCCAACCACCTGCCGGACCTGCAAGCGGGTCTGGGCGCGGTCATCCGTCTGCGCCAGATGCTCGCGGTCGAGCCGGAGCCGCGGGGCGGTGTCGCGGTCCCGACGGGCGCCGAGGTCGCCGTCGAGGTGCGTGGCCTGGACTTCTCCTACGCCGAGGGCAGCTTCGCGCTGCGTGATGTCACCTTCACCGCTCCTGCCGGCGAGACCGTCGCGCTCGTCGGGCGCACGGGGTCAGGCAAGTCGACCCTCGCGTCCTTCGTCTCCCGGGCGGTCGAGCCGCCCCGCGGCAGCGTCTTCGTCGGCGGTGTCGACGTACGCGACATCGACCTGCAGGAGCTGCGCACGGACGTCGGTGTGGTCACGCAGCGCACCGAGATCGTGGCCGGCTCCCTCGCCGACAACATCGCCCTCTTCGACGACACTCCCCGCGCCGATGTCGAGGCGGCCATCGTCGAGCTCGGGCTGCGTGACTGGGTCGACGGCCTGCCCGCCGGGCTCGAGACGCTGCTCGGTCCCGGCGGCACGACCCTGTCCGCTGGTGAGGAGCAGCTCGTGGCCTTCGCCCGGCTGCTCGTGCGCGATGTCCGTGTCGTCGTCCTCGACGAGGCGACCGCCCGGATGGACCCGCTGACCGAGCGGCGCGTCGTCTCGGCCGCGGACCGGCTCCTCGTGGGCCGCACCGGCATCCTGATCGCCCACCGTCTCAACACCATCGAGCGGGCACCCCACGTCGTCGTCCTCGACCACGGACGAGTCATCCAGCAGGGCCGGCGCACGGAGCTGGCGGGGGTTGAGGGCCCCTTCCGCAGCCTCCTGCTCGACAGCCGCACCGAGTCCGCGACCGATGTGCCGGCAGCCGACGGGGACCTCGACCACTCCGACCTCGACCCGGTCGGTGGGCGCCGTCGCACGACAGCCCCTCCCGAGCAGCCCGAGGTCGGCGACGGCCCCTCGCTGGCGCGAGGCATCGTGCACGCGCTGTCGGTCACGCCGATCTGGGGCATCGCCGGGGCGGTCTGCTTCCTGGCGATGTCGCTCCTCGGCGCACAGGGCGCGGTCACCGGCCTCGTCTGGGGTCGGATCATCGAGGATCTCCAGGACGGACGTACTCCGACGGCCCTCGCGGTCGTGCTTGCCGTGTGCCTGCTCGTCGTGCCCTTCCTCACCGCTGAGGCCTTTGCCCGCTACCCGCGCTGGTGGATCGAGGTCATGCTGCGCACGCGCATGTCCGTGCTCGCCGGACAGATCCGCGCCGAGCGCCTGCCCCGCACCCCTCCCGGCGAGGTCGTCGCCCGCTCGATGGATGCCGACCGGTACGCGCGCTATGCCGACCGGTGGGTCGACTTCATCAACGGACTGGTCATCGCCGCGCTCACCGCGGTGCTCGCCGGCACCTGGGTCGCCGGCGCTGTCCTCCTGACCGTCATGGTCACCTCCGCGGTCGCGGCGAGCTTCGGTCGACCCATCGCAGGCCGCTCTGCTGCGGCGGCTTCCACCGCACGCGCGGGCTTCGGTCGCGCCGTCGTCTCCGCACTGGAGTCGGTGCGCACCATCAAGCTGGCGGCAGCCACCCCCTTCGTCCGGCGCCACCTGCGCGAGGTCGACGGCGGCCGTGTCGACGCCGCGGTCAAGGAACACCGGGTGCAGGCCGTCCTGGACGCCGTCCCGCTCATCATGGTGCAGTCCGGTGTCGTCGTCACCTGGTGGATCCACGTCGCCGGGGGCTGGGGACTCGGCACCGCCATCCTCGTCTCGGGCGCGGTCGCCGGCTTCGACTGGTTTGGTCGGGTCGCGAGCATGGTCGTCACCGAGGCGCCGGGCACGCGCGCCTGGCAGGTCGAGACCGCGCGCTTCGCCGGTGGAGCCGACCTGATGGACCTCCCCGAGGGCGTCGACCTCGTCGCAGGCACCGCACCGGTGCCGGTCGCCGGCGAGCGCGAGCCCCTGCAGCACCTCGAGCTGCGCGATGTCACGGTCGTCCACGACGACGGCACCGTCGGCGCGAGCGAGGTCGACCTGACCGTCCACGCGGGTGAGCTCGTGCTCCTCGTCGGTCAGGTCGGGTCGGGCAAGTCGAGCCTGCTCGCCTCGCTCGCCGGGCTCGTGGACCACCGCGGTAGCGTCCTGTGGAACGGCGAGCCCGTCACCGACCCGCAGCGCGTGCTGCGTCCCGGTCGAGTCGCCCACGTCGCGCAGGTGCCGAGGGTGCTGTCGGGCACCTTCACCGACAATGTCCGGCTCGGGCACGAGCGCCCCCTCGACGAGCCGGTGTCTCTCGCCCGCCTCACCGAGGACGTGTCCTCCGCAGGTGGCCCCGACTCCCTCGTCGGGCACCGCGGCGTGCGGCTGTCCGGCGGTCAGGTCCAGCGACTGGCGCTGGCCCGGGCGCTGGCCACCGAGGCCGAGCTGCTGCTCGCCGACGATGTCTCCTCCGCGCTCGATGCGACCACCGAGATCGCCCTGTGGCGCGGGCTGCGCGAACGAGGGGCGACCGTCATCGGTGCCACCTCCAAGCGCGCGGCCCTCCAGCAGGCCGACCGGGTGGTCGTGCTCGTCGCGGGCAGGGCCGTCGCCGTTGGCCCGTGGAGCGAGCTGTCCCCCGCATGGGGGCACCTCGCCGGCTGAGGCCTGATCTCCCTTCGCTCGCCCCCTGTCCTTCGCCCCCACTCACGATTGGAGGTATACGCGCCGACGAATCACCCGCGCGTATACCTCCACTGGCGGGCCCCCCTTCGCGGGTGGAAGCCAACGCGCGGGCGAATCACCGGCGCGTATACCTCCAATCGCGAGGGCGGGAGACATGACACAGGGGGCGCCCCGGCCGGTGAGCCGGTGGGCGCCCCCTGTGGGGACCCGACCGCGGGGGTGACCGCAGCGGGAGTCTGTGATCAGCGAGCGGCAGAGCCCTCGACGTAGTCGTCGTCGCCGGACTTCCACGCGAAGTGCGCGCGCAGTGCCTTGCCCGTGGCCTCGATCGGGTGACCGGCCTCCTTGTCGCGCAGCTGCTGGAACTCCACGGCGCCCTTGTCCTGGTCCTCGATGAACCGCGTGGCGAAGGTGCCGTCCTGGATGTCCTTGAGGATGCCCTGCATGGACTCCTTGACCTTTGCGTCGACGACGCGCGGGCCGGAGACGTAGTCGCCGTACTCAGCGGTGTCGGAGATCGACCAGCGCTGCTTGGCGATGCCGCCCTCCCACATGAGGTCGACGATGAGCTTCAGCTCGTGGAGCACCTCGAAGTAGGCGATCTCCGGCTGGTAACCGGCCTCGGTGAGGGTCTCGAAACCCGCCTGCACGAGGTGCGACATGCCACCGCAGAGGACGGCCTGCTCGCCGAAGAGGTCGGTCTCGGTCTCCTCGGTGAAGGTCGTCTTGATGACGCCGGCGCGGGTGCCACCGATGCCCTTGGCGTAGGCCTTGGCGATGTCCCAGGCCTGGCCGGAGGCGTCCTGCTCGACGGCGATGATGTCCGGGATGCCGCGACCGTCGACGAACTCGCGACGCACGGTGTGGCCGGGGGCCTTGGGGGCGACGAGGATGACGTCGACGCCGGCGGGCGCCTGGATGTAGCCGAAGCGCACGTTGAACCCGTGACCGAAGACGAGGACGTCGCCGTCCTTGAGCTCGGGCTCGATGTCGTCCGCGTAGAGGTGACGCTGCACCTGGTCGGGCGCGAGGATGACGATGACGTCAGCATCCGCTGCGGCAGCGCGCGGGGTGAGGACGGTCAGGCCCTCGGCCTCGGCCTTGGCGCGGCTCTTGCTGCCCTCCTTGAGGCCGACGCGCACGTCGACACCGCTGTCACGCAGGTTGAGCGCGTGGGCGTGGCCCTGCGAGCCGTAGCCGATGACAGCGACCTTGCGGCCCTGGATGATGGACAGGTCGGCGTCGTCGTCGTAGATCAGTTCGGCGGCCATGTGGCGGTTCTCCTTGTGGTGTAGGTACTGCAGTCACGTCTGATGTCATCGTCTCGCGTCCGGCGCGACGATGACGAAGGGGGTCAGTGTCTGGAACGGTCGGTGATCGAGCGAGGACCGCGGCCGATGGCCACGACGCCCGACTGGACGAGCTCCTTGATGCCGTGCGGCTCGAGGATGTCGAGCATCGAGTTGAGCTTGTCGGCGTTGCCGATGGCCTGCAGGACGATCGCCTCGGATGTGGTGTCCACGATCTTGGCCTTGAACATCTGGGCCGTCTCGAGGACCCCGCTGCGAGTGTTTGCATCGGCGCGCACCTTGACGAGCACGACCTGGCTGTTGACCGAGGCGAGCGGGTCGAGCTCGACGACCTTGAGCACCTCGACGAGCTTGTTGAGCTGCTTGGTCACCTGCTCCAGCGGCAGCAGGTCCACCTCGACGACGACGGTCATGCGGGAGACCTCGGAGTGCTCCGTCGGGCCGACCGCGAGCGAGTCGATGTTGAATCCCCTGCGGGAGAAGAGCGCCGAGATCCGGGCGAGGACGCCGGGCTTGTTCTCGACGAGGACGGAGAGAGTGTGCTTGGTGCTCATGGTCTGCCTCACTTGCCCTGGTCAGCGCTGGGGTCGGCGCCGACGTCTTCTGCTTGCTCGTCGGCCTCGGAGTCTTCCCGGTCCCAGACCGGGGCGGCGTCACGGGCCGTCTGGATCGCGTCATTGCTGACGCCGGCGGGCACCATCGGCCACACCATGGCGTCCCGCTCGACGACGAAGTCGATGACGACCGGGCGGTCGTTGATCGCCATCGCCTGCTCGATGGTGGCATCGAGGTCCTCGGGTCGTTCGCAGCGCAGACCCACGCAGCCGTAGGCCTCCGCGAGCTTGACGAAGTCAGGGATGCGGTTGCCGACCGAGGTGTGCAGGTCGGTGTTGGAGTAGCGCTCGTTGTAGAAGAGGCTCTGCCACTGCCGGACCATGCCCAGGCTCGAGTTGTTGATGATCGCGACCTTGATCGGGATGTCGTTGATGACGCAGGTCGCGAGCTCCTGGTTGGTCATCTGGAAGCAGCCGTCGCCGTCGATCGCCCACACCACACGATCGGGCTCGCCGACCTTGGCTCCCATGGCGGCAGGCACCGAGTAGCCCATCGTCCCGGCACCACCGGAGTTGAGCCAGGAGTTGGGACGCTCGTAGCCGATGAACTGTGCGGCCCACATCTGGTGCTGTCCGACCCCGGCCGCGTAGACAGCCTCCGGGCCCGTGATCGCACCGATGCGCTCGATGACCTGCTGTGGCATGAGCGCGCCCTCGGAGGGAGCGGTGTAGCCGACGGGGAACTCCTGGGTCCAGCCCCTCGTCGTCGCTGCCCACGCGTTGTAGGTGTGCGGGTTGACCTCAGCGGCATCGCCCGTGCCCGCCTCGATGGCGGCGATGAGCTCGCTGATGATCGCCTTGGCGTCACCGACGATCGGCACGTCGGCCACACGGTTCTTGGAGATCTCGGCCGGGTCGATGTCGGCGTGGATGACCTTGGCGCCGGGCGCGAAGGAGGACAGCTGGCCGGTCACCCGGTCGTCGAAGCGCGCACCGAGCGTGATGAGCAGGTCGCTGCGCTGCAGACCGGTGACGGCGGCGACCGACCCGTGCATGCCGGGCATGCCCAGGTGCAGCGGGTGCCCGTCGGGGAAGGCGCCCCGCGCCATCAGGGTCGTGACGACCGGGATGCCCGTCAGCTCTGCCAGGCGGAGCAGCTCGGCGTGGGCGCCGGCGCGGATGATGCCGCCGCCCACGTAGAGCACCGGCTGCCGGCTGGCAGCCATCAGGCGCACGGCCTCGCGGATCTGCTTGGCGTGCGGACGCGTCACCGGGTGGTAACCCGGCAGCTCCATCTGCGGCGGCCACGCAAAGGTGGTGGTGGCCTGCAGCGCGTCCTTGGCGATGTCGACGAGGACCGGGCCGGGTCGGCCGGTGCTCGCGATGTGGAAGGCCTCGGCGATGACGCGCGGGATCTGCGATGCGTCGGTCACGAGGTAGTTGTGCTTGGTGATCGGCATCGTGATGCCGCGGATGTCCGCCTCCTGGAAGGCGTCGGTGCCGATGGAGCTCGAGGCGACCTGGCCCGTGATAGCGACCATCGGCACGGAGTCCATGTGGGCATCGGCGATCGCGGTGACGAGGTTGGTGGCGCCGGGGCCGGAGGTGGCCATGCAGACACCGACCTTGCCGGTGGCCGAGGCATAGCCCTCGGCTGCGTGGCCGGCGCCCTGCTCGTGGCGCACGAGGATGTGACGGACCGCGGTCGAGTCCATGAGTGGGTCATAGGCCGGCAGGATCGCGCCGCCCGGGATGCCGAAGACGACCTCCGCACCGACGTGCTCGAGGGCGAGGACCAGGCTCTTGGCACCGGTCACCTGCTCGGGGGTCGGGCGGGCGGTCCCGGGCCGGCGCGCCATCGCGGCCGGGCTGGGGGCGCTGCTGCTGGTGTCAGTCACCGTGTGTCCTTCGGTTTGGCGTGCCATCTGCTGTGTTCCTGATCCTCTCCCGGCATGAAAAAGCCCCTCAGTCCGGGTGGACATGAAGGGCGCGCGCTGCGTCGACGACGAGTCGTCGCTCAGGCAGCGCGCCGGGGAAGTACGAGGATGAGGGCCATGCGGCTACCTTCTCCCGCCGCCCACCCCGTGTCAACGTCTGAGACAGCGAAGTCCACGATGCGGACGGATACTCGCGTGACGAGAGCGGTCGAAGGGGGCAGGCTGGCCCGATGAGCGAGCGAACCAGTCCTTGCACCCTGCCTGATGGTGTCCCGCTCACCGTCCGCCCGCTCGAGGTCACGGACGCGGAGGCGGTCGTCGACCTCGCCCGAGCCGACGAGATCGAGAGCCTGCCGGAGGCGATGACCGAGCTCGTCGACGTCCAGCGCAGCTGGCGCACGCCTGGCGCCGACCTCGCCAGCCGCTCGCTGGGGGTCCTCCACGGGGACCGGCTCGTCGGGTACGTCGTCATCGGACGGCACGGACGCCTCGACGCCGTCGTCTCGGCTGCGTGGCGTGGTCGGGGCCTGGGTCGGGCGCTCCTTGACTGGGCTCGCACGAGCGCCCCCGGTCTCGGGGCGGTCGAGGTCTCGCAGACGGTCCCTGTCGAGAGCCCGGCAGAGGCCTTCCTCGTCGCGGCCGGCGCACGCGCCGAGTACGACGCATGGGTGCTGGAGCTGCCGCCGCAGCGCCGGCTGGTCGACCAGCCGCTCCCGCGGGGCCACACGCTGGGCGAAGGTGCGGCCCACGAGGTGCGCGCCGTGCACCGCGTGATCGAGGATGCCTTCGGTGAGTGGCCAGGACGCCGTCCGACGAGCTACGAGGAGTGGTCCGCCGACTTCCTCGAGGGCGCGGAGTCAGCGCCCTGGCGCTGCCGCGTCGTGCGCGAGCCGCAGGGCGCGATCGTTGGTGTCGCGATGATCATCGGCAGCGACGACGGGATGCTGTGGGTCGACGAGCTCGCGGTGACCGCGGACTGCCGTGGCCTCGGGCTGGCCCGGGCGCTGCTCGCCGACTCCTTCGCCGAGGGACGCAGACGGGGTCTCGCCCGCTGCGGCCTGTCGACCGACTCGCGCACCGGCGCCCTCGGCCTCTACGAGCACATCGGCATGGACGTCGTCTCCTTCTTCAGGCACTACGCGCTAGAGCTGGACGAGCCCATCCGTCGCTAGTCCGGTGGCACCCGGTAGTCGTCGAGGCGCGCGCCGCCGAAGTCCAGGTCGTCCCAGTGCCCGGAGAAGCGCAGCACGGCAACCGCACCGGGCGGGAAGCCATTGCTCAGCAGCTCGTGGGCGTCGTCATCGCCCTCCCCGTCAGCGAGCAGGCTGGCCGTCGCGGGCAGACCGGGCGCGTGACCGATGACCAGCACGACGTTGGCGTCGTCGTCGGACTCCCTGATCACGGACAGCACCGCGTCGGCGTCGGCGTTGTAGAGCCGGTGCTCGATCTGCACCTCGGCCTCGGCGCACCCTGCCGCGGCCACCTCCTGCATCGTCTCCCTCGTGCGCAGCGCCGGCGAGCACATGACCTCGTCGCAGCCGAGCCCCTGCTCGCGCAGCCAGCGACCGACGTCCAGAGCATGCTCGCGGCCCTCGTCGGTCAGTGGTCGCTCACGGTCGTCCTGACCGGCACGGACCGGCTCGGGCATCGCGTGCCTCAGCAGGATCAGGGTCCGGTCCTCTGCTGACATCGTCATGACATGAGTGTGGCGCGAGACACACCTCGGCGCCACCCTTCGATAGCGTCTGTGCATGGCGCGGCACGCTGCGGTCCGGATCGTCCTCGGCATGGCCCTACCGGCTGTGCTCGTCGCCTGCAGCGCGGACACAGGGGGCGAGTCTCCCCCTTCGTCGTCCTCCGCCGTCGCGCCCACCACCGAGCTGGATGTCACCGAGGTCGTCGGTGACCTGGACGTGCCGTGGGACATCGCCTTCCTCCCCGACGGGGATGCGCTGGTCACCCTGCGTGATCGCGGTGAGGTGGTGCGGATCGCGGACGGCGAGGTGAGCAGCGCCGGCACGGTGCCCGGCGTCGTGGCCGATGGCGAAGGGGGCCTGCTCGGTCTCGCGGTCTCCCCCGACTTCGCGCACGACGAGAGCGTCTATGTCTACGCGACGACCGCCGGGGACAACCGGGTGCTACGGATGACCTTGGGAGACAAGGGGCTCAGCGACGGCGAGCCGGTCCTCACCGGCATCCCCAAGGCGGGCCACCACAACGGCGGACGCATCGCCTTCGGTCCCGACGGCCAGCTCTACGTGGCGACCGGGGATGCAGGCGACACCTCCGCGGCACAGGACCCGGACAGCCTCGGCGGCAAGATCCTGCGGATCACCTCGAACGGCGATCCTGCCCCTGGGAACCCTGACCCGGGCTCCCCCGTGTGGAGCTCAGGCCACCGCAATGTCCAAGGCCTGGCGTGGGGCACGGACGAGGTGATGTGGGCGAGCGAGTTCGGTCAGGACACCTGGGACGAGCTCAACCGGATCGAGCCGGGCGGCAACTACGGCTGGCCGCAGGTCGAGGGCGACGGTGGTGAGGACGAGTTCGTCGACCCGGTCGCAACATGGGCCACGGCGGACGCCTCCCCCAGCGGGATCGCGGTCGCGCCGGACGGCTCGGTCGTCATGGCCGCCCTGCGCGGCAAGAGCCTGTGGCGGGTGCCGGTGACCGGCGAGGGGCAGGACGCGAGTGTCGGTGAGCCCGAGCGGCTGCTCGAGGACCGGCACGGTCGACTGCGGGATGTCGAGCTCGCGCCCGACGGGAGCCTGTGGGTCCTGACGAGCAACACCTTCCGCGGGGCACCGCGTGACGGTGACGACCGTGTCCTGAAGGTCACCTTCCGTTGACCGCCGGCCCACGACACCCGCTCCTAAAATCCGTGGCCATGAGGCGCGTGGGGGTACTGGGAGCTGGGCTCGTCATCGTGGGCGCCGTGGGGGTCGTCGCGGCCGTGCTCGCCGACCTCGGTCGCTGGCCGTACTACGGCGGAGCCGTGGTGCTCGTCATCGGTCTGGCATTGCTGCTCACCCGGATCCTGCGACACCGCGCTGCGCTCGTCGCCGCGTGCTTGGCCGTCGCTGTCGTCGTGGGCGGTGGGGCCTGGTTGGGCTTGAACGGTCTGCCTGAGCAGCACTCGGCCTGGCCGCAGGAGGGTGGATCCCTCGACTACCACGTCACCGGTGACGTCGCCCGGCAGGGCGATCTGTGGTTCACCGGGGCGGCCGCCTACGAGATCTCGACGGGTGAGGTCCGCTGGACCGGCTGGGGCGCGGGCGCACCGCCCAAGGGCGCCGAGGACATCCGGCTGATCGCCGTGACGCCGACGATGGTCGTCAGCTTCGAGCCCTCGACGCAGGACCGATACAGCGGGCAGCTCGTCGCACGCGCTCCAGCGGACGGCAGCACGCTCTGGTCGGTCCCGAGCCCGAGCGTGCGCGGCTCGGCCACCGACGGAGATGTCCTCGTCGTCACGTCGTCCGAAGGCACCACGGCCCATGGCCTGCGTACAGGCAACACGGTGTGGACCTCGCCCGAGGAGTCGGCGGCATCGTGCGAGCTCGGCGACGTGCGTCACTCCTATGGCCCATCCCCGTCGCAGAGCGTCGTCCTGCTGTCGGGCGAGGAACGAGGCGCCCTGGCCGATGTCGTGCGAGTGAGCGACGGCAAGGTCCTCGTCGATGATCTCAGCTGCCTGTTGAGCGTCCGCGTCGTCGGCGATGTCATCGTGCAGGCGGATGACAGTCGCCTCGTCGCTCGCTCGACCGAGGACGGCACCGCCGTCTGGCGGACACCGGAGCACATCAGGCTCAGATCGCACTACAACGTGTCCGGGAACGGTTCGACCATCTTCACCCCCGACGGTTCCAAGGACTACTTCGCCATCGACGTCGCCACCGGCGACCTCTCCGAGACCAGCCCGCCCCAAGGCTGGTGGGTCGTCCGGGACGAGACACGGCGTCAGGTCGGAGAACACGTCTGGCAACCGGTTGTCCGAGACCACGATGGACTCGGGATGTGGGAGGTCGGCACCGATCGGGTCGTCACCATCCCGGGCCCTCGGATCCACCGCGGCGTGGACACCGACCCGACGAGCGGGTGGCTCGCCGTCACCGGCCACGTCGAGGACCCGGTCGGTGACGAGCACAGCACTGCGTGGGCACTCTCCCCCGATGGAGATCTCCACGGTCCCTTCCCTGGGCGCTCTGCCTACGTCGAGGACGGCCTGATCATGGTCGACGACGTCGTGTACCCCCTCGAGGTCGCCGACCCTCGGTGAACCCGGGCGCTGGCGGCGCGGTGCCCGGTCGGGTGGTGACCCCAGACCTACACTGCGAGCCATGGTGAGCAAGGTTGTGCGCTGGCTCAGGAGCCACCCGGTCGTCGTCGGCGCAGCCCTCACCGTGATCGGCGTCGGCCTGGTCACCGCCGCTGTGCTGGCCGACCTCGGGCGCTGGCCCTATCTCCTCGGGGCCGCCCTGCTCGTCGTGGGCCCGGTGCTCGTGCTCAGCCACCTCCTGAGCCGCAGGATCCCTCTGGTCGCCGCTACCCTGGCCATCGCGCTCGGCGTGGGCGGCGGCGCGTGGCTCGGTCTCCATGGTTTCCCCGACCGTCGTGCGCACTGGGACGAGGCCAGTAGCCGCGGCCACCTTGCGGTCGACTCCTTCCGCCTGGGCAGCACCCTCTTCGCCGAGGGCGTCGCCCGTGACGCGCAAACCGGCGAGGTGCGCTGGACCGCGCCCGACGACAGCCATGTCCTGACCACGACGGATGCGACCGTCGTCCTCGACGAGTCGGTCGAGGGCGAAGAGGACCGGCGCATCGTCGCCCGTCTCATCGACTCGGGCCGGCAGGTGTGGTGGACCGTGACCCCGGGGCAGCCCACGGCCGTCGCCCAGCACGACGGTGTCCTCGTCACCACCTCACGCGAGGGCACCGCGGGCCATGACCTGACCACCGGCGACGAGCTGTGGACCTCGCCACGGCGGGCCGGTACCGAATGCAAGCACGCAGTACCCCAGACCCTCGACGTCCCCGACCTGGACCAACCGGTGGTCTTCCTCCCTTCGTCATCGCGTGGATCGAAGGGGGTCGACCTCGCCCGCGTCGATGACGGCAAGATCGTCGTCCGGGGGCTGGACTGCGTCAACTACGGACGCGTCGTCGGGGAGACCTATGTCGAGCACGGCGCCGGGGTGCTGACCGGACGGTCGGTGAGCACCGGCGCGGTCGAGTGGCAAGAGGACTGGATCGACCGGGCGCGGCCCTTCTCCCTCCCCGACAGCGACGGCACCATCTACATCCCCGACCAGCTGAGCAGGGATGGCAACGACATCGTCGTCGACCACTACTCCGCGCTCGACCTGCGGACCGGTGAGATCTCGCAGACCCAGCCACCGGCCGGGTGGGTGTCCGATGTCGATGTCGTGCAGGACCAACGTGCCGACGTGCTCTGGCAGCCGGTGCGACGCGGCCGGTCCGCCGGGCTGTGGCAGGTCGGGACCGATCAGGTCGTGCGCTTCCCGGGCGGCCCTCACATCGTGCTCACCGAGGCGGATCCCAGTGGCTGGGTCGCGGTCGAGGACGCCACGAGCAATGTCGTCGGGGAGCGCATCCGGACCACGTGGGCCGTGTCGCCCGAGGGGAAACTGCACGGCCCCTTCATCGGCGGCAGCGCTGCCCTCGACGACGGCTCGAGCATCGCCGACGGCATCCTGCGCATCGGCTCACGGGTCTACCCCCTGGAGTGAGCCGGCCTCAGCCGCGGTCCACGACGTGGAGCGGCTGCTCACCAGCAGCGAGCCGGCGCAGCTGCTCGCGCAGCAGCGCCACCATGCGCGGACGGAAGGCCTCGGTCACGCCACCGACGTGCGGGCTGATGATGACACCCGGGGCCGACCACAGCGGGTGGTCCGCCGGCAGTGGCTCGGGGTCGGTGACGTCGAGCGCGAAGCGCAGACGGCCAGCCTCGGCCAGCGCCGCGTCGGTGTCCAGCGCCGGACCGCGACCGACATTGACGACGAGCGCTCCGTCCGGCAGCGCAGCGAGCGCCTCGGTCCCGAGCATGCCCTTGGTCGCGGCCGTGCCGGGCAGCACCGAGATGGCGATGTCGTGCTGAGGGAGCAGGTCGAGCAGCTCGTCGGTGCCGTGGATGCGGTCGACGAGGTCATCACCTCCGCGAGCCCGCGACGCGACCGCGGTCAGCTCCACCTCGAAGGGGGCCAGTCGGCGAGCGATCGCCGAGCCCACCGAACCGTAGCCGAGGATGAGCACCCGCTTGTCGGCCAGACCGGGGCGGAACTCACGGGGCAGCCACTCCCCCTGCGTCTGAGCTACGGCGAACTCGTCGAACCCGCGTTGGGAGGCCAGGACGAGCGCCACCGCCAGCTCGGCGGTCGCGGCGTCGTGCACGCCGTGGGCATTGGCCAGGGCGATGTGCTCGGGGACGACGGGCAGGGCCGCGTCGACGCCGGCGGAGAGCAGCTGGACCAAGCGCACCGAGGGCTTGTCGCGGACCGGCTCGAGCAGGGCACTAGGCGCCATGTAGGGCGCCACGAAGACCTCGACGTCCTCCCCCGGCGGCTGCTGCGTCGGGTCCCAGACGACCGGGGTCACTCCCTCGATCGGTCCCACGTCGTCGAGCCAGGTCTGGTCAGGAAAGGAGACGGTCAGCATGCCCTTCATCGTAGGCATGCCGACCGTCTCGGGTACCGCGGGTGTGGCGGTGGCGTCAGCCCTCGACCCCGAGCTTCGCCAGGATCATCGCCCGGGCCTTGCCGGCGTCGGCCTGGCCCTTCATCTCCTTCATGACCTGACCGATGAGGGCACCGGCGGCCTGCACCTTGCCACCACGGATCTTGTCCGCGACATCGGGGTTGGCCGCGATGACCGTGTCGACCGCCGCCTCGAGCGCTCCGTCGTCCTGGACCAGCTCGAGACCCCGCGCGTCGGCGACGGCCGTCGGGGCACCTTCGCCATCGAGGACACCCTCGAGGACCTGGCGGGCCATCTTGTCGTTGAGCCGGCCGGCCACGATCATCGACTCGAGCTCGGCGATGTACGCCGGCGTGATCCCGACCTGCTCGGCATAGGTCGTCAGGTCGACGCCCTCGGTGTTGGCCCGGCGGGAGGGCTCGGCGAGCCACCACTTGCGTGCGGACTGCGGCTTGGCACCCGCCGCGACGGTGGCCTCGATGAGCTCGATGGCCCCGGCGTTGATGACATCGCGCATCTCCAGGTCGGAGAAGCCCCACTCGCCCAGCAGACGCTTGCGGCGCTGCGCCGGCGGCTCCGGAAGGGCGGCGCGCAGCTCCTCGACCCACTCACGGCTCGGAGCAACCGGGACGAGGTCGGGCTCGGGGAAGTAGCGGTAGTCGTCCGCGTCGGACTTCTCGCGGCCGCTCGTCGTGACGCCCGTGTCCTCGTGCCAGTGGCGCGTCTCCTGCAGGATCGACCCGCCCGAGGTCAGGACCGCGGCGTGGCGGCAGACCTCGTAGCGCACGGCCCGCTCGACGCTGCGGAGGCTGTTGACGTTCTTGGTCTCGGAGCGGGTACCGAGGGGCACGGCCAGCTGCTCGGGTGAGGTCGGGTCATCGCCCGCCTTGGCGCGCAGCGAGAGATTGACGTCGCAGCGCATCGAGCCCTGCTCCATCTTGAGGTCGGAGACCTCGAGCGCCCGCAGCAGATCGCGCAACGCCCCGACGAAGGCCTTGGCGACCTCGGGAGCCCGCTCGCCCGCACCGACGATCGGCCGAGTGACGATCTCGATGAGGGGGATGCCCGCGCGGTTGAAGTCGACGAGCGAGTACTCGGCGCCCTGGATGCGGCCGGTGGCGCCACCCACGTGCAGGCTCTTGCCGGTGTCCTCCTCCATGTGGGCGCGCTCGATCTCCACGCGGAAGATCTCGGTGCCCTCGCCGGAGGCGGTGGGGATCTCGACGTCGAGATGACCGTCGAAGGCGATCGGCTCGTCGTACTGCGAGGTCTGGAAGTTCTTGGGCATGTCCGGGTAGAAGTAGTTCTTCCGGGCAAACCGGCACCACTGCGCGATCTCGCAGTTGAGCGCCAGGCCCATGCGGATGGCCGACTCGACGCCGATCTCGTTGACGACGGGCAGCGCGCCGGGCAGACCGAGACAGACCGGGCAGACCTGGGTGTTGGGCTCGGCGCCGAAGCCGGTCGCGCAGCCGCAGAACATCTTGGTCCTGGTGCCGAGCTCGACGTGCACCTCGAGACCCATGACGGGGTCGAAGGTGGCCAGAGCCTCGTCGTAGCCAAGGACGTCGTCGGTGGTGGTCGTCGCCATGTCTCAGGCTCCCTTCGTGATGGCCAGCTCGGGGGCCTGCTCGAGCAGGTGCCCACCCCAGGCGGAGACGAGGCGCTGCTCGAGTGCGGCGCCGACGGTGTAGAGACGGTCATCGGCCATCGCAGGCGCGAGGATCTGGAAGCCCGCGGGCAGCCCGTCCTCGGCCAGTCCGCTCGGCAGCGACATGCCGGGGACGCCGGCGAGGTTGGCCGGGATCGTCGCGATGTCACCGCGGTACATGGCCATCGGGTCGTCGGTCTTGTCGCCGAAGCGGAAGGCCGAGGTCGGAGCCGTCGGGCTGACGAGGACGTCAGCGCTGCCGAAGGCTGCGGTGAAGTCGTCGGCGATGAGGCGACGCACCTTTTGCGCGCTGCCGTAGTAGGCGTCGTAGTAGCCCGAGGAGAGGGCGTAGGTGCCCAGGATGATGCGGCGCTTGACCTCGTCACCGAAGCCCGCGTCGCGGCTGGCGGCCATGACCTGCTCGGCGCTCGGTGCGTCGACCCCGTCCGGAGAGACGCGCAAGCCGTAACGCATCGCGTCGAAGCGGGCGAGGTTGCTGCTCGCCTCGCTCGGCATGATCAGGTAGTAGGCACCCAGGGCGTGGACGAAGTTGGGGCAGGAGACCTCGACGACCTCTGCGCCGGCGTCGACGAGGTGCTGGACCGACTCGTCGAAGCGGGCCTGGACGAGCGGAGAGAAGCCCTCGCCCGTGAGCTCCTTGACGATGCCGATGCGCATGCCCTTGACGTCAGCGCGCTGCGCAGCGCCGACGACGTCCGGGACCGGCTGGTCGATGGAGGTGGAGTCGAGCGGGTCGTGACCAGCCATGACCTCGTGCAGCAGCGCGGTGTCGAGCACGGTGCGTGCGCACGGCCCGCCCTGGTCGAGGGAGGAGGCCATCGCGATCATGCCGTAGCGGGAGACGCCGCCATAGGTGGGCTTCACACCGACCGAGCCGGTGAGTGCCGCGGGCTGACGGATCGAGCCACCGGTGTCGGTGCCCGTCGCCAGCGGCGCCTGCCAGGAGGCGACGGCCGCGCTCGATCCACCGCCGGAGCCACCGGGGGTGCGCTCGAGGTCCCACGGGTTGCGGGTGAGGCCGTAGGCCGAGTGCTCCGTGGAGGAGCCCATCGCGAACTCGTCCATGTTGGTCTTGCCGAGGATGGGCATCCCGGCCGCCTTGAGCCTGGCGACGATGGTCGCGTCGTACGGCGGGACCCAGCCCTGGAGCATCGTGGACCCGGCGGTCGTCGGCATGCCGGTCGTCGTCATGACGTCCTTGACGGCGATCGGGACACCGGCGAGACGGTGGAGGTCCTCCCCCTTCGCCCGGCGGTCATCGATGGCGCGCGCCTCGGCGAGGGCGGACTCACCGGCGACGTGGAGGTAGGCGCCGACCTGCTCGTCGACTCCCTCGATGCGGTCGAGGTGGGCGCGGGTGACCTGCTCGGAGGAGAAGTCACCGGAGGCCAGCGCGTCAGCGAGCGCGGCAGCGGTCATGCGGGTGGGGTCGCTCATGGGGTCCTTCTGGCTCAGTCTTCGGTGAGAATGCGCGGCACGGCGAAGCGCTCGATCTCGGAGGCGGGCGCCATCGCGAGAGCCGCCTCGGGGGTCAGCGACGGGCGCACCTCGTCGGGGCGGGTGACGTTGACGATCGGCATCGGGTGGCTCATCGGCTCGACGCCCTCGATCGGGGCCTGCTGCACGGCCGCCACCGAGGAGATGATCGTCGCGAGCTCGCCCACCATGGTGTCGAGCTCGGCGTCGGACAGGTCGATACGAGCCAACGAGGCGAGATGCGCCACGTCGTCGCGAGTGAGGTCAGCCATGGTCGACAGTCTAGGTTCCGGCTGCGCGAGCGGTGTCCCCGGTCGGCGGGGCCTCCTCGCGAGGTGCACCGATCGGTTGTTACCTGCGGGTACGACGTGCACCTCTCGCGTCAGTCGCGGGCCGAGGCCTGCGAACGCTGGCTTGTGACTCCCCCAGGGTCCGCAGGTGCACGTCGTACCCGCACGTCACATGTCTGTGGATGACGCAGAGCAGGCTGCGCACGCGGCCGCGAGGATGCTGACATGCCGGTGGAGGAGGTTCTCGCCGAGCTCGGTGGGGTCGCCACTCGCTCCGAGCTCCTCACGCGAGTCACGGAGGGCGCGCTGCGCCGAGCCGTGGCCGCTGGCACCGTCATCCGCCAGTCGCGAGGTCGCTATGCCCTGCCCTCCGCCACATGGATCGGTGAGCGCGCCGAGCTCACGGAGCTGGCCGAGGCCGGACGGCGTGCGGCCCACGAGCTGTCCGGCACCGCGATCCTGCTGAGCGCCACGGCACGGTGGGGGTGGCCGACCAAGTGGGTGCCCACCAAGCCGCAGGTCGCGCTTCCTCGCAACCGCAAGGTCGCGACCGGCGTGCGCCGCAGATTCGATGTACGCATTCGCGATGTGCCATCGAGCGATCGTGACGACGGATGGGTGACCTCGCGGGTGCGGACGGCGCTCGATTGCGCCAGTCTCCTTCCGCCGGACGAGGCCGTCGCGGTACTCGACTCGGCGTTGCGAGAAGGTGCGGTCGATCGCGACGAACTTCTCCTCGCGGCGGCGGGGCTGGCGCCGTTGTACCGCAGCAAGGTCGAGAGACTGATCCGGTTCGCCGATCCGGACGCGGCGAACCCCTTCGAGTCGGTGCTGCGCTGGATCGTCTCGGACATCCCCGGCCTGGACGTCAGACCGCAGGTGCGCATCACCGACGACGACGGACAGATCGGGATCGTGGACCTTGCCGACGAGCAACTGCGGATCGTCATCGAGGCGGACTCCTTCCAATGGCACGGGAGTCGCGAGGCCCTCGAGCGCGACTGCATCCGCTACAACCGGCTGATTGCAGAGGGATGGCTGGTGCTGCGCTTCAGCTGGGACCAGGTGATGCGGCATCCGGAGCGGGTCCGCGAGCTGGTCCGGCGCACTCTCCTCCAGAACTACCTGCGGGTACGACGTGCACCTCCGGACGACCTCGCGTCGTGAGGCCCGAGATTCAGGGGAAGAAACTCAGCCCTGCACCAGACCTGCACGTCGTACCCGCAGGTAACTACAGGATCGGGATGCTCGCCCGGGTCCGCTCGACGCTCTCCCGGTCGATCTCGGCGACCAGCACGTCCTCTCCCCCGCCCAGCCGGGCGCGGACCTCACCGGTGGGGTCGGCGAGGACGGACCGGCCGATGCCGTAGGGGCCGGAGACCGACTCAGCGGTCCACGCCTGCCCGACCGCGAGGATCCACGCCTGGGCGTCGTGGGCGCGCGCCCGCGTCAGCAGGTCCCACTGGCTGGCCTTGCCGGGACCGTCGCCCCACGACGCCGGCAGCACGACGACCTGCGCACCGGCCCGACCGAGCGCGGTGAAGTGGTCGGCGAAGCGCACGTCGTAGCAGGTGGCCAGGCCCACCTGCCAGCCGCCGACCTCGACCGTGACGACCTCGTCTCCCGGCGCCACGTTGTCGGACTCCCGGTTGCCGAAGGCGTCATAGAGGTGGATCTTGCGATAGCTCGTCTCCGTCGTGCCGGGGCCGGTGACCAGCAGCGTGTTGTGCACCCGCGAGCGCTCCCGACCGTCCGGGGTGGTGATCGCGTCAGCGGGGGTGAACATCCCGACGACGACAGCCACGCCATGGCGCTCGGCGAGCGCGCGGACCCCGTCGGCGAAGCGTCCGTCGAGCGGCTCGGCGACGGTGTCCAGGCGCCCGGCGAAGGAGGCCATCGCCGCCTCCGGGTGGACGACCAGACGGACGCCGGCCTGAGCAGCGCGGCCCGTGAGCTCGTCGATGCGGGCGAGGTTGGCGGTCGGGTCATCGGTGGAGGTCCACTGGCACCCCGCCAGACGAAGGGAGCCGCTCACGCGACCTCGCCCCCTTCGCCCTGAGGGATGGCACGGGCACGACGGGCCATGTCCGCACGCGCTGCAGCGAGGACTTCCTCGTCGCGGCACCCGGCGGCGAAGCCTTCGATGCGCTTGCTGATCTCCCGGCCGAGCAGCCACTGCCCGATCGGGTGGGCGATGCGCTGCAGCCAGGTGGGGCGCACGTCGTAGGTGTACTTCCACACGGCGAGCGTGCCGTCACCGTCGGGCTGGAAGCGCCACCCACCGCCGAAGCGCGCAAAGAACCACGGGCCCTGGGCCATCGTCATCCCGACGGAGGTCGGCGGGCGCCACGAGACGTATTCGCTGACCATGCTCGGCGAGATCGGCCCGGCGAAGGAGGAGCGGGTGTAGGTGCGCACGCCCACCCCCGGCTCGTCCGCGCCGTCGAGGAAGCGTTGCTCGCGGATGAAGGGGTCCCACCGTCGGCGGACCACGCCGGTCGTCTGGGACACGGCGAAGGCGAGGTCCGGTGGGATCGGGACGTGCACGTCGGCGCTGACCTGGGGCATGCCTCCACCTTAGGCTGGACGGCATGGCGACTCTCTTCACCAAGATCATCAACGGCGACATCCCCGGACGGTTCGTGTGGTCCGACGAGACCTGCGTGGCCTTCCTGACCATCGAGCCGGTCACCGACGGCCACACGATGATCGTCTCGCGCGCCGAGATCGAGCAGTGGACCGATGCCGACCCGACCACATGGGCGCACCTGCAGGAGGTCGCCCGGCTCATCGGTCGCGCGCAGCAGGCCGAGTGGCAGACCCCGCGCATCGCCCAGATGCTCGAGGGCTTCGAGGTCCCCCACCTGCACGTGCACGTGTGGCCGGCAGCGTCCGCGGCCGAGGTCGAGCCGCACGCGATCATGAAGGACGTCCCGGCCGAGCGCTTCGACGAGGTGGCCGAGCGGCTCCGCTCGCGTCTGCGCGCCGACGGTCACGCGGCCAATGTCCCCGGCCCGGGGGCCCTGCCCGCATGATGTCCCGCCGCGTCAAGGCGTTGATCTTCATCGCGATGATCCTCGCCTTCTCGCTGGCCCTCGCCGGTGGCACGGTGCTCTTCGCCAGCACCGGACAGCCTTGGGCGGCGGCTGCGTGGGTGCTCATCTGGGGCATCGCGGTCGTCACGACGATCTGGGGACTCGTCGGCTTCCTCAGGGAGACCGACCCTGCACTGGTGGACGAGGGGGGTCACACCGTCGTCGCTCCCCCGGCAGCCCCCCTTCCTCCCGCGACGGACCGCAACAACCCGTGGCCGGTCGAGTGGTTGGCGCCGGCGCTGGCCGAGGCCTTCGAGGGCACGCCCTATGTGGTGCGCAGCAACGGTCGCTCGATCCTCGTGCACGCCGACCTCGTCGACGCGCGCTGGCAGCACGTCGCGACGGCCCACCACCTGCGGCAGACCTTCGTCACACGCTTCACCCCGACCGGCAAGCCCGGCGTGATCCGCCGCACCGACGAGTCGCGCCGCCTCGAGGCGAGTGCCGGGGTGACCCACCTCGGTGCCCAGCTGGGCGTGCAGTCCGGCCGACAGTGGGGCCACACCCGACGGGTCGAGTACGGCCTGGGCCTGGACGGCTTCAAGAAGAGGGTCGACTTCGAGTTCTCCACCGCGGAGATCAACCAGCCCGTCAAGGCGATCATGACGCGGGCGGGCTGGCGGGCGACACTCGATGCCGAGTCCAAGGGTGCGCTCGTCATGGGCGTGATGGGCCTGTCCGCTCTCGTCCTCGTCCCCGTCGGCCTCCTCGTGCAGAACCTGGCGGGCTGAGGGCCCACACCTCGGGCCGATCGTGACTCACCGGCCCTGAGGGTGTAGGCATGAGACATGGCTACCACCGCATTCAAGGGCAACCCCGTCAACACCGTCGGCGAGCTGCCGGCCGCCGGCGCCAGCGCTCCGGCCTTCGACCTCGTCGGCGACGGACTGTCGTCGCTGACCACCGCCGACGTCCCCGGTCGCGTCGTGCTCAACATCTTCCCCAGCATCGACACCGGTGTCTGCGCGGCGAGCGTGCGCACGTTCAACGAGCTCGCCGCCAGCCTCGACAACACGACCGTCGTCAACGTCTCCAAGGACCTCCCCTTCGCGCAGGCCCGCTTCTGCGGTGCCGAGGGCATCGACAAGGTCAAGGTCGGCTCGGCCTTCCGCTCCTCCTTCGGTGAGGACTACGGCGTCACGATGGCCGACGGCCCGATGGCCGGGCTGCTCGCCCGCTCGGTCGTCGTCCTCGACGCCGACGGCAAGGTCCTGCACACCGAGCTCGTCCCCGAGATCACCCAGGAGCCCGACTACGACGCGGCCGTCAAGGCGCTCGGCTGACCCCAGCCCTTCCGATCGACCAAGGGACGCGACCACACGGTCGCGTCCCTTGGTCGATCTGCGCTGGTCCCGGGTCAGTCCCGGACGGTGCGCGTGACGATGTAGCTGCGGTCGCGCACGAGGACGTCGGTCGCGCCGATGTCCCGCAGGCGCTGCAGGTAGGGCAGGTGCGCGTTGTAGACCAGTACCAGCTCACCTCCGGGCACGAGGACCCGAGCCGAGTCCGCGATCATCTCCAGCGTCGGGGTCGAGTCCTTGGCGGTGCCGACGTGGAAGGGCGGGTTGCTCACAATGGCGCCCACGGAGGCATCGACCAGCTCGGTCAGCCCGTCGGTGCGGCGCACGTCGACCGCGCCTCCGGTCGTCGCCCTGGTCGACGCCACCGCTGCAGACGAGACGTCCAGCGCGACCACATCGGCGAAGCGCCGAGCCAGGAGCGCGGCGAGGACGCCGCTGCCGCAGCCGAGGTCGACGACGGTGGCAGCGGTGTCGGAGAGCTGGTCCAGCTGGCTGATGAGCAGTGCCGTCCCCGCGTCGATGCGTGTGCCGGCGAAGGCAGCACCGTGCGCGTGCACGGTCAGGTCGAGGTCGTCGTGGTGACGTGAGCGTGGCCAGCACTGCTCGACCGCACGCGGGGTCGCGGCGTGCAGGACGCGCGACTTCTGCCGGCCCAGGCTGGCGCTCACCTGCTCAAAGCTCACCGCGAGCACGTCATTCATCGATCGGGTCATGTGCTTGACCCGCCCCCCGGCCACGATCCGGATGTCCGGCGCCCCCACCACCGCGGCGGTGCGGGCGATCTCGTCGAGGGCGTCGAGCGATGCCGGCAGGCGCAGCACCACGAGGTGGGCACCGGTGAGCGCCGTCGCGAGGTCGGGAGCCACCTCGACGCCCGTGGCGGCCACCCGCCGCTCGCTGACCAGGCTGTCGCTGTGGGCCACGACATCAGCCCCGGCCCGCTCGGCCACGGCTGCGGCCAGCGCGCCGTGGTCGTCACCGATCACCGCGATCCGCCCCGAAGGGAGGTCCCCCAGCTCGTCGACCAGCAACCGGTCCACGGGGTCGAGATCGGGACCCATCAGGTGCGCGGGCCCTTGCGGTACGGCTTCTTGTCAGCGCGCTCGGTGGACTCGCTCAGCTCGATGAGCTGACCGGAGATCCGCGTCTGGCTCAGCCGGTCGGTGGTACCGGCCGGCAGCGAGGCGGGGAGCTCGACGAGCGAGTGGTCGCCGCGGATGTCGATGCGTCCGAAGTCCTGACGGCCCAAACCGCCCTCGTTGGCCAGTGCCCCGACGATCTGGCGCGGCTCGACCTTGTGCCGCTTGCCGACAGCGATCCGGTAGGTGGCCATCGGGCCCGACGAGCCGCGCTGTCCGCGGTCGCCTCGCGAGCCACGGTCGTTGCGATCGCCTCGTCCCTGCGAGCCACCCCGGTCGTCCCGGCGGGGTCCGCGGTCATCCCGCTCGCGCCGCGGCGGACGGACCGGGTCGGGACCCAGTAGCAGCGGCTCGTCACCCTGCAGGAGGATCGCCAGGGCAGCCGCGACGTCACCCTCGGGTACATCGTGCTCGGCCACGTAGTGGGCGACGACACCACGGAAGTCCGCGAGGTCGCTGGAGGCCAACGCGGCCGTGATCTTGTCGTCGAAGCGGCCCAGCCGGGTGGCGTTGACGTCCTCGGGGGACGGCAGCGGCATCTCGACGAGCGTCGTGCGGGTCGCCTTCTCGATCGCCTTGAGCAGGTGGCGCTCACGCGGGGTGACGAAGGAGATCGCGTCACCCGAGCGCCCGGCCCGGCCCGTGCGGCCGATGCGGTGCACATAGGACTCGGTGTCGGTCGGGATGTCGTAGTTGACGACGTGGCTGATCCGCTCGACGTCGAGCCCGCGGGCGGCGACATCGGTCGCGACGAGGATGTCGAGCTTGCCGGACTTCAGCTGGGAGACGGTCCGCTCACGCTGCGCCTGCACCACGTCGCCGTTGATGGCTGCGGCCGAAAAACCACGTGCCCGCAACTTTTCTGCCAGAGTCTCGGTCTCGTTCTTGGTCCGGACGAAGACGATCATGCCCTCGAAGTTCTCCACCTCGAGGATCCGCGTCAGCGCGTCGACCTTTTGCGGGTAGGAGACGAAGAGGTAGCGCTGGGTGATGTTGGGCGCCGTCGCGGTCTTGCGCTCCACCGTGATCTCGAGCGCGTCCGTGAGGTACTTCTTGGAGATGCGGCGGATCTGCGAGGGCATCGTCGCGGAGAAGAGCGCGACATTTTTGTCGTCCGGGGTGTCGGCGAGGATCGTCTCGACGTCCTCGGCGAAGCCCATCTTGAGCATCTCGTCGGCCTCGTCGAGCACGAGGAAGCGCAGCTCGGACAGGTCGAGCGTGCCCTTGTCGAGGTGGTCCATGATGCGCCCGGGGGTACCGACGACGATGTGCACGCCGCGCCGCAGGGCGCTCAGCTGCACGCCGTAGCCCTGACCGCCGTAGACGGGCAGGACCCGCACGCCCGGCATCCGGGACGCGTACTTCTCGATCGCCTCGCAGACCTGGAGCGCGAGCTCACGGGTGGGCGCGAGGATCAGGGCCTGGGGCAGCTTTTGCTTGACGTCCAGCCGGCTCAGGATCGGCAGGGCGAAGGCCGCAGTCTTGCCCGTGCCGGTCTGGGCGAGCCCCACGACGTGGCGTCCCTCGAGCAGCGCGGGGATGGTCGCCGCCTGGATCGGGGAGGGCGTCTCGTAGCCGATGTCCTTGAGGGCGCGCACCACGCGCTCGTCGAGGCCGAGGTCGGCGAAGGACTGCTGGTCGGGCTCTGGGGTCGTCACACTGTCGTCACTCACACCCCCGACGGTAGTCGTGCACAGAGCCTCACGGCGACAGCGGCGCGTGTGTCCCTCAACGCCCCCGCACCAGATCGACGCTCAGATCGACGTGCCCGAGGTGCTGGAAGAGCTCCTCGATGACGTGCAGCGCGACGAAACCCTGCGTGATCGGCTCGGGATCGCCCTCATCCCGGCCGTCCGGTCCGCGCGGGGTCGCGTCAGCCTCGAAGTCGGCGAGATCCTGCACCCAGCGCCCTCGCTGGGCGGCGACGATCGCCTCGAGCTGCTCGAGAGTCCCGCTCGCGGTGAACTCTGCGGCCCGGTCGCGGGAGATCGATCGCCCCGCGATCGTCTCGCCGCCCCACCGCTCCAGCACGCCGCAGCAGTGGACGATCAGGGCGTAGACGCTGTTGGCCCCCTCGACGTCGGGCCGGCGGCACAGCAGCTCGGCTCCCCCGGCCTCGTCCAGCTCGTCCGCTCGCGCGAGCAGCTTGGCCAGCGCCGAGTCGATGTACCACTGCACGGTGGCTCGATCGATGCCAGAGCTCATGTCTCTCTCCTGCTCCCTGTCACCTCGGTGAAGATGCCGGGTCCGTCGTCCGTCGCCAGCCGTGCGCGCAGCGCGGGGTCGAGGTGCAACCGTCGCAGGACATCCAGCGTGGCCTTCGGGTCGACCCCGAGGTGGCTCGGTGGCGGCTTCAGTGGGAGGGCGACCCCCCGCTCGCCCTCCCACTCGTGGGCCCGGGGCGCGCCCTGGGTCCGGTAGTGCCGGCTCAACCAGACCGCGAGCGGACTGCCGAAGGGAGAGTCCGACGCCGGTGGTCCGCCGGTCCCGGTCAGGACTCGTCCTCAGCATCAGCCTCGGACGCGGCCTCGGCGAAGCGCGCCACGGTCCCGGTCTCGAGGAGCTCGGTGAACTCGTCCTCGGTGAGGATCGGGCGACCCAGCTCGCGCGCCTTGGCCTCCTTGGTGCCGGCGTTGTCACCGACGACGACCCAGTGCGTCTTCTTGCTCACCGAGCCCGAGGCCTTGCCGCCCCGCGCGAGGATCGCCTCCTTGGCACTGTCACGGGAGTAGCGCTCGAGCGAGCCGGTGACGACGACGGTGACGCCCTCGAGCGTCTGCGTGATCGACTCGTCGCGCTCGTCCTCCATGCGCACGCCGTCCGCGGCCCACTGCTCGACGATGCCGCGGTGCCAGTCATTGCCCTCGCCGTCGAACCACTCGCGCACGGACGCCGCGATGGTCGGCCCGACGCCCTCGACGTCGGCGAGCGCCTCCTCGTCGGCTTCACGGATCGCGGCGATCGAGCCGAAGTGCTGGGCCAGGGCCCGCGCGGCGGTCGGCCCGACGTGGCGGATCGACAGCGCGACGAGCACCCGCCACAGCGGCTGCTGCTTGGCCTGCTGCAGGTGCTCGGCGAGCTTGGCGCCGTTGGCCGACAGGACCCGCCCGTCGTGCACGGCATCCTCCGGGTCGGTCTTCTTCGCCGTCCGGGTGAAGAGCGGCACGCGCGCGATGTCCTGCGCGGTGAGGCCGAAGAGACCGCCCTCGTCGGTCAGCACGCCCGAGTCGAGGAGCCCGACGGCCCCCTCCCACCCCAGCGCCTCGATGTCGAAGGCCCCACGACCGGCGAGCGACGAGAGCCGCTCACGCAACTGGCTCGGGCAGGTGCGCGAGTTGGGGCAGCGGATGTCCTTGTCGCCCTCCTTCTGCTGGCCGAGCTCGGTGCCGCAGGACGGGCAGTGGGTCGGCATGACGAACTCCCGCTCGGTGCCGTCGCGTAGCTCGACGACGGGCCCGAGGATCTCGGGGATGACGTCGCCGGCCTTGCGCAGGACGATCGTGTCGCCGATGAGCACGCCCTTGCGCTTGACCTCGTGGCCGTTGTGCAGCGTCGCGAGGGAGACCGTCGAGCCGGCGACCGTGACCGGCTCCATCACGCCGAAGGGGGTCACCCGCCCCGTGCGCCCGACGTTGACCTGGATGTCGAGGAGCGTGGTGTTGACCTCCTCGGGCGGGTACTTCCACGCGATGGCCCAGCGAGGCGCCCGCGAGGTGGTGCCGAGGCGGCGCTGCACGGCGATCTCGTCGACCTTGACCACCACACCGTCGATCTCGTGGTCGTACTCGTGGCGCTGGCGCTCCACCTCGGCGATGAGCTCGCGCACCTGCGTCATCGAGTCGAGGACCCGGTAGTGCGGGGAGGTCGGCAGCCCCCAGCTGGCCATCAGCTCGTAGGCGTGGCTCTGGCTGTCGATGTCGAAGCGCTCGCGCCGGCCCATGCCGTGCACGAGCATGTGCAGCGGGCGGCGGGCCGTGACCCGAGGGTCCTTCTGCCGCAGCGACCCGGCGGCCGAGTTGCGCGGGTTGGCGAAGGGAGCCTTGCCCGCCTCGACGAGGCCGGCGTTGAGCTCGGCGAAGTCCTCGAGCCGGAAGAAGACCTCGCCGCGGACCTCGACGAGGTCGGGCACCGGGTGCTCGCTGTCGTCGAGGCGGGTGGGGATGCCAGCGATGGTGCGGACATTCATCGTCACGTCCTCACCGGTGCGGCCGTCGCCGCGCGTCAACGCGCGGGTGAGCTTGCCCCCTTCGTAGAGGAGGTTGATCGCCAGGCCGTCGATCTTGAGCTCGCACAGGTAGTGGAATCCGCTCACCTCCTGCTCCACGCGGCGCGCCCAGTCGAGCAGCTCGTCACCGTCGAAGGCGTTGTCGAGGCTGAGCATCCGCTCGAGGTGGTCGACCGCGGTGAAGTCGGTGGAGAAGACCGCGCCGCCGACCGTCTGCGTCGGCGAGTCGGGCGTGCGCAGGGCGGGGTGCGCCTCCTCGAGCTCCTGCAGGCCACGGATCAGCCGGTCGTACTCGGCGTCGCTGATCGTCGGCGCATCCTTGACGTGGTAGGCGAACTGGGCCGCCGTGGCCTGCTCGGCCAAGTCGGTCCATGCGTGTCGGGCGTCGTCGGGGATCTCGCTCACGCGACCATCCTGCCGCAGGCTGCCGACACCGCGGGTCGTGGCGTCACCCCCTTCCGCTCCGGGGCGCGGCCGTGAGAGATTGCCACCACACCCCGCTGGCCTACCAAGGAGTAGTCGACGATGACCAACCTGGCGACCAATCTGGTCACCACCGCCCAAGCTCACCCTGACGCGGTGGCGATCAAGCTCGATGACGCCGAGCTGACCTATGCGCAACTGCACGGTCTCGCCGCCAAGACGGCTGGCGCCCTGCGCGCTGCCGGTCTGCAGCCCGGCGACCGGGTCTCGCTGATCCTGCCCAATGTCCCGGCCTTCCCGATCCTCTTCTACGGGACGCTGCTCGCCGGCGGCATCGTCGTGCCGATGAACCCGCTGCTCAAGGGTCAGGAGATCGAGTACTTCTACACCGACTCCGGCGCGAAGTTCTCCTTCGTCTGGGGCGACTTCGCCGCTGAGGCGCACCTGGGCGCCGAGGGCACGTCGACCACGGTCATCACCTCGGGCCCGGTCGGCCCGAGCGAGGAGGACCTGCCGGCGGGCGAGCCGA
>NZ_BCSS01000031.1 GCF_001570985.1 Janibacter limosus NBRC 16128 | reverse complement strand
CGGGTAGCGTCCGGGCGAGCCGCTGGCAAGCGACATGACAACAACCTCGGATGAAGGGCAAGCAGATGGTTGTGCCGGACGAAGGGACGAGTCGCGCGCTGTGCCGCTACCTGGGCCGCCGCGTGCACTCCACCGACGGACGGACGCTCGGCGTGGTCGCGGACGTGCTCGCCGACGCCCGCAGCGGCGCCGTGCAGTGGTTGGTCGTGCGGGTTGCCGGCATGCGACCCCGGTACCGCACGGTGCCCGTCAACGTGTCGATCGAGGTCAGAGGACGGCTCGTCGTCCCCACCTCCCGGCACATGCTGCTGGCCGGACCGCCCGTGGAGCTCGGCGTCGCACTGACGTCGCCCGACGAGCTGCGACTGCGCGCTCACTGGACCACCCACTAGGGGCGGTTGGCACATCACCACGTCGGTGGACGACACTTGGGCCGGATGGGTCCCCACGACGAGGAGTGCTTGTGATGAAGGACGTGGAGCTTGCGCGCATCGTCGAGCAGCTGTCGACGGAGACCGAGGAGATCTACACCCTCCAGCAGGTCGTGGACCAAGCCGTCCTGCACGTGCCCGGGTGCGACATGTGCAGCGTCTTCGTCCGTCGGGGCGACGTGGTCGAGGTGGCTGCGACCACCGATGCCCTCGCCTCGCGTGTCGACGACCTGCAGTTCGACCTCGGCGAGGGACCGTGCCTGACCGTGCTCGACGACCACGAGATCGCCTCGGTCCCCGACACGGCCACGGAGGTGCGGTGGCCCCGCTGGACCGATGCCGCCCGCGCGGAGGGCGTGCGGTCCTCGCTGAGCGTGCGCTTGGCCGTGGACAGCCCCTACTTCGCCTGCCTCAACATGTACTCCCGAGAGCTGGACGGCTTCGACACCGACGCGATCGACCGGTCGATCGTCTACGCCCGTCTGGCCTCGGTCGCCCTCCTGCAGGCGAGGGAGATCACCGGCCTGCGCAGCGCGCTGCAGAACCGGCTGATCATCGGCGCGGCGCAGGGCATCCTCATGGAGCGGTACGGACTGAGCCTCAACCGAGCCTTCGAGGTGCTGCGACGGCGGTCCAACGAGACCAACACCAAGCTGCGCGACGTGGCGCAGGGCGTCGTCGACGGTCTGCAGCTTGGGGGCTGACCCAGTCGATCAGCTCGGCGGCGCTGGGACAGGGTGCTCGCGCAGGGCGGTGGCGACGGCCACGAGATTCGCCGCCATCGTGCGACCGGTGCGCGCCGACCACTCGTGCCCGTGGTCGGTCTCCATGTACGACGGTCCGGGCCCCGGACCCTTGTTCCAGTACGTCCACGCCTGACCGGGCACCGTGAACCCGATGTCGCCGAGGGCGCCGGCCACCTCTGCGATGACGTGGTGCGCACCATCCTCGTTGCCCGTGACGACCACTCCGGCAACCTTGCTGTACGCGACGGGAGTGCCGTCGTCGCGGGTCTCGGAGATCATCGCGTCGAGCCTCTCCAGCACGACCTTCGAGACGCTGGACGGCTGACCGAGCCAGGTCGGTGTGGCGATGACCAAGATGTCGCTGTCGAGGACCTGCGCGTGGATGGCCGGCCACTCGTCCCCGGGTCCCATGTCGGTCTCCACCCCGACAGGCACCGAGTGGTCGACGACGCGTTGGACGCTCACCGAGACCTTCCGCTCCTTCAGCGCAGAGATCACGACATCGGCGAGGGCCTGGGTGTTCGACGGCTCGGGCGAGGACTTCAGGGTGCAGTTCAGTACCAGTGCCTTCATGCCGGGGGCGTACCCGTCACCCGGGACCGCAAACCGCTGCATGCAAGCACCGCCGACGGGTAGATCGTTCGGTGCGCCGACCCAAGGAGACGCGATCATGCAGACAGGCCGGATCACCCGGCAAGGCGCCGAGTGGCGTGACCGGACCCGTGCCCGGGCGACATCGCTCGTCCCCCCGCTCCGGTCGCCGCGCACCCGTTCGGACCTGACGCAGATCGTCAAGGCCGTCCTGGCGGCGGTCCTGGCGTGGATCGTCGCCGCACACCTGCTCGGTCTGCAGGAATCCTTCATGGCTCCGTGGACCGCCTTGCTGACGGTGCACGCCACGGTCTACCGCTCCTTCACCCGCGGGGTCCAGGTCGTCATCGCCTCGCTGGCCGGGATCTTCCTGTCGTACCTTGCCGTCGAGGTGGTCGGGCAGTCACCGACGGCCTTGGGGCTGGCCCTCCTGGGCGGCATGCTGCTCGGCCGGTTGCGTCCGATCCGCGAGGAGGGCAGCACAGTGGCGACCACCGCACTCTTCGTCATCACCGCGGGGCAGGCCGAGCAGGGGCCGGTGCTGCTCGACCGTGTGATCTGCACCGGTGTGGGTCTTGCCTTGGGCGTCCTCGTCAACCTGATCGTGCTCGCCCCCCTCGACGACCGTCTGGCCCGGCGCGAGGTGGACGCCCTGTGCAGCCAGCTCGGAGACCTCCTGCGCAACATCGCTGTCGGCCTCCGCCAGGCTGGGGACGTCGATCCTGGCGGGTGGATCGACCACTCCCGCCAGGCGGACGAGCGCATCGGCCGCGCCTGGGAGCTCCTGCGGCACACTCGCGAGGCACGCCGCGGCAACCCCCGTCGACGGTCGCGACAGCTCGACCCCCGCGGGTACGAGACCTTCCTCCTGCGCATCGACGAGGGCTTCACGCAGGCTCGCGCGATCGCGCGCACGGTGCAGCACGCACAGGTCGCACCGGATCGTTGGGACGAGCACTTCCGCGCCACGTGGATCCCGCTCCTGCACGATCTCGGCGACCGCGTGGCCGCGCCGGAGCGCGGTCTGCCGAGTCTGCAACCGCGCCTCCAGGTCCTGACCGAGGAGATGTCGCGCGAGGACCTGCCGGAGGTTGCCTGGCCCGTCTACGGTGCGCTCATCAACAGCACCCGGAGCATCGTCGACTTGCTCGACGAGGTCCTCACCGCTCCGTCCCCCGGTGAGTGAGGATGCACGACGTCGCCCCCGGGGAGGTGGCTCCTCCGGGGAGGTGGCTCCTCCGGGGGCGACGGGACGAACCCTCCAGCGAGGGTCCCGGCTCACTCTGTCGGGGCGAGCCGCTCCCAGACCCGGTGGCCTGCGAGCAACGTCAACAGCTGACCGATGACGTCGGTGGCGTCCTCCCCGAGGACGACGCCGGGAGCCCCGCCCGCGGCCAGGGCCGCAAGTGCATCAGCTCCTCGTGACCAGGCGCCGATGGCCTTGCCGTGCCGATAGGTCTCTGCGACGAGCAGCTGCAGCCGCGGGTCGATCGCGGTGCCTGCCGATCCTCCGGACGGGTCGAAGGCCCGAGCGTCCGTGCCCGACTGGGGATCCGCCGTCGCATCGGGTGCGCCGACCAGCAGGAGGGCGTCGTACTCGACCGACCGCGCGGTGAGGAGCGTGCGCTGCACCGGGACGGCCTGCTTGCCGCTGCCCAGCGTCCCGCCGACCGGGGCGATGACCAAGGGGACGAGGCCGGCCTCGTGGATCGCCGCGCGCACCTGGGAGAGCTCTGCGAGGTCAGTGGACTCGTCGACCACGATGCCGACCGTGCGCCCGTCGATCGGCCACTCCCTGCCGAGCTGCGACAGTGCCGGGCTCGGCTGGGCGTCTGCGACCTCCTGCGCCTCGGGCGACGGGAGCCCGAGCCCCTGGGCCACCCGCTCGGCCAGCTCAGCATCGATCTGGGCGAGGCACGCGACCTGGCGCTCACGAACGGCCTGCTCGTAGCAGCGCCCCAGCTCGAAGGTGTAGGCCGAGACCACGTGGTCCTGCTCCGTCGGGGTCAGGCTGAGCCAGAAGAGACGGGCTTGGCTGAAGTGGTCGGCGAAGGAGGCAGCGGCCTCCCGCGACTTCGGTCCCGACACGATCTGCGGCACCTCGATCAGCGCACCGTCCTCGGTCCCGGCGTGGAAGGGGCATCCTCCGTCCAGCGAGTTGGGACGGTAGGGCGCGACGCCACCGTGGTCGGCGGTCTGGTGCATGCCGTCGCGCAGCATGTCGTTGACGGGCGCATGCGGTCGGTTGATCGGGATCTGGCCGAAGTTGGGTCCGCCGAGCCGGCTGATCTGCGTGTCCAGGTACGAGAAGAGGCGACCCTGAAGCAGCGGGTCGTCGGTGACGTCGATACCTGGCACGAGGTGGCCGGGGTGGAAGGCGACCTGCTCGGTCTCGGCGAAGTAGTTGGTGGGGTTGGCGTTCAGCTGCAGCCTGCCGATCGGCTGGACCGGCACGAGCTCCTCGGGCACGATCTTGGTCGGGTCGAGCAGGTCGATGCCCTCATGGGTCTGGTCCTCGCTGTCGGGCATGACCTGGATGCCGAGCTCCCACTCGGGAAAGGCCCCGGCCTCGATCGCGTCGGCGAGGTCCCGGCGGTGGAAGTCCGGATCGGCGCCGTTGACCAGCTGTGCCTCGTCCCACACGAGGGAGTGCACCCCGAGCTTGGGCTTCCAGTGGAACTTCACCAAGCTCGTCTCCCCCGCCTCGTTGACGAGGCGGAAGGTGTGGATGCCGAAACCCTCCATCATCCGGTAGGACCGCGGGATGGCGCGGTCGGACATCTGCCAGATCGCGTGGTGCTGGGCCTCGGTGTGCAGGGAGACGAAGTCCCAGAACGTGTCGTGCGCGCTCTGGGCCTGCGGGATCTCCCGGTCCGGGTGGGGCTTGGCTGCGTGGACGATGTCGGGGAACTTGATCGCGTCCTGGATGAAGAAGACCGGGATGTTGTTGCCGACGAGGTCGAAGGTGCCCTCGGAGGTGTAGAACTTCGTCGCGAAGCCGCGGGTGTCGCGGACCGCGTCCGCCGATCCACGAGAGCCGACGACGGTCGAGAAGCGCGTGAAGACCGGCGTCTCCACCCCGTCACCGAGGAACGCGGCACGGCAGACCCCGACTCCGGTGCCATACCCAATGAAGGTGCCGTGGGCGGCCGCACCGCGCGCGTGCACGACCCGCTCGGGGATGCGCTCGTGGTCGAAGTGCGTGATCTTCTCCCGCAGGTGGTGGTCCTGGAGGAGGGTCGGCCCACGCTCACCGGCCGTGAGCGAGTGGTCGGTGTCGCGCAGCCGGGCACCCTGGGCGGTCGTGAGGAAGGCTCCCGCCTGCGCGCGGTCCCCCTCTGCGCCGCTCGGACGTCCCGTCGGCGAGATGTGAGCGACCGGACGTTGGTCCGGCGAGGGCGGCAGTGGCTCGTGCGGCGTGGTCGGTTCCTCGACCGTCGGTGTGCCCGAGCCCGGTGAGCCGGGGACAGGGATGTCGTCGTGGGGCTTCTTGGCGGCGCTCATGGTCTCTCCTGGTGGATCGAAGGGGGATGCCGGACTACCCCTGCTCGGCGTCCGGCATGCGCCGGGCGGGCAGCGGTTGCGCCGCCGGTCCCTCGATCACCTCTCCCGTGGGGGCGAAGCGGGAACCGTGCAAGGGGCAGTCCCAGCTCTGCTCGGCGTCGTTCCACTCGACCACGCCACCGAGATGGGTGCACAACGCCGAGACCGCGCAGGTGCGTCCGTCGACCGTCGAGCGTGCGACGGGGACGACGCCGCGGCGGCCGACCTCCCCTTCGCCCTCCGCCGGGGACCCCGGCTGCAACGGGTGGAGCGCGACCCCCGCCGTCCTGGTGACGATGCTCATCCCGACACGGGCGTTGATGCCGATGAGGCGGGCCACCGCCGCCGGCCGGCTGATGCGCCGGTGGATCGGCCGCGACCAGGGCATCTGACTGCCGAGGATGCTCGCGCTGAGGTCGAGGGCGGCTGCCACGCCGTTGGTCATACCCCACTTGTCGAAGCCGGTGGCGACGTGCACCTGGCCGAGCCCGCGCGGCATCGTCCCGACGAAGGGGAAGCCGTCGTGCGAGCGGTAGTCCTGCGCCGACCAGGCATGGGTCTCCACGGCGTCCGGGAAGTGGGTGGCCGTCCAGTCACGCAGATGATCGAGGTGCTCCCGCTCGGAGCGGACGCGGCCGGTCGCATGTCCGTCACCGCCGACGAGCAGTCGGGGCCCTGGTGCGTCGCGCACCGAGCGGGTCGATCCGCCCGCCGAGATCAGCATCATCTCCGGCGGGCTCGGGTGGTCGAAGGCAAGCGCGTAGGAGCGCGAGACGCTCAGCTTGGCGAAGTAGCCGCCCCGGTCGAGCACTGGTGTCCCGGTGGCGAGCACGACCTGGTCGCAGCGGGTACGGCCCCGCGTGTGCTGGACCACCGGACGCAGGGACTGTCCCATACCGGTGACCCTGGCCCCCGTCACGAGGCGCCCGCTGTGCGCGCGCAGGTCGTCGACGAGGGCCTCGAGGAGCTCCATCGGGTCGAGCTGCGCCTGGTCGTCGAGCACCACGCCGCCCGCGTGCTCGAAGGGCACAGGCAGCTCCTCGGCCCAGCGCACGGGCAGGCCCATGCGGGAGGCTGCCTCGAGCTCAGCCCTGGCCTGCTCGAGCCCGCGGCCGGAGTCCGCTGCGTAGGTCACTGCGGAGCGGTTCTGGTAGGCCACGTCCTGCTCGTCGCAGTAGCGCAGCAGCCAGTCACGTCCCTCGCGGTTGCCCTCCACGTAGCCGGCCACCACGTCCTCGGACTGGTGCCTCAGCAGCTGCGAGTACCGCGTGCCCTGCAGCAAGGACACCTTGGCGGTGCTGTGCCCTGTCGTGACCGCACCGGCATCGCGTGCCTCCAGCACGACGACGTCGCGGCCTGCTCGAGCGAGCAGGAGTGCGGTGACCAGACCCGTGATGCCGGCACCGACGACCACGTCGTTGCACCGCTCCACCGGATCGTCGGAGGTGATGGGTGCGCGGGATGCACGCCACAGCGAGGTCATGATGGCTCCTTGGTCTCAGACGAGATCCCGGGGGATGACCCGGTCCCAGCTCTCGGCGTGGACGCGACGGTGGCCCCGCGCGTCGTCCAGCTCGTAGGCGTCGAGGTCGGCGCGGATGATGAAGTCCTCCTCGGTGCACGTGAGGACCGTGCTCGTGACGACCTCGGTACGCCAGTCGTCGCGCTCGATCCGCCGCACGGTGCGCGTCTCCCCCCGCACGGACGTGACGTCGTCCCAGCGGAAGGAGTACCACTCCGTCGTCGAGCGGCGGATGACCGTCCCGGTCTCCTCGATGCGGAAGGCGCCCTGGTCGTTGACGATCTCCAGCGTCGAGACATCGGTCGCCAGGTCGCGCGTGACCCGCCAGTCGTGCACGCTCGGCTCGAGGACCGTCGCCTCCAGCTCCGGCGCCATGGCCGGCTCGTGGAAGGGGGAAGCTCTCTCGTCATCGTCCTGCCGTGGCCGGACCGGGATCCGCACAGTGCTCTCCGCAGGATGGATCGTCAGCTCGGCGGCCCTCGGCGCCGGCCAGACCAGCGGCCAGTAGGACGTCGACACCGACAGCCGCAGCCGGTGCCCTTCCGGCAGGGAGTGGGCCACGCCGTTGAGCGGCACCCGGACGTCGTAGCGCTGCCCCGGCACGAGCGGCTCGGGGTGGGTGCTCGACGTGCGGTGGGTGAGGTTGAGGACGCCGTAGGTGATGCGCGTCGCCTCCCCGGACGGGGCGACATCGGACAGGCGGACAGCCACCTGCGCCACCGGCTGGTCAGCCGACAGCGTGACGTCCAGACACGGCAGACCGAAGACGTCGGTGTGCTCGGTGAGTGGCTCGCTCTCCCAGACGAGTGCTCCGCCATCCTCCTCGCGCTGGTCGTAGGGCAGGTCCGGCACGGCCGCGTAGGACGCCCACTTGCCGGCGAACATGCCCACGCTGAGCGGTGACCTCAGGGTGATGGGCGCGATGCCCTCATCACCCTGGCCGCCCTCGGCCAGGTTGGCCCGGGTCAGCCGGAACTCCCTCTCGTCGATGCGTGGCGAGGGCCACTGGTCCTCGGCGACCCAGCGCCCGGGGCGTTCCTCGTAGGAGGCTCTCGGGGGGACGCTGTCCTGCATCCAGGCACGCAGCACGGGGTCCTCGTCGATCCCGGTGTCCTTGTCCTTGAGCCAGTGGTCCCACCACCGGACGAGCTCCTGCAGGAAACCGATGGCCGGTCCGGGCACCCCGAGGTGCGGGTACTTGTGGCCCCACGGGCCGATGAGTCCGTGGCAGGGCACCTCGAGGTGCTCGAGCAGACGGAAGATGGCGTTGGTGTAGCCGTCCGCCCATCCTCCGACGGCCATGACGGGGCACTGGATCGCGGAGTAGTCCTCGCTGACCGACGCCGGCCGCCAGTACTCGTCGCGCCGCTGGTGGCTCAGCCAGGTGTCGAGCCACAGGCCGCTGCCGCGCAGCCGCTCCAGCCACATCTCGCGCCAGGCGTCCCCGACGATCGCGGGGTCGGGCGGGAGGCTGTTGAAGGCGAGCATGACCGTCGCCTCGGAGAGGTTGTCCCCGAGCAGCGCGCCGCCCATGTAGTGCATGTTGTCGACGTAGAGGTCCTCGGTCGCCGACGCGCTCACGATCGCCTTGAGCGCAGGGGGCTGTCGCGCGGCGACCTGCAGGCTGTTGAAGCCGCCCCAGGAGATGCCCATCATCCCGACCTTGCCGTCGCACCAGTCCTGCTCGGCCAGCCAGGCGATGACGTCCTCGGCGTCCTGCAGCTCCTGCTCGCGGTACTCGTCGACGAGCACCCCGTCGGAGTCCCCGCTCCCCCGCAGGTCCACGCGCACGCACACGTAGCCGTGGGCGGCGATGTAGGGGTGGTTGACGGCATCGCGACCGCGGGTCAGGTCACGCTTGCGGTAGGGGATGTACTCCAGGACCGCCGGGAGCGGACCGACCTCTCCCGCCGGGCGCCACAGACGCGCGGCCACACGCTGTCCGTCACGGAGGGGGATGAAGACATTTTCCTCCGTCTCGACCTCGTGGATGATCTCGGTGTCGATGGTGGCCGTCATGGGCTCAGGCGCTCCCTTCGTCGCAGTCCTCGAGGTCGAACTGCAGCATCTGCTCGATGTCGTCGATCCGCTGGCGCAGGCTCTCCCGGTCGGGTGCTCCGACATAGACGATGGCCAGCAGGTAGCGGTAGGAGTCCTGGTGCGGGAGCTCGGAGAGCCGGTCCCCCACCGCGACGGGGAAGGTGACCTTGGTGCCGGGGTATCGCTCGGCGATCTGCTCGAGCACCGAGGCGTCGGGGATCGCCCGGACGATCGCGTCGCCCTCGTGGGCGACCACGTACTGGGTGGCGACCGTGAGGTCACCCTTCCCCTTCGGCATCCGGGGTGTTTGCCCCAGCGCGACGTCCACGGCCACCTGGTGGTTGGACCGACCGTCGACGAGGGCGAACATCTCGCTGTGCGACTGGGAGATCCGGGTGTTGACCTCGATGATGCGCAGCTCCTCCCGCTCCTCGTCCCACATGAACTCGGAGTTGAAGCACCCGTCGTCGAAGCCGATGTGCTCCAGAAGGCGTCCGGTGATCTCGCGCGCCTTGTCCTGGACGTGCTCCGGCACCGTCGCTGCCGGGTAGTCAATCTGCTCGATGCTCAGGCCGCTCTCGCTCTTGAGCATGTCGACGACCCCGTGGACGGCGAACCGGCCGGCGGACACGCTGCCCTCGGGCGCGAACTGCGTACCGGTGATGATCTCCTCGGCGAGGCAGGCCGACCCGCCGAGCCCCTGCAGCTCCTCGGGGAGGTCCACCCGCTCCAGCACCTGGTCGAAGGCGTCACCGACGTCGGTGATCTCGGCGCGGATCTCCTCCAGCGCCGCCAGCAGGTCGCTGTCGTCGCGGATCTCGAACCCGAGGTTGGATGAGTGGCCCTTGATCGGCTTGACCCAGTAGGGGAAGTCCAGGTCGATCTGCTCGGCGGCGTCCTCGGCGAAGGGGTCGAAGGCCACGAAGCCTGGGACGACCTCCGGCACGGCCTGACGCTGCTCGAGCCGACTCCAGTACTTGTGCTCCAACTTGAGCAGGCTCGTCAGCGACGGCGCGGGCAGTCCACGCTCAGCGGCCAGCACGGGCCCGAGCACAGAGGTCGGGAAGTCCCAGTGGCTGACGATGGCGTCGACGCTCCCGTCGAAGGCATCGAGCTGGGCGCGCGCCCGGTCGAGCAGTGCGTCGAAGTCGATCTCCTCGGTCCCGACCAGGGCCTCGTGGTCGAGCAGGTCGTGGAACTGCAGCTCACCGCTCTGGTGGACGGTGCCCAGCTCTTCTCGTTGCATGGGGGTCAGGCCCAGGACGAAAACATGTCGTGTCATGAGGGGCCCCTACCCACTCTCCGTGTCGCCACACACGACGCCGTCAGACGGATGGACGCGTGCATGGGCCGCAGGAGGTCGGGTAGTGCCTCGGGGACCGTCGACACCGCCCAGGAGAGGACTCCATGTCGAACTACCGCACGCAGAACCCCACCACTGGTGAGATCGAGCGCACCTTCGACGAGGTCGACCGGGCCGGTGCCCTCGCGGCAGTGGACCGGGCGCACCGCGCCCACGCGCAGTGGCGCGAGCAATCGGCCGACGAGCGTGCCCAGGTCCTGCGCCGTGCTGCAGACCTGTACGACGAGCGCGCGGACGAGCTGGCCCGGGCGATCGCCGTCGAGATGGGCAAGCCCATCAAGGAGGCGAAGGGAGAGGTGCGGCTCGCGGGGTCGATCTACCGCTGGTACGCCGACCACGGCCCCGAGCTGCTCGCTGAGGAGGATCTCGGGGCGCAGGGTGCGCTGCGCAGCGTCGTGCGCAAGGAGCCCGTCGGCGTCCTGCTCGGCGTCATGCCGTGGAACTACCCGTACTACCAGGTGTCGAGGTTCGCGGCGCCCAACCTGATGCTCGGCAACACGATCGTGCTGAAGCACGCAGGGATCTGTGCCGCCTCGGCGTCGCTCATGGAGGAGGTCCTCCTCCAGGCCGGGCTGCCGGACGGCGCGTACATCAACCTCTTCGCATCGAGCAGCATCATCCCCGACGTGATCGCCGACCCGCGGGTCCAGGGTGTCTCGCTCACCGGCAGTGAGGCTGCGGGAGCATCCGTGGCAGAGGTCGCCGGCAAGAACCTCACCAAGTCCGTGCTCGAGCTCGGCGGCTCCGACGCCATGCTGGTGCTCGATGCCGCCGACGTGGACGCCATGGCCAGGACGGCCGCGCGAGCCCGCCTGTCCAACGCGGGACAGGCCTGCAACTCCCCCAAGCGGATGTTCGTGGCGGACGAGATCCATGATGAGTTCGTCGCAGCGTTGACCCGTCACGTGGAGGCGACGCCGGTCGGCGACCCGCTGGACGAGGCCACCCGCATGGGGCCGATGTCCTCCGTCGAGGCCCGGGACGACCTCGACGAGCAGGTGCAGGACGCCGCCGGCAAGGGAGCGACGATCCACACCGGAGGCCACCCGCTGGACCGTGCGGGAGCCTTCTACGCACCGACGGTCATCACCGGCATCACTCCTGACATGCGCGCCTGGGACGAGGAGCTCTTCGGGCCCGTGGTGATGGTCTACCGGATGACCGACGTCGACGCCGCGCTCGAGCAGGCCAACTCCTCCCCCTTCGGTCTGTCCGGCTCGGTGTGGAGCGACGATCCGCACAAGGCCGCCGAGGTGGCTGCCCGGCTGGACGTGGGTATGGCGTATGTCAACGAGCACGGCACGACCATGCCGGGGCTGCCCTTCGGCGGGGTCAAGCGCTCCGGCTACGGGCGGGAGCTCGCCTCGGACGGGATGAACGAGTTCGTCAACCGCAAGCTGGTGCGTGTCGCTGCGAAGTAGTCCGGTCGGCCGTCAGGCCTTGCGCAGGCGACGGATCACGCCGTTGATGTCCTGCCGCAGGAGGTCGTACTCCACCAGGTGACCGCGGTCGCGCTCGTGGGACTCGAAGGAGATGCCAGCCGTGTGCAGGGCGGCGCGGAACTCTCGCTGACCAGCGAGGACCTGGGTCTCGTTGGCGACGTCCAAGAGGTTGATCGGGTCAGGGTGCGTGCCGGCGGCCAGGAAGACCCGCTTGTTGCGGTAGCTCGGGATGCGCTCCACCGGGTTGTCGGCGGAGACCCGCCGCTCGTCCCACAGGGGCGCGCCGTAGATCGTGCCGCCGGCCAGCTCCACGACGGCGGACGACAGGTTGGCCCAGTGCGCCACCAAGCCGCTGTCGCGGCGGATGCTCGCCGGTCCGGAGTGGCTGCTGACCGAGGCGAAGTGGCCGTAGTACTTGGCCGCGTACTTCAGCGCACCGAAGCCACCCATCGAGAAGCCGGCGACCGCTCGCCCGTCGTACTCCGCATACGTGCGGAAGTTGGCATCTATCCACGGGATGACCTGGGCGATGTGGAAGGTCTCCCAGTTGTGCGCACCGTTGTTGCTGCTCACCGGGTTGGAGTACCAGCCGGCGGCTCCACCGTCGGGCACGACGATGATGACGTCCTTGTGGGCGCTGGCGGAGACGAGCCACTGGTCGTAGGCGCGGAAATCCTGCTGGCCACCGTGCAGGAAGTACATGACCGGGTAGCGCTTGCTGCTCGTGTGGTAGCCGTCAGGAAGGATCACATTGATCGCCGGGTTCCACGCGATCGCGTCAGTCCTGAAGCGGTAGTACCGCAGGCGAGCGACGGACTCGTTGCTGTCGACGACGGTCAGGCCGTGGCCGTCCCGGAGGGCGTGAGCGGCGCCCCCGCCGATCGCTGTCGCGCCGCCGGCCAGCGCGAGAGCCGCGCCTCCCCGGAGCATCGTGCGACGGTTGACCCCTGCATCGTGCGGCACGTCTGTCTCCCCTGGAGCGCTGATACGCGGACGTGTCCACGCTAGGCCGCCGGACACCCGCTCGCTCGTCGAGAGGAGCTGCGGCGGGTGAACTCCTCGTCAGGAGATCGTCAGCGATCGGGCACCAGCGGGTATGACGAAGGCCCCCGGACAACGTCCGGGGGCCTTCGATCTGGTGGGCGATACTGGGATCGAACCAGTGACCTCTTCCGTGTCAGGGAAGCGCGCTACCGCTGCGCCAATCGCCCCATCTCATGCACGTGATCTGCATGGTCGAGGTGGAGACGGGATTTGAACCCGTGTAGACGGCTTTGCAGGCCGTTGCCTCGCCTCTCGGCCACTCCACCACCAAAGGTGGTCTCACCTTGCGAGCGGATGACCGGGTTCGAACCGGCGACCTCAACCTTGGCAAGGTTGCGCTCTACCAACTGAGCTACATCCGCATGTGCCCCGGTCACGTCTGCAACGTGGGGCACGAGGAGAAACATTAACCCATCGAGCGGCGACTCTCCCAACCGGGGCCGCCCGGCGTGGCGCCGCTGCTGACACCAGGGCTGCAGGACCCACGGCCGCGCACGACGAAGGCCCCGAGCCGCTGTCGCGACGTCGGAGCCTTGATCGTGCTGGTGGGCGATACTGGGATCGAACCAGTGACCTCTTCCGTGTCAGGGAAGCGCGCTACCGCTGCGCCAATCGCCCAAGTGGTGCTCGACCACCGACGAGGGTGGTGTCCGAGCGGATGACCGGGTTCGAACCGGCGACCTCAACCTTGGCAAGGTTGCGCTCTACCAACTGAGCTACATCCGCAATCTGCAGGCTCACATCGCTGCTTGCCTGCGCTGGGTGAGATTAGCCCAGAGCATCCGCAGATTCCAAACCCGAGGTGACCACCGCCCCTCGGCCGCCGACGAGCGGCCCGTATCGTGCGGTCATGTCCACGCATGAGGTCAGCAACCAGGTCCCGCCGTACGGCGGTCACGACGTCTTCGGGAGCGATCCGGTCCTGAGCGAAGGCGTGGCCCGCTGGGTCCCCCGGCCGCAGCGCAGCGAGGCGGTCACCGAGCTGACCACCCTCGGCGAGCTGGCCGGCTCAGAACGCGCCGAGCGCTGGGCCGATCTCGCGCAGCGCAACACCCCGCGGCTGGTCACCCACGACAAGTGGGGCCACCGCGTCGACGAGGTCGAGTTCGACCCGGCGTGGCACGAGCTGATGGGCGTCGCCGCCGGCGCCGGTCTGACCGCGGTGCCGTGGACCCAGCCGCAGTCCAGTGGCGCACACGTGCGACGGGCCGCTGGCTTCGTCACGTGGAGCCAGGTCGAGCCGGGCCACATCTGTCCCATCACCATGACCAACGCGGCGGTCCCTGCCCTTCGCCACTCCCCCGAGCTCGCCGCCCGCTGGGAGGGCAAGCTCGCCTCCCGTCAGTACGACTTCGGGTTGCGCGAGGTGCAGACCAAGACCGGCGCGATCGCCGGCATGGGGATGACCGAGAAGCAGGGCGGCTCGGACGTGCGGGCCAACTCGACCCTCGCCGTGCGCACCCCCGGCGGGCCGCTGACCGGTGACACCTACCGGCTCACCGGTCACAAGTGGTTTTGCTCCGCGCCGATGAGCGATGTCTTCCTCGTGCTCGCCAAGACCTCCGACGAGGCGCCGCCGAGCTGCTTCCTCGTGCCCCGTGTCCTCGAGGACGGGAGCCGCAACCCCTTCGCCCTGCAGCGCCTGAAGGACAAGCTCGGCGACCGCTCCAATGCCTCCTCCGAGATCGAGCTCGACGGCACCTGGGGGGCGCTCGTCGGCGAGGAGGGAAGGGGGGTCCGCACGATCATCGAGATGGTCTCGGCGACCCGCTTGGACTGCGTCCTCGGCTCCGCGGCCACGATGCGGGCCGCGCTCACGCGGGCGGTGCACCACACGAGCCACCGGCGGGCCTTCGGCGCGACGCTCGTCGACCAGCCGCTCATGCGCAATGTCCTCACCGACCTGGCGCTGGAGTCGGAGGCTGCGACGCTGCTCGGACTGCGGCTGGCGCACGCCCTCGACGAGGGCGACACCGAGCTGACCAGGCTGGGAGTGGCGGTCGGCAAGTACTGGGTGTGCAAGCGGACCTCCCCCTTCGTCGCGGAGGCGATGGAGTGCCTCGGCGGCAACGGCTATGTCGAGGAGCACGGCATGGCCCGGCTCTACCGCCAGGCGCCGCTGAACTCGATCTGGGAGGGCTCGGGCAATGTCAACGCGCTCGACGTCCTGCGGGCGATCTCCCGCGAGCCGGCATCGCTCATGGCGCTGCTCAAGGAGGCGTCGACGGCCCGTGGGCACCTCCCGGTGCTCGACAGCGCCCTCGACGAGCTGGAGCGCGACTGCGCGGGCCTGGCGGCGCTCGACGGCGCTGACATCGCGATGGGTGCGCGGCGACTCGTCGAGCGGCTCGCCCTCACCCTCCAGGCCAGCTTGATGGTGCTGCACTCGCCCACCGAGATGGCCGAGGCCTTCGTCGCCTCGCGCCTGGGCGGGGCCACAGGCGCGAGCTTTGGCACCCTCGACGCGGGCCTGGTGACCCTCGCCGGCGCCACCGCCATCGACCGGGCCCGGATCAGCTCTTCTTGAGCCGCTCCTGCTGCTCCTCGACGTCGAAGTCGGCCTCGGGCCACTGCGGGTCCAGCTGCGCGAGGTGCTCGTGGAGCAGGTTCATCACCGCGAGGCGCGCGAACCACTTGCGGTCGGCGGGCACGACGTACCAGGGCGCGACATCGGTCGAGCACTTGTCGATGACGGCCTGATAGGCCTCCTGGTAGTCCTCCCAGGCCTCCCGCTCGTCGATGTCGCCGGGGTTGAACTTCCAGTGCTTGTCCGGGCGGTCCAGCCGCTCGGTCAGGCGTTCCTTCTGCTCGTCCTTGCTGATGTGGAGCATCACCTTGATGATCGTCGTGTCGTCGTCCACGACGCTCTGCTCGAACGTGTTGATCTGCCCGTAGCGACGCGACCACTGGGCCTTGGGCACGAGGTCGTGGACACGCACGACGAGCACGTCCTCGTAGTGGCTGCGGTCGAAGACGCCGATCATCCCCGGCTCGGGCAGGGCATTGCGGATGCGCCACAGGAAGGGGTGCTTCTGCTCCTGCGCACTCGGCGCCTTGAAGCCGGTGATCTGCACACCCTGCGGGTCGACGGCACCGACGGCGTGGCGCATGATCCCGCCCTTGCCCGAGGTGTCCATGCCCTGCACGACGAGCAGGATGCTGCGCGTGCCTCCTGCGCGGGACTCCGCGAAGAGTCGCTCCTGCAGCTCGGAGACCGGCTCGGTGAGCGCCTCCAGCGCCTCCTTGCCCGCGTCCTTGTCCCCGTCGAAACCCGGGGTGCTCCGCGGGTCGATCGAGGCGAGGTCCGTGCCCGGGTCGGCACGCAACGCATCGCTGAAGGGGGTGGGAGGGGGCGTCGACGTCTTCTTGGCTGCCTTCTTGTCCTTGGCCATGTCACGCATCATGTCAGCCGGGTCGCTCATGCTGCAGACTCGAGGGCATGCGGATCCTCATCGCCGACAACGCCCCCTTCGACGTCCAGTCCGGCGCCACCGTCGGTGACGCCGAGATCGACGCCCTCTATGCGAGCACCGACCCGCTGCTGCGACTGAACTTCGTCGCGACGCTCGACGGCGCGGCCAACGGGCCCGACGGGGTGTCCGGGTCGATCAACTCCGATGCCGACCACCAGGGCTTTGCCGCGATGCGTCGGGCCGCGGACGTCCTGCTCGTCGGGGCGGGCACCGTGCGCGCCGAGGAGTACGGAGCGGCCGCCACCCCGATCGTCGTCGTCTCCCACCGGCCGCAGCTGCCGCCGTCGGCGCGGGGCGGCGAGGGCATCGTCCTCGCGACGACCCGGGCCTCGGGTGCGCAGGAGGACGAGGGCACGTGGCTGTGCGGCGAGGACACCGTCGACCTGGCCACGGTCGTCGAGCGGGCACGGCAGGCCTTCGGTCCCCACGTGCTGTGCGAAGGGGGTCCCACCCTCGCTGCCCAGCTGGTCGCCGCGGGACTCGTCGACGAGCTCGGGCTGTCGTGGACTCCCCACCTGGTGGGCGGCAGCCGAGGCGCCCACCCGCGCATCCTCGACGGGGTGGACGTCGAGGTCGACCTGACCTGCCGACACCTGCTCGAGGAGGACGGCACCCTGCTCGGTCTGTGGCGGGTGACCCGCTAGCGCACGAACTCGGTCACGACGGACTCCCAGCGCCGCGGGTCGACATTCCACTCCTTGCAGTGCCGGGCCAGTGACCACGGCTCGAAGCTGATGAGGTCCGGCCGCGCCGACGCCAGGGCCTCGCTCGGTCCGACGGGCACGAACTCGTCGTCGCGCGAGTGGATCAGCAGCATCTGGTGCGAGAGCTCGTCGGCGCGCTCGACCCAGTTGGTCCGCGCGACGTCGACGCTCTCGGAGACCCCGATCAGTCGCTTGGCCCAGTGCTGCCCCATGAGCGCGCTGCCCAGATGACCGATGGGTGCCGGCACCTTGTGCAGGCTCGCGTGATGCTTCAGGACATCGCCCCAGTCGACGACGGGGCCGTCCAGCACCGCGCGGGAGACGACCGAGGCCAGCGGCGAGCGGTCGAGGAACTGGAGCACGATCGCGCCGCCCATCGACCACCCGACGAGGACGATCTCGTGGGCCCCGCGCGCCAGCGCGAGCTTGATGGCGTCCTCGATGTCCCGCCACTCCGAGAGGCCCAGGTTGTAGCGGCCGTCAGGACCGACCGGCGCATCGCCGTCATTGCGATAGCTCGGGACGAGGCTGGTCAGCCCGGCCGCGTGCATCGCCGGGACCGCCCGCAGGGTCTCGTGCCGACGCGCGCCGCGTCCATGGACGAGCACCGCCCAGCGTGACCCGTCGCCGTGCTCGCTCGGCACGACCCAGGCGGGCATGGGACCCAGCTCGGTCGGGACGGCGACGTCCTCGTAGGCGAGCCCGAGGTTGGACCCCGGTGTGCCGCCGTAGTAGTAGCCGTTGAATCGGGCCGGACCGGGCTCCAGGACACCGCAGTCGACGCCCAGGAGCTCGCGGCGCACCCGCTGGTGCCGGTGGTCGACCTCGAGGACCCCGCCGATGCGGGCGTGGCCGCGGCCTCCGTCGAGCCAGAGACCGTAACGGCCGGGGACGAGCAGGTCGGGTGTCCCCGACAGGGTGAGGCTGTCGGAGTGGATCACGTGGATCTGCGTGTCATCGGGTCGCACGAGGTCAGGCGTGAGCACCCTGCGGGCGAAGTACGTCGCCCCGCCCATCCACACCGAGCCCGCACCGACGAGCGCCGACCCCACGGCCACCGAGCCGTATGTCAGCGCCCTCTCGGCCACCGTCCGCTTTGCCACGCGCACATCGTCTCAAATCTGGCGCCGGACGGGCAGAATGTGACGAGTGACACCGCTACCCGCTGATCTCGTCCTCGACCCCATGCTCGCCAAGGCCGTCAAGGAGGTCCCGGCGAGCGACGCCGTCGACGGCGGCTACTCCTACGAGCCCAAGTGGGACGGCTTCCGCTGCATCGTGCGCAAGGACGGCGATGACGTCGAGCTGATCAGCCGCGGCAAGAAGCCGCTCACCCGGTACTTCCCCGAGCTCGTCGAGGCGATCCGTGAGCACCTGCCCGGCAGTGCGGTCGTCGACGGAGAGATCGTCGTGCGCAGCGGCGACCGCGGCGCGCAGCGTCTGGACTGGGAGGCGCTCGGTCAGCGCATCCACCCTGCCGAGTCGCGCATCACGAAGCTCTCTGCGGAGACACCGGCCGAGCTCATCGCCTTCGACGTGCTGGCCATCGGCGACGAGGACGTGACGGGCTCCCCCTTCGCCCGACGTCGTGAGCGGCTCAAGGCGCTCTTCGCGACCATCACGAAGGGAGCGCCGCTGCACCTGACGAGGGTGACCCGGGACGCCGATGAGGCGCGGGACTGGTTCACCCGCTTCGAGGGCGCCGGGCTCGACGGGGTGGTCGCCAAGGCGCTCGACTCGCCGTACTCCCCCGGCAAGCGCACGATGCTCAAGATCAAGCACAAGCGCACCGCAGAGGCCGTGGTCACCGGGTACCGCATCCACAAGTCCGGTCAGGGCGTCGGTTCGCTGCTGCTCGGGCTCTTCCACGAGGGGCAGCTCTTCAACGTCGGCGGGATCGCGGCCTTCACCGCCGCGCGCCGGCTGGAGCTGGTCGAGGAGCTCGAGCCGCTCGTGCGGCGCGACGCCGGGGGGCAGATCGAGCACGCGGAGACCGATCGCTCACGCTTCTCGTCCGCCAAGGACGTCAGCTTCGTGCCGCTGCGGCCGGAGCGGGTCGTCGAGGTGGCCTTCGACCAGCTCGAGGGGCATCGCTTCCGGCACACGGTGCAGTTCCTGCGGTGGCGACCCGACCGTGACCCCGAGTCGTGCACCCTCGACCAGATCGACCGCGCGACGGCCTACGACCTGGGCGAGGTCCTGGACTAGCTCTCGATGCGGTTGCCGTCCGCGTCCCAGTGCTCGGCGACCTTTTTGCTCGGCTGCACCCTCGGGGGCTCACCGGGCATCTTGGGATAGTCCGGAGGGAAGTTCAGCTCGCCACCGGGCAGGTTCTCCCACAGGTCGAGCAGTGGGTCGAGCGACGCTGCAGCAGAGTCGATCTCGGCCCACGGGTCGCCCTCGGCCAGGTGGTCGAGGACGGTCGTCAGGTTGTACTCCGCGGGGTCGGTGACGGCCGCGATCTGCTCCCACGTCATGGGGGTGCTCACCGGGGCACCGGGGCGAGCGCGCAGGCTCCACGCGCCGGCGATGGTGCGGTCGCGGTTGTTCTGGTTGAAGTCGACGAAGATCCTCTCCCCCCGCTCCTCCTTCCACCAGGCGGTCGTCACGCCGCCGTCACGCCGCTCCAGCTCACGGCCGAAGCCGATCGCCGCGTGCCGCAGGTCCTCGAAGGACCAGCGCGGCTCGATGCGCACGTAGATGTGGATGCCCCGGTTGCCGCTCGTCTTGGCGAACCCGCGCATCCCGAGCTCCTCGAGCAGCTCGCGGGCCACGTCCGCCACCCGCTGCACGTCGGCGAAGGTCGTGCCCGGCTGCGGGTCGAGGTCGATCCGCAGCTCGTCGGGGTGGTTGACATCAGGCCGTCGGACCGGCCACGGGTGGAAGGTCAGCGTCCCCATGTGCGCCGCCCAGACCAGCGCAGCAGGCTCGCTCGGGCACAGCTCCTGCGCGGTGCGCCCGCTGGGGAAGGTGATCTCGACGGTCTCGATGTAGTCGGGCGCTCCCCGCGGCAGCCGCTTCTGGTAGAAGCCGTCCGCGTCCTTGTCCCGCGGGCCGACCGCCAGGCGCATGCCCTCGCGCCACCCGTCGGGCCAGCGCTCCATCGCCGTCGGCCGGTCACCGATGGTGCGCATCATCGTCTCGCCGACGTCGGCGACGTACTGGCAGACCTCGAGCTTGCTGATCGCCGGAGTCCGATCGGTCGCCTCGTAGATCACCCGATCGGGGCTGGAGACACGCACCTCCCGCTCACCGACGGTCACCATCGCAGCGGGGGTCTTGGCCATGCAGCCAGCGTATGGGCTCCGCCGGACGAAGGGGGGAGCCTCGCCCCCTTCGTCCTAGCGACGCACGAGCCCCAGGTACCGGTCGGCGATCGGCCCGGCGACCTTGGCACCTCCGGACCCGTCCTCCACGAAGACCGCGACGGCGAGGTCGTCCTGGGCGACGATCATCCAGGCGTGCGTGCGAGGGGGCGTGGCGGAGCCGTACTCGGCAGTCCCGGTCTTGGCGATGACGGGGCCGCCCGGGTTGTCGCCCAGGAAGGTGGCCGAGCCGTCGGTGACGACCGCCCGCAGCATCTCGCGCAGCTGGCCGGCCTCACCGGCGGTGATCGGCGTGCCGCCCTTCGCCGGTGCCGTGGTGGAGTCCGGGAGCAGGACCGGCGTGACCCGGTCTCCCGCGACGATGCTCGCCATGACGGTCGCCATCGACAGGGGCGTCGCGATGACCTCGCCCTGACCGATGCTCGTCGCTGCGAGGTCAGTCCCCGTCGGACGGGGCGGGACCGTGCCCATCGCCGACGGGACGCCGAGCGTCGGCTTCTGCGTCATACCCAGCGCCGTTGCAGCAGAGCCGATCCCGTCAGCTGGGAGCCGGTCGCGAGCGCCGATGAGCGCTGTGTTGCACGACGTGGCGATCGCGTCCTTGAGCGTCATGCCGCCATTGCGGCCGGCTGGGAAGTCGTCGTAGTTCTTGAACTGGCGGCCATCAACCTCGATCGTGCGGGGACACTCGAGCTCGGTCTGCGGCGTCGCGCCGGCCCGTAGCTGGGCCAGGGCTGTGACCGGTTTGAAGGTCGACCCGGGGGCGTACTGGCCCAGCGTCGCTGTCGGCTGACCCTTGCCTCCCTTCGCGCTGGCGAGCGCCAGGATGTGCCCGTCGGAGGGACGGATCGCGACGACCGCCCCGGCCTTGGGCACGTCGGCCAGGACGTCCTCGGCAGTGGACTGGTGGTTGCTGCTCAAGGTGGTGCGCAGCGGCGTGCCGTCGACCGCGTCGAGACGGTGCAGGTCCCGTGCGGTGCCGTCCTCGGCCACGGCCTCGACGGCGAATCCGGAGGTCCCCCGCAGCTGCTTGTCGTGCGTCGCCTGCAGGCCACTCAGGCCGACGACGTCACCCTCACGCACCTGCGGGTCGTCGGCGATGATCTCGGCCGTCGCCGGGCCCACGCGCCCCAGGACGGCCGAGGCGAACCCGGACGACGGTGGCAGGTCCATGCTCCCGTCGACGAGGCGGGCGCCCGCGATGCCGGGGACGGCCCGGCGCACCTCCTCCAGCTCCTTCGCGTCGGCTCGCAGGACGATCGCCTCGATGAAGGCCTTGTCCCCCGCCGACTCCACCGCAGTGACGAAGGGAGCGACCGTCACGTCGGCAGCCTCGGCCAGCTTGCGGGCGGACCTGCCCGCTTGGGCTGCGGGCACCTGCCCACGGTCGATGCCGACGCGCACGACCGGCCGTCGGGTCACGATCACCTCGCCATCGTCCCCCAGCACCTCGCCACGCTCCGGGGTGACGCGAGTGGCGCGCAGGACCTCGCCCTCGGCCAGATCGGGCACGAGCGCGGTGGGAGCCCAGTCGCCGGTCCAGGACTCACCGCTCCTGCGGACCGGGACGGACGACGGGTAGCGCCAAGGCTCCTTGCCCTCGTGGACGGTCCACGTCAGGTCGAGGTGCACCGTGCCCGTGTCCCCGCCGTCGGGGACCTCGACCGCGCGGACCGTCACGGACGGGCGCAGGCGGCCCATGCCGGCCAGGACGGCGTCGAGCTGCTCCTGCGCGACAGCCCGGTCCTCGACCTGCAGGCCCGCGGGCACCGTCCCCTCGGCCAGGTCAGAGGCGATCTGCTCCCCCAGTGCCCGTGCGGCGTCGATGTCGTCGTCGCGGTGGGTCCACCACCACCCGCCCAGGGCGAGGAGGAGGGCCAGCACCACGGCGGCGCCGGTCAGGGAGCGGGCGCGCTGGCGGCGACGGCGGGGCAGGTCGGTCACGGACATGAGTCTCCTCGTCGGGGAACCTCATCGCAGCGCAGAAGGAGGTCATAGCGCAAAGTGCGCAACGGACTCGCTGACATATCGCCTGCATATGACTGCGTCACTACGCTTGTCCCGTGGATCTCATCAAGCACGTGCGCTACTTCGTCACGGTGGCCGAGGAGCAGCACATCGGGAACGCCGCGGACGAGCTGGGCATGACCCAGCCCCCGCTCTCCCAGGGCATCCAGCGGCTCGAACGCCGGTGGGGCGTGCGGCTCTTCGACCGACGCGCCCGGGGCGTGCAGCTCACCGAGGTCGGGACGGCACTGCTCGCCTCCGCGCAGCACGTGCTCGACGCCGCCGACGACCTCGACCGGGAGGCCGCAGAGAGGTCTCAGGACGCGCGCCCCCGACGGCTGGGACTGCCGCCCGACCTCGGGTCTGCCGTCGCGGACTGCGTCGCGCTCGCCGCCCGGGCGATCGACGGCACGGGCACGACGCTCCTGCCGGTCATCGCCCCGACGACCGCCCTCGTCGACCAGCTGGCCCGTGGCGAGATCGACCTGGCCGTCGTCCAGCACCCTGCCGTCGTCGACGGTCTCGACGTCGGGGCCGTGCACGCGCTGCCCAGGACCCTGGCCGTGTCCACCGACCACGCCCCCACCGGCGCCCACGAGCTCCAGGTGCCGGTGGCCCTGCCCCCGAGGTCGGACAACCCGCCCGCCCACGACCAGCTCGTCGACGCCCTCCGCCGGGCCGGCTACACGGGTGCGGTGCGCAGTGTCGCCTCAGGGACCGAGGCCGTGGCGCTGACGGCCGCGGGGCTCACCTGCACGGTGCACCCCCTGGCGGACCTGCCCGCGCGGCTGCGTCCCGTGCCCGGTCCAGAGGTGGACCTGCGGGTGCGGGTCGCGACTCCTCGCCTGTCCCCGGCCGACGCTCTGCACGACCTTGTCGCCACGGCCCTGGAGGTCCGGCTTGCGTCCGGCTGACCATGCTGCGCAGATCCTGCGCGACGCGGGCTGCCGCGGGTGGGTGCACGCTCGTCGGGTCGACGACCCCGCCGGGGACATCGGGCTCGATCCCGACGACCTCGTCCCCATCGCCTCCGTCTACAAGGTCGCCGTCGCGCTCGTGTGGGCCCTCGACGCGGACGCCGGCGCCCTCGACCCCCGCGAGCCGCTCTCCCTTCGCCCCTCCGGCAGGACGCCCGGGCCGACCGGTCTGTCAATCCTGACCGACGACGTCGTCCTCAGCTCCCGCGACCTGGTGCGGCTGGCGCTCACGCTCTCCGACAACGCGGCCGCGGACCACGTCCTCGACCTCGTCGGCGGGGCCGCGCGGGTGAGCGAGGTCCTCGCGGGGCTCGGCCACGACATCGTGGTGCGCGGCGGGACCAGACACTCCCTCGCGGTGGGTCAGGAGGAGACGGGGACCCCCGACGAGGCCTCGTACATGCGCGCTCTCGCGGACATCCACCACGATGTCGTGACGAGCCAGTACGACCCGGCCCTGGCCACGTCCGCGTCGGCACGCACCCTCACCGGCCTCCTCGCCGACCTGTGGGGCCGCAGGGTCGTGCCGGGTGAGCACGGCGACGTCGTCCGCGGGGCGATGTCGCAGCAGGTGTGGTCCCACCGCCTGCGGTCCGGGGTGCCCCACGACGATGTCGACGTGGCCGGCAAGACCGGCACGCTCGGCACCCTGCGCCATGAGATCGGTGTCATCACCTTCCCCGACGAGGTACCGATCGCCGTCGCCGTGCTCACCCGCTCCGCGCGACCCGAGCGACATCTCCCCGTCGTCGACGCTGCCATCGGTGCGGCGGCCGCCGCCGTCGTCCACCCCCTGCGCACCCCCCTCTGACCGGAAGTCGCTCATGCCCTCGAGCACCACCGTGATTCGCACCACCGCCCTCATCGTCGTGTCAGGAACCATCGGCTGGCTCGTCGCGGCCCTGCCGTGGCTGCTCGAAGGGGGCCAGATCCCGATCTCGTCAGCGTGGCCGTCGGTCCTGCCGGACACCGGACCGTGGGTGCCGCTGCCCGCCGGTGAGCACCGGCTGAGCGCGCTGCTCGTGACCGCCGGGGTCCTGGGCCTCGTGGCCGTGGTCGTGGCGCACGCCGTGACCCGCTCGGTGGCGCCCGGGATCATGGGTGGCGTCTTGGCCGGGCTGGCGTCGGTCGGGGACCAGTGGCACGTGATCGCACAGCTCTCCGACGGGAGCCGGGGTGCCGAGGTACTCGTCCGGACGCACGTCGGGCTGGGCGTCCTTGGCGTCGTCGTGGGGCTGCTCACCGGGCTCGCCTGCTGTCGTGGCCCGCGGTGGGTGCGCGTGACGGCGTGGGGTGCCGCAGCGACCGTGCTGGTCTCCTGGGCGCTCGACCTCGCCGTCACCGACCCGATCTCGATCACCGCGTGGCAGACCGGTGCCATCTCGCACGAGCAGCACCTGCTCGCACTGGCACTGGCCGTCGTGCTCGCCGTCGCCGGGTGGCGACCGCTGAGCACGCTCGTCGGTTGGGTGGGTGCGCTCGTCTGCGCCTGGATCATCCCCGCGGGGCTCACCGCGCTCTCCCACCTCGGCAGCTCCGCGGGCGGTTGGGCGAGCACGTCCGACGGGAGGGCAGAGCTCCTCGACGGCGCGCGCGACGTCCTGCGTGCCGCTCTCGACCCGACGAACCGGCCCGTGTGGCCGCTCGCCGCCGCCGTCATCGGCGGACTCATCGGTGCCACGGTGCTCGTCATCGTCGACCGCCGGCCGGACCACCGGAGCGCGAACACCGCTCTGCGGTGAGATCGTCACCCGTCGTTCATCGGTTCACCCTGCAGGCGATCTCGACCCGCCCTAGGTTGCTGGAGGCCACACCCGAACCCCTCCAGGAGCCTTCATGCCATCTCGTCGTCGCCGCGCACTCGCGGCCCTCACCGCAGCACCGCTGACCCTGACCGGGCTGGCTGTGCTCGCCCCGAGCGCCACCGCGGCCTCGCCGGATGTCGTCATCTCCGAGGCCTACGGGGGTGGCGGCAACTCCAAGGCCACCCTGCGCAGCGACTTCGTCGAGCTGGCCAACCGCGCGCAGTCCGAGGTCGACCTCACCGGCTGGACCCTGCGCTACTACTCCACGAGCGGTACGACGCCGCAGACGACCGCGCTGAGCGGCAGCATCACTCCCGGCGGTCGCTACCTGGTCCAGCAGGCTGATGGCGCCAACGACGCCGCCGAGGCACTGCCCACTCCTGACGCGACGGGCACGGTGCCGATGTCCGGGTCGGGCGCGCGCGTCGACGTCGTCAACCCCGACGGCGCGGTCGTCGACCGACTCGGCTGGGGTGGCGCCTCGCCGGCCGAGGGCGTCGCCGCCGACGGCACGGACAACACCACCTCTGTGGCCCGCCGCGACATCTGCACCGACACGGACAACAACGCCGCCGACTTCGTCGTCGGGGCACCCACCCCGCAGAACTCGACGACCGAGACGGTGACCTGCGAGCCGGGCACCGGTGAGCCGCCGGTCGTGCCGACCCGCACGATCCCGCAGATCCAGGGAGCAGCGCACCTCTCCCCCTTCGACGGGACGCAGGTCGCCGAGGTCGAGGGCGTCGTGACCGCGGTCTCGAGCACCGGGTTCTGGATCCAGAGCACGACCCCCGACGACGACGACGCCACATCCGAGGGCATCTACGTCTACACCCGCACGGCGCCGACCGCCGCGGTCGGTGACTCGGTGAGCGTCGACGGTCATGTCGAGGAGTTCCGCCCGGGCGGCTCCGGGGGCTGGGACAACCTGACGACGACCGAGCTCACCTCCCCCGTCGTGAGGGTGACCGGGAGCGCCGAGGTGCCCGCGCCGGTCGTGCTCGGCGAGGACCGTGCGGCGCCGCAGCAGACCGTCGACGCCGATGACCCCAAGAGCGTCGAGTACGCCGAGGCCGACTTCCTCCCCGAGCGCGACGCCATCGACTTCTACGAGTCACTGGAGGGCATGCAGGTCGGCGTGCGGGATGCGCAGGTGGTCGGCCCGACCGGCTACGAGATCCCGGTGGTCCCCGGCAGCGGCGTGGACGCCACCCGCTCCTCCGCGGGTGGAGTCGTCTACTCGGGCTATGACCGCCCCAACGCAATGCGCGTGCTCGTCGACGACGTCCTGCTGCCCAGCGGCTCGCTGCCCGACGCCGACGTCAAGGACACCCTGCCGGGCCTCGTCGCCGGTCCGTTGGACTACTCCTTCAGCAACTTCAAGCTGCTCGCCACGCAGGTGCCGACCGTGCAGGACGGTGGCCTCGAGCGTGAGGTGACCCAGCCGCAGCACGACCGTGAGCTGTCCGTCGCCTCCTTCAACGTCGAGAACCTCGCGCCGAGCAACGACCAGAGCACGTTCGACCGGCTCGCCGGCCAGATCGTCACCAACCTGCGCAGCCCCGACATCCTCGCGGTCGAGGAGGTCCAGGACGCGAGTGGCCCGAGCGATGACGGCACCGTCGACTCGGCGGCGACGACCGACAAGCTCATCGCCGCCATCGAGGCCCAGGGCGGTCCGACGTACGAAGCCAACTGGGTCAACCCGCAGGACAAGGCCGATGGTGGTCAACCGGGTGGCAACATCCGCAATGTCCTGCTGCACCGCACCGACCGGGACATCGACTTCACCGAGCGCAGCTCAGGTGCGGCCGACCGGGCCACGTCCGTCGTCAAGGACAAGAAGGGAGCGCGGCTCACCGAGTCCCCCGGCCGCATCGCGCCGGCCTCACCGGCCTTCGACGACTCGCGCAAGCCCCTCATCGCCGAGTACCGCTACCGCGGCGAGCGCGTCTTCGTCGCGGCCGTGCACTTCAGCTCCAAGGGGGGCGACGACCCGCTCTTCGGCCGCTGGCAGCAGCCGGTCCGCTCGAGCGAGGACGCGCGGCACGCGCAGGCCCGTGAGGTGCGCTCCATCGCCGACGACCTGCTCGCAGCCGACCCGGAGGCGAAGTTCGTCGTCGCGGGTGACGTCAACGACTTCGAGTTCAGCCAGACGGCCGACATCCTCGCGGACGTCGTCGAGGGCTCGGGCAGCACGGCGATGACCGACCTGCCGCGCACCCTGTCGCAGGCGGAGCGCTGGACCTATGTCTACGAGGGCAACAGCCAGGTGCTCGACCACATCTTCGTCTCGCCGTCACTCGCGACGCTCGACGGCAAGGTCAACGGACCGTGGCGCACCGGGCACGGCAAGGCCAAGCGCCCTGCCTTCACCTACGACATCGTCCACACCAACTCTCCCTTCGCCGACCAGGACAGCGACCACGACCCGCAGGTCGTCCACCTGGACCTCAAGAAGTGACCGGAGGCGAAGGGGGCTCCTCCCCCCTTCGTCGCCGGTGCGCCTGATGCACCACCGCCGGAGCCCCCGGATGAAAGTCCGGGGGTCCCGGCGTTGCATGATGGTCAGACCAAGCGCGAGGAGCAGATCATGATGGAGTCCACCGGCCGCGACTACGCCGTCACCAAGAGCGACGAGGAGTGGCGCGCTGAGCTCTCGCCCGACGAGTACTCCGTGCTCCGGGCTGCGGGCACCGAGCGTCCCTTCGTCGGCGAGTACACCGACACCGCCACCGAGGGCGTCTACGCCTGCCGCGCCTGCGGTACCGAGCTCTTCACCTCGGGCACCAAGTTCGAGAGCCACTGCGGCTGGCCGAGCTTCTACAGCCCGCTCGCCGAGGACCGCGTCGAGTACATCAAGGACGACTCGCTCCCGGGCCGGCCTCGTGTCGAGGTGCGCTGCGCCAACTGCGGGAGCCACATGGGCCACGTCTTCGAGGGTGAGGGCTACGAGACCCCGACCGACCAGCGGTACTGCATCAACTCGATCTCGATGACGCTGCGGCCCGCCCAGGGCTGACGCCCACCGCTTCATCGGACCCAGGATTCTCGGGTCACCCGATAAACCTCGCCTTCGCATGAGTTTGAGACTCTTGCGAAGGCGAGGTTTCTCTTGTCGAGCGTCAGGCAGCCTGGGCGAGGGCGTCTCGAGCCGCCTGGATGATCCTCTCCGGGTGGAAGAGGTCCGCCCAGGTCACCCGGATCACGACGTACCCGCAGGATCGGATGCGGTCCTCGCGCTTCTTCTCCCGGAAGAGCGCGTCGGGGCCACCGTCGGTGTACTTCACCTTGCCGTCGAACTCGATGAGCACTGGTGTGCCCTCGATGCCCAGGTCCGCCCGCGCAAAAACGACACCGTCACGATCCGCGATGGGCACCTGAGACTCCACGCGGTAGCCGGCCGCGAGCAGGATCGCCCGGGTGACGCTCTCGCCGAGCGACTCGGCTCTCGGGTCGCACCAGGCGAGGGCACACCGCGCACGGTGACTGCCGGGCCAGCCCTCGACCCGGTCGAAGGCCGACTTCACGGCGGCAAGGCCAACGACGCGACTGTGCAGTGCTGCATCGATCGAGGCCACACCCGCGAGCACGCCGTGGTCCATCGTCAACTGGACGAGAGAGGTCGCCAGGTCCGTCGCGGGCCCCCACGGGGTCGTGACGGTCGCGTGGCGAAGGGGGCGGAATCGCAGCCCCTTGGCCTTGGCCTCCCGCAAGATCGGGCGGGCCAGGTCGGCCGGGGCCGAGGGCACCTCGAACAGCGGGATCCCATGGGCAGCGACGGCCGTACCACCCATTAGCACTGCATCCGGATACAACCGCAGGCCGGCTCGGGCGAGGAGTCGTCGATGCTCCTCCGTGGTCCATGGTCCCGGAGCCGTGTAGGCGCCGCGGCACAGTCGTGCGATGGCCCCGCGTCGCACTCCGGCGATCAGGTCCTCGTCACGCACGCCCACGCGCAGCGCCTCCTGGCGGACGAAAATCCGGTCCGGCATGGCGAGCAGACTGGTGAAGATGTTGCGGTCCACGGTGATCATGCCGTCATGCTCGGCCGCTTGAGCGGAGGTCGCCCGGACGTCGACGGAGCTGGGGACCGGCACCCTTCGCCACTGGTGGCTGTGGACGGACGCCGCTCAACAAGAGAAACCTCGCCTGACCAAGAGTTTGAAACTCTTGCGCAGGCGGGGTTTCTCGGGTGACCCGAGAATTCTGGGGCCAGAGGGTCAACCGCTCAGCGCAGACCCACCACCAGGGCTTCGACGCTCACCCGCGGGCCGGTGAAGAAGGGGACCTCTTCGCGCACGTGCAGCCGGGCCTTGGAGGCGCGCAGCTCACGCATGAGGTCGACGATGCGGTGCAGCTCGTCCGCCTCGAAGGCGAGGATCCACTCGTAGTCACCCAGGGCGAAGGCCGGGATGGTGTTGGCTCGCACGTCCGGGAAGTCGCGGGCCATGCCGCCGTGCTCGGCCAGCATGAAGCGACGGTCCTTCTCGTCCAGGACGTACCAGTCGTAGGACCGCACGAAGGGGTAGACGCACACGTAGTCGCGCGGCTCCTCACCCGCGAGGAAGGCGGGGATGTGGCTCCGGTTGAACTCCGCCTGGCGGTGCACGGCAGCGTTGGACCACACCGGGTCGAGGTGCCCGCCGAGCTCGGTGCGCAGCAGCCGCTTGTAGGCGTCCTGGAGCATCTCGATCTCGTCCGCGTGCCACCAGATGAGGACATCGGCGTCGGCGCGCAGGCCGGCGACGTCGTAGACGCCGCGGATGCGCACGCCGGCCTCGGTGAGCTCGGCGAAGAGCGCCTCGACCTCGTCGGTGATCGCCCCGCGGTCGTCGTCACCGATCGGGTTGACGAGGGCGAAGGCGGAGAACATCGCGTAGTGCACGCTGCTGTTGATCGCCTCGAGCTGCTCGCGAGTGGGCTTGGCGGGGCTGGGCCTCGTGGTCATCGGGACTCCTGTCGGGTGGTGGACGAAGGGGGAATCGTGTCGAGGATCGTCGTGGCGGTCGCGGCGGCACCGGTCAGGACCGCGCCGATGCCCACTCCGTCGTAGGCGGCGCCGGTCACCTCGAGACCGGGCAGGCCGGCCACCGCGGAGCGCACCGCGGCGACCCTCCCAGTGTGCCCGAGGTCGTACTGCGGCAGCCCGCCGCCCCAGCGCTGCACATGGGCGTCGACCGGCCGTGGCAGGTCGGTGCGCAGCGCGGTACCGATCTCCTGCAGGGCATCGTCGACGAGGTCGGCGTCGTCGCGCTGGAGGCTCGCGACCTCACCGGCCCGGCCCGCGGACGCGCGCAGGAGCACGACCTCGTCCGTGGCCTCTCTCACCCAGGCCCACTTGGTTGCCGAAAAGGTGCTCGCCTTGATCGGGCGGGCGTCGACCGCGGGAACGAGGAAGCCGCTGCCGGGCAGCGTGGGCGCCGTCGCCGCCGGCAAGGCGATCGTCACCACCGCCATCGATGCGTACTCGATGTCGGCGAGCGCACTCGCTGCGCTCGGTGCGTGGTCGGCCAGGAGTCGCGACGTGGGCGCTGCAGGAGTCGCCAGGACGACGACGTCAGCGTCGTGCGCGACCTCCGCGGTGGTCGGGCCGGACACCACCCGCCACCCGGTCGGGGTGCGCTCCAGGCGCCGGACGAGGGCGCCGATCTCGATCCGTCCCCCGGCGTCGACCACGCTTCGGTGCAGGGCGTCGACGAGGACACCGATGCCACCCGCCAGCCCCATCACCCGTGGACGTGGGGTCACCCGCGGCGGCGGGAGGAGCGACTCCACGGCTGCGGTCATCGAGCGGCCCTCGGCCATGGCGGTCCACAGCGCGGGCATGGTCGAGCGCAGGGACAGCCGGTCGACGCGCCCGGCGTAGACGCCACCGAGGAGGGGCTCGACGACCCGGTCGACGACCGCTCTGCCGTGGACGGTGCCCACCACGTCGGCCACCGTCACGTCATCGCGGTCGAGGACGAAGGGTGCCGGTTGCGCGGCGCGAGCGACCTCCCCTGTGTCCAGCAGGCCCGTGAGGTCGGTATCCGGTCCCGGCACGCCCATGAAGGTCCGGCCGGGGATGGCGTGGCGAGCGCCCCGCGACCAGAAGGACGCCGGGACCGGCTCGGGGTGCACGACGCGTCCAGCCAGGCCCAGCTCGTCGAAGAGCTCTTGTGCCGCGACACTGCTCGCCACCACGGACTCCGCACCGACATCGACTCGCACCCCACCGACGCCCTGCTGGCGGACCTTGCCGCCCACGCGGTCGCCACCGTCGAGCAGCGTCAGATCGATGTCGGGACGGGACCGCAGGAGGTGGTGGGCAGTGGCCAGACCGGCCAGTCCTCCACCGATGACGACCACGCGCTGACCCATGCCCCCACTCTCCCACCACGGATATGGAACCGATCCACCACCTCGTCGCGTCACAGCACCAGACACGGCCGGACAAGCTCGGTCACCGATGCAGGGGGTATGGCGATGAGGACGACACACACGCGCTGGGCAGCACTGGTCGCGGCCGGTGGGCTGGCACTCACCGGGTGCGCCACCGGCAGCAGCTCGGACAGCGACGCGGTCCGGCACGAGTCGACGCAGTCGTCGGGCGAGGGCGATGCCACCCAGCCCGAGTCGGCTGCCACCTCCGGATCCAGTGATCAGGGCAAGGGCTCGGGTAGCAAGAGCTCGAGCAGCAAGGACTCGAGCGGCTTCAAGGCTCCGACGGATGTGCACATCGCCCGCGACGTCAGCCTGTCGATCACCGTCGACGACCTCGAGCAGGCCTCGGCCAAGGTCCGCTCCGCAGCGCGCAAGGCCGGTGGGTACGTGTCGCAGGAGGACTCCCGCAGCGCCGCCTACGAAGGGGGCCGCTCCTGGGCCGAGATCACCGTCACCGTCCCGGTCGACGAGCTCGACTCCACGACGACGGACCTCACGGAGATCGGCGAGGTGACCAAGCGCGCGAGCAGCGCAGAGGACCTCACCTCCCAGTACACCGACACCTCGGCTCGCGTGCGCACCAAGACACAGGCGGTCAAGCGTCTGCGCGCCCTCATCGCCAGCACCGAGGACCTCGACCAGATCGTCACCCTCGAGGACGAGCTGGCCACCCGCGAGGCGGACCTGGAGTCGATGACCAGTCAGCAGAAGTCGCTCGAGAAGCGCACCGCCACCGCGCCCATCACGGTCAGCCTCACGACCGAGGCGACCGAGGTCGATGACTCAGAGGAGGACGAGACCGGCTTCGTCGCCGGCCTCACGCACGGCTGGGACGCCTTCACCTCAGCGCTGTCGGTGGGGCTGACCGCACTCGGTGCGGTCACTCCCTTCGCCGTCACGGGGCTCGTCCTGCTGGCCCCGCTCGCATGGTGGCTGCGGCGTCGTACCCGTCGCTCCCGCCCGGTGGTCGAGGCCACCCCGACCAGCGCAGGCTGAGTAGCGTCAGCGGGCGCTGACCTCGTGGACCAGCTCGACGACTCGGGTGAGGACCACGGGGTCGGTGTCCGGCAGGACGCCGTGGCCGAGGTTGAAGATGTGGCCGGGTGCGGCGCGCCCTTCCTGGAGGATGCGGCGGACCTCGCGCTCGACGACCTCCCACGGGGCGAAGAGCAGCGCCGGGTCCAGGTTGCCCTGGACCGGCTGGTTGCCGCCGACCCGCTCGATGGCGTCGGCGAGGTTGACCCGGTAGTCGACACCGATGACCTCGGTGCCGGCGGAGGCCATGTCGGGGAGCAGCTCACCGGTGCCGACGCCGAAGTGGATGCGCGGGACACCCGAGTCGGCGAGCGCTGCGAGGGTCGCCTTGCTGTGCGGAAGGACGTACTTGCGGTAGTCGGCCCGCGAGAGGAAGCCGGCCCACGAGTCGAAGAGCTGGACCGCGCTGGCGCCGGCCTCGACCTGGACCTTGAGGAAGGCCGCGGAGATCTGCGTCAGGCGCTCGCACAGGTCGTTCCACAGCTGCGGATCGCCGTGCATGAGGGACTTGGTCAGCTCGTGGTTCTTGCTCGGTCCGCCCTCGATCAAGTACGACGCGAGGGTGAAGGGGGCGCCGGCGAAGCCGACGAGCGGGGTCGACCCCAGTTCCAGGACGGTGCGCCGGACGGACTCCGCGATGTCGGGGATCATGTCGGGCGTCATCTCGGGGATGCGATCGAGGTCCGCTCGTGACTCGAAGGGGTCGTCCAGGACCGGTCCGACGCCGGGCTCGATGTCGATCTCGATGCCGGTGGCCTCGAGAGGCACGACGATGTCTGAGAAGAAGATCGCTGCGTCGACCCGGTGGCGGCGCACGGGCTGCAGGGTGATCTCGGTGACGAGATCGGGAGTGCGGCAGGCCTGGAGCATGTCGGTCCCGCGGCGCAGCTCGCGGTACTCGGGCAGGGAGCGCCCGGCTTGGCGCATGAACCACACCGGGGTGTGCGAGACGGACTCCCCACGGGCCGCGCGGACCAGGGGACTGTCGGAAGGATCGGCTGAGTTCGTCACGGCCGCATCCTCCCATGCAGGCCACCGCAGACTCTCTGGTGTCCTGCCCTCGCCACGGCGTGCCCTCCCGCGTCTGCAGCATCCTGAGACCTACTCTCGCTGGGTGGCCACCCGACAGATCTCCGACGTGCAGTCCCCGGACTTCGCGCACGCGCTGCGCACCCTGCACGCGGCACGCCTGCGACCCGAGGTCCGACTGACCGAGGTCCCCGCCCCGACCCGCTTGGCTCCGCACGCCGTGGCCATGACAGCGGACATCGTCGACCCTGCCGACGACGAGGACCTGGCAACTGGGCGCTTCGTCCTGCTGCACGACCCCGACGAGCCCGAGCCGTGGGGCAGCGCGTGGCGCGTCGTCACCTTTTCCCGAGCCGAGCTCGAGGCAGAGGTCGCGGGCGACCCGATGCTCGGGGCCGTGGGTTGGTCCTGGCTGACCGACGCGCTCGAGGCCCACGGCATCGAGCCGGTCAACCTCGCCGGCACCGTCACCCATGTCGTCTCGGAGGCCTTCGCCGACCTGGAGGCACGCGAGCCCGAGGTCGAGATGGAGATCCGCGCCTCGTGGAGCCCCACCGACTCGTCGATCGGTCGCCACCTCGAGGCATGGGTGGACATGCTGGGCACGGTGGGCGGTCTGCCGCCGCTCCCGTCAGGTGTCGTCGCCCTCCCGGGTCGGCGCCGGTGAGCGACGAGCACGACAACGACGAGGTCGAGGTCGAGGTCGAGAGCGCACCGCTCCCGGTCCTGACCGAACCCGCGGAGGGCGTCCCTCCGGTCATCACCCAGGAGTCCGAGCTCGACGACTGCGCAGCCGCGATCGCCGCAGGCTTCGGCCCGGTCGCCATCGACGCAGAGCGGGCCTCCGGCTACCGCTACGGGCAGGCTGCCTACCTGGTGCAGGTGCGGCGCGAGGGCGCGGGCACCTGGCTCCTCGATCCGGTCTACCTGCCGGACATGTCCCCACTGGACCGCGCCATCGGAACCGGCGAGTGGATCCTGCACGCGGCCACCCAGGACCTCTCCTGCCTGGCGGAGGTGGGGCTGCGGCCCCGTCAGATCTTCGACACCGAGCTCGCCGCCCGGCTGCTCGGACTGCCTCGCGTCGGCCTGGCGGCCGTCATCGAGAACTACCTGGGGATCAGCCTGGCCAAGGAGCACTCGGCCGTCGACTGGTCGACCCGGCCACTGCCCGAGCCGTGGCTGCGGTATGCCGCGCTCGACGTCGAGGTGCTCACCGAGGTGCGCAACCTCATGGGCATCGATCTGGCTGCCCAGGGCAAGAGCGAGTGGGCTCGCCAGGAGTTCGAGTCCCTGCTCACCTGGAGCCCTGCGGTCAAGGAGGACCCTTGGCGGCGCACCTCGGGCCTGCACAAGATCCGCCAGCCCCGTGTCCTCGCGACGGTCCGTGAGCTCTGGTACGAGCGCGACCGCATCGCCCGCGACCGCGACACCTCGCCGGGTCGGGTCATCCCCGACACCGCACTGGTCGAGATCGCGCTCGCCAATCCCGACTCCCCCGGCGACCTGCCGCGCGGCCACCGCGCCATCCAGCGCAGCCAGCGCGCCTGGCTGGAGGCCGTCTCGCGCGCTCGCGCCCTGCCCGACGACGACCTGCCCCCGGCGTCCGTCAAGTCCGACGGTCCGCCCCCGCAGCGCTCATGGGTCAACCGTGACCCGGTGGCCGCCGAGCGGTTGTCGGACACCCGTGAGCGGCTGGGCGTCTTTGCCCAGGAGCACACGATCCCGATCGAGAACGTCTGCTCGCCCGACCCCCTTCGTCGGGTCATCTGGACACCGCCGGCGCAGATCTCCCCCGAGGCCTTCGCCGAGTCCTTGGCGGCGCTCGGAGTGCGTCCCTGGCAGCGTGAGATCGTCGCGCCGCTGATCGCCGAGGCCTTCGCGGCGCACCCCGACGACTGAGGGATGCATCGTGCCCCTCGACACGCAGACGCCAGAGGATCTGCATCTATCTCATATATGGGTTACCTTGGGTGACATGTCTGATGACTATCTCGCCCGGATCGGCACCACGATCAAGGAAGCGCGCAACCGCGCCGGCCTGTCCCAGTCCGATCTCGCCACCAAGCTCGAGACCAGCCAGAGCGCTGTCGCCCGGATCGAGGCCGGAGGTCAGAACCTGACCCTCGACAACCTCGCCCGGATCAGTGAGGCACTGGACACCGAGCTCGTGGCCCTCACCCGCACCCCCAGCAGTGGCGCCGTCCACCTCAAGATCGAGGGCGGCCGACAGCTGTCCGGCGCCATCGACGTCAAGACGAGCAAGAACGCCGCCGTCGCCTTGCTCTGTGCCTCGCTGCTCAACAAGGGCACGACGACGCTGCGCAGCCTCGCTCGCATCGAGGAGGTCAACCGCATCCTCGAGGTGCTCAACTCCATCGGCGTGCAGACCCGCTGGCTGCCGGGCAGCTCCGACCTGGAGATCACGCCGCCGGCGCGCCTGAGCCTGGACACGATGGACGAGGAGGCGGCCCGCCGCACCCGCACGGTCATCATGTTCCTCGGCCCGCTGCTGCACGAGTTCGACCAGTTCAGCCTGCCGTACGCCGGCGGTTGCGACCTCGGCACGCGGACGGTCGAGCCGCACATGACCTCACTGACCCACTTCGGGCTCGACGTCGAGGCCACCCAGGGCTCCTACGAGGCCACCGCCAGCGGCGTGGTCGACTCGGACAAGGCCATCATCCTGACCGAGCGCGGCGACACCGTCACCGAGAATGCACTGATGGCCGCTGCCCGTCACCCTGGCCGCACGACCATCCGCAATGCCTCGCCCAACTACATGGTCCAGGACTTGTGCTTCTTCCTCGAGAAGCTCGGCGTGGGCGTCGAGGGCATCGGGACCACCACCCTCGTCATCACGGGCAAGAAGGACATCGACGTCGACGTCGAGTACTCCCCCAGCGAGGACCCGATCGAGGCGATGAGCCTCATCGCCGCCGCGGTGGTCACCAAGTCCGAGATCACGATCCGCCGTTCGCCCATCGAGTTCCTCGAGATCGAGCTCGCCACCCTGTCGGGCATGGGCATGCAGTACTCGCTGTCCGAGGAGTACCTCGCCGACAACGGCCGCACCCGGCTCGTCGACATCACGACGCACCCCGGCCCGCTCAAGGCACCGATCGACAAGATCCACCCGATGCCCTTCCCGGGTCTCAACATCGACAACCTGCCCTTCTTCGCGCTCATCGCCGCGTGTGCCGAGGGCACCACGACGATCCACGACTGGGTCTACGACAACCGCGCCATCTACCTCACCGAGCTCAACAAGATCGGCGGCAAGGTGACGCTCTTGGACCCGCACCGGGTCCTCGTCGAGGGCCCAAACCGTTGGCGCGCCAACGAGGTCACCTGCCCGCCGGCGCTGCGCCCCGGCGTGGTCGTCCTGCTGGCGATGCTCGCCGCGCCGGGCACGTCCTACCTGCGCAATGTCTACGTCATCCACCGCGGCTACGAGGACCTCGCCGAGCGTCTCAACGCGCTGGGTGCCAGCGTGCAGCCCTTCCGTGACATCGGCTGACCCTAACGCCACGCACGAGCGCGGGAGGCCCCCACCGGATCACCGGTGGGGGCCTCCCTTCGTCATGGGCGACGACGTGCCCGTGTGGCGCGCTCGGTCAGAAGCTGCCGAAGATCGACCCGAGCACGATGATGGCGACCAGCGACAGGACCGGGACGAGGATCGCGACGACCGCGATGTCCTTGTAGGACTGCCGGTGGCTCAGGCCGCAGATGGCGAGCAGGGTGATGACGGCGCCGTTGTGCGGCAGGGCGTCGAAGCCACCGGAGGAGATCGCCGTGACGCGGTGGACCAGCTCGAGGGAGATGCCCTGGGACATCGCCATCTCCTTGAACTGGGTGCCGAGCGCCTCGAGCGCGATGCTCATGCCGCCGGACGCCGAGCCGGTGATGCCCGCGAGGACGTTGACCGACAGGGCCAGTGAGACGAGCGGGTTGCCCGAGACGCCCAGGACCGCGTCCTTGATCGTCGTGAAGGCTGCCAGCGAGGCGATGACCGCTCCGTACCCGACCTCGGAGGCGGTGTTGAAGATCGGCAGGAGCGAGCCCATGGTGCCCTCGTTGACGGCGCCCTTGACGTCGCCGATACGAGTCCAGTTGGCCGCCAGGACGATGGCGATCGAGGCCACCAGCGCGACGATGATGCCCCAGATGCCGGCGACGTCGTCGATGCCGACCGAGCCGTAGGCGTCCTGCTTGAGGTAGTCGAAGTCCATGCTGGGGAAGATCCAGTTGACGAGCGCGTAGTTGAGCGCGATGACGACGACGATCGGGAGGAAGGCCAGGGCCCACGGGACCGTCGGTCGCTCCATGATGTGATCGTCGGCCGCGGAGGACTCGATCGTCGCCGCGACCGGCGCCTCACCCTTTGCCGCGAGGTCCTTGTCCTTCTTGCCGCGCCCGAAGAAGCCACTGCCCTTCATCACCGGCGGTTCGTAGACCTCCCCGGCCGCGACGAGCTTGCTCGAGCGGTGGTTGAGGTAGGCGACGCCGCCGCCGAACATGATCAGACCGGCGATCAGGCCCAGGCCGGGTGCGGCGAAGGCGTTGGTGCCGAAGTACGGCGACGGGATCGCGTTCTGGATCGCGGGCGTGCCGGGCAGCGCCGTCATGGTGAAGGTGAAGGAGCCCAGGGCGATCGTCGCCGGGATGAGCCGCTTGGGGATGCCCGACTCCTTGAAGAGGGCGGCCGCGATCGGGAAGACGGCGAAGGCCACGACGAAGAGCGAGACACCGCCGTAGGTGAGGATGCCGCAGGCGAGCACGATCGCGAGGATCGCGCGCTGGGCACCGATCTTGTCGACGATGAAGTCAGCGATCGCCTTGGCCGAACCGCTGACGTCCATCACCTTGCCGAAGATCGCTCCGAGGAGGAAGAGCGGGAAGTACGTCATGGCGTACTTCCCCAGGGCCGGCATGAAGACCTGGGTGTAGGTGGCCAACAACGGCCCACCGGCCATGAGGGTCGCCAGGAGGGCGAGCAGTGGGGCGAGGATCAGCACGTTGATGCCGCGGTAGGCCAGGTACATGAGCAGGCCGAGCGACAGGATGATGCCGATGAGTCCAAGGGACATCGGTGTCTCCTACTTTCGATTTCAGGGGCGACGTCGACCCTTCCGACGCCGGTGTGGCGTCACCGATGGTTGCACTGCCGAACCATCGAACCGTGGGCGTGAGCACACATCATCCACACACAATCATGTGCGCTACGCCCATGCTCCGAGCTCGACGCGCCTCATACCTTGCTCGTCATGACGCACTCCGACATCGCTCTCGCCCCCGACCTCACCGGCCGCCACGTGATGGTGACCGGCGCCGCGAGCGGCATCGGCGCTGCCTGCGTGGCGACCTTCGCCTCCGCCGGCGCCCGCGTCACGGCTGTCGACCTCGACGAAGGGGGCCTGACCCACCTCGTCGACGAGCTGTCCGGCCTCGCCGTTGAGCCCTGCGCGGCCGATCTTGCCGACCTCGACGCCATCGCCGACCTGCCCGGCGGGGTGGATGTCCTGGTCAACAATGCCGGGGTCCAGCACGTCAGCCCGGTCCACGAGTTCCCTGTCGAAAGATTCGACCTCATCCAGCGGTTGATGCTCCAGTCGCCCTTCAGGCTCATCCGGGCCAACCTGCCGCACATGTACGAGCAGGGCTGGGGTCGCATCGTCAACATCTCCAGCGTGCACGGGCTACGAGCCAGCGCCTTCAAGTCCGCGTACGTGTCGGCCAAGCATGGCCTCGAGGGTCTGAGCAAGGTCGTCGCTCTCGAGGGCGCCGAGCACGGCGTGACGAGCAACTGCCTCAACCCGGCCTATGTGCGCACCCCCTTGGTGGAGAAGCAGATCGCCGACCAGGCCCGCACCCACGGCATCCCGGAGTCGGAGGTGCTCGAGCAGATCATGCTCGCCCCGGTGGCCGTGAAGCGTCTCGTCGAGGTGGACGAGGTCGCGGCGATGGCGCTCTTCCTCTGCTCCACTGCAGCGACGAGCATCACGGGAGCATCTCTACCCCTGGACGGCGGCTGGACCGCCCACTGATCACTCATGCCTAGGATGCAGAGCATGCCCAGCGACGAGCCCCTGACGCAGGTCACCCACCTGCTGGAGCTCCTCGTGTCCGATGTCCCGATCGCCCAGCTCGCGGACGCTCCCGCCCCGGAGCAGGCCAAGGACCTCGCGCTGCGGATCGGCGCACTCCGTGAGACCCACCGGCGCAGGGAGTCGGCCCAGTCCGCGCTGCTCGACACCGCCCGTGAGCTCGCCTCCGAGTCCAGTCCTGCTGTCGTCCTCGAGGCCATCGTCCGTCGGGCCCGGACCCTCCTGGGCACGGACCTGGCGTACCTGACCCTGTACGACCCCGAGGCCGGGGACACCTTCATGCGGGTCACGGACGGCTCGGTGTCCGCCGACTTCCAGTCCTTGCGCCTCTCGCTCGGCGATGGCCTCGGCGGTCTCGTGGCGTCGACGCACAAGCCGTACTGGACGGCCGACTACTCCGCGGACCAACGCTTCAGCCACACCTCCGAGATCGACCACGGTGTCGGTGACGAGGGGATCATCGCCATCTGCGGCACTCCCCTGATCGTCGAGTCCAACTTCGTCGGCGTGCTCTTCGCCGCCAATCGCACACCCCGGCCCTTTTCCCACAGCGAGATCGGGCTGCTGGGCAACCTCGCAGCCCTCGCTGCGGTCGCCATCGTGCAGACGAGGGCGCTCGCTGATGCCGAACACGCCCTCGCGGCGCTCTCCGAGGCGCACAACCTCGTGCGCCAGCAGTCCATCGGGGTGGAGCGGGCGTCTGCGGCCCATGACCGCTTCGCCTCGGTCGTCCTCGAAGGTGGCGGCGTCAGTGACGTCACCCAGGCCCTGGTCGACCTCCTCGGTGGTTGGGCGGTCCTCTTCGACAGCGCCGGTGAGCGCCGCAGCATCGCCGGAGCCGCTCCCGACGCCGCTGACCCAGACCCTCTCCTCGCTCATCCGATCGTGGACCGCGCCCGTCACGAGGTCGGGCGCCTCGTCGAGGACGCCGGCATCCACGCGATCGGTGTCATCGCCGCCCACGAACAGCTCGGCACCCTCGTCGTCGGCGCTCCCGGCGCCCTGGAGGACGCGGACCAGCGCACGGTCGAGCGGGCTGCCGTCGTCACGGCCCTCGTGCTGCTCTTCGAACGCCAGGCCGATGACGCGCGGCAGAGCGCACGCAACCGTGTGCTCGCCGACCTCCTGACCGCGCGGGGCAGCCACGATGACCGCACCGGATACCTGCGCTCGGCGGCGATCGAGCCCCGGGACCCGCTGTGCCTGCTCGTCGTGCGTGGCGGTGACCCCACGCAGCAGCGGGCGCTGGCCCTCACGGTCAGCACGATCCTGGGCGAGGGCACCCTCGTGGGGACCCACGAGGACTCCATCGTCGCCATCGTCCCCGGCGAGGATCCTGATGCCCTCGCCAGGTCGTTGGCCGAGCGGGTCACCCGCAGCCCTCGCATCACTGTCGGCGGATGTGGCCCGCTCGCCGACATCGACGACCTCCCGAGAGCGCACGAGGAGGGTGCCCGCACCGTGCGTGCGCTCATCGCCCTCGGTCGCTCCGGCACCGGTGCCGCTGCCACCGAGCTCGGCTTCGCGGGACTGATCGTCGGCGAGGATCCTGATGTGCACGACTATGTCCTCTCCGTGCTCGGACCGGTCCTCGACTACGACGACGACCGCGGCAGCGACCTCGCGGGCACGCTCGTCGCCTACTTCGCCGCTGGCTCCAGCCCGCGGCATGCGGCCGGCTCGCTCCACGTGCACGTCAACACGGTCTCGCAGCGGCTCGGTCGCATCACGGCCCTGCTCGGCGACGACTGGCAGCACCCCGATCGTGCCCTGGAGATCCAGCTCGCCCTGCGGATGCGACGCCTCCTCGAGTCGCCCTGACCCGACGGGATGCACCACCGCCCGCTCCACCTCAGGCGAAGGGGGGCTCCAGCTCCCTCTCTTCCTGCTCCTCGTGGCGGGTCACGACCGGCAGCTGACTGCCTGTGGATTGTCGAGATGCGAATTGGCCGGAAATCGCTAGCGTTGACGACGTTATCGGGGGTGGCCACACGGTCCGCG
>NZ_BCSS01000030.1 GCF_001570985.1 Janibacter limosus NBRC 16128 | reverse complement strand
GGGCCGACGGTCCGCACCCTCGCCGCCGCGAGGGTGGAGCGTCCCGCCGTGCCGATCCGCGATGTCGACGCCGAGGCGGCGACCCACCGCAGCTCCGGGGTGCCGGAGTTCGACCGCGTGCTCGGCGGGGGCCTCGTGCCCGGATCCGTCGTGCTCGTGGCCGGCGAGCCCGGCATCGGCAAGTCGACGCTGCTCCTCGACGTCGCCGCACGCGTGGGCGAGCAGCGCCGCGTCCTCTACATCAGCGGCGAGGAGTCGGCGGCCCAGGTGCGTGGCCGGGCCGAGCGGATCGATGCCGTCACCGACGGGCTCTATCTCGCCTCGGAGACCGATCTGGCCACCGTCCTGGCACAGATCGAGCAGGTGCAACCCGACCTCGTCGTCATCGACTCGGTGCAGACCATCGCCTCCACCGAGGTGGACGGCGCGCCGGGCAATGTCGGGCAGGTGCGTGAGGTCGCCGGATCCCTCATCCAGGCAGCCAAGTCCGGGGGCTTCGCGATGCTCCTGGTGGGGCACGTGACCAAGGACGGGTCGATCGCCGGGCCACGCGTGCTCGAGCACCTCGTCGACGTCGTCGTCCAGTTCGACGGCGACCGACACTCGCGTCTGCGGCTGGTGCGAGCGGTGAAGAACCGCTTCGGCCCGACGGACGAGGTCGGCTGCTTCGACCTGTCCGACAGCGGCATCATCGGCCTGGACGACCCCAGCGGTCTCTTCCTGTCCAGCCGCCACATCAATGTGCCGGGCACCTGCGCGACGGTGACGCTCGAGGGACGCCGACCGTTGGTCGTCGAGGTCCAGTCGCTCGTCTCCCCCTCGCAGATCCCGACGCCACGACGGGCCAATGTCGGGCTCGACGGCGGCCGGCTGGCCATGATCATCGCCGTCCTCGACAAGCGGGCAGGCGCCCCGATCGGCAACCAGGACACCTACGTCTCCAGCGTCGGCGGGGTCAAGATCACCGAGCCGTCCAGCGACCTGGCCGTCGCGGTCTCCATCGCGAGCGCCGTCCTCGACGAGCCCATCGCGCACGACCTCCTCGCCCTCGGCGAGGTGGGCCTGAGCGGCGAGGTCCGCCCCGCCGCCGGAGTCGCGCGGCGCCTGACCGAGGCGGCCCGGCTGGGCTTCCGCACGGCCTTGGTCCCCAAGGGCGCTCTCGCCGACTCCCCGACCCCGCAGGGCATGGAGGTCATCGAGGTCGTCGACGTGGCCTCGGCGATCACCGCGGCCCGAGGACATCACCCTCGGCCACACCTCGTGCCCAGCCGCACCCCATAGACTCGCCGCGTGGCCGACACTGACGACGAGCTCTTCCGGACGACCCTTGCCGCGGTCGCGCCGGGCTCAGTGCTGCGCGACGGGCTCGAGCGCATCCTGCGAGGCAACACCGGCGCCCTCATCGTGCTCGGTCACGACAAGCTCGTGGAGTCCCTCTGCACCGGCGGCTTCGACCTCAACATCGAGTTCTCGGCGACGCGGCTGCGCGAGCTGGCAAAGATGGATGGCGCCGTCGTCGTCGACTCGAGCGTCTCGCGCATCCTCAAGGCCGCCGTGCAGCTCGTGCCCGACTCGAGCATCGAGACGATCGAGAGTGGCACTCGGCACCGCACCGCCGAGCGGGTGGCCAAGCAGACGGGGCACCCGATCGTCTCGGTCAGCCAGTCGATGCACATCATCGCGCTCTACGTCGGCGGCCGACGGCACGTGCTGCGCACGACGACCGAGCTGATCTCCCAGGCCAACCAGGCGATGCAGACCCTCGAGCGGTACACCAACCGGCTCAACGAGGTCACGGGCACGCTCTCCGCCCTCGAGATCGAGGACCTCGTCACCGTGCGGGACATCGCGGTCGTCCTCCAGCGTCTCGAGATGGTCCGCCGCATCCACGCCGAGATCGCCGAGTACGTCCTCGAGCTCGGCGTCGACGGACGTCTGCTGACGCTGCAGCTCGAGGAGCTGACTGCCGGACTCGACGACGACCTCAACGCCGTGATCCTCGACTACCTCGACCCCGAGGGTCCCGTGGGGTCGAGCGACCAGGTGCTCAGCAACCTCTCTGCCCTCGATGCCGCCGAGCTGCTCGACCTGGGGCACGTGGCCAAGACCTTGGGTTTCGCCATCGTGGGCGAGTCCCTGGATGCGTCGGTCAGCCCTCGGGGACTGCGCATCCTGGGCAAGATCCCTCGCCTGCCGGGTGCCATCGTCGATCGCCTCGTCGAGCACTTCGGCTCGCTGCAGCGGCTGCTCGCAGCCGGCATCGACGACCTGATGACGGTCGACGGGGTCGGCGAACTGCGCGCGCGGACGGTCCGCGAGGGGCTCTCCCGGCTGGCCGAGTCATCGATCCTCGAGCGCTACGTGTGACATGACCCGGTTCCTCGTCTCATGGCTCGCCGGCAGCCTCGTCGTCGCCGGGGCATGGTTCGGGTGGACGTACACCGATCAGGTCAATGCCGCCGTGACCAGCGCCGCCCAGCTGGGCCCGACACCTGAGGGCGAGGCACTGCGGACCGATGGCACCGAGCTCGGCAGCGCCTGCTCAGGCCCTACTCCTGTGGATGCCACGGGCATGGATGCTCTGATGGACCAGCTCGACGGGGAGCCCACGCTCCAAGGCGCCGACCACGGCGGCTCCGTGGCCCTCGCGGACGGCCGGCGGCTCTACGCCTTCGGCGACACCATCCGTGACACGGACGTCGTCAAGCCCTTCATGGTGCGCAACTCCGTGCTCATCTCCAATGGCGACTGCATCAAGCCCATGGAGGTCGACCACCATGGGCCGGCGATCCCCAGCGACGGCAAGCTGGGCTACTGGCCGATGTCACTGCGCGCGACCCCGGTCAAGGGCGGGACCATCGTCCAGATGATCACCGCGACCGTGACCGTCAAGGGCAGCGAGTCCTTCGCGACCACGGGGTCCAACCTCGCGACCTTCGAAGTCCCCACCAACCGCATGCCGCGCCTGGTCTCCCACCGGCCCCTCGGGCCCCGCACCGCGGACCCGCGCGTCCCCACCTGGGGTGCTGCCATGTGGGACGTGGGTCCATGGACCTATGTCTTCGGCACGGCCAGCAACGCGGACAAGTCCACCGCTGGATGGGCCCTCCACGTCGCGCGCACCTCACCCGACGACCTCGACGACCCCGACGCCTGGCAGTACTGGGACGGCAGCACGTGGGTGACCGGCGACCCGTCAGCCGCCCAGGGCGAGGCGGCACAGCTCATCGGCCCGGACAACGGCGTCTCGCACGTCCTCGGGGTCATGGAGCAGGACGGCAACTGGTACGCCGTCAGCAAGGAGGGCGATTACCACGGAGTGTGGCTGAGCGTCTGGAAGGCACCCGAGGTGACCGGCCCCTGGACCAAGCACCGTGTCCGTCCTCTGGCCAACGACTCCACGATCCGGCGCTACGCGCCACTGGTCCACCCCGACTTCACGACCGCCTCGGGCCGTCTGCTGATCTCGTGGAGCGAGTCCCCGACGACTCACGGCCCCTTCTACACCCATCCTGAGCTGTACCGACCGCGATTCGCGGAGATCGACCTGCCGTGAGCGACCTCCCCCCGACCGGGGTGGCCAGTGCCGTCCTGCACTCCGCTGTCCTCGAGTGGTACGCCCAGCACGGACGCGACCTGCCATGGCGCGACCCCGAGTGCACCCCGTGGGGCATCTACCTGTCCGAGGTGATGTCGCAGCAGACTCCGGTCGCTCGGGTGCTGCCCGTCTGGGAGCGGTGGCTCGAGCGGTGGCCCACCCCGGCAGCGCTGGCTGCCGACTCCCCCGGCGAGGCCGTGCGCATGTGGGACCGACTCGGCTATCCCCGACGGGCCCTGCGCCTGTGGGAGTCGGCCCGGGCCATGGTGGAGCGGCACGACGGCCAGGTCCCCCGGGACCACGAGGACCTGCTCGCACTGCCCGGCGTCGGGACCTACACCGCAGCGGCCGTCGCGTCCTTCGCCTTCCAGGATCCGCGCACCGTCGTCGACACCAATGTGCGCCGGGTGCTGGCACGGACCGTGAGCGGCACCCAGCACGCGGCGCCCGCGCTCACCGCCGCCGAGATGCGCTTGGCCACTGCCTCGATGCCGCCGGACCGCGACCGGGCCAACCTGTGGAATGCCGCGTCGATGGAGCTCGGCGCGCTCGTCTGCACCGCGCGCACCCCTCGATGCGGCGAGTGCCCTGTCGCCCATCTGTGCGCCTGGCAGCTCGCCGGCCGGCCTGCCCACGAGGGGCCGGTCCGCCGCGGGCAGGCCTGGCACGGGACGGACCGACAGGTGCGCGGTCGCATCGTGCAGCTGCTCCGTGAGAGCCCTGACCCCGTCTCCCGGAGCGACATCACGGCAGTGTGGCCCGACGACGAGAGCAAACTCGAGCGTTGCCTCGCCGCGCTGGTCGACGACGGGCTGGTCGAGCCGCGCGACAGCGGGCGCTTCGCGCTGCCGAGCTGAGCGGTCCGCCCCCTTCGTCCGCTCAGGATCCGCTGGCTCAGAGCTGGCGGAGCATCCGGGTGTTGCCGAGGGTGTTGGGCTTGACGCGCTCGAGGTCGAGGAACTCCGCGACGCCCTCGTCGTAGGAGCGCAGCAGCTCGACATAGACATCGGGGTCGACGGCCTGGCCCTCGATCTCGGTGAAGCCGTGACGGGTGAAGAAGTCGACCTCGAAGGTCAGGCAGAAGAGCCGCTCGACGCCCAGCTCCTCCGCGTCCTGCGCGAGGGTCTCCAGGAGAGCGCCGCCCACCCCACGACCCAGCTGACCCTCCGCGACGGCGAGGGTGCGGATCTCGGCGAGGTCGTCCCACATGACGTGCAGCGCACCGCAGCCGACGACCTGCCCGTCGACCTCGGCGACCCGGAACTCTTGGAGCCCCTCGAAGTAGGCGACGGTGTCCTTGCTGACGAGGACCCGCCTCTCGGCGAGCGGCGCCACGAGGGAACGGATCTCGCGCACATCGCTGGTGCGCGCGCGTCGGATGGTCAAGGTCACCCGGACAAACCTACGCCCCCACCACGAGGGCGGGGGCGCAGGCTCACGACGAGGGGGGTCAGCGCACCTTGTACCTGGGCTGCGACTGCGGGTTGAGCTCGTCCATGATGACGCGGTCAGCCTTCTTGGTCATCGCGCTCTTGAACTTCAGCACGTCGAACCCGCGTGCGATGTCGGAGGAGAAGATGTGACCGTTGTAGTAGTAGCTCGACCACGTACCGCCGATCCCCTCGGACTCCGGCAGCGGACCGCGCTCGAAGTAGCCGATCTCCTTGGGCTTCTTGGAGTTGGTGAAGTCCCAGACGCTCGTCCCACCCTGGTACCAGGACTGGACCATGATGTCGCGGCCGGCCACCGGGATGAGCGAGCCGTTGTGGGCCACGCAGTTCTCGGTCTCGGTCTGGTGACGCGGGATCTTGTAGTACGACGTGAAGGTCAGCTTCCCCAGCTTGGAGAGGCTGTAGATCGCGTTGGCCCCGCGGTTGGGTCCGGTCTCGGCGTCACAGGTCGCTGCACCGCCACCACCGAGCTCGTCGGTGAAGACGACCTTGGTCGCATCGGCGTTGAAGGTGGCGGAGTGCCAGAAGGCGAAGTTTTCGTTGTCCTGCACCCGCTCGATGACGCGAGGCTTCTCCCGGTCCTTGATGTCCATGATGATGCCGTCACCCATGCACGCGCCGGCCGCAAGATTCTTGTGCGGCAGGGCCGTGAGGTCGTGGCAACCGGTCGTCGAGGAGCGGTTGGCGATCGGCGTCGGGCCGGGGCCACCGGGGTTGCCACCGTCAGGGAAGAGGTTGGGGGTGGCGATGACCGCGGACTGCTCAGGCGCGGACTTGTCGACCTTGACGATCGAGATCAGGTCGTGCGGCGTCTGGCAGTCGGGGTACTCCGCGCGCGGCGAGTAGCTCGAGACGTAGAGGTAGTCATTGCCCTTGGTCTTGCCCTTGCCCGGGACGAGGGTGTGGGTGTGCGAGCCGCAGGCGGTCTCGACGGACTTCAGGTAGCGCGGGTTCTTCACATCGGAGATGTCGAAGATCTTGATCCCCTCCCAGCTCTCCTTCTGGGACGCCGGCTGCGAGGTGGAGGCACACGAGTCGTCGCTGCGGGAGGAGTCGGTCGACAGGTAGAGGAGGTCACCCGACACGGAGATGTCGTTCTGGCTCCCGGGGCAGCTGACCTGGACGAGGGTCTTCGGCTTCTTGGGATTGCGGACATCGATGATCGAGAAGCCGTCGTAGTTGCCGACGAAGGCCTTGTCGTCCTGGAAGGCCATGTCGGTACCGAGGCCTTCAGCAAGCGCTCCGGACGGTGCGAGGTTGGCCAGATGTTTCACATTGGCACTGCGGCCGATCTCATCGGTCAGCAGATCCGTCCCGGAGACACCGACTCGATCGTCGGGTCCGTCCGCGGTGGCACTCCCGACCCCGACTCCGGAGACGATCATGGCTGCGACGGCTGCGACGGCCAGGGCTGGTCTCTTGCGCATGCTTCCTCCACGGTGGCGTCCGCCGAGACTGGGTGTGTTCGGCGAGTACGCCACACCTTCCTCCCCGGCACACAGGCACACACCCCCGGCAACCTCCGGGTTGTTTCCGGAAATGGTCAGTACCGCTGACAGCGGTCCCGCGAGCGGCGAAGGGGGCTAACGTCGGCTCGGTGACCCGCTACCGCTTCGCCCCTCTCGTCGCCTCCGCGGCTCTGGCTCTGGCACTCGGCGCCTGCTCCTCCGACGAGCCGGCGACCCCGACCGCGACCTCCCCCGACGCGCCCGTGCTCCAGCCGGGCGTCCCGGGCGAGCCCAACACCTCGCTGAGCGGGACCTCGGCCGTGGCAACGCCCAAGGTCACCCACAACGACGCCGATGTCACCTTCTTGCAGGACATGATCGTCCACCACGCGCAGGCCGTCGTCATGGGTGATCTGGTCAAGGGCCGCCTGACCGACCAGCAGGTGCGAGGCATCGCCAGCCGGATCCGGGATGAGCAGAAGCCGGAGATGAAGGCCATGTCGAGCACCTTGAAGTCCTGGGGCGAAAAGGTGCCGATCGAGGCGACCAACCCGACCCTGGGATCCCGCGCCGGGCACTCCCAGCACGCACAGATGCCCGGGATGGCGACGCAGAAGCAGCTCGACGAGCTGGCCCGGGCCAAGGGCGCGGACGTCGACCGTCTGTACCTCGACCTGATGACCAAGCACCACCAGGGCGCCCTGACGATGTGCACCACCTTGGGTGACAAGGGGTCTGACGAGCGCACCAGCGAGCTCGGTGACGACATCAACGTCACCCAGAGCAAGCAGATCGACCAGATGAAGGCCATGCGCAAGCGGCTCTGACCTCCGCGCCACCGCTCGTCCGCTCCCCCCTTGACCATGCCCTCGCCGAGGTCTACCGTCTTATTCAACCCAAAGGTTGATTAAGGAGCAGCGTGGCAGACCCACTGGAGGAGCGGCTCTCCCGGTCCTTCGCCGCGCTCTCCGACCCCGTCCGGCGGGACATCATCGCCCGCCTCACCGTCGGTGACGCCACCGTCTCCGACCTCGCCGTCCCCTACGACATCAGCCTCCAAGCCGTGAGCAAGCACGTGAAGGTCCTGGCCGACGCCGGGCTCGTCAGCCAGCGCAAGGAGGCCCAACGCCGCCCGGTCCATCTCGAGAGCCAGGCACTGGCCGCGATGACCGGTTGGATCGAGCGGCACCAGCAGCGGGCAGAGCAGCGCATGGCCCGCCTCGGAGAGGTCCTGGCGGACCTCCCTTCGTCCGACACCACAGGCACGTCCGACACACACGGAGCAGGACAATGACCCAGGCAACCGACCACATCACCACGGCCACCATCGAGGCCGACCCCGAGGTTCCCGTCATCCGCATCACCAGGGACTTCCCGGCGAGCGCCGCCCAGCTCTTCGCCGCGCACACCGACCCCGAGCTGTACAAGAGGTGGGTGGGCCCGGACTCGGTGGACACCGTCATCGACCACTGGGACGCGCGCACCGGGGGCAGCTATCGCTTCCTCAACACTCGCGGCGACGAGGAGTACGCCTTCCACGGCAGCTTCCACGAGGTCTCCCCCGAGCGCATCGTGCAGACCTTCACCTTCGAGGGCTTCCCCGACGGGGTCTCGCTGGAGACCATGACCTTCGAGGACCTCGGCGACGGATGGACCCGAGTCCACGGCCACTCGCTCGTGGCCACCTTCGAGGCGCGCGAGGGCATGCTCGCCTCCGGCATGGAGGTCGGCATCAACGAGGGCTACGCCGCGCTCGACCGGATGCTCGCGGCCGGCGAGATTGCCTGACCTGGCGTCGATCAGGAAGTTCGACGAGCAAACGGCCAGCGGCGCCGGACCACGACGAAGGGAGGGCCTCACCACTTGGTGGGGCCCTCCCTTCGGTCGTCAGCGTGCGGGATCAGCTCCCGGCGCCGCCGTCACCGGCTCCGAGGAGCGGGACGTCGAGCTCGCCGATCTTGTGTGCACCTTTGAAGGTGAAGATCGCCGACTTGCCCTCGCCCTCGACGTCCACCGCGACGATCTCACCAGCGGTGAGCTCGCCGAAGAGGATCTTCTCGGACAGCACGTCCTCGATCTCGCGCTGGATGGTCCGCTTGAGCGGACGCGCGCCGAGCACGGGGTCGTAGCCGCGCTTGGCGAGCAGCTCCTTGGCCGCACCCGTGAGCTCCAGGCCCATGTCCTTGTCCTTGAGCCGCTGGTCGAGCTTGGCGACCTCGAGGTCGACGATCTGCACGATCTCCTCCGGGCTCAGCTGCGGGAAGACGATCGTGTCGTCCACGCGGTTGAGGAACTCGGGGCGGAAGTGCTGCTTCAGCTCGTCGGTGACCTTGTCCTTCATCCGCTGGTAGCTCGAGGTCTGGTCGGCGCCCGAGGTGAAGCCCAAGGAACCCTTGGAGATGTCACGCGTACCGAGGTTGGTCGTCATGATGATGATCGTGTTCTTGAAGTCGACCATCCGGCCCTGGGAGTCGGTCAGACGCCCGTCCTCGAGCACCTGCAGGAGCGAGTTGAAGATCTCCGGGTGCGCCTTCTCGACCTCGTCGAAGAGGACCACCGAGAAGGGCTTGCGGCGCACCTTTTCCGTCAGCTGACCACCCTCGTCGTACCCGACGTAGCCGGGAGGCGAACCGAAGAGCCGGCTGACCGTGTGCTTCTCGGAGTACTCGGACATGTCGAGCGTGATGAGGCTGTCCTCGTCGCCGAAGAGGAACTCCGACAGCGCCTTGGCCAGCTCGGTCTTACCGACACCCGTCGGACCGGCGAAGATGAACGAGCCACCGGGACGACGCGGGTCCTTCAGGCCAGCGCGCGTGCGACGGATCGCCTGCGAGATGCCCTTGATGGCTTCGTCGTTGCCGACGACCCGCTTGTGCAACTCGGCCTCCATGTTGAGCAGTCGGCTCGACTCCTCCTCGGAGAGCTTGAAGACGGGGATGCCGGTGGAGGCAGCGAGCACCTCAGCGATCAACTCCTCGTCGACCTCGGCGACGACATCCATGTCGCCGGCCTTCCACTCCGCCTCGCGCTTGGCCTTCTCCGCGAGCAGGTTCTTCTCGTCGTCGCGCAGGCTCGCCGCCTTCTCGAAGTCCTGGCCGTCGATGGCCGACTCCTTTTCCAAGCGGACCTTGGCGACCTTGTCGTCGAACTCCTTCAGCTCCGGCGGAGCCGTCATCCGACGGATGCGCAGCCGCGCGCCCGCCTCGTCGATGAGGTCGATCGCCTTGTCCGGGAGGAAGCGGTCGTTGATGTAGCGGTCGGCCATCGTGACGGCGGCAACGATCGCCGGGTCGGTGATGGTCACCTTGTGGTGCGCCTCGTAGCGGTCGCGCAGGCCCTTGAGCATCTCGATGGCGTGCGGCAGCGACGGCTCGGCGACCTGAATCGGCTGGAAGCGACGCTCCAGGGCCGAGTCCTTCTCGATGTGCTTGCGGTACTCGTCGAGCGTCGTCGCACCGATCGTCTGCAGCTCACCACGGGCGAGCATCGGCTTCAGGATGCTCGCGGCGTCGATCGCGCCCTCGGCGGCACCCGCACCGACGAGGGTGTGGATCTCGTCGATGAAGAGGATGATGTCGCCGCGCGTCTTGATCTCCTTGAGCACCTTCTTCAAGCGCTCCTCGAAGTCACCGCGGTAGCGGCTGCCGGCGACGAGGGAGCCGAGGTCGAGCGTGTAGAGCTGCTTGTCCTTCAGCGTCTCGGGCACGTTGTCGTCGACGATGTCCTGGGCCAGGCCCTCGACGACGGCCGACTTGCCGACGCCGGGCTCACCGATCAGGACAGGGTTGTTCTTGGTGCGTCGCGAGAGCACCTGCATGACGCGCTCGATCTCCTGCGAGCGCCCGATGACCGGGTCGAGCTGGCCCTCTCGGGCAGCCTGGGTCAGGTTGCGACCGAACTGGTCGAGCACGAGGGAGCCTGCGGGCTGGCCCTCGGCGGGACCCGCACCGGCGCCGACGCCAGCGGCCTGCCCCTCCTTGCCACCCTGATAGCCCGAGATGAGCTGGATGACGGTCTGGCGCACGCGGCCGAGGTCTGCCCCGAGCTTGACGAGGACCTGGGTGGCGACACCCTCGCCCTCGCGGATCAGGCCGAGCAGGATGTGCTCGGTCCCGATGTAGTTGTGGCCGAGCTGCAGCGCCTCACGAAGGGAGAGCTCGAGGACCTTCTTGGCACGCGGGGTGAAGGGGATGTGCCCCGACGGAGCCTGCTGGCCGGGACCGATGATGTCCTGGACCTGCTCACGGACGGCATCCAGAGAGATGCCGAGCGACTCGAGCGCCTTGCTGGCCACGCCCTCACCCTCGTGGATCAGGCCGAGCAGGATGTGCTCGGTCCCGATGTAGTTGTGGTTGAGGAGGCGTGCCTCCTCCTGGGCGAGGACGACGACCCGGCGGGCCCGGTCGGTGAACCGTTCGAACATGGGATCTCCCCTTCACGTGGTGCTCTGACCTCGATGCTAACCGTGCCCGCTGCCTGAGCCGGGGCGGCGAGCCTCTCACGGGGTCACAACGCAGGTACCCCCAACCCTGTTCCATGACACGGAGAGGGTCACCCCTTGTTCGCTCTCAGCGGATCGCGATCACTCGGCCGTGGGCGCCGGGACATCGATGACGATGTCGAAGCCGAGCAGCTCTGCACCCGTGGCCACCGGCTTCTTGGCCTCGCCGGAGTGGGCGGCCCGAGCGTCCCCGTCACGCCAGGCGGCGAAGGACTCCTCGTCGGCCCAGCGCGTGACGACGAAGTAGCGGTCGCCACCCTCGGTCGGACGCAGTAGCTGGAACCCCTCGAAGCCGGGCGACTGGTCGACGGCTCCCTGACGGGCAGCGAAGCGGCGCTCCAGCTCCTCGCGGGCCTGCTCGGGGACGCTGATGGCGTTGATCTTGACGATGCTCATGGCTCGACCGTAATGGAGGCCCTCGCTGCGGCAGTCATGGCCGACACGACCCGGATCCACAGAACACCGGTGACCAAGGTCGCCACGGCGAGGACAGCGGAGACGATGAGCCACGGAGTCAGGTCGTCGGGCGACAAGGCGAGCGCGACGGACTCCGCGGCAGCAAGGACGCCGGTGACGATCCAGCCGGCCCACCACCAGGGCAACACCCGGGTGCGAGCTCCCACGGCGGCTGCTGCGTCGCGCACCACCTGATAGGGGAACCAGAGGTTGACGACGGGCGCGATCCAGCCCACGAAGCTCCAGTAAGCCTCACGCTCGTGCCGGGCCTCCGGATTGAGCTGACGGGCTGCCTCGACGAAGAAGTACAACCAGAGCCCGGCGATGATGAAAGCGAGAAGCTGCACGAGGACCGACAACGACGCGAGGGCGTCGACGACGAAGAAGAAGGCGATATCGGGGTCGGGCCGCGGCACCTGCGCGCCGAGATCTCCTCGGCTGTGGACAACCTAGGCTCACGGCATGCGCACCGTCTTCGACGTCAGTGATCCCGACACCAACGCCTACGCCCTGCTCACCTCGGTGGTCGTGCCACGGCCGATCGCCTGGGTCACGAGCGTCGGGTCGGACGGGGTCGGCAACCTCGCGCCCCACTCCTTCTTCAACGTGGCGTGCGCGCGGCCGCCGATCGTCAGCTTCACCTCGGTCGGGCGCAAGGACACACTGCGCAATGTCCTCGCCACCCAGCACTTCGTCATCAACCTCGTGAGCGAGCAGCTCGCGGACCTCGCCAACGCGAGCAGCGCTCCCTTCGACCCGGAGGTGGACGAGGCGGACGCGCTCGGGATCACGCTCGAGCCCAGCGAGCTCGTCCCGGTCCCGCGCGTCGCGGACTCGCCCGTCTCCATCGAGTGTCGCCTGCACTCAAGCATCAAGCTGGGCAACAGCCACCTCGTGCTCGGCGACGTCCTGGCGATCACCGTCTCCGATGACGCCCTCGTCGACGGCCACCCGAGCATGGAGGCGCTGCGCCCGATGTCCAGGCTCGGACGCGACGAGTGGGGCCGGCCGCCGGAGGTTGTCCACCTGACGCGACCAGAGGGCCCCTGAGCTCAGGTGACGTCGAGGGCATCCGGGTCGAGCTCCGCGCCTCCGCGCGGTGATCCGATACCCCGGATCCCGAAACCGCTGTCGGTCCAGATGCACTCGCCCGTCGCGACCGACGCCCGGTCTGACGCGAGGTAGACGAAAGCGCCCGCATGGTCGGACGCCTCGGGGATCACCTCCAGGGGTATGACCTGCTCTGCCCCCGGCAGGACCGCGTCGACGGTTGGCTGGTCGAGGCACTGCAGACCTTCCATGTTGGTCCGGGCCACTCCGATCGCCACACCGTTGACGCGGACCCGAGGGGCAAACTCCCACGCCAGTTGCCGCACGATGCCTACGTCAGCGTGCTTGCTCGCCACGTACAGCACGCCATCGTCGACGGCCCGGTAGCCGGCGATGGAGGTCGAGAAGATCATCGACCCGTGGGCGCGCAGCACTTCGGGCAGCGCGGCCCGAGCACCCAAGAGGTAGCCGCGCACGTTGATCGCAAAGATCTCGTCGATGGCCTCCTCGAGCTTGTCCACCGGCATCTGGGCGAGTGTGAGGTTGCCGGCACCCACACCGGCGTTGCCGACGAAGGTGGTCAGGCCACCGAAGGCGTCGACCGTCGTCTGCACGGCGCGCACGTTGTCCGCCATCCGCTCCACGCTCCCGTGGACCCCGACGACCGCGTCCCCGAGGTCGCGGGCCACGGCATCCAGCCTCTCCGCGTCCCGGTCGAGGATGCCCACGCGGGCGCCTGCCTCGACGTAGGCGCGAACCACGGCCTCGCCGATACCACCGGCGCCGCCAGTCACGAGGGCGATCTTGCCGTCCATGGAAAACATCAGTCTGTCCTTTCGTGCCCGGGCACCGTGCCCGGGTCAGCTCATCGCGACGCCACCGTTGACGTCGATCGAGATGCCGGTGGTGAAGCCGGCGTCCTCCCCCACGAGGTACCGCACGGCAGCCGCGACCTCGGCAGGGTCGCCGAGTCGTCCCATCGGGATGGACGCGGCAAGGTCTGCTCCCGCCCGGTCGCTGTCGCGCAGGTAGTCGTCGAGGTGCTCCGTGCGGGTCGTGCCGGGGTTGACGACATTGGCCGTCACCCCGGTCCCAGCCGTCTCCAGCGCCAGCTGCCGCGTCCATCCCACGACCCCGGCCTTGGCTGCGACGTATGCAGTGGCGTTGCCGAGCGCAGGTGCGCGCGCGACGACCGAACCGATCGTCACGATGCGGCCCCACCCGCGGGCGATCATCCCGGGCAGCACCGCCTGCGTCATGACGAAGGGGGCGGTGAGGTTGAGCGCGAGCTGTTGCTCCCACTCCTCCTTCGTGGTGTCGAGCGTGGTCCCCGGCCGCAGGAAACCGCCAGCGTTGTTGACGAGGACGTCGACCGGTCCGAGCCGGTCGGCCACCTCTGCGAGCATCCGGTGGACGTCTCCGGCATCGGTGACGTCCCCCGTGATCGTCAGGTCGGCTCCCGGCGTCGACGTCGGTGACCGGACGGCAGCGACGACCTGCAGCCCGGCCTCGGCGAGAGCCGTCACCGTCGCGGCGCCGATGCCCCGCCGCGCACCGGTGACCAGGGCCACCCGGGTGGGCCGGGGCGTCATCGCACCCCGACGCGGCCACCGGGGCGGTTCAGGCCGCGCACGGACAGCCCGCTGTCGACGCTGATCATCGCGCCGGTCATGATCGCCGCGTCGTCGGAGGCGAGCATGACGAAGGCCCCGTCGAAGTCGCTCAGCTCGGGCACCCGCTGCAGGGGCAGGATCGCCGCCGTCCCGTCGAGGACCGAGTCCGTCGCCTCCTGCCCCAGGGCGGAGAGCCCCTTGAGCCGGGTCGGGGCCACTCCGGGGGCGATGCCGTTGACCCGGACGTCGGGCGCGAGCTCGTAGGCCAGCTGGCGCACGAGCCCGAGGACCGCGTGCTTGGACGCCGTGTAGAGCGCGCCTCCTCCGGCCGCGTGGGAGCTGGCGAAGGAGCCGGTGAGGATGATCGACCCCCTGCTGCTGATGAGCTCTGGCAGTGCCGCACGCGCTCCCAGCATGAGGGCGAGGACGTTGACGTCGAAGAGCTCGTGGAAGGCCTGCGTGAGGTCCTCACCGGGGATCTCCTCGAGCGGACGGGCTGCATCGGTGATCCCGGCGTTGCCGACGAAGAGGTCCAACCGACCCCAGGCCGCGACAGCCGCCTCGACGGCCGCCCGGTTGCCCTCCCAGGTCGACACGTCGGCGACGACAGGGATGACGGCATCCCCCAGGTCGGCAGTCGCCTGCTCCACCCGGTCGGAGATGTCGACGGCGACGATCCGCGCCCCCTCGGCGACGAAGCGGCGCACGGCGGACAGGCCGATGCCTCCGCCGGCTCCGGTGAAGACGACGACCTTGCCGTCGAGGCGACCGGTGGATGTGCTCATGGGTGTCTCCTGGGTCATAGGTTGATCCGCGCTCGGGCGATGGTCCGCTCGGCGCGTTCGCTTGCGGGCAGGATGGAGATGGTCAGCTGCTCACCGTCCGGCAGGTCCATCCGCTGGCAGGTCTGCTCCCACGGTGTCTCGACGACGCCCGTGGCGTGGCGGGTGGCCCCCGATGCCTCGAGGACACCGGCCAGTCGTTCGAGGGCGGGCAGGTCGGCGACCTCGACGCGCAACCCGTGGTCACGCCCGAGCGGCTCCCCCGCCTCGACGGCGTCGACGAGGTCTGCCTGGGGCCCGTCGAAGATCTCCAGGGCCGCGGGCACGACGCCGAAGAGCGCACCCCGCTGCCCGTCGGGGTGGGTCCACTCGTCGACGACCTGCATCCCGAGCCCGTCGCGGTACTGGGCCAGTGCGGTGTCGAAGTCGTCGACGCGCAGGCAGAAGCGCAGCTCGTCGAAGCCGCGGTCACGCGAGACCCGCTGCTCCGGCCAGCTGGTGACCAGCCCGTAGAGGTAACCGTCCGGCCCGCGGAAGTGGGTCCAGCGCGGCGACCACGAGTCCTCGACCCCCTCGTGGATCTCCCCGACGAACTCCACGCCCCGGGACTCCAGATGGGCCCGCACCTCCGCCACGTCGTCGACGAGGAAGCCGGCGACCGGGTGCTCGAAGAAGTCGTGCGCGTCGTCGCTCGGCTTGAAGATCTCGAAGGCACTGCCGTCGGGGAACCCGAAGACCCGGGCGCCCTCCTGCTCCTGCTGCACCTCGAGGCCGAGCCCGTCGCGGATGAAGGCCGTCATCTCCTCGAGGGCAGGACTGCTCGACCCGAGCCAGGCCAGCCCGTGCACCTTCATCGGGAGACCGCCTGAGCGAGGGGCTGCCCCAGGAGCGCGCCGGCCTCGGGCACCACCGGGTCGAGGTCGAGCTCGCGCAGCATCTTCCACACGGTGGCCGACGCGGCGCTGACGACGGGGATCGGCGAGCGCCGCTGCACCTCGGCGAGCGCCCTGAGGGAGGGCATCTGCACGCACGCGCTGATGACGAGCGCGTCCGCGCCGGTGGTGTCCACCTCACCCGCAAGCCGGATGAGCTCGTCCTGGTCGAGCTGACCGACCTTGAGGTTGTCGGGCTCCTCCCTGCTGATGGAGTCGACGACCTCGATGTCCTCGTTCTCGATGTAGCTGCACACGGTGGCGGTGAGTGGCTCCATGTAGGGGGTCAGGACCGCGACCCTGCGGGCGCCCAGGTGCTCCAGCGCCTCGACGAGCGCACCGGCCGAGGACACGATCGGCAGGTCGCCACCGGTCTCTTCGCGCGCCACGCGACCCAGACGCTCCTCGGAGGTCCTGTGGTACCCGTGGCCCTGGGACATGATCGCGACGAGGCAGGCATACCCCATGACGTCGACCCGGGCGTCGGCCAGCTCGGCGGCGGCTCGCTCGGAGTCCGCGTCCATCGCGGCCAGCTCCTCCGGCGTCACCTGCTTCATCCGCATGCGCGCGGAGTGGAAGGTGAAGCGCTCTGGCGCGACCTGCTCCCGAGCGCGCAGCATGGCCGGGATCTCGGTCTCCATCGTCACGTTGCTGCTCGGCACGATGAGGCCGACGCGGATGGGGGTGTGCATGGGTGGGCTCCTGTCGAAGGGGGTCACGGGCTCACCGGGTCTGCCGGGGTGCCTTGAGAGGGACGAGGTTGACGGTCTCGGTGAGACCGATGTCGTAGTAGTCGTGGCGCCACAGGACGTCGAGGCGTCCGTCGGCGCGCTCGTCGAGGACGATGTCGAGGGCGTCACAGGTGACGAGCAGCGGATCGAGGACGTAGTCCGGGTCGACCTCGCGGATCATGCCGATCGCGGCGTCGAGGAGATGGAACTCCATCATCCGGGCTGCCGCCGCGCCCTCGCGAGTCCCGACCGCCTCGAGGAAGGCGCGGTCGACGTCGGTGAAGTTGGACAGGGCCCGCGGGCGGGCGAAATAGAGCCGCTGGTGGCGCTGGATGAGCATCATCTGTGCGTCGACCAGCCGTGAGACGGCCTTCGGGTACTTCCCGGTGATGATCTCGTGGAAGGCGAAGTGCGCGTCCTGGAAGTCACGCGTGCTCGTGTGGTCGCGCTCCATGGCCTCGAGCCGCTCGCGCATGGCGTCGAGCGCGTCGTCCTCGATGGTCGAGACGATGGCCCGCACCATGGGTGGCTCGGTCATCAGGCGCAGGCAGTAGGCGTCCTCGACCTGGTGGAGGGGCGCCGGGGCCACGGACATTCCGCGGTTGGCCTGGGTGACGACGAGACCCTCCGCCTCGAGTTTGTGCAGCGCCTCCCGCAACGGCGTGCGTGAGACATCGAGCTCGCGCGCCACGTCCGCCTGGCTGAGACGCAGACCGGGGGCGAGTGCCCCCGAGACGATCTGCTCGCGCAGCGCATCGGCGACCGCCTCGACGACGTTCCCCGAGCGTCGTTCACCGCTGCCGACGGCGTGGTCAGGCATCCGTCGGCTCCTCGGACCCGGCACCCAGCTCGCGGGCATGCAGGCGGCTGAAGAAGGTCGGGTCCTGCGCAGCGACGATCTCCAGCTGCATCGGGTCGAGGACGACGCTGTGACCTCGTCGCGGGACGAAGAGCTGTAGGCGTTCGCCGTTCTTGGTGCGCACCTTGCGGAAGTGGACACCGGTGAACTCGTTGCCGATGCCCTGCCACTCCTCGGCGCTCACGACACCCGGCACGGGGTCCGGCTCGTCCTTGGCGTCCGGGCCCGGCTGGGCGTCCCCGAGGTCGGGGTGGATCTTGTGCTCGCTCATGTCATCGCTCCTGAGGTCGTGACTCGTCGGATCTGTGCACCGTATGTCTCCGGCTGCACGCCGCGCAGGGCCGGCAGCCGGTCACGCACCGCGTCCACCTGGTCGAGGTCGAGGTCGAGGACCTTCGTGGCGAAGGTCGCCTCCCCGAGGTCGGCGAGGACCTCGCCCCAGGGGCCCACCGCGAGGGCGTGCCCGTAGGTCTCGAAGGCGTCGGGCGTCTCGCCGTCGCCGTGGACGGTGGCACTGGCGAGGACGTAGGCCCCGGACTCGATGGCCCGGGACCGCAGCAGGACCTCCCAGTGGGCGTCGCCCGTGATGCGGGTGAAGGCAGCGGGCACGAGGATCACCTCGGCCCCGCCCAGCGCGAGGGTGCGGTAGAGCTCGGGGAAGCGGACGTCGTAGCAGATCGTCAGACCGACGGCGACACCGTCGACGTCGACGATTACCGGGTGCGTGCCACGTTGCTCGACCGAGCTCGCCTCGAAGGACTGACCGCCGATGCGTGCATCGAAGAGGTGGATCTTGTCGTAACGCCCGGCCAGGTGTCCCGACCGGTCGTAGACGAGGGCGGAGTTGAAGGTTCCGCCGTCGGTGCGGTTCTTCAGTCCACCGACGACGACCACGACGTCCTTGTCACGCGCCGCCTCGGCGATGCGGTCGAGGTGAGGGTCGCCCCCTTCGCTGAAGGCCGCCTCCCTCATCTCGGTGTTGCTGCCGAGCATCAGTCCGTTCTCCGGGAGGACGACCAGCTGCGCTCCCGCGGCCGCGCAGTCGCGGACGGCCCGCAGGGCCAGCTCGACGTTCGCCGCGACATCCCGCGTCGCGTGCCACTGGGTCAGACCGACCCGTAGGCTCCTCGTGTCCGTCATGACTCCTCCTCGATCTGCATCCGCACGACGGTCCAGCCGCCACCGGATGCCTCCATGGGCTCGTAGGTGTAGACCTCACCGCGGACACCCGGCCCGACGAGCCCGAGCATGATCAGCCAGTTCGGGAACTCGTACTGCCCGTGGTCGAGCAGGGGGTACGGCTCGAGGTTGGCGATGTCGTTGCCCCGCCCTGCCCGGAGCATCTCGAGCAGGTAGGTGTCGAACTCGACGTCCACGCCGCCGAACTTGCCCGGGTCGAGCCAGTGGCTCAGGCCCCCTGTGGCGAGCATCGCCACGCGCAGCCCGGAGCGCTCGACCGCGGCCCGCATCGCGGCACCGAAGGCCCTGGCCCCGAACGGCGAGAAGCTGCGGTGCGGCTGGGTGATGATCGGCACGACCGGGACGTCGGGCCGAGGCAGCATGAGGCGAAGGGGGACGATCAGCCCGTGATCGAGGTCGACGCGGGACGCCTCCTCCACCTCCAGGCCCGCCGCGCGCACGGCCGTCGCGATGTGCTCGGCCATCTGCGGGCTGCCGGTGAGCTCGAGGTCGAGGTCGGGACGCTTGAAGAACTCCATCGAGCCGCCGTGCGTCGCGGCCGTGCCGACGACGTAGTGCTGCGTCTCGAAGCTCTGGAAGTGGCAGTCGGCCGTCACGAGGATGACGTCGGGGTCGGCGGCCCGCAAGTCCGCCGCCATCCGCTCGTACCCGGCGAGGAGTCGCTGCACCCCCTCCTCGGGGTCGATCTCGGGACGGGCCAGCAGGTCGGGGACGTGCGATGCCCCGCCGGCGAAGACCAGGCCCTCGGGCAGGTCCTTCGGCGGCAGCGGCGTCGTCGTGTCCACGTGCAGGCGGCCCTCGCTCGCGCTGTCACCGATGTCGTCCCGGAACCAGCGGCTGACGAGGATCGTGATGCCGTCGTTGACCCCGGCCGAGCGGAGCCGGTCGCGATCGCCGGAGACGATGACCTCGACCCACTCCTGCGTGATCCCGAGCTCGGTGGCACCGGCCGCCGGGTCCTGGCGGACCCGCTCGAGCAGGTCTCGGTCGCGGGCCATCGCGAGGATGGCGCCCTCGAGGGAACCATCGGACATGTCAGACCAGCTTCCCGTCGCGCACGACGACCCGGTCGTCGACGCTCACCGTGCAGCCGCGCATCGGGACGTCGAGGTGGGCCGGGGTCTCGCGGTCGGCGAACCGGTTGGAGCCCGTGGACCACATGAAGTTGCCCGCGGTGGAGCGCAGCTCCTGGCCGTAGAGGGTGCGTGGGTCGTAGACGTCGAAGGCCGACCAGCGCGCCTGGGGCAGCAGGCCCCAGCCCATGTGGCTGAGCGCCCAGACCTCGGGGTCGTCCCAGGACTCGAAGTAGTCGTTGAGCACGTGCGCGTCGGCGCCGCCGGTGATGGAGGTGATGAAGCCGTCCTCGACGGCGATCGTCACCTCGTCACGGACGTAGCGCTGCCACGGGATGAGCGCGTCGCCCGGCTGCAGGACGATCTGCCCCTGGGCCGTGCGGTCCTTCGGGAAGCAGGCGGCGAAACCGCTCGGCCAGTGGTCCCAGCGACCGGGGACGTCGACGTACCCCCACTGCATGGTGATGGGCAGGTCCTCGCCGGACACGTCGGCCGTGAGGTCGGTCCCGGCAGCGCTCACGACGTGCAGCGTGTTGCCGTCGCGCAGGACGTCGCCGGCAGCCGAGACGTCGGCCTTGAGGTCCTCGCCACCCATGAGGCGCTCAAGGACGTCGTTGGGCTCGGCGACGAAGAGCATCCGCTTGCCGTTGCCGGTGATGCGGGTGCGCACGTCGGAGTGGATGAGTCCGCCGACGGTGCAGTCGACGACGAAGTCGGCCTCGCCCGCCGCCGCGAGCAGCGCCGCGACCTCACGGCCGTCGGGCTCGTAGGGCGGGAGCATCGGGCTCGACAGGCTGGAGGCGTGCAGGACCAGCGCGCTGGCGCCGAGCTGGCGGGCCGCGGCCACGGAGGCGGCGACGTACTCCTCCTTGTGGCCGAGCTCGGCGATGACGGCGACGACCTCGCCTGAGGTCACCTTGCACAGTTCGAACTGCTTGACGAAGTTCTCGGTCAGTGAGCGGGGCATGTGAATGCTTCCTTTCGGGTGCGGATCAGTGGGCGGAGCGGATCGCTCCGCCGTCGATGACGAAGGAGGAACCGGTGGAGAAGCCGGGGAGGTCGGAGGCGACGAAGGCGATGAGGTCGCCGATCTCGTGCGCCTCGCCCCACCGGCCGAGCGGGATGTCGGCGACGACGCGGTCGAGCTCGGTGTCGCGGTCGGTGCCGTTGGTCTCGGCCTTGCTGCGCAGGATGTTCTCCATCCGCTCGGTGCCGGTGGCCCCGACGAGGACCTGGTTGACCCGGACCCCGCGCGGAGCGATCTCGCCGGCGAGCGACTTGACGAAGGAGGACTGGGCGGAGCGGTAGGCGGCCGACAGGACGCCGGCCGGGGCGGGCTGGCGCACCCACGACGAGGAGACGAGCACCATCGCCCCGCTCCCCTGGCCGACCATGACGCGACCCGCCGCGGTCATCAGCTCGACCACCGGTCGCAACATCGCGTCGTGGGCGCCTGTCCAGTCCTCCCAGGTGAGCTCCAGCGCCGGCGAGAGCTTCGGACCGGGGGTGTTGGCCACGAGCACGTCGAGCCGCCCGTGCTCCTCACGCACCTGCTCGACGAGGGCGCTCCCCGCACCGGCCTCACCGAGATCGGCCACCACGGGCACGATCCCCCCGCGCCCGACCTCCTCGGTCTCGCGGTCCTGCGAGCGCGCCGCCGCGATGACGGTCGCACCCTCGCTCGCCAGTCGCTCGGCCGCCGCTCGACCGATTCCGCGTGATGCCGCGGTGACGAGGGCGACCTTGCCGTTCAGTGCCAGATCCATGTGCTTCCTTGTTCTTGTTCGCTGAATAACCGACATACTATGCATACATGTTTGCATACATTTTTGCACGTCGTCATCTCATCACTCGGAACACTAAATTCCTTGCGCCGCGCTCAAGAGCGCCGCCTCGGTCAGATCACCGCCTTCGAGCGTCCGGAAGATCACTCCTCGCTCGAAGACGTGGACCCGATGACAGATGTTGGCGAGGTCCTCGTGTTCCGCACTGGCGATGACCACCGCCGCGCCTTGAGCTGCGGCCTCCATGACATGGCGCAAGATCTGGTAACGAGCGCCGACGTCCACTCCCTGCGTCGGCTCATGCAGGACAAGGATCCGCGGACTGATGTTCAGCCACTTGGCCATGAGCACCTTTTGCTGGTTACCACCGCTGAGGGTGCTCATCGCGACGTCCGGCACTGCCGGCCGAACATCGAACTGCTTCAGGAGGGCATTCGTCAGGCGTCGTCGACCGGCCAAGTCGAGCTTTCCGTGACTGACCAGTCTGGGGAGCGTGGCGATAGTGGCGTTTTCCTCGACTGATAGCTCGCCGACAGCGCTGTCTCGGACCCGATCGGCTGGCACAAGAGCGATCCCCATGGCCACAGCCCGCTGTGGTGTCATCCGCGCGAACTCGATCGGCTCCGCCTCGCCTACAGCGAGGGAACCATTGACGTTGTCAAGGGCACCCATGATCGCGTACGGAACTTGCTCCCATCCGGAGGCGACGAGGCCTGCCAATCCGACGATCTCGCCAGGCGCGACGGCAAGATCCACCGGACCGAGAAGATCGGCAGACAGCCCCCTGATCCTGAGAAAGGCAGCGGTCTCCAAGGAGTCCGGTCTATCGGGATACGTCGCATCTGGCGTCGTCCCGATCATGGCCTCGATGATTTCGGCCTCTGTCGTCTCGGGGACCTCCTTGGTCGCAACGACCTTCCCGTCCCGCAGCACCGTCACACGGTCAGCGACGGCCATGACCTCTTGGAGGCGGTGCGTCACGAGCAGCACGCCGACCCCAGATCGTGCTGTCTGGACGATCTGACTCAGCAGCTCCCTGACACGGTCATTCGGCAAATAGGCGGTCGGTTCGTCGAGGACCAAGAGGGACCCACGCGCATCCACGACTTCATCCCGCGCACGGGCAAGGGCCAACAATGCCTTGTCCACCTGTTGAAGTGATCGCATGGGAGTGTCCACGGACAACGACAGCCCAGCGAGTTCGGTGATTCGTTCCGCCCGGATGCGTTCGGCACGCCAGTTCAAGGTGCCCAGGGAACGGCTATGGAAGGCGCCGGCTAGGTTTTCGACGATGCTCAACGAGTCGACGAAGCCAAGGTCTTGGTGGACGAAGGCGATTTTGTCCGACCATCCTTCCGCCTCACCAGCAACGTAGACCTCGCCACCTTTGTCCGCCGGCTGGTAGCCAGACAAAATCTTGATGAAGGTGCTTTTGCCAGACCCGTTTTGACCTACGAGCGCGTGCACCTCACCCGAACGGATGGTCAAATCCAGATCCGTGAGAACGCGTGTTGCGCCGAAGGTCTTCGACAAGCCCGACACCTCAAGGGCACAGATCTCGGGATGCACCACTTGCTGTACTCCCATGCCCATCAGTTCTTCCACAGCGTCGGGAACTTCTTGGCCGGGTCGACACCGAAGATTGCCTCATCACTCCCGGCAAGGTCGATGTCGCCGACATTGGTCTCGTCGAGCAGGCGTACGGGAACACCCGCCTTCTCGATGGGGCCCTCGCCGGACAAAATCCGCAGGGCAAGGTCAATGTGCGACCAGCCCTGCCACGTGTATGGGAAGGCCACATCGGCTCGGAGGGGCGACGACCCAAGAAGGTTCTGGAGCACCTCCGGCGTGCCGTTGCTCGAGACAACGGAGACGCGCTCTTCAGCATTCTGCTGGGCCAAGGACGACATGATCGGTTGCGAGAAGGTGTCGTAGTCCGGCATCAGCACGTTGGTCTTACCGTCTTGGATGTCCGTAGCCGACTGGGTGCCGACATTGTTGAAGAACTCGTCGTACCCAGGAAAGGTGACGGGGGTGAACGAGCAAGTGTCTTCGCAGGTCTCCTCCAGCACGCGCTTCTCGGCGGCCTGCTGAACCTTGGACCCAAGGTCGTTGTTCACCCCGTAGGCGACCGCATGGGCACGCCCTCCCGTGTGCTCGACGGCCCACGCCGCCATGGCCTCGCCGATGCAGGTCTGGCACAGCTCCTGCTGAGCCACGATCCCGATGGCCTGCTCCTCCTTGGTCGGCCACTCCGGATCACCGTGGGTTCCGCTCATCACGAACTCGATGCCAGCCTTATGCGCCTGCTTGATCGCCGGCTGGATCTGGGTTGGAGGCACCGTAGCCACCGCGATCAAGTCGACGTCCATACCAATCCCCTGCGTGATCGCCTTCGACGTGTCGTCGGCATTGCCCTTGCCGTCGAGGATCGTGACGTCGACGCCGTACTTGGGCATCTCACGCTTGATGGTGTCCGCCTGTGCCTTCACATACGGCAGGTTGAGGCCGTTGGCTATGTACAAGTACCTCTTCCCTTTGGCTGGTGTGACGTCGAATGCCGGTCCGGGCGGTTCCCACGCGATCGGCTTGCGGTAGTCATCCGCGATCTTGTTGGCGGCGTCGACCGCTCCTTGGTTCACCTCGCCTTCGGGTCCTGCTGCGGCGGAACACGCAACGAGCGGAAGCACCACGGCGGATGCCAGGAGAGCAACGGTGAACTTGAGACGAGAAGGCATGGGGTTCTCCTACGAGTATGAAGGTCAGAGACGCACGGACTTTGCGGACATGCTGTCCAGTGCCGCATCGTGGTGGGACGTTGATTCCGTGGTCGCGTCGTCGATGAGGTCTTGGATGTCGGCCTTGCGCTTGAATCGACCGACGACCTGTGAAGCCGCGACTGCGAGAACCAGAGCCCCGCCATAGAAGACGTTGGCCGCCCAGCCTGAAGCTCCGATGAGCTGGATCCCCGTGATGCCGGTTGTCAGGAAGTAGACGGCGACGAATGTTCCTACGGAGTTGAAGCGCCCTGGGTTGATCGCAGTGGAGCCCAAGAAGGCCGCGGCGAAAGCTGGCAAGAGATAGGGCGGACTCATCGCAGGGTTCACCGATCCGAGCGTTCCGATCATGACTACTCCGGCGGTCGCCGCCAGCGTGCTGGTGATGATCAGAGAACCCGTCCGGAGCCGGTCGACCGGTACGCCACTCAGCCGGGATGCGTTGTGATTCGACCCGACGAACCGGAGATGAGTGCCAACGATCGTGTATCGGAACACCCACCAGAGGATTGCCGTCAGAGCCACCCCGTACCAGAACGCGAGCGGTAGACCGATCACCTGGGCCCGCATGGCGCTAACCAAGCCGTCGCTGATGCCGAATGCCGTCTCTTGGTTGATGGCCACGGCAATCCCCCCGAAGAAGGTCCCCGACCCCAGGGTCACCACCATCGCGTTGATTCCCAACCCGACGACGAAGACGGCGTTCAGAGCCCCGATGAGAGCGCCACACAACAACATCACCATGATGGTTGGCACGATGGGCCACCCGAGCTCGACGTTGAGGAAGCCGCCGAGGACGGAGCTCACGCCCAGCACACCGGTGATGGACAGATCCACCTCTCCAGCACTGAGCGCCACGCACAAGGCCAGCGCCAAGAAGAGGATCACCGTCTGACTGCCGAAGATCGTCTGGACATTGGACCAGGTGAGAAAACGCTCAGGACGCAGGACGGAGAAGGCGGCGCCCACGCAGAGCCACACGCCGATAAGACCGAATTTCGGTGCGAAGGTTGACAGTTCAACGGATCGACGCCGCGCCATGATGAGTCCTTGTCTGTTCGAGGTGCACGAGTGAAGTGCAGGTGGGTTTCAGAAGCCGAGATGGACGGCGTCCTCGGGGCAGGCTCGCTGCGCCGAGCGCGCTGCCTCCTCGAGCGCCTCGGGGACGTCGCCATCGCCGATGACGGCGGCGAATCCCCACTCGTCGAGCTCGAAGAGCTCCGGGCACCGGTCCACGCAGGTCCCGTAGCCCTGACACCTGATCGCGTCGATGCGTGCCTTCATGACTGCTCCTCGAGGGTGGTGGTGGCGCCGTTCCCAGCGCGTGCTCGGGCGCCCACGAACTCCTTGGCGCTAATGACCGAGACGGTGGTGCGGGCCAGGGTCGCCGCCCCGTCGAGGAAGGCGCAGGCCCCGCGGCCGGGCAGGTCCACGCCCCACCGGGAGAGGTTGGCCAGGTCCTCGTCGTCGGCGAGTCCCTCCGCGTTCTTGCCGAGCGCCTTGCCGATGGCTCGGGTGCCGTTGCGGCAGACCCCGCACTGCTGGGCGCTCTCGGAGGCATACCAGGCACCGAGCTCGGCAACGATGCCGGCGACGTCCTCGTCGGGACCGATGACGGTGAGCGAGGCGCAGCCGAGTCCGCTCCCGGCGAGACGCAGGGTCGTGTAGTCGCACTCGAGGCCGAGGACCTCCGAGGCGTGCACGCCTCCGAACCACCCGCCGAGGAAGAGGCGCGAGACGGCCTCGGGCTGCACGCCGACGAAGGACAGCAGCTCGTGGATCTCGATGCCGAGCGGCGCCTCGATGATCGCGCAGTCCTCCGGTCCGCCCATGATCGTGAAGAGCGCGCTGCCGGGCGAGGTCCGGGTGCCGAGCTGGGCGAAGGCCTCCGCTCCGTGGCGGTGGATCCAGGCGACGTGGGCCAGCGTCTCGACGTTCTGGATGAGGGTCGGCTGGCCGCCGACGCCCTCCTCGAAGGGCCGGGGAGGCTTGAAGGTCGGCAGCGGCTGCTTGCCGTTGATGCCTTGCACGAGGGCGCTCTCCTCCCCCGTGACGTACCGGTGGTCGAGCGAGACGACCTCGATGTCCACCGACTCCTGCACCAGTCCCGCCGCCGCGAGGTCACCGATGGCCGCCTCGACGGAGGCGCGTGTGTCCGGACGGCTGACGCAGACGATGGTCCGGTCGGCTCCAAGGGCGGCGCCTGCCAGCAGCAGTCCCTCCAGGACGAGGTGGGGACGGTGGAGCAGCAGCCAACGGTCCTTGCCGGACGCCGGCTCGCCCTCGTGGCCGTTGGCCACGACGACACGCCGCCCGTCGGCCGCGGCGACCGAGCGCCACTTGACGTGGGCCGGGAAGCCGGCCCCGCCGCGGCCCTGGACCCGGGCACGGGTCAGCTCGTCGATGAGTCCGGCGGCTGACGCGGGCGTCGGTGTCTCCTGCAGGTACCCCGCCTCCTGCTCGCCGGCCAGCCCGAGCGGTGCGCCGTCAGGTCGGGTGCGCACGAGGCGCGGCTCCATGCAGGGCGCGACGCGAGCGGTCGGCAGACGATCGGGGACCCGACGCAGCAAGGGGAAGGTGGTCATCGGTGCTCCTCGATGATGGACAGGGCCGTCTCGATGGGGACGACCTCTCCGTACTTGGCCTGGATGTCGATCAGCGCGGCGTCGTGGGGCGACTGCTCACGGTCGCCGACGGCGGAGGCGACGACGAAGGGCCGCAGCCCCACGGAGATCGCGTCGACCGCGGTGGCGCGCACGCACCCGGAGGTCGTGGCGCCGCAGACGACGACCGTGTCGACGCCGGCCTCCTCCAGCCGGCTCGCCAGGTCGGTCCCGCTGAAGGCCGAGGCCGCCTGTTTGACGACGACGTGGTCTCCGTCGGCGATCCCGGCGGCCGGGTCGATGTCGACCCAGGGGGAACCGTCCCGCAGCTCGAGCATCGCGGGCATCTTCGTCAACCACACCGGCTCGTCGTCCGAGGCGAAGGCGATCGTCGTGAAGAGGACCGGCACGTCGGCCGCATGGGCGGCTGCCACGAGCCGGGCCGTCTCGGTGACGACGGTCGGCATCTCGAAGCCGGGGCCGCAGGCCGGGTCGGTGAAGCCCCGTTGCAGGTCGACGACGAGCAGGGCGGGTCGGTGACCCGGCGACAGGGCGCCGGCCAGGCCCCCTTCGGCGTACCGGGTGAGGACCGCGTCGCGGTCGGTGGAGGTCGTCACGGCGCTCACTCCAGCGAGGTGACGGGCCACTCGCCGTCACCGGCGCGCATGAGCGCGGAGTAGTAGCGGTAGAGGTTGCGCTGGACGCCCTCCTCGTAACGCGACCAGTAGGCCTTGCCGGGCCCGGGCCAGTCGTCGACCTCGCGGGCGATGCCGACACCGGGCATGCCCATCTTGTAGTTGAGCTGCATGTGCATCAGCTCCGCGGCGACGGACCGACCGGTGCGGCCCACGGTGATCCACGGCTCGGTGTCGTCCATCTCGAAGGAGCCGCCGACGGAGAAGGTCCCGAGGCCCGCCTTGTACGTGCGCTCCTTCTGCTCGTCGCTGAGGTTCTTGTACGCGAGGAACCAGTTCCAGATCTCGATCTCGCCCGGGCCCTTGGGCTGCCAGGTGCGCATGGTGAGGATGCCCGTGGGGGCGTGCTTGTCGCCGTCCTCGCTCATGGGCAGCGCCAGCACCGAGAAGTTGGGGAAGACATTGCCGACGAAGACCCGTGCGCGGCGCGCGATCTCGAGCTGGTGCTCGGAGATGTTCGTCGTGTCGAAGTGCTCGGCGAGGGTGTCGGGGAAACCGAAGAAGTTGGGTCCCGGCTCGTCCGGGTCCTCGGCCATGGAGAAGGACAACGAGTGTCCGGGCGCCGCCTGGACGTGGTAGCCCATCATGTTGTCCTGGAAGGCCACGGGGAAGGCCCCGATGTCCCACACCGAGCGGTGCAGAGTGCCCAGGTGGTAGTCGTCACCGGAGAAGTTGTCCGCCCCCGACTTCCAGTTGGCCTGCACGATGAAACGCTGCGGCGGGCCGAGCACCTCGACGCCGTCCTTGTCGAGGCCGAAGAGCAGCGACAGGTACCAGCCCATCCCGCCGAGGTACTCCTCGAGCGGCGGCGCGGTCGGGTCGAGGCTGGCGAAGACGAGCCCGAGGAAGCTCTCGACCTTCGGAGCCTTGAGCAGACCGTTGGACTCCTTGTCCATGCCCTCGAGGGCGTGCTTCCACAGCGGTGCCCCGATGAGCTTGCCGTCGGAGGCGTAGGTCCACCCGTGGTACGGGCACCGGAAGTGGCTGGAGTTGCCGGCGTCGGACCGGCACACCTGGACGCCGCGGTGGCGGCAGGCGTCCAGGAGGACGTGGATCTCGCCCTGCTCGTCGCGGGAGACGATGAAGTTGTCCTCGCCGATGGCCCGGACCACGTAGTCGCCGTTGGCGGCGATCTCCGACTCGTGGGCCAGGAAGACCCACGCGCGCCCGAAGACGCGGCGCAGCTCGGCCTGGTAGATCGCGGGGTCACCGAAGATCGAGGCCGGGATGTAGCCGTCGGGCAGGTTGGCGTCGAGCTCGTCGAGGAGCTCGGTCGCACGCGCGGTGAGCGGTGGGCGCACCTTGAGGGATTCGTTGACGTCCTGGGTCATGGCATGTCTCTTTCGTTGGTCCGTCGCCGGTCAGAAGAAGATCGAGAGGTTGTGGGTACCGATGACGGTGAGGTCGAGGACAACGGAGCGGCGCAGCAGTCGCAGGCCCTCCCCTTCGTCACGCAGGACGTCGTGCCGTTCGCCGGCGAGCAGCTGCGGCGTGGTCTGGTCCTGGCGGGTGCGGTAGATGAGGATGTTGGAGCGGACGGCGAGCTCGCCGGGACGCTCCCCGTGGCGGACGCGGACGTTCGTCACGAAGTGACGCACCCGCGACGGCGGGTCCTCCGCCCAGGCATAGGCCGTCTCGTTGCGCTTGACCTTCGAACCCAGCGAGCCGTAGTCCTCGTTGAGGTGGTACATCCCGGGCGCGACCCCGTTGCCGCGTGAGCGCTCGACGGTCTGGCGCAGCGGCAGCTGGTAGATCACGTCGCGGCTGACCATCTCGACGAGCCAGCGACGCTCCTCGAGGTCGTCGAGCAGCTCGGCCTCCAGCATGAGGAAGTCGACCGCGGCGGTGTGCTCCGGGCTGGTCGAGCTCAAGGGTCGGTTGGTCATCTCTGCTCCCTCTCGAGGTGGGTGGTCGGTCACGGGTGCATCGGCAGTCACAGCTGCCTCCCCGTGAAGAAGGCACTGTGGACGGCATCGAAGACGCGCCCCGATCGGTCGGCCGAGCCGATGGTGACGACCTGCTGCCCCCGCTCGGCCAGTGCCTGGCGAAGGGGGTCCCTCGCCTCCCGGCGCCCGCTCGCGAGGACGACGGTGTCGGCCTCGAGCAGCTCGCCGTCGGCCAGCGAGACGCCGTCAACCGTCACGCCTGTGGCGCGGGTCCCGGTGCGCACGTCGACCCCGGCCTCGGCGAGGAGCCTCGGCAGGGCCATGAGGTCGGTGAAGACCTCATCACCCTGCTGGAGTGACTCGTGCTGCTCGACCAGGGTGACCGTGGCACTGGGCACCTCCCGGGCGATCCGCAGGGCGCACTCGCACCCCTGGAACCCGCCACCGACGACGACGACGCAGGACCCGACGTCCTCGGGGCGCACCGTCGCTGGCGTCCTCGTCGTCACCCCGGCCGCGACGTCCAGGTCGGCATCCCGATGGATCTCGACGGCCGTCATCGGCACGGGGACATTGCCCTCGACCGCCTCGACCTCGCTCCAGGAGGAGGTCGAGGCGGACTTCAGCGGACGCGTGCCGAGGAACTTCTGGCGACCGCCGTGGGCCAGCTGGATGCCCACCTTCGCCCCGGTGGAACGCACCACGTCAGCGAGCCACCCCAGGCCGGCGACGTGCTCCCGCCGGGACAGACCGATCTGGTTGTGGATCGCCTTGGAGGCGTCATCGTCCACATGGGTGTACTCGACCATGACCAGGCCGGTACCCCCTTCGCCCAGGCGCCGGTAGTGGTCGACGGTGCGCTGGGTGACCGTCCCGTCCTGGTTGGCCGTGGCGGTCGCCTGCGGCGACTTCACGGCGCGGTTGCGCAGCTCGAGCCGGCCGATGTGTCCCGGGCGGGCCAGGCTGGCGAAGGGGGCAGCGTCCACTGCGGTCGACATGGTCGTCCTCTCTCAGGCGAAGTTCGTGGCGCGACTGCCGATGGCGCAGGCGTCGCACAGCGGTCGGTGGTCGTCGGAGTGGACGTCCCGGTCCATCTCGTAGGCGACGTAGGACTTCGTACACTCGTCGCACCGGACGTAGGTGCGCCAGACGTCGTCGACCTCGAGACGGATGTCGCTCACGGGCAGCTCGGCCCGGCGAGCGGCCATGACGAGATACCCGATCGTGTAGAGCACGACGGCGATGACGAGCGCGGCGACCGGGGCGATGGCGGCCAGCTTGGCCGGGGCCGCGCTGGACTCCTCGAGCCAGATCGCGACGGCGGCGGAGATCAACCACGCGGCCAGGCCCCACGTCACCCGGGGGGCCCGCTGCGCGCGGAACTCGGTGGCCCTCCACCCCTTCGACAGCGCGTAGTGGGCCAGGAGGATGCCGACCCAGCCGACCATGAAGGCGGCCTGCCAGCCGAGCATCCGCTGGATGTAGCTGAAGACATCGGTGAGCATGAGGAGGAAGACCACCGCGGTGAGCCCCGCGACGAGACCCAGCCGCGGGACCCGTCGGCCGGTCAGCGAGGTGATGACACGGGAGGCATTGGCCGAGGACTCGTAGTAGTTGAGCGTGTTGATCCGGGTCTGCGAGACGACGATGAGGATGAGACCGAAGACGCCCAGGCTGGACAGCAGAGCCGTGACCACGCCCGTCTCCGCGGCGGGCTCGTTGGGGATGACCGAGCGGACGAGGAAGATGCCCACGACGCCGTTGACGAGGAAGAGCAGGGTCTGGAAGACCCAGCCGAAGCTGACGTTGGTGTGGAACTTCTCGTCCTCGACCTTGCCGAAGCGGGCGAAGTCCGCCGTCGTCGGCATGAGGATGAACAGGCCCATGTAGAGCATGAAGGCGAGGACCCACCCCGGGTACGCACGCGCCTCCGGCGGGACGATGCCCTCGAAGTCCAGCCAGGCGGAGCCGACCGGGAAGCGGACCGCCGTGACGACGACCGCTGCGATGAGCCCGACGTAGTAGAAGGGCAGGAGGGCGCCGTTGAGCTTGGCCATGAAGGTCTGCACCCCGCCGAGCATCAGCGGCAGCATGATGAGGGCGACGACGGCGTACCAGACCTCGATGCGCCAGGACGGCGTGTAGTGCGCGAAGGCGACGGCCAGGGTGCTCGACTCGAAGACGGCGTAGTACACGGTGTTGGCGGTGAGCATCGCGGCAGCGAAGATCGCACCGAAGATGCCGAAGGTCTGGCGCGACAGCAGGGTCGCGTTGAGGCCGGTGCGGATCGTCCAGCGGGCGATCACCGCATTGCCGACGGAGTAGGTGACCACGGCGAGGACCATCGCGATGATCGCGTTGGCGCTACCGAAGAGGCTCGAGGCGAGGGCTCCGTAGAAGAGCCAGACCATCGCGGACAGCAGCGACCAGAAGGACATGGCCAGCTGCCACCTGCCGAGCCGCATCGAGATCGGGACGACGTGGTTGGCGTAGTCGTCGTGGTGCTGGTCGTCGACGACGCGCGGGTCGTCCGAGCCGGACAGCTCCAGCTCACGCACAGCTCGTGGCGTGAGCTCTGCCTGCGACTCCCTGGGGGCAACACCCATCTGAGGACCTTTCTTCAGGTGTACGCACCTTTGCATACACTTTGATGAAGTGTGGGACCCCGGTCACGAAGTGTCAAGGACCGGTTGGATGCAGGTCCGCGATGTGGACCGAGGCACACCTAGCCTGCGTGGCGTCAGCTGCGCCGCTGGCAGTTGGCGCACCAGTACAGAATGCGCCCGGCGACGTCCTTGGCCCGCACGACGGAGCCGCACCGCACGCAGTGCTCACCGGTGCGCTTGTAGACATAGCTCGTGCGCTCGTCGAGGTGCACGTCCTCCCCCTTCGCCAGGGCGGACTCGACCTGCTCGATCTCCTCGTCGACCGTGACGATCCGACTCGTCGCGACACCGAGCGGCAGCAGCCGGCGCAGGTCGGTCCAGACGAGGTCCCACGACGCGCGCTTGAGCCGCTCCCCCGGCGTCATTGGGTTGATCCGATGCCTGAAGAGGACCTCGCAGCGATAGACATTGCCGACGCCGGCGAGCACGTCCTGCTCCATGAGCAGCGCCGCGACCGACTTGCGTGAGCGGTGGATCCGCTCCCACGCCGGCCCACCATCGGTGTCCCGTAAGGGATCCGGACCGAGCTTGGCGTGGACCGCGTCCTCCTGCTCAGGCGTGATGACGGCGCAGGTCATCGGTCCGCGCAGGTCGGCGACGTGCTCGTCCGTCGCGATCCGGCAGCGGACCTGCCCGACGACCGGCTGCTCTCCGACATAGGCCGTGGCGTCGATGGTGAAGGTCCCGATGAGCCCGAGGTGCACGTGCAGCACCCGCTCCCCCGCGAACTCCACGAAGAGGTGCTTGCCGTGGGCCCGCGCCTCGATCAGCTCGTGGTCGGTGAGCAGCGCTGCGCCGGCGCCGAATCGGCCCTGGGGAGAAGATACCTCGACGACCTGCCCGGCAAAGGTGCCGTGCAGGTCGCGAGCGAGACGGTGGAGCGTGTGGCCTTCAGGCATGACGAAGGGAGGTCAGCTCGCCTTCTTCTTCGGGGACGATTTCTTCGCTGCGGTCTTCTTCGCCGTCGACGTCTTGGCTGCGGCCTTCTTGGCCGGAGTCTTCTTCGCGGCGGCCTTCTTCGTCGTCGTCGACTTCTTGGCCGCGCTCTTCTTCGCTGCAGACGCCGTGGGCTTCGTGGCCGGAGCGCTCGACGTGCTCTCGCCGCGAGAGGCCTTCGCCTTCTCCACGGACCGAGCGAGCGCAGCGAGCAGGTCGACGACCTCGCCGGACTCCTCCTCGTCGGGCTCAGGCTGCTGGACCTCGCCCCCTTCGAGCTTGGCCTTGACGAGCGCCTCGACGGCGAGCGCGTAGTCGTCCTCGTACTCGTCGGGGTCGTAGTCGCCGGCCAGCTCGTCGATGAGCATGCGGGCCATCGACATCTCCTTGTCGCTGACCTCCTGGTCCTCGATCGTCGCGAAGTCCGCAGCGCGGATCTCGTCGGGCCAGAGCATGGTCTGCATGACGATGACGCCGTCGCGGACCCGCAGGACGGCCATCGTCATCCGGGTGCGGATGGACACGGTGACGATCGCCATGCGCCCCTGGACCTCGAGCGCCTCACGCAGCAGCACATAGGGCTTGGTCGCGGACTTGTCGGGCTCGAGGTAATAGCTCTTGTCGAGGAGCATCGGGTCGATCTGGTCCTCGGGGACAAACTTTTCGACGCTGATCTCCTTGCTGGAGCGCGTCGGGAGATCGGCCATGTCCTCGTCCGTCAGGACGATCATGCTGCCGTCCTCGGTCTCGTACCCCTTGGCGATGTCGTCATAGGCGACCTCGTCGCCGTCCTTGCTGCAAAAGCGCTTGTACTTGATCCGGCCCCCGTCGGTGCGGTGCACCTGACGGAACTGGACATCGTGGTTTTCGGTCGCCGAGTACAGACGCACCGGGACGTTGACGAGGCCGAAGGAGACGGCGCCCTTCCAGATTGCACGCATGTTGTCCTCCCGCAGGTGTGGGTCGGTCGAAGCCTACGCGTCGGGGTCCGGCTGCAGAGCGTAGATCCGAGAGGGGCCATCGCCCTCCGAGGCGACGATCAACCCCAGCCCGGTACCGGTCACGGCGATCGGCACACCGTCAGCGGCATTGATGGGCCCAGGGAGCGGTGTGGTGCTGGCTCCCTTCCTCGTCGCTGCCGCATCGCGCGACCAGGCCCGGTCGTCGGTGATCCGGATGGTCGCCCACTGCTGGCCCAGGGGCTCCTTGGCGCCGGTGCCCAGATCGACCGCCACGGTGCCCGCCGTCGCCCACGATCCGTTGGGGGCGACGGCGAAGTCACCGACCGCGACCCGACCGGGGACGGTCGTCGTCCACGTCGGCTCCATCTGGTCGGTGACGTCGTAGCCCGCGAGGTGGGTCGTGCGGTTGTTGCGGGTCCAGTTGACGACGAGGGTCGTGCCCCCGACACCGAGCACCGCGCCCGGGAGCGCGCCATAGGCGGGGGGCGCGAGCAGGGTGCCGTCAGAGACCTCGCCGTTGTCCCCGCTGGACCACCAGTGACCGGTCGACCCGACGGACAGCACCCGTCCGTCGAGGTCCGCGGCCAGCGGCTGGCCGCCCGAGGGCAGCGCCCGGCGGCGCAGGGCGCCGTCGTGCAGGACGAGAGCGGTGAGGGTCTCCTCGTTGGCGAGCAGCGGGACCGGGCTGCCGGCCACGAGGGTGACATCGGCCTCGGTGAAGCTCCACGTCTGCGGCGTCGGCGTCTCGTCCTCGACGCCGAGGTGCCGCCACAGGTAGAGCTCGTTGGCCGTCGCCGCCACGACGGCCGGCTCGTCCTGCCACCTGATCAGCTGAGGTGGACCAGTGAGCGCGCCGGCGATCGGGCTGGACCAGAGCTCGGCTCCGTCCGAGGTGCTCAGCGCCGTGAGGTCGGGGGCCGCGGGATCGCCTGTCGTGGTGATCGCGGCGCCCTCGGCGACGAGCACCGTCGGGGCGCTGTCGCCCGCGGCGATCTCCGGCGAGGTCCACTCGGCCTGACTCGTCCAGCCGTGGACCGGGTCCACCGGCGACAGGCCGGGCGTGCCACCCGCCGAGTCGCCATCCCACGGCAACCCTCCTGCGATGACGAAGGGAGTGACCCCCAGGGCCACCACGACGGCCACGGCGACCGCGACGAGAGCCCAGCGACCCCGTCGCGGCGTCGGTCGAGGCCCACCCCAGGTGTTGGCCGGCGCTCCAGGGGCGGGCGCGCCACCGGGAGTACCGGCAAAGAGATCACGCACGTCGATGCGTGGCTGGGTGTCCATCTCGTCCTCGGACAGCTCGTCCTCACCGACGACCCGCATGACGCCGTCCCACGCCGTACGCGAGGCCTGCGGGAGAGTTCCCTGCTGCAGCGGATCGGCGTGCATGCGCGAGTCGTGGGGGACGACGAGCGTGGCGCGGGCCAGGCTCGCAAACCTGCTGGTCACCTCGCTGGGCGCCGGGTGGCTCGCGTCGGCCCTGGCGAGCACGACGACGGTCCGGGCGGCGAGGGACGATGCCGCCCCGCCCCACCCATGCAGCACCTGCAGCTTGGCGGCCGCCGAGGTGACCTCGGCAGTGGTCGAGGCGACGACGACCTGGTCGGCGCGCTCGACGATCTGGGACCAGTGCAGGGGGTAGGTCGCGGTCGCGATCACCAGCGAGTGGGTACCGCGGGACAAGCGGTGCACCATGACGAGACCGGGGCCGCTGGGCGCCGCTGGTCCGCTCGTGGTGAGCAGCGAGTACCCCTCGCGGCGGATGGCTGCTGCCGCCAGCATGGTCGCGGTCGTGGTCGCGATCGATCCCTCGCCGATGACCACGATGGTGCGCTCGGCGCTCTGGCCCTGACCCACGACGTCCCCTCACTGGCGTGACAACTGATCCGGTGGGGTCCCCACGGCCCCATCACTGCGGTCACGATATCCCTGCTGGCGGCTGACGACGGCAGGATGGCTCCATGCGCCCGATGCTCGCCACCCTCACCGAGACGGTCCCGGCAGGGCCGGAGTGGGTGCACGAGGTCAAGTGGGACGGCATGCGCATCCTGGCCGAGGCGAAGGGAGGCGGCCTGACCCTGACGAGTCGCTCGGGGCGGGACGTCACCGTCGCCTTCCCCGAGCTGGTCCCGCTGGCCGACCTCTACGACGACATGCTCCTCGACGGCGAGGTGGTCTCCTTCGTCGACGGGCGCCCCTCCTTCGCCGCGCTCGCCGACCGGATGCACGTGGCCGACGCGCGCAAGGCGGCCCGGGCCGCCGTCGCCCGTCCGGTGACCTTCGTCGTCTTCGACGTGGTGCGGCTGCTGGGCCAGGACCTCACGACACAGCCGTGGGCGACGCGACGTGCCCTGCTCGAGCAGCTCGAGCTCGACGGTCCGCGGTGGCAGGTGCCACCGACCCATGAGGACGGTGAGGGGCTGCTCGCGGCGACCGCGGAGCAGGGCCTCGAAGGCATCGTCTCCAAGCGCCGCAGCTCCCCCTACTCCCCCGGGCGTCGCTCGTCTGACTGGCTCAAGCGGCCCCACCGCGACACCCTCTCGGTGGTCGTCGGGGGCTGGCGCCCCGAGGCCGGAGGCAACCGGCTGGGCTCCGTGCTCGTGGGCCGGCCCGGCCCGGACGGCTGGGAGTTCGTGGGGCGCGTCGGCGCCGGGCTCGCCGGACGCGCGGGGGCGACCCTCCTCACGCGGCTGCGTCCGCTGGAGCGAGCGGGGTCCCCCTTCGTCACGCAGGTGCCGCGTGAGGACGCCGTCGGGACGACGTGGGTCGAGCCGGAGGTCGTGCTCGATGTCGCGAGTCTGGGCCGCAGCGGTGGCGGACGGCTACGGCAGCCGTCCTATCAACGGATGCGCTCGGACCTGACCGCCGCCGACCTGCGGGAGGCCACCGATGGCTGACTCCAGAGGGACGGCCACCCGGGTCGAGGTCGCCGGCCGCACGATGCGCCTGACCTCGCTGGACAAGGTCATGTATCCCGCGACCGAGACGACCAAGGGAGAGGTCCTCTCCTATTACGCCCGGGCAGGCGAGACGGTCCTGGCGCATCTGGCCGGCCGACCGGTGACGCGGGTGCGCTTCCCTCACGGCGTGGAGGACATGAGCTTCTTCGAGAAGAACCTGCCCTCCGGCGCGCCGAGCTGGCTGCCCAGGGTCGAGATCTCCGACGTCACCTATCCCCTCGTCGAGGACCTCGCGCAGCTGACCTACCTCGTGAACCTCAACAGCATCGAGCTGCACGTACCCCAGTGGCGGGTCGAGGACGGCGAGCGGCTCAACCCCGACCGGCTCGTCATCGACCTCGACCCGGGCAAGCCGGCAGGCCTGCACGAGTGCGCCCGCGTCGCGCTCCTGCTGCGGGAGCGCCTCGGCGGGCTCGGTCTCGACCTGCACCCGGTGACCTCCGGCAGCAAGGGGATGCAGCTCTACGCCCGGCTCGGGGGCGACCTCACGAGCGACCAGGTCCGTGACCTCGCTCAGCAGCTCGCGCAGGAGATGACGCACAAGCACCCCGAGCTCGTGCTGTGGAAGATGACCAAGACGCTGCGCCCCGGCAAGGTCTTCATCGACTGGAGCCAAAATGTCGCCGCCAAGACGACCGTGTGCCCCTACTCGATGCGGGGGCGTGAGGACCCGTGGGTCGCGGCTCCGCGGACCTGGGAGGAGGTCGAGGCGGGCGGCGAGGACGCGGACGCGCTCACCCAGCTGGACTTCGAGCAGGTGCTGCAGCGGCTCGAGAGCGACGGCGACCTGCTCGCCCCGCTGATCGCCGACTGAGCGTCGGGCGGCGACCACCGCGCGCAGCTCCGATTCGTCCAAGACTCCCGGCGCCCCCGAGGGCAGGCTGGACGACATGGACGACATCCAGGTCTCATCCAAGCTGGTGGTCAGCGACGCCACCGCAGCCATGGCCTTCATGGTCGACGTGCTCGACGCGCTCCCGGGACCGGTCCACCGCAGCGGTGGCGCCGTCCAGCACGCCAGCGTGACCGTGGCCGGTCGGGCCTTCAGCCTCAAGGACGCCGATGCGCACGACCCTGTGCCGACGCCCGGCGCCATCGTGGAGGTGACGTGCGCCAGCCCGGACTCCCTCGCCCAGCGGGCGATCGCTCACGGCGCGGCGGTGCTGATCCCGGTGTCCGACCAGCCCTACGGGGCCCGCGCGGGGCGTCTCGTCGACCCGTGGGGCACGCAGTGGCTGCTCACGACGCCCGTCAGGGACGTCTAGGGCACCCAGCGCACGGCTGGCAGTCCGGCAGCGAGTAGATCAGGCAGCACGAGAGCCGCTCGGGCGGTGGCGCGCCGGCCAGCCGGGCGAGGGACATCTCCCACATGTCCTCGACCATGCCGAGGCGCTGGCGGGAGCTCATCCTCGTGGGCGAGGGCAGCGCGGTCGCGATCTGGTCGGCCGTGGCGCGATATCCCTCGTAGGCGAGGTCGAGCCGCTCGGTGTCGTCGTCGACGCGGCGGTGGTCACCCGCGCGCACCTGCGCCGCGACGGGATAGAGGTAGGTCGGCTCGAGGCCGATCGACCAGAGCGAGGGGTCCGCCGACAGCGCGAAGGGGGTCCGGGTCGCGGCCGCGGAGATGACCGTGGCCAGCGGGTCGACGAGGTACTGCAGGACGAAGGCGGAGGGCATGCCGGGTGGGGCCGTGCCCCACTGCTCGATCGTCAGCTCGCGATAGGTGTCGATCCACCCCGGGGCGATCTCGTGCGCCCTGGCCAGGGGTATGCCGAGGTCCGGGTCGCCGTCATCGGCGACCCGGACCTGCAGCACGGCAAGAGAGCGGCCGAGCTGCGAGATGACATCGCGCAGCTCGGCACTCACGGGTGGGTGACTCAGCCGTTGGCCTTGGCGTAGGCGTCGCGCACCTTCTGGCTGATGCGCCCGCGGTCGGAGACGTCGTGGCCGTTGGCCCGAGCCCACTCGCGGATCTTGGTCAGCTCACCGCTGTTGGAGCGGGCGCTGGAGGAAGATCCGCTGCTCTTGCGTCCGGAGACACGACGACCGGCACCGACATAACCGGCGAGTGCGTCACGCAGTGCCGCTGCGTTCTTGTCGTTGAGGTCGATCTCGTAGGTCACGCCGTCAAGCCCGAAGGTGATGGTCTCGGTGGCGTCGCCACCGTCGAGGTCGTCCTCGAGGATGATCTGGACACGCTGCGCCATAGTCATTCCATTCATTGGTGAATTGATGTTTCGCGCCCCCCACCATAGTCAGGTATTCGGAGAATCTCCCGAGTTGTCCCCAGAAGCCCCGTCTTCGGACTTTGCCTTCTGGTCGGCATTCCACTTCGCGAGCGCCTTTCGCTCACTGCGATCTGCCTCGATCATGTATCGGATGATCCAGTAGAAGAGGAATGCGACACCGACCGTGGGCAGCAATGCCGCCGCATAAGCCCAGTACTCATTGACGAGGTCCATCTCAGGCCTCGGGCTTCAGGTGCGGAAAGAGAATGGTCTCTCGGATGCCCGCACCGGTGAAGAGCATGATGAGCCGGTCGATCCCCAGGCCCAGGCCGCCCATGGGCGGCGCGCCGAACTCCAGGGCACGCAAGAAGTCCTCGTCCAGCTGCATCGCCTCGTCGTCACCAGCGGCCGCACGTCGCGACTGGTCCTCGAGGACCTCTCGCTGGATGACCGGGTCGATCAGCTCGGAGAAGGCGGTACCGCGCTCCACGCCGCCGATGAAGAGGTCCCAGGCCTCGATCTGGCCGGGCTTGTCCCGGTGGGGACGGGCCAGCGGCTGGGCGATGGCCGGGTAGTCGCAGATGAAGGTCGGCTGCACGCAGGTCGGCTCGACGAGCTCGGCGACGAGCTCCATGGCGGCCTTGCCGGCATCCCACGCAGGGTCGAGCTGGACCCCCTTGGCGTCGGCGATCTCGCGCAGTCGCTCCAGCGGAGTATCGACGTCGACGCTCTCGCCCACGGCCTCGCTCAAACCGTCGTAGAAGGAGAGCCAGCGCCATTCGCCGCTGAGGTCGGCCTCCCCGGCGGGGGTGCTCACCACCGTGGTTCCGGCGACCTTGGCCGCGGCCAAGTGCAATTCCTTGATGAGCTCGGCCATCGTGAACTGGTCACCCCAGGCCTCATAGACCTCGAGCGAGGTGAATTCGGGGGAGTGGGTCGAGTCGACGCCTTCGTTGCGGAATAGGCGACCCATCTCGTAGACCCGGTCGACACCCCCGACAACGGCCTTCTTCAGCGGCAGCTCCAAGGCGATGCGCAGTGACATCTCTTGGTCAAAGGCATTCATGTGCGTGTCAAAGGGACGTGCGGCCGCGCCACCGTGCACGAGCTGCAGCACGGGGGTCTCGATCTCGATGAAGGAGCGCTCGTGCAGGGTCTCGCGGATGGCGCGCACGATCCCGGCGCGCAGGCGCACCATGTCGCGCGCCTCCTGACGCACGACGAGGTCGGCGTAGCGCTGACGCACGCGGGCCTCCTCCGACAGGTCCTTGTGGAGGACTGGCAGGGGACGCAGCGCCTTGGAGGCCATAGTCCAGGAGGTCGCCATGACGGAGAGCTCACCGCGGCGGGAGCGGATGACCCGACCGGTGACCGCGACGTGGTCCCCGAGGTCGACATCGGCCTTCCATGCGGCCAGGGAGTCCTCGCCGACCTCGGCGAGGGAGAGCATCACCTGCAGGCGGGTCCCGATGCCCTCCTGCAGTGCCGCGAAGGCCAGCTTGCCGGTGTTGCGCACGAACATCACCCGGCCGGCGACGGTGACGACGTCCTGGGTCTCCTCGCCGGTCTCGAGCTGCTGCCAGCCGTCGTTGACCTGCTCGAGGGAGTGGGTGCGGCCCACCGTGACCGGGTAGGCCTGCTTGCCCTCGGCGAGCAGGCGGTCGCGCTTGGCGCGACGGAAGCGCATCTGCTCGGGCAGCTCGTCGTCGGCAGGGGGCTCGATGGGGGTGTCACTCACGGGACACCACGATATCCGCGAGCCTCTCCGACCCCGAATCCGCACGCTGTCGCGCTGGCCACGAGCGGTCCGACATCGTCTCCGCCGCCTCCGGCGGTGACTCACGTGGCGCATCACGATCCAGCACACGAGTCACGACCGGAGGCGCCCGGGCGGACCGTCGTGCCTCGCTCAGTCCCTCGGGCGCGCGACCTGCCAGGCCGCCAGCCCCGCGCACACGATCAGGGCGAGCGGCCCCTGGGCGAGCGCATCCCCGATGAGCACGACCGCCGCTCCCACGAGCACCAGGTCCGGGCCGAGCACGAGTCGCCGGACGAGCCCAACGTGCATGGCCCCGCCCGGGGTGGCCAGCGCGGCCCCGAGCTCCGGCGGCGGGTCGCAGGCGCGCATGGCCCCGGCCATAGCGGCGAAGGCGAAGCCGAGAGGGGCCCACCATGACAAGCCGAGAGCGCCCACGGCGATGGCCGACCCCACGACCGTCATGGCGAAGGGGGGTACCGCCAGGACCGCAGCCACGGCAGCCGGGTGAGCGGGCAGGGCACGACGCAGGCCGGGCGTGGTGAGCCACGTGGACAAGCCGCCGGCGCCCGCGCGGGCGACGGCGAAGACGGCGAGTGCGGCGAGCACCGCCCCGGCGAGACGTCCGAGGAGGAGCCCGACGACGAGCGCGCCCGCGCACGCGAGCAAGGCGGTGGCGATCTGCCGGGAGCGGCGGGCGAGGGCGTGGGCCTCGTGGAGC
>NZ_BCSS01000029.1 GCF_001570985.1 Janibacter limosus NBRC 16128 | reverse complement strand
CCTCGCCCGTCAGCGGCTGCAGGCGTGGCAGCAGGTGCTGCCCGCCGGCGCGCTCGCGATCGAGGTCGTCGACCACGGGGGCCCGCCGGGCACACCCGCCTCGACCGGCCACGCCGCGCACCTCCTCGGCCTGGCCGACTCCTGCGGTGTCCCGGCCGTGCTCACCGCGGCCGTGCGCCACCTGCGGCCGGAGGACGCGAGCACCGCCGATGTCCTCGACGCGACCCGGCGACTCGTCGCCCTCGACGCCCGGCACCTGGACCGGGTGACGACGGCCGGGCACCTCGCTGACGACGCGACGATGGCCGCGAGTGCCCACCGCGTGACGACTGCCCTCGGGGGAGGCGCCGGCGGATGGTCCTGCGCGAGCCCGACCCAGCGGGCTCGCGCACTGCTCGAGGACACCGTGCGCACGGCGATGGGATGTGCGCTGGACGACCGCAAGGACCTGGGCATCGGCCGGGTGCACCTCCCGGAGGCGCACGTGCTGGGGCTGCGGCCCGACGAGGACCCGCAGGCAGTGCTCGCGCAGCGGTGCCGGGCAGCGATCGGCGCGCGCTACCCCGACGCACTGCCGGCCGCGCTGCGCCGGGTCGAGGAGCGGCTGGCCGATGAGCTCGACGTCGTCGAGGCGCTGGGCTACCCGACCTACTTCCTGACCGTCGCGGAGGTCGTCGACCTCATCACCGACGCCGGGGTGCGCGTCGCCGCCCGCGGCTCCGGGGCGGGCAGCCTCGTCAACCACCTGCTCGGCATCAGCGCCATCGACCCGATCCGGCACGACCTGCTCATGGAGCGCTTCTGCTCGCCGCTGCGGGCCGAGCTGCCCGACATCGACATCGACGTGGAGTCCGCGCGCCGGACCGAGATGTACGAGCTGGTCCTGGAGCGTTTCGGCCGCGACCGGGTGACGTGCGTGTCGATGATGGACACCTACAAGGCGCGGCACGCGATCCGTGACGTCGGAGCGGCGCTGGGGGTCCCCCCTTCGGAGGTCGACGAGATCGCCAAGGCCTTCCCGCACATCCGCGCCAAGGACGTGCGCTCGGCGATGGCCGAGCTGCCCGAGCTGCGCACCCGCAGCCTCGACGGACCACGGCTCGGGGTGCTCTTCGACCTGGTCGAGCGTCTCGACGGACTCCCTCGGCACATCGCCCTGCACCCCTGCGGGGTGGTCCTGTCCGACGGCGGGCTGCTCGACCGCACCCCGGTCGAGTCGAGCTGGCTGGGCTTCCCGATGAGCCAGTTCGACAAGGACGATGTCGAGGCGCTCGGTCTGCTCAAGCTCGACATCCTCGGCATCCGGATGCAGTCGGCCATGGCGCACGCAGTCGGCGAGGTCGAGCGGGTCGACGGGGGGCGGATCGATCTCGACGACCGGGCCGATGTGCCGCTCGACGACCCGGCGACCTTCGCGATGATCCGGACGACCCGCACTCTCGGGTGCTTCCAGATCGAGAGCCCCGGGCAGCGCGAGCTCATCGGCAAGCTCGCGCCCACCGTCTTCGACGACCTGATCATCGACATCTCGCTCTTTCGTCCCGGCCCGGTGAAGTCGGACATGATCCGACCCTTCCTCGAGGCCCGGCACGGATGGTCGCGGCCGCAGTTGCTCCACGACCGGCTCGTCCCGGCGCTCGCCGAGACCGAGGGCGTCGTCGTCTTCCACGAGCAGATGCTGCGGATCATCTCCGAGACGAGCGGCGCGACCCTGGCACAGGCCGACGAGGTGCGGCGCACCATGGGCAGCCCCGACGGGCAGGCGCGCATCGAGGCCTGGTGGCGTCCCGCTGCGGCCGCCCGCGGCTACCCGCAGGCCGACATCGACCGGATCTGGACGGTGCTCGCGGCCTTCGCCTCCTTCGGCTTCTGCAAGGCGCACGCCGCGGCCTTCGCCATGCCGACCTACCAGTCCGCGTGGCTCAAGACCCACCACCCGGCAGCCTTCCTCGCCGGCGTCCTCACCCACGACCCCGGCATGTACCCCAAGCGGCTGCTCCTCGAGGAGGCCCGCTCGCTAGGTGTCACGGTCCTCGGCGTCGACGTCAACGCGAGCACGGGGGAGTACCGCATCGAGCGCGCGCCCGTGGCCGGGCAGCCCCCGGACGACCCGGACCTGCCCGACGGGTCCGGTTGGGGGATCCGCCTCTCGCTCGCCGATGTCAAGGGCATGAGCGACAGTGAGATCGCTCGCGTCGTCGCCGGGGCGCCCTACGACTCACTCGCCGACTTCTGGCAGCGGGCTGCGGTGAGCCGGCCGGTCGTCGAGCGGTTGATCCTCGTCGGGGCCTTCGACTCCGTACACGGCACCGGGGCAGGGCGTGGTGGTCCGGGGCTCGGCAACCGTGGCCGGCTGACCCGCCGTGACCTGCTGCTGCACGTCGCCGAGCTCGACCGCTGGTCACGCGCCACATCGGGGCGCTCCCGAGGGCGGACGCGGCGGGCCGATGCCCCGACATGGGCCGCCGGCCAGCCGGGGGCGCAGCAGGTGCGCACGAGCACCGTCACCGCGGTCGCCAGCCAGCTGACCCTCGACCTCGGTGACTCCCCAGAGCTCGGTGAAGGCGTCGGGCTGCCCGAGATGACCGTCCCCGACCAGGTGAGTGCCGAGCTGGAGATTCTCGGCCTCGACGCGTCCAGGCATGTCATGGACTTCTACGCGCCGATGCTCCAGGCGCTTGGCGTGACCCGCAGCGCCGACCTGCTCTCCGTCCGCAATGGCGCGCAGATCCTCGCCGCCGGGGTCAAGGTCGCGACCCAGACGCCACCGATCCGCTCCGGACGTCGGGTCGTCTTCCTCACCGTCGATGACTCGACCGGCCCGGTCGACGCGACTTTCTTCGAGGACGTGCAGGGGCCCTACGCGGCGACGATCTTCCACTCCTGGCTGCTGCTCGTGCGCGGTACGACCCGCCGGGCCGGGCCGCGCGGGATCTCGATGCTCGCCTCCGGTGCGTGGGAGCTGTCGACGCTGTGGGAGGCCTGGGAGCGCGGCGGGATCGAGGCCGTGCACGCCGCGCTCGACGAGGCCGACGATCTCGCCCGGGCTCGCGACGCCGCGCATCAGCAGCCCGAGGGGCACCGGGTGCTCGTCCACGCGTCGGGCTTCCGTCAGTCACCGTGGGCCGACACCCGCCCTGCAGGCACGGGTGTCGAGCCCCCACGCAAGCTGTGGCACTCCTCGCCCGGCAGCTCCGGCCACTGAGATTCGCCCCCTTCAGAGGGGGCGAATCTCCCTTCGCGCCGGTCGTCGGTTCGAGGTGGCAGGGGTCGAGCGGTCAGACCGAGGTTCTTCGACCCCTTGTGTCTGGATCTCTTGGTCCCCGCTGGTGGGGACCAACCGGGATGCCGCAGCTCTGGCCGCTGAGCGTTCGCCCCCTTCAAAGGGGGCGAACGCCCGACGCGCGGAGGGGGTGTCACCGGCGGCGACTAGGGTTGGAGCCATGACTGATGAGCGAGCGTGGCGCCGTGGAAGCAGCGGTGTCGAGGGCAATGTCCGGACCGCCGCGATCTGGTCGCAGGTGCGTGAGCTCAGCGAGTCCCGCCAGAGCGAGCTCTCCCGACCACTGCGCGTCCTCGACCTCGGCGGTGGCACCGGCGGCTTGGCCGTCGCCCTCGCCGAGCAGGGCCACACCGTCACGGTCGTCGACCCGAGCCCCGACGCGCTCGCCTCGATGAGCCGACGGGTCGCCGAGTCCGACGCAGCAGACCGGATCAGCGCCGTCCAGGGCGACGCAGACACCCTCGCCGGCATCGCCGCGCCCGGCAGCATCGATCTGCTGTGCTGCCACGGCACCCTCGAGTACGTCGAGGACCCCGAGGCCACCCTCGCCCGCATCGCCGAGGTCCTCGCCCCCGGCGGGCACCTGTCCCTCGTCACCGCGCAGCGGGTGGCCGCGGTCATCGGCCGAGCCCTCGCCGGGCGTTTCGACCAGGCCCGCACAGCGCTCACCGCTCCTGACGGCCGGTGGGGCGAGGAGGACCCGGTGCCGCGACGCTTCGACCGGGCGGCGCTCGCCGAGATGCTCACGCGCGCCGGCTTCACCACCCTCGAGACCCGAGGGGTGCGGATCTTCAGCGATGTCGTGCCCAGCACCTTCGTCGACACCGAGGCCGACCGCCAGGCGCTCCTGGAGCTCGAGGAGCTGGCCTCCGCCGACGCCGGTCGCATCGGACTGTCTGCGCTGGGTGGCGCCGTCCACCTCATCGCCCGTCGCGACTGAGCGACGATGAGCCGGCGTCAGTACCGGCCCCCGCCGCGGGCTGGTCAGGGGCCCCCGGACGACACCGGGTGCACGATCCTGCACGTCGACATGGATGCCTTCTTCGCCTCGGCGTCCCTCATCGCCCACCCCGAGCTCGTCGGGACCCCGGTCATCGTCGGCGGCGGCAACCGCGGAGTCGTCCTGTCGGCGACCTACGAGGCGAGGGCCTTCGGCGTCTCCTCGGCCATGCCGATGGGGCGCGCCCGACGGCTGTGCCCGCAGGCGACGATCCTGCCGCCGGAGCACGAGCTCTACTCGCGCATCTCTGCGGCGATCATGGCGACCTTCGCCGACATCACCCCCTACGTGGAGCCACTGAGCAGTGACGAGGCCTTCCTCGACATCGCCGGCGCCGTGCGGCTCATGGGCTCACCGGCGACGATCGCCCAGCGCATCCGCGACACCGTCGCCGACGAGCAAGGCATCACCTGCTCCGTGGGCGTCGCGAGCAGCAAGTTCGTCGCCAAGCTGGCCTCCGGCCTGGCCAAGCCCGACGGGCTGCTCGTCATCCCCGCCGATGAGGTCGTCACCTTTGTCCAGCAGCTGCCCGTCGGTGCGCTGTGGGGAGTGGGGGACAAGACCGAGGAGGCACTCGCCCGGCTGGGGCTCAAGACGGTCGCCGACATCGCCCACACCCCCCGCGCCACGTTGGTACGAGGGCTCGGTGAGGCCACCGGCAACCACCTGCACGACCTGGCCTGGGGACGGGACCCCCGAGCGGTCCAGCCGGTCCGACGCGAGCGCAGCATCGGCAACGAGCGCACGTTCGACCATGACGTCGACGACCCCGACATCGTCCACCGCACCCTGCTGGGGCTGAGCGACAAGACCGCCTCCCGCCTACGGGCCGCCGGGCTCGTCGGCCGCACCGTGAGCATCAAGGTGCGCTTCGCCGACTTCTCCACGATCAGCCGCTCCCGCTCCCTGCGCGATGCCACCGACGTCTCCCGGGACATCGCGGCGATGGCCCGAGAGCTCTACGACGCACTGGGCCTGCAACGCGCCCGCGTCCGACTGGTCGGGGTGCGGGTCGAGCAACTGTCCGAGGCCTCCTCGACGCCCGTCCAGGTGGCTCTCGACGAGCCCGAGCACGGCTGGCGCGAGGCCGATCGGGCCATCGACCGAGCAAGCGCGCGCTTCGGTGCAGGCAGCGTCCGACCGGCGAGCCTGCTCGCCGACCGGAGTCGCAAGGCGAGCCCACCTACCGCAGGCCGCGGTCGCGACCTAGACTGAGGGGACCACGGCGGTGCAACCGACGTGGGGACCCGCGGGCTCACCCCGCATGAGATCTGGCTGGTAGGGAGGTCACCGTGGCGCTGACAGAGCGCGAGCGGCAGATGCTCGAGGAGATGGAAGAGGCCATCCGGGCCGAGGACCCTCGCTTTGCCTCGCAGATGAACGGCGCCAAGTCCGAGCACTCGGACCGTCGGCGGCTGATCATCGGCATCATCGGCGCGATCTCCGGGCTCGGTGTGGTCCTGCTGGGCATCAACACCAACCTGTGGGTCGGCGTCGCCGGTTTCGTCCTCATCGTCGCGTCGGTTGCCCTCGCGCTCACCCCCAGCGGGAGCAGGCAGGGCAAGGGACTCGGGCTCGTGGGTGATGACGGCTCGGTCCGCAGTCCGCGCACGGGACGCAAGCGGACCCGGGCCAAGGGAGCCGGCAAGGCGGGCAAGCCCGCCCAGCACGGCACCTTCATGGAGCGTATGGAACAACGCTGGGAAGAGCGGCGCAAGCACGGGCAGGGCTGGTAGAGAGAAGGGCAGGGGGCGAAAGTGCTCAGTGCAGGAGGATGCCCGCGGTCCAGGTGATCGCGATGAGCAGCGAGGCCCCGAGCTCGATCCCCATGCTGTGCAGCACCCCACGCAGCGCTGACTTCGTGGCCTGCCAGGCCCGGTCGATCTCGTGGAAACGGACGTACTCCGCGGCGAAGACACCCAGGACGAAACCGATCGGCAGACCGACCACCGGGATGACGAAGAAGCCGATGACGGCGCCGACGACACCCAGCGCGAGCGTCAGGCCACCGACGCCCTCGCGCTTCATCCGTCGCCCGGGCAGCAGGAACTGCAGCGTCAGGCAGATCGCGTAGATCACCACGACGATCCCGAGGGTCACCCAGGCGATCGTCCCGCCGGTCTCTGCCGCCCACAGCAGCACTGCGGCGACGCACAGCAGCAACCCCGGAAGGACCGGGATGATGATGCCGAGCACACCGACGACGTAGATCGCGACGGCGAGCCACAGCACTGCCGTGGTGGGGTCAGGGCTGGCCTCTGCGGCCAGGGTCAGCACGCGCTGGTGCCGCTCAGCGCTCTTCGACCGGCGCCGACGGCGTCGTGCTCTCGTCGAGACGACTCGTGTCGTCGTCGATCTCTGCCAGATCCTTCAGTGCCGGGATGTGCTCTCGCCCGTGGTGGGCGCAGAAGAGCAGCTCGCCGCCCGCGTGGAGGCGGGCACGCACGTAGGCCTTGGCTCCGCAGCGGTCGCAGCGGTCGGCTGCGGTCATGGGGCTTACCAGGGTCGCGTTCACGTGTTGCCTCATTTCATGCTGATTTCCGTGGACGTCCGAGACAACAGTCAAACATGCGAAAGGCTTCCCGGGGAGCATCCTTTCCGCGTGGCGTGACCGATGGCACATCCCCGGCGCGGTCCGCGACACCACGAGCGGGCACCTCCCCAGCGCTGTCCGGCCTGCGGACTAGCCTGCAGTGGTCCCACCCGACGACCGACAAGGCAGGCCCCCTTCGTGCCTCCGGCAGCCACCACCACCGCCAAGAAGACCGCGAGCAGCAAGACGGCGCAGGACTACACCGCGCACCATCTGCAGGTTCTCGAGGGGCTCGAGGCCGTCCGCAAGCGCCCAGGCATGTACATCGGCTCCACCGACCAGCGCGGACTCATGCACTGCATGTGGGAGATCATCGACAACGCGGTCGACGAGGCCCTCGGCGGCCACGGTGACCGGATCGAGATCGTGCTGCACGCGGACGACTCCGTCGAGGTGCGCGACAACGGCCGCGGGATCCCCGTCGACATCGAGCCGCGCACGGGCCTGACCGGCGTCGAGGTCGTCTACACCAAGCTCCACGCCGGGGGGAAGTTCGGCGGCGGCTCCTACACGGCCTCCGGTGGACTCCACGGCGTGGGTGCCTCCGTGGTCAATGCGCTCTCCTCCCGCTTGGACGTCGAGGTCGACCGCGCGGGCAAGACCTACGCGATGAGCTTCCGTCGCGGCGAACCCGGCACCTTTTCCGATGTCGCGGGGGCGAAGGGGGAGATCTCTCCTGACAACGACTTCAGCCCCTATGACAAGGGCAGCGAGTTGGCAGTCATCGGCAAGACCAAGCGCGGTGTGACCGGCACGCGGGTGCGCTACTGGGCCGACCCGCAGATCTTCCTGAAGGGCGCTGGGGTCGACCGTGAGGCCTTGGCTGCCCGCGCCCGGCAGACCTCCTTCCTGGTGCCCGGCCTGACCCTCGTCGTGCGCGACGAGCGTGAGGACGAGGCGATCGAGGAGGTCTTCCACCATGACGGTGGGATCAGCGAGTTCGTCGAGTTCCTCGCTCCGGATGCGCCCGTCACGGACGTGTGGCGTCTCGAGGGCACCGGGACCTTCACCGAGACCGTCCCCGTTCTCGATGCCAAGGGCCACATGACCCCGACCGACGTCGAGCGTGAGTGCGGGGTGGACATCGCGCTGCGGTGGGGGACCGGCTATGACACCAAGCTGTCCGCCTTCGTCAACATCATCGCCACACCCAAGGGCGGCACCCACGTCGCAGGCTTCGAGCAGGCCCTGCTCAAGGTCTTCCGCAAGCAGCTGGAGTCCAACGCCCGCAAGCTCAAGATCGGCAACGACAAGGTCGACAAGGACGATGTCCTCGCCGGCATGACCGCCGTCGTCACCGTCCGGCTGGCCGAGCCGCAGTTCGAGGGGCAGACCAAGGAGGTGCTCGGCACCAACGCCGTGCGCGCCATCGTCAGCAAGGTCGTGGAGACGGAGCTGACCTCGCTGCTCACCTCGACCAAGCGCGGCGACAAGCAGATGGCTGCCCAGCTGCTGGAGAAGGTCGTGGCCGAGATGAAGTCGCGCATCTCCGCGCGGCTGCACAAGGAGACCCAGCGCCGCAAGAACGCCCTGGAGACGTCCTCGCTCCCGCCGAAGCTGCGCGACTGCCGCAGCACCGACGTGGACAAGACCGAGCTCTTCATCGTGGAGGGCGACTCGGCCATGGGCACGGCCAAGGAGGCCCGCAACAGCGAGTTCCAGGCGCTGCTGCCGATCCGCGGCAAGATCCTCAACGTGCAAAAGGCCGCAGTCGGCGACATGCTCAAAAATGCTGAGTGCGCCTCGATCATCCAGGTCATCGGTGCGGGCTCCGGGCGCAGCTTCGACGTCGATGTCGCCCGCTACGGCAAGATCATCATCATGACCGACGCCGATGTCGACGGCGCCCACATCCGCACCCTGCTGCTCACGCTCTTCTTCCGCTACATGCGCCCACTCGTCGAGGCCGGCAAGGTCTACGCGGCGGTCCCGCCGCTGCACCGGATCGAGGTCATCAACCCCGGGTCGAAGAAGAACGAGTTGATCTACACCTACTCCGAGGCAGAGATGCGCAAGAAGTTGTCCTCGCTGAGCTCGCGCGGCAAGAACATCAAGCAGCCGATCCAGCGCTACAAGGGTCTGGGCGAGATGGACGCCGACCAGCTGGCCGAGACGACGATGGACCCCCGCCACCGCATGCTGCGTCGCGTCACCACCGCGGATCTCGAGGCTGCCGAGGAGATCTTCGAGCTGCTCATGGGCAAGGACGTCGACCCTCGTCGCGAGTTCATCGTCTCCTCGGCCGACCAGCTCGATCGGGAGCGGATCGACGCCTGATCGGCCCCACCCGCCGTCACAATTCGCGCAGCCGTCGGCGCGTCGCAGCCGATGCAGTTGCGCGCGACGGTGGCGTGGGTCACGGTATGTGGATCGGTGCGCGCCGGGCGCGCCGCAGACTCAGGAGGACTCATGTCCGATGTCGCCACCTCGGACCACACCACGGGTGAGGACTCGACCGAGCTCAAGAGGGTCCTGGGGCCCAAGCTCCTGCTCCTCTTCATCGTCGGCGACATCCTCGGCACCGGTGTCTACGCACTGACCGGCAAGGTCGCGGCCGAGGTCGGCGGTGCGGCGTGGGCTCCCTTCCTCGTCGCCTTCATCGTGGCCACGATGACGGCCTTCTCCTACCTGGAGCTGGTCACGAAGTACCCCAAGGCGGGTGGCGCAGCGACCTTCGTGCACAAGGCCTTCGGCGTGCACTTCATCACCTTCATCACCGCCTTCATCGTCATGTGCTCGGGCATCACGTCGGCGTCGACGGCCTCGAGTGCCTTCGCCGAATTCCTGCGCGATGGTCTCCAGCTGGAGTGGGCGGACGGCTCGACGCAGCTGCTCTTCGTCGCCCTGGCCTTCATGGCGGTCATCGCCGCGATCAACTTCCGCGGCGTGGGCGAGAGCGTCAAGGCCAATGTCGTGCTCACCCTGGTCGAGCTCTCGGGCCTGCTGATGATCATCTTCATCGGCCTCTTCGCCGTCACCCAGGGCCGGGCGGACTTCTCTCGCGTCATCATCTTCGACAGCCCGAGCGGCAAGGGCACCTTCTTCGCGATCACGATGGCGACCTCGTTGGCCTTCTTCGCGATGGTCGGCTTCGAGGACTCGGTCAACATGGCCGAGGAGACCAAGGAGCCGTCGAAGATCTTCCCCAAGGTCATGCTGACCGGTCTGGGTATCACGGGTGTCATCTACATCCTCGTGTCCATCACCGCGGTCGCGCTCGTCCCGGTGGGCAGCCTGATCGATCCGGACAAACCGTCTGCGCTGACGCAGGTCGTCGCCGCGGGTGCGCCCGGGTTGCCCTTTGACAAGATCTTCCCCTTCATCGGGATGTTCGCCGTCGCCAACTCGGCCCTGATCAACATGCTCATGGCCTCGCGTCTCGTCTACGGCATGTCCCGTCAGGAGGTCCTGCCCCCCGGTCTGGGAGCCGTGCACAAGACCCGGCAGACGCCGTGGGTCGCGATCATCTTCACGACGCTCATCTCCTTCGGACTGATCACCTATGTCGTCCTCGACGGCGAGTCGGAGGTGGTGTCGCTCCTGGGCGGCACCACGGCGCTGCTGCTGCTCGCGGTCTTCACTGTCGTCAACGTCGCGGTCCTCGTGCTGCGTCGTGACCACGTGGATCGTCAGCACTTCAGGGCGCCGACCATCCTGCCGATCATCGCGGCACTGTGCTGCGCCTTCCTCGTCGGGCCGTGGGCCCGCAGCGAGGACCAGCAGCAGCAGTACGTCATCGGTGGCGGCCTGCTCGTCCTGGGCATCGTCTTGTGGGCGATCACCTGGTTCCTCAACCGGGCGCTCTACGCCAAGAAGACGTACATGCGCGACCCGGAGCACATTGACCACAACTGACCGGGCATGACGAAGGGGGTGGAGCCGGCGTTTGCCGGCTCCACCCCCTTCGTCATGCGGACTGTCAGAGCGAGCCGATACCGCCGATGACAGCGGCGGCGGGCGTGCCGGAGCCGTCGCGACGACCGTCGGCCTCGGGCAGGTTGACCGGGACGCCGTTGGGCTGGGAGGCCCGGGCATTGGCCCGGCCGACCCAGGCCAGGAGCAGTCCGTCCTCGCCCTTGAGGAAGCGGTGGGCGCGCATGCCAGCGGTCGCGCGGCCCTTGCTCGGGTACTCGTCGAAGGAGGTGACCTTCCATGCGCCGGTGTCGGTCCCGGGCAGCGCGTCGGAGGAACCCGACACGGTCACGACGATGTTGTCGAAGTTGAGGTTGGCGGCGCCGAAGAAGATCACCTGCGCCCCGTCCGTCAGTCGGATCCCCGCGATGCCACCACCTGAGCGGCCCTGCGGCCGCACGTCACCGGCGGAGAAGTGCAGCAGGCTGGCGTGGTCGGTGACGAAGACCAGTTCCTCCTCGCCCGTGGACAGCTCGACGGCTCCCACGACGCGGTCACCGTCCTTGAGGGAGATGGCCTCCCAGGAGCTGCCCTTGGGGTAGTCGGTGCTCACGCGCTTGACGACGCCGTGGGCGGTGCCGAGAGCCAGGCCGGGGGAGTCAGTCGACAGGCTCATCAGGGTCAGCGGCGTCTCACCGCCCGGCAGGTCGACATAGGCCGCGAGCGGCGCCCCACCGGAGAGATTGGGCGCGCCGTTGGACGGCGGCAGGCCGGGCAGCTCGAGGGCTCCCAGACGCACCATCCGACCGGCGGAGGTCACGACCGCGACCTCACCCCGAGCGGTGGTGCGCACCGCGGCCACGATGGCGTCGTGCTTGGCCCGGCCGCCATCGGTGCTCAGCGGTTCTGCGTCGCTGGTACGAGCCAGCAGCCCGGTGCTCGACAGCAGCACCCAGCACGGGTCGTCGGCGACCTCGAGCGGCGTGCTCGCTGCGGCTGCCTGGCCCGCAGACTCCAGCAGCACCGTGCGTCGCGGGTCGCCGTGCCGCTTGGCGACATCGGCCAGCTCCGTGGAGATGAGTCGGGTGAGGACCTTGTCGTCGCCGAGGATCTCCTCGAGCGCAGTGATCTGCTCGAGCAGATCACTCTGCTCCTTCTCGAGCTCGATCCGGGAGAACTTGGTCAGGCGGCGCAGCTGCAGGTCGAGGATGTAGGTCGCCTGCGGCTCGGACAGGTCGAAGACCTCTCGCAGGCGCTCGCGCGCGATGTTGGCGTCATCGCTGGTGCGGATGACCTGGATGACCTCGTCGATGTCGACGATCGCGATGAGCAGTCCCTCGACCAGGTGCAGGCGCTCACGACGCTTGGCCAGGCGGTACTCGGTGCGCCGCCGCACGACGTCACGTCGGAAGTCGACGTAGACCGTGAGCAGCTCCTTGAGCCCCATCGTGCGCGGCTGGCCCTCGACGAGCGCCACGTTGTTGATGGAGAAGGAGTCCTCCATCGGGGTGAGCTTGTACAGCTTGTCGAGGACCGCCTCGGGGTTGAAGCCGTTCTTGATCTCGATGACCAGCTGCATGCCGGACTCGCGGTCCGTGAGGTCCTTGACGTCGGCGATGCCCTGCAGCTTCTTGGACTGCACGGCGTCCTTGATCTTTTCGATGACCTTCTCGGGGCCGACGAGGTAGGGCAGCTCGGTGACGATGATCCCCTGACGGCGCGGGGAGACCTTGTCGATCCGCGTGGTCGCGCGGGTGCGGAAGCTGCCGCGACCGGTGAGATAGGCATCGCGGATCCCGTCGAGACCGACGATCCGCCCGCCACCGGGCAGGTCGGGGCCGGGCACGAACTTCATCAGGTCGTCCAGGCTGGCGTCCGGGTGGGTCAGCAGGTGACGGGCAGCGCCGATGACCTCGACGAGGTTGTGCGGCGGCATGTTGGTCGCCATGCCGACGGCGATACCGGTCGTGCCGTTGACCAGGAGGTTGGGATAGGCCGAAGGGAGGACCTCCGGCTGGAGGAGCTGGTCGTCGTAGTTGGGGACGAAGGGGACGGTGTCCTCGTCGAGCCCGGTCACCATGAGCAGCGCGGCCGGGGCCATCCGCGCCTCGGTGTAGCGGCTCGCGGCCGGACCGTCGTCGAGCGAGCCGAAGTTGCCGTGACCGTCGACGAGCGGCAGTCGCATCGAGAAGGGCTGGGCCAGACGCACGAGGGCGTCGTAGATTGCCGTGTCGCCGTGCGGGTGGTACTTGCCCATGACCTCGCCGACGACGCGGGAGGACTTGACGTGGCCGCGCTCAGGGCGCAGCCCCATCTCGCTCATCGAGTACAGGATCCGGCGGTGGACCGGCTTGAGTCCGTCGCGGGCGTCGGGCAGGGCGCGCGCGTGGATCACCGAGTAGCTGTACTCGAGGAAGGCGTTGCGCATCTCGTCCGCGACGTCGATGTCGACGATCCGCTCCGGGGCGTCGGGCGGGGGAGAAGCTGCTGCGGTGCGGCGGGCCATGCTGGCTGGTGACTCCTCGTGGGAACGGTGCTCGAGCCCACCCATCCTCACCCCTGCGCCCCGTCACGTGCGGTACCGACACACGTGGCGTCACCGACGTGCTGACCAGCCGGCCGTGGCAGGATTGAGGACATGACGGAGCTCCCCACGGGCTACCCGGTGCTGGCTGAGGCTGATGTCGTCCTTCGGGACGGGTCGGTCTGCAGGCTGAGGCCGATCAAGCCCTCGGATGCCGACGGGATCCGCAAATTCCACGCCGGTCAGTCCGACGAGTCGATCTATCTGCGCTTCTTCGCTCCCATGCGCACCCTCAGCGATCGCGACATCAAGCGCTTCACCGAGGTCGACTACCACGACCGGATGGCTCTCGTGGCCATGATCGGCGACGACATCATCGGGATCGGCCGCTACGACCGGGTGAGCGACCACAGCGCCGAGGTCGCCTTCAACATCTCTGACCACTACCACGGCAAGGGGATCGGCTCCGTCCTCCTCGAGCACCTCGCGGCGATCGCCCATTCGGGCGACCTCAAGGAGTTCGAGGCCGAGGTCCTGCCCCACAACCGCAAGATGCTCTCGGTCTTCTCCGACGCGGGCTACCAGGTGAGCCGTCGGATCGAAGACGGCGTCGTGACACTGCACTTCGCCATCGAGCCGACCGCGGAGTCGCTCTCGGTCCGCTTCGCGCGGGAGCACCGTGCGGAGTCGCAGAGCGTGCGGGCGATGTTGCACCCGGGCTCGGTCGCGGTGATCGGCGCCAGCCGACGCGAGCGCGCCATCGGCCACCAGATGCTCAAGCAGATCGTCGAGGGCGGTTTCACCGGGAGGGTGCACGCGGTCAACCCCGACGCAGACGAGATCCTGGGGCTGCAGGCGGTGGCCTCGATCGGCGAGATCGACGGAGGTGTGGACCTGGCCGTCATCGCGGTGCCTGCAGACCGCGTCACCGGGGTCGTCGTCGAGTGCGCGGCGGCCGGGGTGCGGACCCTGCTCATCGTCTCCTCCGGGTTCGCCGAGGTGGACGACGAGGGAGCCCGACGGCAGCAGGAGGTCTTGCGCCTCGCGCGCGACCACGGGATGCGGGTCCTGGGACCCAACTCCTTCGGGCTGATCAACACCGATCCGGCGGTCGCCCTCAACGCGACCTTGACCTCGATCATCCCCAAGCCCGGCTTCCTCGGGCTCTTTTCCCAGAGCGGTGCCCTGGCGATCGCCAACCTCGACTCCGCCGCCCGCCGAAACCTCGGCATCTCGGTCTTCGCCTCCGCGGGCAACCGGGTCGACGTGTCCGGCAATGACCTCATGCAGTACTGGGTGGAGGACGAGCGCACGCGCGCGGTCGGGCTCTATCTCGAGTCCATGGGCAACCCGCGCAAGTTCTCCCGGGTGGCGCGCCACCTCGCCTCCAACAAGCCGGTCATCGTCGTCAAGCCCGCCTCGGCGAGCTACGGGGCGCCCCCCGGCCACAAGGTGCGCAAGCCCAAGGTCAAGCCGCATGCCTTCAACGCCATGCTCGAGCAGGCCGGGGTCATCCACTGCGAAAACGTCCACCAGATGTTCGACGTCGCCCAGCTGCTCGTACACCAGCCACTCCCCGCGGGGCGCCGGGTCGCCATCGTCGGCAACTCCAGCCAGCTCGCGGCGTTGTGCGCCGACAACGCCAACGAGCGCGGGCTCGAGGTCGTCCACGGCCCGGTCGCCGTACCCACAGAGGCCACGGCCGTCGAGTTCCAGGCGGCGGTGGACGCCGCTTTCGCCGACGACCAGGTCGACTCGGTTATCGTCTGCTTCATCCCTCCTGTCGGGGCGCTCGACCAAGAGGTCGTCGAGGCCCTGCGGCATGCGGCCTCACGGTCGGACAAGCCTTGCGTCGCGACGCTGCTGGGTCTGCGGGGTGTCGACGACGGTGGTGACGCCGCCTTCCTCCACGAGACCGGCGACTTCCCCGACGATGCTCCCCGGCAGGCCGTGCCGCTCTACGCCATGCCCGAGGAGGCCATCCGGGCGCTCGCCGCCGCGACGGACTACGGGCAGTGGCGTGACAAGGACAAGGGCGAGACCGTGGTACGCGACGGGATCGACCGGTGGGCGGCCCGCGCGCTGCTCGACCGGGTGCTCGAGGAGGACCCGGAAGGGCGCGCCCTCACCAGCGACGAGGCGAGCGAGCTGCTCGGGGCCTATGGGATCGATGTCTGGCCGCGCTACGAGGCGGCCACGGCCGACGAGGCGGTGGCGGCAGCGGAAGCCGTCGGGTACCCCGTGGTCGTCAAGTCCCTCTCGCCGCTCGTGCGGGGCCAGGCGATGCTCGAGGGCATCCGCGTGGACCTGCACGACGCGCAGTCCGTGCGGGCAGCCTTCGAAGCCCTCGACCGGAGACTGGCCCCGATGGACGCCAACTACTTCGTCGTCCAGCGGATGGCCGGACCCGGAGTCTCCACCGTGCTGTCCACGATCGAGGACCCGCTCTTTGGTCCCGTGGTCTCCTTCAGCATCGCCGGCGCGCCGACCAAGCTGCTCGACGACATCGCCTACCGGATCCCGCCGCTCACCGACGTCGACGTGCGCGAGATCGTCGAGGGGATCAAGCTGTCGCCGCTGCTCATGGGGTACGACGGTGCGGTACCGGTGGATCGTGCCGCACTCGAGGACGTCCTCGGCCGCTTGTCGATCATGTCCGACGACTTCCTCGAGCTGTCGTCGGTGGAGCTCAACCCGGTGATCGCCCACGGGAGCGGCGTGACGGTCATCGGGGCCGAGGTCATGATCTCGCCGGCGACCCGGCGCATCGACACCGACGCGCGGAGCCTGACCTGAGGCTGGGGCACAATGGCGGGATGCCCGCACCTGCTGACCTCACGGCGATCACCCTGCCGCCGGCCCTCACCGCTGACATCGAGCGGGCCGGTTACTACCCGGCCCTCGTCGCCGACGTGATCAAGGCGGCGGTCGGCACCGAGGACGTGCACGGGCACCTGGTCCACCAGGAGACGACCTTCGACCAGGACACCGTCCGCCGGCACATCACCGTCTTCGCCCGCACGACCACACGTCTGGTGGTCGCCCATGCCGATGACTACCCCGACCACTTCTCCGGTGCGCAGGAGATCGCGACGGCCACGACCGAGTGCATCCCGCTGTCCAATGTGCGCGGCGTCATGCTCACCCATGTCGTCGGCGACCCGTCGTCCTATGTGCCGGGTTCGCTCGGGCGCGAGCTGACCCTCACGGTCGGCTGGGGAGCGGTCAGCCGGGTCGACCTGCTGCCGGCCCAGTGCAGTGACCCCGAGTGCGACGGCGGCGACCACGGCTACGAGGGCACCGTCACCAGTGACGACATCGCCCTGCGCATCAGCGCCGAGGCAGAGGGACGCACGGCGCTCGACCGGGCCATCGAGTTCGCCCGGGACCTCTCCGCGAGCATCGGGCACTGACCCGCTCCATGGCGCACTACGGCAACCAACCCGCGACCCTCCTGCCGGCGACCCCACGACTCGACCGCCTGCTCCCGGCCGTCGCGACGAGCCTCGAGGTCCCCGGTCTGGCACGCAGCGGGGACCGGCCCCTGGCTCCTGCCCGACGCACCGTCGTCGTCCTCGTGGACGGACTGGGAGCCCAGCTGCTGACTCGTCGCGGCGGGCACGCTCCCTTCCTGCGTCGCCTGCTGCAGGACCCCGATGCCGCGGTGACGATCGACTGCGGGTTCCCGTCGACGACGGCGACCTCGATGGGCAGCTTCGGCACGGGCTCCCTGGCCGGCGCGCACGGGCTCGTCGGCTACGAGGCCTATGACCCCGACACGGACGCCGTCTTCAACGAGCTGTCCTGGGAAGACGGTCCGGCGCCGCACCGTTGGCAGCCCGCACCCACCGTCTTCGAGGCGGTCCAGGCCGCAGGGGTGGCGGTCACCCGGATCGGCCCCGGCTTCTTCGACGGGTCCGGCCTGACGGAGGCGGCCCTACGCGGCGGCCGCTTCATCGCTGCCAAGAGCTTGGCCGCGCGCGTCGACGCGACCGTGAGCGCGGTCCGGGCACAGCCACGATCGCTCGTGTACCTCTACTGGGGAGAGGTCGACAAGATCGGTCACGTCCACGGGTGCGACTCCCACGAGTGGGTCGCCGAGCTGGAGGAGGTCGACGCGCAGCTGGCGAGGCTGGCCAACCTGCTGCCGGCCGACACCTCCCTGCACATTACGGCCGACCACGGGATGGTCGATGTCCCGCTCGACGCCCGGCCGGACATCGCCGAGGACGCTGAGCTCGATGCCGGGCTGCGTCATGTCTCCGGCGAACCACGCTGTGTCCAGCTGCACGTGCAGACCGGTGCGCTCGACGACGTCCTGGCGACCTGGCGAGGCCGACTGGGGGAGGACGCGCTGGTCGTCACCCGCGACGAAGCCATCGAGTCGGGGTGGTTCGGGACGGTCAGCGACACCGTGCGACCGCGGATCGGTGAGGTCATCGCCGCGATGACCGGACCGATCGCCGTCCAGGACTCGCGTCGTCACCGGCCCGAGCTGCGGGCGCTCATCGGGGTACACGGCTCGATCACGGCCGACGAGGTGGCGATTCCGTGGCTGACCCTGGCCGCTCGGGAGCAGTGACATGGCGGAGCTGAGCTTTTTCGCCGGGACGATGGACTGCGGCAAGTCCACCCTCGCCCTGCAGATGGACCACAACCATCGGGCCCGCGGCCAGGTGGGCATCATCTTCACCCGTCTCGACCGGTCCGGCGAGGCCGTGCTCTCCTCGCGCCTGGGCCTGGAGACTCCGGCTGTCGAGGTCGGGCAGGATCTCGACCTCTGGGAGACGGTCGTCGCCCAGCTGACGGCGGGCGGCCGGGTGGACTACCTGATCTGCGACGAGTCGCAGTTCTACTCGCCCGAGCAGATCGAGCAGCTGGCCCGCATCGTCGACGAGCTGGACATCGAGGTCTTCGCCTTCGGCATCACGAGCGACTTCCGCACCGAGCTCTTCCCCGGCAGCCGCAGGCTCATCGAGCTCGCCGACCGCACCCAGGTCCTGCAGGTCTCCGCACTGTGCTGGTGCGGACGCCGCGCCACGCACAACGCGCGCGTGGTCGACGGCATCATGGTCGTCGAGGGCGAGCAGGTCGTCGTCGGCGACACCGCCGACGCGACCCATGAGGCCGAGGTCGAGTACGAGGTGCTCTGTCGCCGCCACCACATGCGCCGGATGAACTCCCGAGCCGCCCAGGCTGCTGCGCTGTCGGCCGATGTCCTGCCCTTCGACCTCGACGCCTGCCCGGTGCCGCCCGGCTGACCCAGGTCAGTCCCGGGTCGTCCCGAACATCACATCATCCCAGCTGGGGACCTTGGCGCGACCCTTGCGGCCACCCCGGCCCTTACCGGTGGAGTCCTTGTCGGACTGCTCCGGCTCAGACTGCTCGGGCTCGGACCCGGTCGACTCGTCCTGTCCGGGCCCAGTCGTCTCGTCCTCCAGGAGCTCGTCCGACTCCGCGGTGTCCTCCGCCGTGTCCACGGGCTGGGCGTCGGGCTCGTGCTCGGCCTTCATCTCGGCAGCCGGTGCGGCGGCCGAGACCTCGACATGGTCAGTGGTCACGGCGGACGGGTCCTCAGCAGGGGAGTCCTGAGCGGATGCCGTGGGTGAGGGCGCCTCTGCAGCGGGAGTGACGGGTGCAGCAGCCGCCTTGGGGGCCTGTGCGCCGGCGCGCGCCGGCTCATCCTTGGGCTTGTCGTCCTGGACCGTCGTGCCCCGGGCCTTGTCGTCCTGCGGGTGCGTCCCGCTGGCGGGGGGCGGCAGCTCGTCGATCGGCAGCGCGTCCTCGGTCACGGTGGGCGTCGGCTCAGCGGCGCGGCTCTTGCGACGGCCGCCGCGACGACGGCTCTTGGCACCGGAGTGCTCACGCATGGAGTTGATGAGGTCGTCGGTGTTGGCCCGGCTGGCCCGCTCGACCTTGGTCTCCTCGACCTCCACGTCGAAGACTGCGGTGGGGCGGTGCACGGCCGTCGGGACGGGCCCGGCGGGGGTGTCGGCCTCGGAGAGCCACTTGGCCTCGTCGTTCTTGGCGACGACGCTCATGCCCGCGACGTCGAACCACCAGGTCGCGGTCCGCTCTCGACCGCCAGCAGCGAAGGCCGCAGACACGGTCCACTGGCCCTCGGTGTTGCGGGAGGCGTCCCAGAGGACCGACGAGGGCTCGACGCCACGGCCGGCGAATCGGGTCGCGGCGCGCTGAGCGAGGGTCTCAGGTGAACCCGCCTGGTTGGTGCCGCGCAGGCGCACGCCCTGGGCGCGGGTCGCGATGTGCTCGCGCTCGGCGAGGACCGGGCCCTCGAAGCGAGCGATCTTGTCCAGATCCCACCCGGTGCGGGCAGCGACCTCGTCGGCGCTGGCGCCGGCTCGGATCATCGCCTGCACCTCGCGCGGCCGCACATCGTTGTCGATGGCGATCTGCAGCTGGCCCAGCCGCGGGCGGTCGCGCCGCGCTGCGGCGCGCAGTGGCTCGTCGATCCGCAGGCGGTACTCCTCGCCAGCGTCGTCGGTGACGACGAGGTGCTCGCCGTCGTCGTGCACCCCGATGAGTCGCAGGTCGCGCATCAAAGATCCCTCTCGTCCATCGTCCTCGTGGGCGACTCTGCCACCTGCTCGGTCCGATCCGGGGACGTACACGCCGCGGCGATACCGTGTGTTCATGTCCGATGACGCTGCTGAGCACCCCCTTCGACCGTATGACGCCGTGCTGGTCCAGTCCTTCGGCGGTCCCGAAGGTCCCGACGAGGTGCTGCCCTTCCTGCGGCGGGTCACCGCCGGTCGCGGCGTCCCGGACGAGCGACTCGTCGAGGTCGGTGCCCACTACGACCTCGTGGGCGGGGTCAGCCCCCTGCCCGCCCTCAACCGACGCCTCGTCGCGGACCTCGTGGCCGAGCTGACGGCTCGCGAGTGCGTGCTCCCGGTGGCGCTGGGCAACCGCAACTCCGCCCCCTTCGTCCCAGAGGCCCTCGACGAGCTCACCGCGGACGGCGCCCGACGGGTCCTCGTCGTGCCGACGAGCGCCTGGCGCAGCTATTCCTCCTGCCGCCAGTACCGGGAGGGGTTGGCCGAGGCGGCCGAAGGGAGGGCTGGGCTCGTCCTGGACAAGGTGCGGCCCTTCGGCGAGCACCCCGGGTTCGCCGCCACACTGGCTCGGGACACGCTTGCCGCGGCCCGAGCAGCCGTGGAGGCGGTCGGTCCCGACGCGGTCGCGCTGCTCTACGTCACCCACTCCATCCCCGACGCGATGGACGAGACCTCCGGACCGGGTGACGGCGAGGGGCGTGCCTACTCCGCGGACCAGGCCGAGCTGGCGGCGGCGATCACGGCAGAGGTCGACACCGTGCTGGGCGCCGACCTGCCGGCCGGGCTGGCCTTCTGCTCCCGGTCGGGCTCTCCTCGGACCCCGTGGCTGGAGCCCGATGTCAACGATCGGATGCGCGAGCTGGTGCAGGAGGGCATCGAGCACGTGGTCGTGGTGCCGATCGGCTTCGTCTCCGACCACATGGAGGTCGTCTACGACCTGGACATCGAGGCCGCCACCACGGCAGCCGAGATCGGCCTGGCCATGACGCGCGTCCCGACGCCTGGCGGCGACCGCGCCTTCGTCGCGGGGCTCGTCGACCTCATCCTCGAGCGCGCCGCGCAGGAGCGCGGCGAGCAGCCGGTGCGCGCGACCTGGCGCGACCTCGACTCTCACCCGGCGGTCTGCCCGGCGGGATGCTGCCCCAACCTGCGCGAGGCGCACCCTGCGCTCTGCGGATCGGACTGACATGCACACGGTGCCCCCGGGGACCGACCCCGCCGAGCTGGCCCGGATCGCCCTGACGGTCGCGATCGAAGCCGGCGAGCTGATCATGGACGAGCGGCCGGACGGCCTCGGCGTCGCCGAGACCAAGAGCTCGGCGACTGATGTCGTGACGGTCATGGACCAGCGCAGCCAGGACCACCTGCTCGCACGGCTGGGTGGGCTGCGCCCGCAGGACGGGTTCGCCGGCGAGGAACGCGGCGGTCGGGCAGGGGAGTCGGGCATCACCTGGGTCGTCGACCCGATCGACGGCACCGTCAACTACCTCTACGAGATCCCGGCCTACGCGGTGTCCGTCGCGGCGGTCGTGGGTGACCCGACCACCGACGGTACCTGGCAGCCCGTGGCCGGTGCGGTCGTCAACCCGGTGACGGGGGAGCGGTACACCGCCTGGCTCGAGGGTGGATCCTGGCGCGCGGTCGGCGACGAGGAGCCACGACGGCTCCGGGTCGCCGAGACCTCGCTCGGCCAGGCCCTCTGCGGTACCGGCTTCGGCTACGACGCCGACCGGAGGGCGTGGCAGGCGGCCGTGCTGACCCACGTGCTGCCACAGGTGCGCGACATCCGTCGGCTCGGGAGCGCGGCGCTCGACCTGTGCCGGGTGGCCGAGGGCAGCCTCGACGTGTACTACGAGCGAGGTCTCAACCCGTGGGACATCGCCGCCGGGTGGCTCGTGGCCACCGAGGCCGGCGCGCTGGTCTCCGACCTGTATGGGCACGCTCCGCGAGCCGAGATGACCCTCGCCGCGGCACCGGGTCTCCACGCCGCCCTGGGGGCCGTCCTGGAGGGTGCCGTGGAGCAGGTCGGACCCGAGAACGTTCGCTGATCAGGAACGGGGTGGCACAACGTCGCCGGATGGGGCACAATCCGGCGCGCCGGGCACAAAACCAGCACCTGCTGCGTTGACGACGGCAACAGAGCTTTTCAAGCCCCTCTAGCCCCCAAGGAAACAGGAGAGATGGCGACCGATTACGACGCTCCTCGCAAGACTGACGACGATCTGTCCGAGGACTCCATCGAGGAGCTCAAGTCCCGTCGCGGCGACGCGACCTCCTCCAACGTCGACGTCGATGAGACTGAGATGGCCGAAGGCTTCGAGCTGCCCGGCGCTGACCTCTCCGGTGAGGAGATGTCGGTGCGGGTCGTTCCACGCCAGGCAGACGAATTCACCTGCACGAGCTGCTTCCTTGTCCACCACCGCAGCCAGTTGGCCAGCGACGGCAAGAACGGCCCGGTCTGCACCGAGTGCGCTGCGTGACCCGTGGCTGACGGACCACGTCAGATCACGCTCCCGGTGCAGCTCCTGCACCGGGACGCGGTGCTGCCCGCATATGCCAAGCACGGCGATGCGGGCGCAGACCTCACGTCGGTCGCCGAGCTGACCCTCGCGCCGGGTGAGCGGGCCCTCGTGCCCACGGGCGTGGCGCTCGCGCTGCCTCATGGCTGGGTCGGACTCGTCCACCCGCGCTCGGGCCTCGCGGCCCGTCACGGCATCTCGATCGTCAACGCGCCCGGGACGATCGACTCGGGGTACCGGGGTGAGATCCTCGTCAACCTCGTCAACCTCGACCCGGCCGAGTCCTTCACGGTGCAGGTGGGGGACCGGATCGCCCAGCTCGTGCTCCAGGAGGTGAGCGAAGGGGAGTTCCTCCCTGTCGATTCGCTTCCACCCAGCCAGCGGGGTGAGACTGGATACGGATCCAGCGGGGGCTTCGGCCCACAGTCGACGACAGGACGTGAATGATGTTCGGGCGCAAGAAGAAGAACGCAGCTGACGAGGCGACCGAGCCCGACACGACGACCACGGCCGAGAGCGCTGACGCGCCGTCGACGACCGAGGACACCACCCGGACCCGTGGCCCGCGCGACCTCTCCGAGGTCTCCGACACCGACTCCCTGGTCAACCTCGGATCGATCCTCCTCCGGCCCTCACCGGGCACCGAGCTGCGCCTCGAGGTCGACCAGAAGACCAACGCCGTCACGGCGGTCCAGATCGCCGATGAGGACGCAGCCGTGCAGCTGCAGGCCTTCGCGGCTCCTCGCTCCGCAGGCATCTGGGGCGACATCCGCGACGAGATCGCCGAGATGATCACCGGCAACGGCGGCACCGTCGAGCAGGCCAAGGGACCCTTCGGCACCGAGCTGCGGACCCGACTGGCCCAGCCGGGCCCGCAGGGCCGCACGGTCTTCGCGCCGGCGATCTTTGCCGGTGCCGAGGGCCCGCGATGGTTCGTGAGGGCGGTCTACTCCGGATCGGCCGCCGTCGACGACGATGTGCGAGCACGTTTCGACGAGATCCTGAGCACGGTGGTGGTCGCGCGTGGCGAGGACCCCCGCGCGCCGCGCGAGATGCTGCCACTCCAGATGCCCGAGGCGCCGCAGGAGCAGACCGCGGCCGACGAGGACGTCGACGAGCAGACCGATGACCTCAAGCCCTTCGAGCGTGGACCCGAGATCACCGAGGTCCGCTGATGTCCACCCTGCTGCGCCGGCTCGTCGACCTCGGTCGCTCCGACGACGACCTCGCAGCGGGTGAGCTGCGTGAGGCAGCGACGGCCCACGGGTGCGCGCCGATCACCGATGAGACCGACCGCCAGTCGGTGACGATCGCGGGGACCATCACCGCGGTCACCCTGCGACCGCGGGCCACCGTCCCCGCACTCGTCGCCGAGATCTTCGACGGATCGACCGCTGTGCAGCTGGTCTGGCTGGGACGACGCAGCATCCATGGGATCGAGCCGGGCGCCTACATCAAGGCGACCGGCATGCTGTGCCGCCCCCGGGGGTCGGCCACGATCTTCAACCCCGCGTACGAGCTGCTCCCGCACCATGGGTGAGCCCGAAGCCATCGCCGCGCCGGTTCACCCGACGGTCGAGGCCCTCATCCGGCACCGCTTGGGCGAGGCGCTGGGGGGCCTGCGGGGGTCGCTCGAGGCGGCCATGCCGATGCTCGTCTTCGTCATCGTCTGGTCGATCACCACGGACCGCAACCTCTCGCTGGGAGCCGCTGCGGCACTGACCGTCGTGCTCGCACTGGTGCGTCTCGTACAACGCCAGACCCTGCAGTTCGTCCTGGGGTCGATCATCGCGACGGGGCTGGCAGCCTTCTTCGCGCTGCGCTCCGGTGATGCCGAGGATGCCTTCCTCCCCGGCATCCTCACGTCCTGCGCGTACTTGGTCGGGTCGCTCCTGTCGGTCCTGCTGCGCTGGCCGCTCGTCGGGATCATGGTCGGCTTCGCCGACCAGGCTGCCGTCGCCGCCGGAGATGCCTTCCGCTGGCGCCGCAACGCCGCTGCCGTCAAGGTGTGCAGTCGTCTCACCCTCGTGCTGGTGGCCGTCTACGCGATCCGTGTCGCCATCATGGGTCCGCTGTACCTGACGGACAATGTGGCCGGGCTGACCATCTCCAAGGTCGTCCTCGGATGGCCGCTCTGGGCCGGGGCGGTGGCCGTCATGGGGGCGATGCTCCTCAAGGGCAACACCCCGATCGACCCGGACGACGAGCTCGTCCAGCCGGTCGACGTCTCGTCGCACTGACGCCCGCGTCTCGGACTGACCCCCACGTCTCGCACTGACCGTCGCGGTCAGATCGGCGGGACAGGGCGGCGGCGAGCCTTGGCGCCCGGCCGCATCATCGCCTCGAGCTCCGGCTCCGCCTCTGCCGTGGTGAGCAGCAGGAGCTCGTCGTGCGCCTCGAGGGAGTCGTCGGCGGTGGGCCCGATGGGTCGACCGTCGCGGATGATGCCGACGAGCAGGGTGTCGACGGGGAAGGTGATGTCGCCGACCCGCCGGCCCACATTGGGGTTGTCCGCGGGCAGGGTGATCTCGGTCATCGACGCATTGCCCTGCTGGAAGTCGAAGATGCGCACGAGGTCACCGACGCTCACCGCTTCCTCGACGAGCGCGGTCATCAGGCGCGGTGTCGAGACGGCGACATCCACACCCCAGGACTCGTCGAACATCCACTCGTTCTTGGGGTTGTTGACGCGGGCCACCGTGCGGGGGACGCCGAACTCGGTCTTCGCCAGCAGTGACACGACGAGGTTGGCCTTGTCGTCACCGGTGGCGCAGACGACGACATCGCACGAGTGGATCTCGGCCTCCTGGAGCGTGGAGAGCTCGCAGGCATCACCCGAGAGCCAGTTGGCCTCGGCGAGCTTGGCGACCCGCACCTCGTTGGCGTCCTTGTCGATGAGCAGGACGGAGTGCTCGCTCTGCAGGAGCTCCTGGGCGATGGACCGGCCGACCGACCCGGCTCCGACGATGGCGACGCGCATGGCTCAGTCCTCCTGCGGTGGTGGGCCGTCGAGGATGCGCTCGACGTCGTGGACGTGCTCCCGTCGGATGACCAGGTGCACCAGGTCATCCTCCTGGTAGACCGTGTCGGGACCGGGCAAGATGCCCTCACCGAGTCGGGTGATGTAGGCGACGCGAGCTCCCGTTGCCTCCTCGATGGAGGTCAGGCGACGCCCGACCCACGCGGACGAGATCTGGATCTCCGCGACGACGAGACGGCCCGACGCATCGGTCATCTCCGTCGCCTGCCCCTGGGGGAGCATCCGGCGCAGCACCTGGTCAGCGGTCCAGCGGACCGTCGCGACGGTGGGGATGCCCAGACGCTGGTAGACCTGCGCGCGGTCGGGGTCGTAGATGCGGGCCACGACGTGCTCGACACCGAAGGTCTCGCGCGCGACCCGCGCCGCGAGGATGTTGGAGTTGTCGCCGCTGGAGACGGCGGCGAAGGCATATGCCTCGCGGATGCCGGCCTGCTCGAGGGTGTCGCGGTCGAAGCCGACGCCGGCGATGCGGCGGCCGTTGAACTCGCTGCCGAGTCGGCGGAAGGCCGCAGGGTCCTGATCGACCACCGCGACGTCGTGGCCGATGCGTTCGAGCGAACGAGCGAGCGAGGCGCCGACGCGGCCACATCCCATGATGACGAAGTGCACGAGTTGACGGTACCCCTCCTGAAGCAGGCCTACACTCACGTGGTGTCTTCAGGACGTTTCCTCAAGCGCGTCCTCGTTGGTCGCGCCATGCGCAGTGATGATCTCGGCGAGACCCTCCTTCCCAAGCGGCTCGCCCTTCCCGTCTTTGCCAGCGATGCGCTCAGCTCCGTGGCCTACGCGCCGGACGAGATCCTCCTGACCCTGGGTCTGGCGGGTGGGGCCCTGGCGATGACGCACTCGTGGCCGGTCGCCCTGGCAGTCGTCGCGGTGATGGTGGTCGTCGTCGCCAGCTATCGGCAGAACGTGCACGCCTACCCCTCAGGCGGCGGCGACTACGAGATCGCCAGCACCAACCTCGGTCCCAGGGCGGGCTTGACGGTCGCGAGCGCGCTGCTCGTCGACTACGTCCTGACCGTCGCCGTGTCGATCTCCTCGGGTGTGCAAAATGCGGCGGCCGCCTTTTCCTGGCTGCGCGGCCACGAGGTCCTGGCCGCCATCGTGCTCATCACCGCGCTCACGGCGATGAACCTGCGCGGGGTGCGCGAGTCCGGCAAGGCCTTCGCCATCCCCACCTATCTCTTCATGTTCTCCGTGCTGGCCATGGCGCTCGTGGGCATCGTCCGACGCACGACCGGGACCCTCCCTTCGGCCGAGAGCGCGAGTTTCACGTTGGCTCCCGAGCCGGGGATGGAGCAGCTGGGCACCCTGGCGATGGCCTTCCTCCTGCTGCGCGCCTTCAGCTCGGGTGCGGCGGCGCTCACCGGTGTCGAGGCGATCAGCAATGGTGTGCCCGCCTTCCGCAAGCCCAAGAGCAAGAATGCCGCGACGACGCTGCTGCTCATGGGCACCGTCTCGGTGACGATGCTGATGTCGATGATCGCGCTGGCCACGTGGACGGGTGTCAAGATCGCCGACAACCCTGCACAGCAGCTCCTGCGAGACGGGGTGCCTGTCGGGGACGGCTACGTGCAGCACACGGTCATGGCCCAGGTCGCGACGGCCGTCTTCGACGGCTTCCCCGCCGGTGTCGTCATCGTGTCGGTCGTCACCGGGCTGATCCTCGTGCTCGCCGCCAACACCGCCTTCAACGGTTTCCCCGTGCTCGGGTCGATCCTGGCGCGCGACGGGTACCTGCCGCGTCAGCTGCACACCCGTGGTGACCGGCTCGCCTTCTCCAACGGCATCATCCTGCTCGCCGGTGCGGCGGGGCTGCTCGTCATCATCTTCGATGCCAGCGTCACCCGGCTGATCCAGCTCTACATCGTCGGTGTCTTCGTCTCCTTCACGCTGAGCCAGATCGGCATGGTGCGGCACTGGAACCGCCACCTGGCCCTCGAGGGGGACCGGTCCGAGCAGCGAGCGATGATGCGCCGCCGCGCCATCAACGCCGTCGGGGCCGTCATGTCCGGCACGGTCCTCGTCGTCGTCGTCCTCACCAAGTTCACCCACGGAGCGGGCTTCGCGATGGCGGCCATGGCCGTCCTCTTCCTGCTCATGGGATCGATCAGCCGCCACTACCGGCACGTCAGCGAGGAGCTCGCGGTGCCAGAGGGGGACACCAAGCACCAGCTCCTCCCTTCGCGCGTGCACGCGATCGTCCTCGTCAGCACCATCCACCGTCCCGCACTGCGAGCGCTGGCCTATGCCTCGGCGACCCGGCCCTCACGGCTCGAGGCCGTCACGGTCGACGTCGACCCGGAGGAGACCAAGGCGCTGCAGGACGAGTGGGACCGCCGCGGCATCCCGGTGGCGTTGAAGGCCCTCGACTCGCCCTATCGGGAGATCACCCGACCGGTGGTCGACTACGTCAAGTCGATCCGCTCGGGCAACCCGCGCGACCTGGTCGTGGTCTACATCCCGCAGTACGTGCTCGGTCACTGGTGGGAACAGGCCCTGCACAACCAGTCGGCGCTGCGCCTGCGCAGTCGACTGCTCTTCACGCCGGGTGTCATGGTGTCCTCGGTGCCCTGGCAGCTCGCGAGCTCGGCCGGTGCCGAGGAACGCATGGACGGCCCCGTGGCGGGCGACGTACGACGAGGTGGAGCATGAGCGGACCAGCAGCAGATGACCTGACCATTGGCGACGAGATCGACGTCGAGGTGGGACCGGTCGCGCACGGTGGCCACTGCGTGGCCCGCTACGAGGGGCGAGTCCTCTTCGTCCGGCACACGCTGCCGGGGGAGCGGGTGCGGGCCAGGATCACCGAAGGGGGTCCCGGCGACCGTTTCCTGCGCGCGGACGCGATCGCCGTCACCGATGCCTCGGAGCACCGCGTGGCCTCGCGCTGCCCGGTCGCCGGCCCCGGTGGGTGCGGCGGCTGCGACTTCCAGCACGTGGCCACGGGTCACCAGCGAGACCTCAAGGCGCGCGTCGTCGCCGAGCAGCTGCAGCGACTGGCCGGGCTGGAGCGTGACGTCGTCGTGGAGCCTCTCGAGGACGCCGACGGGCTGCGGTACCGCACCCGGGTGGAGTTCGCCGTCGCCGACGGTCGGATCGGGCTGCGCCGCCACCGCAGCCACGACATCGTCCCGCTGACCGGTTGTCCCATCGCCGTCCCCGACATCGACGAGGCACTCACCGAGACGCTGGCCGAGACCGCAGGGGTCAAGGGGGCGCTCGCGGGCATCTCGGCCCTCGACGTCGTCGTCCCGTCGGGCGAGGACGACACGGTCGTCGTCGAGGTCCCGGCGGACGCGCCGACCCCGCCCATCACCGTCACCGAGCGCGTCGCGACTCCCGCGGGGGAGCGGACCATGGGTGTGGACGCCCGAGGCTTCTGGCAGGTCCACAAGGACGCACCCCGGGCCTTTGTCGAAGCAGTCCTCACCGCTGCCGATGTGCAGGGCGGCGAGCGCGTGCTCGACCTGTACTGCGGCGTCGGCCTCTTTTCCGTCCCGCTCGCCGAAGCGGCCGGGCCGGACGGGCAGCTCGTCGCCATCGAGTCCGATCGCCGGGCGGTGGACCACCTGCGGGACAACCTCGCGGCGACGCCGCAGGCGCTCGTCGTCCCCGGTCGGGTCGACGACCTCTTCGGCATCCCGCGCAAGGGCCCCAAGGGGTCCAAGGGGGGTCGCAACGGCCGGGGCCGCACCCGTGGTCGCTCGGCACGCTCGGACCTGCTGCCGCCCAGCGCCGACGTCGTCGTCATCGACCCGCCCCGCACCGGGGCCGGCCGCGAGGTCGTGGCGGCGCTGACCTCCCTTCGTCCTCGTCGTCTCGTGTACGTCGCCTGCGACCCGGCAGCGCTGGCCCGGGACACCGCCTACCTGGCCGGTCTCGGGTTCGCGATGACCGGCCTGCGTGCCTTCGACGCCTTCCCCATGACCCACCACGTCGAGTGCGTGGCGACCTTCGAGCCGAAGGGGGAGCCCCTCACCCCGTGACGACGGCGCGGTTTTGGGGAAGAGTGGGAGTCAGCGGGCCGGCGGACCGATGTCCACGGTCCTGTGATAGTTTTATCTTGACGTCAAGATAACTACGACAGAGGAGTCGACTGTGGCCAGTGCGAACACCTTCAACGCCAAGGACCAGCTCACCGTCGGTGACGAGTCCTACGAGATCTACCGCCTCGACGCGGTCGAGGGCTCTGCGGACCTGCCCTACAGCCTCAAGGTGCTGCTGGAGAACCAGCTGCGGACCGAGGACGGCAGCAATGTCACCGCGGATCACATCAACGCGCTCGGGTCCTGGGACAAGGACGCCCAGCCGAGCATCGAGGTCCAGTTCACGCCCGCCCGCGTGATCATGCAGGACTTCACCGGTGTGCCCTGCGTCGTCGACCTGGCCACCATGCGCGAGGCCGTCGCCGAGCTCGGTGGCGACCCGACCAAGATCAACCCGCTCGCGCCCGCCGAGCTGGTCATCGACCACTCCGTGCAGATCGATGTCTTCGGCTCGGCCGACGCCTTCGAGCGCAATGTCGACTTCGAGTACGAGCGCAACAACGAGCGCTACCAGTTCCTGCGCTGGGGCCAGACCGCCTTCGACGACTTCAAGGTCGTCCCCCCGGGCACCGGCATCGTCCACCAGGTCAACATCGAGCACCTGGCCCGCGTCACGATGACGCGTGACGGCGTCGCCTACCCCGACACCTGCGTCGGCACCGACTCGCACACGACGATGGAAAACGGCCTGGGCGTCCTGGGCTGGGGCGTCGGCGGCATCGAGGCCGAGGCCGCGATGCTCGGCCAGCCCGTGTCGATGCTCATCCCGCGCGTCGTCGGCTTCAAGCTCTCCGGCAACATCCCGGCCGGCGCCACCGCGACCGATGTCGTGCTGACGATCACCGAGATGCTGCGCGACCACGGTGTCGTCGGCAAGTTCGTCGAGTTCTACGGCGAGGGTGTCGCGGCCGTGCCGCTGGCCAACCGCGCCACCATCGGCAACATGAGCCCCGAGTTCGGCTCCACCGCCGCGATGTTCCCCATCGACGACGTCACCCTCGAGTACCTGCGCCTCACCGGCCGCTCCGAGCAGCAGGTCGCGCTCGTCGAGGCATACGCCAAGACGCAGGGCATGTGGCTCGACCCGGCCGTCGAGCCGCGCTTCTCCGAGTATCTCGAGCTCGACCTGTCGACGGTCGTCCCGTCGATCGCCGGCCCGAAGCGTCCGCAGGACCGCATCTCGGTCACCGAGGCCAAGCAGCAGTTCCGCGGCGACCTGAAGAACTACGTCGTCGACGGCAACGGCATCGTGAAGTCCTCGGTCGACGAGGAGCTCAAGGACACCTTCCCCGCGTCCGACTCGCCGAGCCACGACGCCAACGAGGCCTCGGAGGCCGCAGGGCGCCCGGAGCACTCCGCCCAGCGGACCAACGGTGAGCGTGCGACCAACCCGACCAAGGCCGTCATCGACGGGACCGAGGTCGAGATCGACCACGGCCACGTGGTCATCGCCTCGATCACCAGCTGCACCAACACCTCCAACCCGTCGGTGATGATGGCGGCCGCGATGCTCGCCAAGAACGCCGTCGAGCGCGGGCTGCAGGTCAAGCCCTGGGTCAAGACGTCGATGGCTCCCGGGTCCAAGGTCGTCACCTCGTACTACGAGAAGGCCGGCATGTGGCCCTACCTCGAGAAGCTGGGCTACCACCTCGTCGGCTACGGCTGCACGACCTGCATCGGCAACTCGGGCCCGATCATCGAGGAGGTCTCCGAGGCCGTCAACGCCAGCGACCTCGCGGTGACCTCGGTCCTGTCGGGCAACCGCAACTTCGAGGGGCGCATCAACCCCGACGTGAAGATGAACTACCTCGCGTCGCCGCCGCTCGTCATCGCCTACGCCCTGGCCGGCACGATGGACTTCGACTTCGCGTCCGAGCCGCTCGGCCAGGACACAGAGGGCAAGGACGTCTTCCTCACCGACATCTGGCCGGCACCGGCTGATGTCCAGGACGTCATCGACCACGCCGTCAACCAGGAGATGTTCGTCGACAAGTACGCCGACGTCTTCGCCGGCGACGAGCGCTGGACCTCGCTGGAGACCCCGGAGGGCAACACCTTCGAGTGGGCGGAGGACTCCACCTACGTGCGCAAGCCCCCATACTTCGAGGGCATGAAGATGGAGCTCGACCAGGTCGAGGACATCTCCGGTGCGCGCGTCCTCGCGCTGCTCGGCGACTCGGTCACCACCGACCACATCAGCCCGGCCGGTGCGATCAAGGCCGACAGCCCGGCGGGTGTCTACCTCGCCGAGCACGGGATCGACCGCAAGGACTTCAACTCCTACGGCTCGCGCCGTGGCAACCACGAGGTCATGATCCGTGGCACCTTCGCCAACATCCGGCTGAAGAACCTGCTGCTCGACGGCGTCGAGGGTGGCTTCACCCGCGACTTCCTCAATGGTGGCGAGCAGACCACGATCTTCGAGGCCTCGGAGAAGTACATCGAGGCGGGCGTCCCGCTCGTCGTCCTCGCGGGCAAGGAGTACGGCTCCGGCTCCTCGCGTGACTGGGCAGCCAAGGGCACGGTCCTGCTCGGTGTCAAGGCCGTCATCGCGGAGTCCTACGAGCGCATCCACCGCTCCAACCTCATCGGCATGGGCGTCATCCCGCTCCAGTACCCCGAGGGGCAGAACGCCGAGTCGCTCGGCCTGGACGGGACGGAGACCTTCGACTTCACCGGCATCACGGAGCTCAACAACGGCTCCACGCCCAAGACGGTCAAGGTCACCGCGACCAAGGAGGGTGGCGAGCCCGTCACCTTCGACGCGGTCGTGCGCATCGACACCCCCGGCGAGGCGGACTACTACCGCAACGGCGGCATCCTGCAGTACGTGCTGCGTTCGCTGGTCAGCTGACACCTGACACCCCACGGAGGGGAGGTCCTCGCCGCGGCGAGGACCTCCCCTCCGTGACGCTTGCTGCGCAAGCTCCTCAGGACGGCGCCCTTCGTCATGTCGCCGGATCGTCGTACACTCGAACACATGTTCGATCATGCTGCGGGTCCGCCGGTGCGGCCGGCGCTGCCCGGGTCGCCGGGTGCGCGGACCGCAGCGGCTGGGGCGAAGGGGGGTCCCCCCGGCTGGCCGGACCTGGTCCCACCGCCCGGCGTGCGCGGCTGGCAGCCGGCGGCGGTCTCGTGGCTGCTCGACCTGTGCCCGCCCGACTACCGCGGTCACGCCGTGCTGCGCCGTCACCCGGCAGCGCTGGCCTGGTTGACCGAGCGCCATGTCGCGGCGCAGGTCGAGGCGATGCGGCAGGCCTACCGCACGGTGCGGGTCGACCTGTCGGAGTCCCTGCCGGACGGGACCCTCGACGCGCTGCTCGTGTGCCTCGAGCACGAGGGGCTGCGGCTGCGGGCCGCTCAGCGCGGCATCGTGCTCATCCGTGAGGCGCTGGACGGGAGCATCTTCGTCGAGCGGTTGTGACCGGTCAGAGACGGCGGGCGGGGTCACAGTTACTTCCCAGTCCGTCGGACGTAGACTCGTGCGGTCCCCGACCCCCGGAAGGAACGCCAGCGTGGCAGTCCTCGAGACGATCACCTCTCCCGCCGATCTCAGGCGCCTCCCCGCGGAGCAGCTCGAGACCCTGGCGCAGGAGATCCGAGCCTTCCTCGTCGCGGAGGTCTCGCGCAGCGGGGGGCACCTCGGACCCAACCTCGGGGTCGTCGAGCTGACCATCGCGATCCACCGGGTCTTCGACTCGCCGAGCGACACCGTCGTCTTCGACACCGGCCACCAGTCCTATGTGCACAAGCTGCTCACCGGACGTCAGGACTTCAGCGGCCTGCGCACCCGTGGGGGACTGTCCGGCTACCCGAGCCGCGCCGAGTCCCCGCACGACGTGAGCGAGAACAGCCACGCCTCGACCTCCCTGTCGTGGGCGGAGGGCATCGCGACCGGCTACCGACTGCGCGGCGAGGAGCGCCATGCCGTCGCCGTGATCGGTGACGGGGCCCTGACCGGCGGGATGGCCTGGGAGGCGCTCAACAACATCGCCGCCGACAAGGACCTGCCGATGGTCATCGTCGTCAACGACAACGAGCGCTCCTACGCCCCGACGATCGGCGGTCTGGCCGACCACCTCGCGATGCTGCGCACCAACCGCCAGTACGAGCAGGTCCTCGACTGGGGCAAGGACAAGCTCAACCGCACGCCCTTCGTCGGGCGGGCGGCCTACCAGGCCTTCCACTCGATGAAGAAGGGCGCCAAGGACTTCTGGGCGCCGCAGGGGCTGTTCGAGGACTTGGGCATCAAGTACCTCGGCCCGGTCGACGGCCACGACGAGGCCAGCGTCGAGCAGTCGCTGCGTCGGGCCAAGGCCTTCGGTGGTCCCGTGCTCGTGCACGTCATCACGCAGAAGGGGCGCGGCTACGAGCACGCCTGCAATGACGTGGCCGACCAGTTCCACGCCGTCGGCAAGATCAACCCGGAGACCGGTCTGCCCCTGGAGATCTCCGGGCGCTCGTGGACCGACGAGTTCGGTGACGAGATGCTTCAGCTGGGGGCGCAGCGGCCCGACATCGTCGCGATCACGGCGGCGATGATGATGCCGGTCGGCCTGAAGCCCTTCGCCGACGCGCACCCCGACCGGATCTTCGACGTCGGCATCGCCGAGCAGCACGCGACCACGATGGCCGCCGGTCTGGCCTTCACCGGCCTGCACCCCGTCGTCGCGATCTATGCGACCTTCCTGAACCGCGCCTTCGACCAGCTGCTCATGGATTGCGCGATGCACAAGGCGGGGGTGACCTTCGTCCTCGACCGCTCCGGCGTCACCGGGCCCGATGGCGCCAGCCACCACGGCATGTGGGACATGTCCCTGGTCTCCCTGGTCCCCGGACTGCGGCTGGCCGCACCTCGCGACGGGCAGCAGATCCGTCGCGCGCTGCGTGAGGCGGTCGACGTGGACGACGCGCCGACCGTCATCCGCTTCCCCAAGGGGAGCGTCGGTGACCCGATCGAGGCCACGTCCACCATCGGCGGTCTCGACGTCCTCGCCGGGGATCCGGGTGTCGACCCCGAGGTCCTCGTCGTCGCCATCGGCTCCATGGCCGGGACCGGGACGACCGTCGCCGAAAAGCTGGCAGCCGAGGGGCACTCGACCCTGGTCGTCGACCCCCGGTGGGTGCTCCCCGTGCCCACCGCGCTCGTCGACCTCGCCCGCCGAGCCGGGCGGGTCGCCGTCATCGAGGACAACAATGTTGCCGGCGGTGTGGGCGCCGAGGTCGCTCGTGCCCTCGACGAGGCCGGTCTGTCCGTGCCCGTGCACCGCTTCGGTCTGCCCAAGGAGTTCATCGACCACGCCTCTCGGGCACAGGTGCTCGAGACGGTGGGTCTGACGCCGGACCCGATCGTGGAGCGGTTGCGCACCCACCTCTGAGGTGCACCTCTCCTCCCTTCGTCCGGTGTCGTCGCAGGACATGAGGACGAGACGAATGTGTTTCGTCGAGCCACACCCGCGGGGGCCCCGCACGGATTGACTCTGCCCATCGGTTGAGCGTCAACGGTTCTCGTTGCAGCAAAGGCGCGAGCGCTCACCGCAGGTGGAGGAACTCTCATGTCCAACTCGTGGAAGCTCGCCCTGGCGAGCATCGCTGTCACTGCAACCGTCGCCGCGTGCGGCACACCGGGAGGGGCCGGCGACTCCGGCGACGCGGGCGCCGACGGTGATGGCCCCATCAAGGTCGGTCTCGTCTACAGCAAGTCTGGCCAGCTGGCCTCGTACGGTGCCCAGTACCGCGCCGGCTTCGACATCGGTCTCGACTACGCGACCGACGGCACCGGAGAGGTCGACGGCCGCACGATCGAGATCACGGAGAAGGACGACGCCGGCGACCCGGCCAAGGCCGTCTCCGCCGCGACCGGCCTCATCGGTCAGGACACCAAGATCATCGCCGGCTCCACCGCCTCGGGTGTGGCCCTGCAGGTCGCCCCGCTCGCGCAGGACAACAAGATCCTCTTCATCTCCGGTCCGGCCGCTGTCGACGGCATCACCGGTGCCAACGACTACACCTTCCGCTCGGGCCGCCAGACCTACCAGGACGTCTCGACCGCGGGCACGATGGTCGGCGACGTCAAGGGCAAGAAGATCACCGTCCTGGCGCAGGACAGCGCCTTCGGCAAGGCCAACATCGCCGGTGTCGAAAAGACGCTCGGCGACCAGGGCGCCACGGTCACCGCGGTCGAGGCTCCGGCCGGCGCCAAGGATTTCACCCCCTTCGCCACCAAGATCAAGACGGCCAAGCCCGACCTGCTCTACGTCGCGTGGGCGGGGGACAACGCCACCTCGATGTGGAGCACGCTGTCGCAGCAGGGCGTCTTCGATGAGACCACGGTCGTCACCGGCCTGGACATCAAGGCGACCCACAACCTCTTTGGTGAGGCCAGCACCAAGATCGACTTCCTGTCGCACTTCTTCGCCGGCGCCGCGGACAACGACGCCTACACGGCGCTCGAGGACGGGCTGAAGGAGGAGGGCCAGGAGGTCGACCTCTTCAGCAATGACGGCTTCGTCGCCGCGCAGATGGTCGTCCAGGCCGTCAAGGAGGGTGGCAACGACCCGGACAAGATGGTCGATGCGCTCGAGGGGTGGACCTTCGAGGGCCCCAAGGGCGACATGGAGATCCGCCCCGAGGACCACGCCATGCTCCAGCCGATGTTCACCGTCTCGCTGGAGAAGGATGGCAAGAACTACGTGCCGGTCCTGGGCAAGACCATCGACGCCGCCGACGTGGCCCCGCCCGTCGCCGAGTCCAAGTGATCGCCGCCACCGGGATCGGGTGGCGCATCGGTGGTGCACGGATCCTCGAGGACATCTCGCTCGAGGTCGGGGCCGGTGAGCTGCTCGGCATCATCGGTCCCAACGGGGCGGGCAAGTCCTCCCTCGTCAACATCCTCTCGGGGGTGACCCGGCCGACCACCGGCCGGGTCACCCTGGGGGAGGCGGACGTGACGAGGATGAGCTCGACCCGCCGTGCCCACCGCGGACTGGCCCGGTCCTTCCAGACCTCAGCCCTCTTCGACGGGCTCACGGCGAGGGAAAACGTCCGGCTGGCCATCCAGGCCACCGGCTCGGCCCCCTTCTCGCCCTTCCGCCCCGCGAGCTCCACCGGGAGCCAGAGCATCGACCCGCTCCTGGAGCGGGTGCGGATGCCGGGCAAGGGGGAGACCCTCGCGCGCGACCTGTCGCACGGCGACCGGCGCAAGCTGGAGCTGGCGATGTCGCTCGCATCCGACCCCACGGTCCTCCTGCTGGACGAGCCGATGGCCGGCGTCTCGGCCGAGGACGTCGACGGGCTCACCGAGATCATCGGTGAGGTCCGGGACGAAGGGGTGTCCGTCGCCATGGTCGAGCACCACATGCACGTGGTCCTCGGCCTGGCCGACCGGGTCGCCGTCCTCCACCACGGTCAGCTGCTGGCGATCGGCAGCCCGACCGAGGTCACCTCTGACGAACGCGTGCAACAGGCCTATCTGGGAGAAGCGCTGTGAACGACGAGACCACCGCACAGCCGGTGGAGACCACGCGCAGCCCCGCGCCCGTGCTCCAGGTCGAGGACCTGCACGTGCGCTACGGCGGCTCGCACATCCTCCAAGGGGTCTCCTTCGAGGTACCCGCCACCGGCGTCACCGCACTGCTGGGGCGCAACGGCGTCGGCAAGACGACGACGCTCAAGGCGCTCCTCGGCCTGGCCCCTCGCACCGGACGCATCGCGCTCGACGGCCAAGAGATCCAGACCCGGACCACGACCCGCATCGTGCGGGACGGGATCGGATATGTCCCCGAGGACCGCGAGGTCTTCGGTGGGCTGACCGTCGAGGAAAACCTGCGCCTGGTGGACCCGGCGACAGGCACCGACGCGCCCATCGTCCAGGAGCTCTTCCCGGACCTCGTGACACGGCGGGCGCAGCGGGCCGGGACGCTCTCGGGCGGTCAGCAGCAGATGGTCTCGCTCGCGCGGGTCCTGCTGCGGGACAACCGACTGCTCCTCATCGACGAGCCGACCAAGGGCCTGGCGCCCAAGCTCGTCACGGAGGTGGCCGATGTCCTCGGGGAGGTCGCCGAGGCGACCCCGATCCTGCTCGTCGAGCAGAACCTGCCGCTCGTGCGCCGCATCGCCGACACCGTCATCGTCCTGGATGCCGGCAAGGTCGTTCACGCCGGCTCTGCCGCCGACCTGATCGCGGACCCGGAGCTGACTCGTGAGCTCCTCGGCGTCGCGATGCGACGGGACGGTGCGGCATGAGCGAGCTCATCCTCCTCCTCGTCACCGGCTTGGGACTCGGTGCGCTCTACTTCCTGGCCGCCAGCGGCCTGAGCCTCATCTACGGCCTGATGGGCGTGCTGAACTTCGCCCACAGCGCCTTCATGATGCTCGGTGCCTACGCCGGCTGGGAGACGATGCAGCGACTGCCGCAGGGCATGTCCGTCGGCGTCCGGCTCGTCCTCGCGGTCGTCGTCGCCCTGGCTGTCGGCGCACTCATCGGCGCGATCGTCGAGGTCTGCCTGATCCGGCCGCTGTACAAGCACCACATCCAGCAGGTGCTCGTCACCGTCGGTCTCTCGCTCGCGGCCGTCGCAGTCGCCCAGGCGGTGTGGACCGCGGACCCCAAGCCCGTCGAGAAGCCGACCTGGATGGCGTCGACGACGGACGTCGCCGGCGCCCACCTGCCCAACGACCGGTTGCTCTTCGTCATCGTCGCGCTGCTCGTCTTCGGTGGGCTGATGGCCCTGCTGCGGTACACGCGGCTGGGCCTGATCATCCGGGCCGGTGTGGAGAACCGCACCATGGTCGAGGCGCTCGGCATCAATGTGCAGGGCACCTTCACCGTCGTCTTCGCGATGGGAGGCGCTGCCGCCGCGCTCGCCGGTGTCCTCTACTCCCAGTACGCCGGGTCGGTCTCGCCGGCGCAGGGCGGGTCACTGCTCATCTACGCCTTCATCGTCGTGGTCATCGGCGGCATGGGCTCGCTCCCCGGCACGGCCGTGGCAGCCGTCGCCGTCGGCCTCGTGCAGCAGATGGCGAACTACTACGCCGCCAGCGGTGTGGGTGACCTGTCCGTCGTCCTCCTCCTGGCCGTCGTCCTGCTCATCCGGCCCACATCCATGAAGGGTGGTCACGCATGAGACCCGCATCCCTGCTCAAGGTCCTGCCGGGCCTGGTCATCGTGGTCATCCTCGCGATGCTCCCGTACGTGACGGTGACGCTCCCGGGCATCCTGCCCGGGCGGGTCAACAGTCCCGGCTCGTTGACGCTGCTGGCGACCTGCTTCATCTTCGCCGGCTTCGCTCTCAGCTATGACGTGATCTTCGGGCGCACCGGCCTGCTGAGCTTCGGGCACGCACTCTTCGTCGCGGCCGGCAGCTACCTGCTGACGATTTCGCTGTCCGCGTGGGACCTGCCACTGCCACTGGCGATCGTCGTGGCCCTGGCCATCACCCTCGTCCTGGCGATCGTCGTCGGCGGGATCGCGCTACGGGTCGGAGGCATCGCCTTCGCGATGGTGACCCTGGCCTTCGCCCAGGCGGCCTCGATCATCGTCCTGCGCAACCCGGGCGACCTGACGGGTGGCGAGGAGGGGCTGGTCCTGGACCGCTCCGCGATCCCGCAGATGCTCGTCGGCGTGCAGAACGCGCCGTACCGGTACTGGTTGGCACTGGGCTTCGTCGTCATCGCCTGGGTGCTCGTGGCGCTGCTGGTGCGCTCGCGGGCCGGTCACGCCATGGCTGCCGTCCGGGAGAACGAAGCCCGTGCTGCGGTGCTCGGATATGACGTCTACAAGGTCAAGTTGCTCGCCATCGTCGTTGGGGCGCTCATCGGCAGCCTCGGTGGCATCGTCCACGCCATCGTCCTAGGTGGCTCGAGCCCGCACCTGACGACGACGGAGTTCACCCTCGCGTTGCTCGTGATGGTCGTGCTCGGTGGCGCTGGTCGGCTGTGGGGTGCGGTCGTCGGCGGGTTCGTCTACCACTACCTGGACGCGCGGCTGGTGGATCTCAGCAGCTCGTCGGCGCTGGGTTCCATGCCGGACATCGTCCAGCGACTCCTTGGCCAACCGCTGCTCATCCTCGGCGTCCTTTTCATCGTGGTGGTCTACTTCGCACCGCAGGGTCTGACCGGGCTCGGTGCACGTCTGCTGGGCAGGGAGCGGGCATGACCGCGGAAGCCACCTTTGTCATCGAGCTGCCGGTGGGCAGCCTGGCCATCCACGACCTCACGGTGGGAGCGGCCGCCCCGGACGCTCCCGTCGTGCTGGCCGTCCACGGCATCACTGCCAACGGCCTGTCCTGGGCAGGTCTGGCCGAGGAGATGCACCGTCGGCACGGGCCGGGGGCTGTGCGCGTGCTGGCGCCCGACCTGCGTGGTCGGGCGGCCAGCCGCGAGGCACCGGCGCCGTACGGACTGGCTGCGCACGCCGTGGACCTGGCCACCGTCGCCGGCGTCTTCGGGACCCACCCGATCCTCGTGGGCCACTCGATGGGTGGCTTCGTCGTCGCCCTGACAGCGGCGGAGAGGCCGGACCTCTTCCCCTCGGTGGTGCTCGTCGACGGAGGGCTTGCCTTTCCTCCACCACCGGACCTGGATGTCGACGCCGCACTGCAAGCGGTCATCGGCCCGGCGATGGACCGGTTGTCGATGCGCTTCGACGACGAAGGGGACCACCTCGTCTTCTGGGCGAAGCACCCGGCTGTCGGTCCGCTGCTGCAGGGCCCGGTTGCCGGCATCGTGCAGCGCTATCTCGACCACGACCTCATCCCTTCCCCCGAGGGGGACGGGCGGTACATGAGCTCGTGCATCCTCGATGCCGTGCGGGCTGACGGGGCCGATGTCCTCGCCGACCCGGATGCCCATGCCGCGGCGGGCCGCGCGGTCGAGCAGGGGAGCAGCGTGGAGCTCGTGTGGGCCCGGCGCGGTCTGCAGGACGAGCCGCAGGGGCTGTACGACGATGGGCGGTTGGCCGCCCTTGGTCTGCCTACAGGCCTGATGACCCACGAGACGGACGCCAACCACTATGACGTCATCCTCACCGGTGAGGGCCTGAACGCGGTCGCCGATGCCGTGGACCGTGCCCTTGATCGTGAGGTGGGTCCGCGCCTCCGGTCGTGACTCGTGGTGTGAATCAGCCCTCGTCGGTGGTCAGGCGGGTTTTGGTGCCGACGATGGTGAGGGTGCCGGTGGGTTCGTCCTGGAGGTCGGCGGTGGTGGCGATGTCCTGCCAGTCGCCGCCGTTGACGCGGTATTGGCCGGTGAGGCGGGCGTCGACCTTGATGTCCACGGTGCCGGTGTCGGTGTAGGTGTGGGTGATGTCGCCGTCGGGGTAGGTGCCTCCCGAGCTGGTGGTCCAGTTGGAGTGGGTGCCGTCGCCGAAGTCGTAGCGGTAGTCCTGGGCATCGACCTTGAACTCAACCGTCCAAGACAGCAACTTGACGGGCTTGCTGGTCTCGCCCGGTTGTAGGCCGGTGTTGTTTGGCCAGTGGGCGGCGTAGAAGGTCTTGAGGTTTTTGAGGGTCTTCATGCCCACGGGTTGGACGGTGACGCTCGGCTTGCTGAAGGGGAGCTCTTTGAAGGCGGTCTGGATCTGGCCGAGAGTGGGGACCGGTGGGGCCTGGACAGCGACGGACACGGTGCCACCGCTGCCGGGCAGCTCGATGGAGGTGGGCGGGCCGCAGGTGAGGCCGTTGTAGGTCCACGAGCCATCGCCGATCTTGAGCCAGGTCAGGGTCGGCGGCCTGAACCCGGCGGGTCCTCCCGCGCTGGTCAGGCAGGCGGTGCGGCCCTGACGGCACTGGTCGAGGGTCATGTCGGTGCAGGCTTCGGTCCTGACCTCGACCTCGACGTCCTTGGGCGGGTTGCTCACCTTGGTCACGCCGGGAGCCTTCCCACCTCGCGGCGGGTCGCTGGGTGCCTTCTGGCCGGAAGGAGGCTGCTGATAGTCCTGAGTGCCGGAGGTGTCTTTGAACTTTTCGCCGTAAACCGAGGCTGAGTGATTGTCCGCATCTGCGGAAGGTCCGGTTGTTGGTGGAGGATCCGTAGGCTCTGCTTGCGCGAGGGGCGCCGACAGGGTGACCGCTGCGGTCAGGCTGAAAATCAAGGCACTGACAAACACTTGGCCGTTCATTTGACTCGGACCAAATCTCGGATCTGCCAGCTACCGTCGTGCCATTGCGTGTCGCTCACAATTGTCAGGGAGATGGGATCGATATTTGGGCCCTTGGCGCCGTCGGCTCCAACCTCGCGGTACGCGGAGTTCTCAACCTTCATCTCCACGCGATACCCACCGTCGTCACGTGCCCGAGCAGTCGAGCCCGAGACCGAGTAAGGATTTTTGCTCGCGTGCACTCGCCGCTTCTTGAAGTCGTCGACTACGTCAGCTAGTCCGTCACAAACGGCGCAGTCTTTGGCGTAGGACCGGAGAGTTGCTGAGTTGGCTGTCTTGAGTGCCTCACCCATCTGCAGTTGGTAGAACTCGTTGAACGCGATGGCTCCCTCCTTCGTCTGCTTGGTCGCAGCCTCAGGCAGGGGGGCCACACCGTCGCTGGTGGAACTGCTGGACGAAGAACTCGAGTTAGATGCGCTGGTGGTGGAGGAGTCGCCCGGTAGGGGTGAGACGGTCGTGGAAGAGGTCGGCTCGACGGGCTGGTCCTCGCCACACGCGGCCAGG
>NZ_BCSS01000028.1 GCF_001570985.1 Janibacter limosus NBRC 16128 | reverse complement strand
TCGTCGCGCTGCGCCACGGCCAGCGCCCGCGCCCCCGCACCGGCGGGCAGGCGCTCGTGGTGTGGGAGCCGCGCGCTCGCCGCTGACTGACCCCGGTGCGCTTCGCGTGAGGGCCCATCTGTGCCGGCGCGCCCCCGGCCGTGACTCACGTCGTGGATCAATGCACCGCCCGAGTCACGACCTGAGTCGTCGGGAGGGGACGCTGTGCTGCGCACGGGTGAGCGCGTCCCGGCGCTGACAAGCGTGCTTTACTGTCACCTGTAAAGCACGCTTGACTACAGGGGATGACGTGACCACGACCACTAGACCCACGGCTCCGCCGGAGGCCTATGCCAAGGCAGGGCTCTTCACGCTCGCCGTCGCTGTCACCGCAGGGGCTGTGGCCGGATGGGTGCGCAGCGACGAGTTCTGGCTCGTCGCAACCGTCTTCGCCGTCTGCACGCTCGGTCCCGCGATCGCCCTGGGCTGGCTGATCTTCGTCTCGGGCCACACCGTGCAACCCGACCCGCACGTGGAGGACAGCGTCGAGGCGCGATGGGTGGAGCGTGCCTGCTCGGGTGCTTTCGTCGATCTCGTCGTCGCCACCGGACTCGCGCTCACCTTGACCTCGGTCCTCGACCTCGAGGTCCCCGGCGGGCTGGTCCTGCTGGCGGTCCTCGCGGGGGCTGGCATCGACGCCGTGCTCAGATACGCAGTCATCTCCCGTCGCGAGTGCTGATGGACAACGATCTCGCCGATCGCCGCGCACAGCTGGGCTGGTCGCAGGCACGGCTGGCTGAGGAGCTCGGGGTCTCGCGGCAGACCGTCATCTCCATCGAGCGGGGACGCTTCGACCCGAGCCTGCCGCTGGCCTTCCGCATCGCGGCGACCTTCGGCTGCGCGATCGAGGAGCTCTTCCGGCCTGAGGGCGCCTGAGCACGGGGAGCCCGTCACACCCGCTCGAGCACCTCGCCCCAGTCACGCAGCCGCCGCTCGACCGCGGCCTGCTCGGCAGCCAGGCGCTTCATCCCGTCGACCGGATGGATCGGCTCGGGCCACTTGGGGCGGGTGGTGTCGCCTTCGTAGGCGCCGCGCAGCCGCCGCCGGACCAGCGGGAGCACCTCGTCGCGGATGAACTGCGCCTCGGTGCGCATCGCGTGCCGCCACCCGGGACGGTCGGGCGGCACGAGGTCGCTCAGCTTGAGCGTGTGCGGCACGCCGAGCGCCAGGGCCACCTCGGCAGCCATCCGCTTGTGGCCGGCTCTGGCCATGTGGATCCGGTCGAGCGACCACAGGCCCTTGTCGTCGAACTCGCGCATCGCGTCGTGGTCGACGAGGGTCACGTCATGCGTGACGGCGAGGTCGCGGATGGCGCCGTTGAAGGCATCGACCCTGCGGATCAACGGCTTGAGCAGCCCGCTCGCCCGGGGGACGAAGGTCGTGAAGGCGATGACTTCCGCGCCGGACCCCACGAGGTGCAGCAGCGCCTGCTCGTAGCGCTCGGCGATGCCGTCGACATCCGCGCGCAGCGAGAGCAGGTCATTGCCCCCGGCGCAGAAGGAGATGTGGGTCGGGCCGAGCGCGAGTGCCGGCTCCAGCTGGTCGACCACGACCTGGTCGAGGAACTTGCTGCGGATGGCGAAGTTGGCATAGCGCCACGTCGGATCGGCCCGCCCCAGCTGCCGTGCCAACCGATCCGCCCAACCGCGAACCTGGTTGGGGTAGTGCAGGTTCGGGTCGCCCACGCCTTCGGTGAAGGAGTCGCCGATGGCGACGAAGAGCCCACTCATGTCGTCGTCATGCTCGCTGGCTGCGGGGGCCGGATCAAGGGGTGGTGCGCTCCCTTCGCCCAGTCGCCGTCGGGAGTTCACCCGCTGGACGAAGGGGGAATGTCGTGGCGGTTGTCGCAGGGCGCTGGCAGGCTGTCCCCATGCCCCTTCCTCGCGATGCCGCCTCCGTCTTCGACCGCAAGAACACTCCGCTCATGCGCCTGATCGACGCGACCGACCCTCGCGCGCTCGAGGGCGAGAGCCCGTGCGAGGGCTGGTCGGGGCTCGATGTCGTCCAGCACCTCATCGACACCCAGCGTGACTTCCTCCTCAAGGCCGGCGCGGACCTGCCCGATCCCGCGCCGACGGTTGCCGCGCTGGGTCCCGCGACCGCATGGCGCACGCACGCCGAGGGCGTCGCTCGCCAGCTGGCCGACGACACCCTGGCGGAGCGGGCCTACGAGACCCCCTTCGGCACGAGCACGGTGGGTGGAGCCTTCGACCAGTTCTTCGGCTTCGACCTGATCGTGCACCGCTGGGACATCGGTCAGGCCGCCGGTGTCGACGTGGACTTCTCCGAGCGTGAGCTCGATCAGGCCGAGACCGCCATCGCCGGCTTCGGTGACGCCATCCGCAGCGACGGCGTCTGCGGCCCAGCGGTCGAGTTGGGCCCCGACGCCTCACGTCAGGACCAGGTGCTGGCGCTCACCGGCCGCGACCCCCGCTGACGTCAGCTGGGCTCGACGGGTCAGCGAGCGACGAAGTCCGTGAGTCCCGTCAGCAGGCGGTCGACGTCCGAGTCGTCGGTGTAGGGCGCCGCGCCGACCCGCATCCCGAGGTCGACCCCGGGTGCCAGGGCGCGGAAGGGCTCGTGCGCATAAAAGGTGCCGGCCGGCGCGAGGACATCGCGCTCGGCGAGGTAGGCCGCGGCCTCGCGCGCGTCCCGGTCGGCGAAGGTGAAGAAGAGGGTCGGCGTGCGCTGCTGCGCCCGTGAGTACAGGGTGACCCGCTCGCCGAGGTCGGCCAGGCCCCCTTCGATCCGCTGGCGCAGGGCGAGCTCGTGCTCGTGGACGAGGGCGTGCGCCAGAGCGAGTCGTTCCCGGCGGGTGCCCTCGCCCGGGGCCAGTGACGCGATGACGTCGACCGCGGCCGTCGCGCCGGCCATGATCTCGTAGGGCAGCGTCCCGAGCTCGAAGCGTTCCGGGACGTCATCGGTCGACGGCAGCAGCTTGTCCGGGTGCAGTGTCTCCAGCAGCGCGGGGTCAGCGGCCAGGGCCGCACAGTGCGGACCGAAGAACTTGTACGGCGAGCACACGAAGAGGTCGGCGCCCATCGCGGCGATGTCGATGTGCGAGTGGGCCGTGAGGTGAACCCCGTCGACGTGGACCAGCGCGCCGACGGCGTGGGCCCGTGCGGCGATCCGGGCGACGGGCGGCATCGTCCCCAGCAGGTTGGACGCGCCGGTCACGGCGACCAGGCGGGTACGTTCGCCGACGACCTCGTCGAGGTCGCTCAGGTCGAGGTCGGCGCTGGCGGGGTCGAGCCGCAGCCACCGGACGGTCGCACCGACGGCCTGCGCCGCCTGCACCCACGGCCGGACATTGCAGTCGTGGTCGAGCTCGGTGAGGACGATCTCGTCACCCGGCCCCCACCCCTTCGCCAGCGTCCGGGAGATGTCGTAGGTGAGCTGGGTGGCGCTGCGGCCGTAGACGATCCCGCTCGGCTGCGCGCCGAGCAGGTCGGCGATCGCCGAGCGAAACCCGGCGACTGCGCTCTCGGCGTTGCGGTCACTCGCGACCGAGGAGCCGCGGTTGGACAGGGGCCCGGTGAGCGTGGCGGCGATCGCCTGGCCGACCTCGGCCGGTGTCTGTGTCCCGCCCGGCCCGTCGAAGTGGGCGATCCCGGAGGTCAGCGAGGGAAAGCGGGAGCGGAGCGCGGCGACGTCGAGTGGCATGTGTCGATCATGCCGGGTGACGCCGCCGCGCGGGAGGAAGCGCGTCGCGTCAGCTGCTCACGGCCGCTGCGAGCCGACCCAGCGTCTCCTCGAGTTGGTCCTGCGTGACGAGCGGGAAGCCGATCTTGTCGAGGAGGGCCTTGTCGGTGACGCCGCTCCAGTCGTAGGTGTGCGTGACGAGGGTGCTGTCGGAGCCCTGCGGCTCGAGCTCCCACAGCCACTCCCACCCGGGGGGCTCGGTACCAGCGGGTGCCGTCTTCCACCCGACCATCTTGTTGGGGTCGAAGGCCGTGACGTGGTTGTCCGTCTGGTACTCGCCGCCCATGTGGTCGCCGGTCATGTTCATCGTGAAGACATCGCCGACCGCTTGGATGCGGTCGCTCTTCTCGTCCGATCGGACGAACCCGGACCCGTCGAGCTCGGCGTGCCGCTCGGGATTGGTGAGCACCTCGAAGACGTCCTTGGCGGACGCGTCGATGGTGCGCTGGACAGTGACTGTGTGTTCCTGTGCCATGCCTTCGACGACACCACGCCTCACGGCTGTTGTCCACCCCCGTCGCCGTGACAGGCTGGCGACATGTCCGAGCACCTGATGGTTTTCCCCGACCGTGACGACGCTGACCGCATCGCTGACGACCTCCGCGACGAGGGCTTCACGCAGGTCCGTGTCGTCCGGGAGGCGTTGGCCGGCGAGGACGACAGCGACGACCACGACTGGGCCGTCCACGTGCGTGAGGCGATGGTCGCCGACGAGTCAGGTGCCGTGGCCCACGGTCTGCGGGAGCGCTTTGCCGCGCTCGCCGAGGAGCACGACGGCTGGTACGACCCGGAACCGAGGCCCTGAGCCACGAGATGGCACGGGGCGGCGGGCCCCTTCGACAGTTTGTGGAGGAGGGTCACTTTTGTGTCACGATGTCGTGAACAAAGAGCCCAGGGATGCCACCGTCCGTCCACGGGTACCCGAGATCGGAAGTTGGCACCTGTGGCCCAGAGCGAGACCCCTGAGCGCCCGCGTGGCCTCGGCGAGCGCGGACTCAACTCCCGCCGCAAGGCGCGCCAGAGCCGTCGCTACTACGCCCTGACGGCAGCCAGCACGCTGATGCCCGGGCTGGGGCTCATCCCGAGCCGGCGCCGGACCGGCTCGATCATCCTCGGTGGCTTCGTCCTGACCGTCCTGGCTGTCCTCGGCTATGCACTGGCGAAGGGACTGACCTCCTCGGCCATCAGCGTCGGCGTGAGCCGCCGGGCCCTGATGATCCTCATCCCGGTCGTCGTCATCGGGGCGATCGTGTGGATCTGGGGCGTCATCGCGACCGCCCGGGACAACCTGCCCGAGGGGACGAGCGGCCGACCCAAGATCGCGATGGTGGTCTTCGCCGCGTTGGCTGCGCTGCTGGTCTTCGCGCCGGCTGCGCAGTCGGTGCGCTACGCCGTCATCCAGCGCTCGCTCATCGGCAGCGTCTTCGACCAGTTCCGCCCGGACGGCGCCACCGCGCCGGGCGAGGGTGAGGACCCGTGGGCCGGCACCGACCGGGTCAACATCATGCTCGTGGGCTCCGACGCAGGCGCGGACCGGGACGGCATCCGACCCGACTCGCTCATGGTCGCCAGCATCGACACCCAGACCGGGGAGACGGTCCTCTTCGGGATCCCGCGCAACCTGCAGAACATCCCCTTCTCCGCCGACAACCCGCTGTCGCAGAAGTACCCCGACGGCTACAACTGCGGCGACGAGTGCCTCATGGAGTACGTCTGGACCCTGGGTCGGGACAACGCCGACCTCTTTCCGCCCGACGTCAACCCGGGGCTCGTCGCGACCAAGGACGCGGCATCGCAGATCCTCGGGCTGCACATCGACTACACGACCGTCATCAACCTCGAGGGCTTCACCCAGCTCGTCGACGCGATGGGCGGGGTGACGGTCGACGTCAAGAAGCGGGTTTGCATCGGCTGCAAGATCGAAGGCGGCGTCGTCGTCGGCACCACCGGCTACATCGAGCCGGGGGTCCAGGAGCTCGACGGGTATCACGCCCTCTGGTACTCGCGCTCCCGCGCCGACTCCCAGGACGGCGACTTCTCCCGGATGCGGCGGCAGCGGTGCATGGTCGGAGCGCTGCTCAACCAGGTCAACCCCACCTCGATGCTCGTGCGCTACCCGGCGCTGGCCAAGACCCTGCAGGACAATGTCACCGTCGACATCCCGCAGCAGGACCTCAAGGCCTGGGCCGAGTTGGTCCTGCGCATCCAGGAGGGCGGCACCATCAAGTCGCTGCCGCTGACCAACAACAACATCAACGTCAACCGGCCTGACTACGCCAAGATCCACGCGATGGTCGACGACGCGATCCACCCGCCCGAGCCGACGCCCAGCACGAGTTCCTCGACGTCGAAGAAGACGACCTCCAGCACGACGACGCCGCCCACGTCGAGCTCGACCACGACCAACGAGGACGAGCTGAGCGACATCACCTCGAGCTGCTGACCCGACGCCACGACTCCCCAGGGTTGAGCGGAATACACTCAACTCTGACGCGGTTGGACCGGACAACGAACCCGTTGTCAGTCGCGAAGGAGACCCATGGACTTCAAGCCCACCACCAAGGTGGCCGAGGCGCTTGCCCTGGCCCAGCGTTCCGCCCAGACCCAGGGCCACCCCGAGGTCACTCCGGCGCACCTCGTGAGCGCCCTCGTGCAGCTCGACACCCCGCAGTGCGACACGCTGCTGCAGGCCGCCGGGACGGGGGCGCCGCACGTCCTCGCCCAGGCGGACGCGCAGGTCGCGTCCCAGCCCACCACGAGCGGTGCGGCGCAGCCCCCAACGCTCGGCCGTGAGCTGCTCGCCGTCCTCCAGCAGGCGGACACGCTCATGCGGTCCAAGGGGGACGACTTCCTCGCCCTCGACCTGCTCCTGCTGGCCCTCGCCGAGACCGGCCACCTCGCCGCCGTCGAGAAGCGCGGAGCCACTGACATGGAGACCAAGGTCGAGGAGCTGCGGGCCGGCCGCAAGGTCACCTCGGAGACCCCGGCCGAGGGGGGCGAGGCCCTGGAGCAGTACGGCACCGACCTCACCGCGATGGCCCGCGACGGCAAGCTCGACCCGGTCATCGGCCGCGATGCCGAGATCCGTCGAGTCGTCCAGGTGCTCTCGCGCCGGACCAAGAACAACCCCGTCCTCATCGGCGAGCCCGGCGTCGGCAAGACCGCCGTCGTCGAGGGCCTGGCCCAGCGGATCGTCTCCGGCGACGTGCCGGAGTCACTGCGCGGCAAGCGCCTCGTGAGCCTCGACCTCGGGGCGATGGTCGCCGGGGCCAAGTACCGCGGCGAGTTCGAGGAGCGTCTCAAGGCGGTCCTCGAGGAGATCAAGTCCAGCGAAGGGGAGGTCGTCACCTTCATCGACGAGCTCCACACCGTCGTGGGTGCGGGTGCCTCCGGTGAGGGCGCGATGGACGCCGGCAACATGCTCAAGCCGATGCTCGCCCGCGGTGAGCTGCGGCTGGTCGGCGCGACGACGCTCGACGAGTTCCGCGAGCACATCGAGAAGGACCCGGCGCTGGAGCGTCGTTTCCAGCAAGTCTTCGTCGGTGAGCCGAGCGTCGAGGACTCGATCGCGATCCTGCGCGGGCTCAAGGAGCGCTACGAGGCCCACCACAAGGTGGCCATCGAGGACTCCGCGCTCGTGGCTGCCGCGTCCCTGTCGGACCGCTACATCACCGGGCGTCAGCTGCCCGACAAGGCGATCGACCTGGTCGACGAGGCCGCGTCGCGTCTGCGGATGGAGATCGACTCCAGCCCCGTCGAGATCGACGAGCTGCAGCGCGCCGTCGACCGGCTCAAGATGGAGGAGCTGCACCTGGCTCGGGAGACCGACGACGCCTCCAGGGACCGGCTGGAGCGGCTGCGCAAGGACCTCGCGGACAAGTCCGAGGAGCTGGCCGGCCTCACCGCCCGCTGGGAGTCGGAGAAGACGGGCCTCAACGCGGTCGGTGACCTCAAGGCTCGGCTGGACGACCTGCGCACGCAGGCCGATCGACTGCAGCGCGACGGTGACTACGAGGGCGCCTCGCGCCTGCTCTACGGCGAGATCCCGACGCTTGAGGGTCAGCTGGCGCAGGCCAGCGAGGCCGAGGCGGCCCGCGACGACACCGACCTGATGGTCAAGGAGCGCGTCGGTGCCGACGACATCGCCGAGGTCATCTCGGCGTGGACCGGCATCCCCGCCGGGCGTCTGCTGCAGGGCGAGTCCGAAAAGCTGCTGAGCATGGAGTCGATCATCGGCTCGCGTCTCATCGGTCAGACCGACGCCGTGCGTGCGGTCTCCGACGCGGTGCGCCGCTCGCGGGCCGGCATCGCCGACCCCAACCGGCCGACGGGCTCCTTCCTCTTCCTCGGGCCCACCGGTGTCGGCAAGACGGAGCTGGCCAAGTCCCTGGCCGACTTCCTCTTCGACGACGAGAAGGCGATGGTGCGCATCGACATGTCGGAGTACGCCGAGCGGCACGCGGTCGCGCGCCTCATCGGTGCGCCTCCGGGCTATGTCGGTTACGAGGAGGGCGGTCAGCTCACCGAGGCCGTGCGCCGTCGGCCGTACTCGGTCGTCCTGCTCGACGAGGTGGAGAAGGCACACCCGGAGACCTTCGACATCCTGCTGCAGGTCCTCGACGATGGTCGCCTGACCGACGGTCAGGGCCGCACGGTCGACTTCCGCAATGTCATCCTCGTGATGACCTCCAACCTCGGCAGCCAGTTCCTCACGGACCCGCTGATCGAGGCGGAGGCTCGCCGCGAGTCGGTCATGGGGGTCGTGCGCCAGGCCTTCAAGCCGGAGTTCCTCAACCGGTTGGACGAGATCGTCATCTTCGACGCGCTCAGCCGTGACGAGCTCGGCCACATCGTCGAGCTGCAGGTGCGCGAGCTCGGTAGCCGACTGGCCGACCGCCGGATCGACCTCGAGGTCACGCCGGCCGCTCGACAGTGGCTGGCCGACACCGGCTACGACCCGGCCTACGGTGCCCGACCGCTGCGCCGCCTGGTGCAGAAGGAGATCGGTGACCGGCTGGCCACAGGCCTGCTGTCCGGCGACGTGCGGGACGGTACGACGGTCGTCGTGGACGTCGATGTCGAAGGGGGCGGCCTCGCCGTTCGTTGAGGGCCACCGCACCACGGCGTCCTCCCCCGCACCGCGGGGGAGGACGCCGCGCCGCGTTCGTCAAGGTGGGCTCAGGGCAGGCCCGGGCCGTCCTCACGGACGCCGAAGCGGATGAGGCGACTGTCCGCCACGGCCGCGGTGCGGTTGATGACGGCCTGCTGGTACTCCTCGTCGGTGACCATGCTCAAGAACGCCGCGGCGGAGGGGTACTCGACGACGAACCCGGCATCCCACCGTTCCTCCGCAGGGCCGGTGAGGGTGACCTGTGGCCGTCCGCTCCAAGTGACGCGTCCGCCGACCCGCTCGAGCACCGGGGTGGTGGTGCGGCTGTACTCCCGGTACGCCTGCGCCCCGCTCCAACCCCGGTCGGCGTTCTCGTGCCCCTCGGGATAGTCGGCCATCTCGCGGTAGCGGATGAGGTTGAGCATCTGGATCGCCTCATCGCGGGGGAGGGACTTGAACTGGTCGAAGGCCTCCCTGCTCGGATCGACGTGTCCTGCACTCATGTGCTTCTCCTTCACGCTCGGGTCAACGCAGGATCGGGACGTTGGGATGGTCGGCGATGCGGGTGCCCAGGTCAGACAGGCGTGAGCGACGATCTCCCCAGGTGCGACTGATCGACGTCAGCCGCGCGGTCAGGTGGCCAACCGGGTGCTCGGCGGTGACACCGATGCCGCCGTGCATCTGGACGGCCTCCTGGCCGACGAGTCGGGCAGCGGAGTCGACGACGACTCGTGCCCTCAGCAGGGCGTCGGAGTCCAGCGGCTGCTCGTCGGCGACCATCGCGGCGAAGAGGGTCGCGCTGCGAGCCAGCTCGAGCCGGGCGTACATGTCGGCCGCCCGGTGGGTGAGGGCCTGGAAGCTGGCCAGTGGGCGGCCGAACTGGGTGCGGGTGCGCAGGTAGTCCGTCGTCAGGCGCAGGGCCTCGTCCATCGCACCGACCGCCTCGGCGCACAGCACGACCCCGCCGATCGCGAGGGCCTCTCGCAATGCCACCTCGGCCGTCTCGCCCTGCGCGAGCAGGGTCGCTGGTTCGTCGTCGAGGTCGACTTCCTCGGTCGTGGCCGAGGGCTGCGCGACGACGAAGAGCGCCAGCTGGTCATCGGTGGTGGCGGTGACCACGAGGTGGGTGGCGGCAGGTGCGTAGCGCACCGGGGCCTTCGTCCCGCGCACGGTCCATCCCTGGTCCGACGAGGTGGCCGTGACGTCGGACGTCGTCGTGGACCATGCCCGCAGCGGTTCGGCGAGGGCGGGGACGGGCAGGAGCGATCCGTCGGTGAGGCCGCCGAGGACCTCTCGGCGCAGGTCGTCGGGTGCCAGCGCCCGCACGAGCGAGCCGGCGACCACGGTCTCGGCGAGGGGGACCTGCATCCCTGACCGTCCGACCTCGGTGGCGGCGACGGCCAGGTCGGTGAACCCGGCCCCGACACCGCCGTCGTCCTCCGGCCAGGCCAGGCCGGGGACGCCGATGTCGACCAGTGCCCGCCACAGGGCCGCGTCGTGCGCGGGAGGGGCTGCCGTCTCGCCCCGGGTGGACGCCGGGGAGCCGTGGCGGCGCAGGGCGCCGCTGACGGCCTGCGCGAGTGCGTGCTGCTCGTCGGTGGGGGTGAAGTCCATGGGTGTCAGCCCTTCAGTCCGAGGATGGACGTCGCGACGATGCTGCGCTGGACCTCGCTGGATCCGCCGTAGATCGTGGCCTTGCGGTAGTTGAGGTAGGTCGGCACGCTCGAGCTCGCCCAGCCCGGCACCGCCTCGAGGTGCTCCCAGGACAGTGCCATCGGGCCGGCGACGTCGATCGCCAGCTCGAGGACGTCCTGCTGCAGCTGGGACCCGCACAGCTTGAGGATGGACGAGGCCGGGTCCGGACGGCCGTCGCTGGAGCTGCCGGAGACCCGCACGGCCGTCAGCTCGATCGCCATGAGCTCGGCCTCGAGCTCGGCGAAGCGGACCGCGACGGCGGGGTCGTCCAGCAGGGTGCCATCCCCCCTTCGGACCTGGCGGGCGTGGTCCTTGAGGTCGGTGAGCCAGAGCTTGATCAGGCCGGTGTCGGCGACGCCGACGCGCTCGTTGCCGAGCAAGAACTTGGCGTAGTCCCAGCCCTTGTTCTCCTCGCCCACCAGCTGGTCCGCCGGCACGCGCACGTCGTCGAAGAAGACCTCGTTGACCTCGACATCACCGTCGAGGGTGCGGATCGGGCGGGTCGTGACGCCCTCGCTGCGCATGTCGAGCAGGAGGAAGGAGATGCCTGCCTGCTTCCTGGGGGCGGCGGGGTCGGTGCGCACGAGAGCGAACATCCAGTCGGCGTGCTGGGCGAGGGTCGTCCAGATCTTTTGCCCGTTGACGACGTAGTGGTCACCGTCGCGCACCGCCGTGGTGCGCAGCGAGGCCAGGTCGGAGCCGGCGTCCGGCTCCGAGAACCCTTGGCACCACCAGATCTCGAGGCTGGCGGTCTGGGGCAGGAACCTGGCCTTGAGCTCCTCGGAGCCGAAGGCGGCGATCACCGGCCCGACCATCGAGGTGTTGAAGGGCAGCGGCGGCAGGACGCCCGCCGCTCGCATCTCGCTGTTCCAGATGTGCATCCGAAGGGGGCTCCAGTCCTGCCCGCCCCACGACGTCGGCCAGGCCGGGACCGCCAGCCCCGCATCGTTGAGCACCGACTGGCTTCGGCGGATGTCCTCCGGGGTGAGCTGCTGCCCGGCGGCGGCCGCATGACGCAGCTCTCGCGGGAACTCGGTGGTGAAGTAGGCACGCATCCGCTGCTGGAATGCGGCGTCTTGCGGGGAGAGGCGAAGGTGCATGCCTGTCAACCTAGCCCCCTCGGGCATGCGTACGGTGGCTAACCTGTATGCGGATTCAGGTTTGGTCGTCCTCGTCCTCGGGTGGTGTGGGACGTCCGCCCGACGGCGATGTCCCCGTCCACGCTGGTGCGAGCAGGCACAGTGGAGACCGTGAGACCCCATGAGCACGTCCTGGTGATCGGTGGTGGCGTCGCCGGGCTGGCGACCGCCGCCGCCCTCGACCCTCGCCGGGTGCGCGTGACCCTCGTGGAGGAGCGGCCCGAGCGGGCCGGCGCCGGCACGGTGCTGGCCATGTGGCGTGGCGGTCGGGTCGCCCTCGACGCGATCGGGGTGGGGGAGCGGGTGCGCTCGACTTCCTTCCCCGCCGACCGTGCCCTCCTGCGCGACGCTACGGGCCGCGGGTTGCACGACATCGCTCCCTCCCTCTGGTTCACCCCCCGGTCCGAGCTGGTCGCGGCGCTCGAGGGTGCGCTGCCCGACAGCGTCACGCGGCTGACCCGGCTCGTCACGGACCCGCGGGCACTCGCCACACAGCTCGGCGCCGACCTGGTCGTCGGCGCAGACGGCGTGCGCTCGGCCGTGCGTCAGCACGCCTGGCCGGGGACGGCGCCGGTCATCACCGACTGGATCGCCCTGCGCGGTCACCTGCCCGGACCGCCCGAGCACACGGCCACGGAGTGGTGGGGGCCGGGCGGTCTCTTCGGCACGACCCCCGGACCGCAGGGGGCGGCGTGGTTCTGCGCTGTCCGCGGTGGCAGGGGGACCACGCTCGACCCTGCCGACGCCCTCGCACTGGCCCGGGGCCACTTCGCCGACTGGGACCCACGGACCCGCGAGATCCTCGCTGCCGTCGGCGAGCAGGGCGACACCCAGCGGATCCTGCTCGCACCCCGTCTGCGCACGAGCGCCGACGACGGGCTCGTCCTCATCGGCGACGCGGCCCACGCGATGAGCCCCAACCTCGGTCGCGGGGCCAACGAGGCGCTCGAGGACGCGGTCGCCCTCGCCGCGATGATCCACCGCCACGGGACGAAGGGAGCGCCCCACGCCTTCAGCAGGCGACGCCACCTGCGCGGCCAGGTCCTGCGGGTCGCCGCGAGCGCCGGGCTGCGGGTCGCGACGACGGGCCACGCTGCCCCCGCGCGCGATGCGCTGGTGCGCGCCGTGGCGATCCTCGCCTGAGGGCGAAAACACAGGTGCAGCGCCAAGAGCCCGCCAGCGGTTAGGTTTGCCGACATGCGACGACGTTCACTGCTTGCCGCCGTGCCCCTCGCCCTGACCCTGGGTCTGGCCTCCGGGTGCTCGGCCTTCGAGGACGCCGATCCACCGGCCGAGGCCCTCGAGACCGCCCGCACGACCTTCGTCGACGCCGGCAGCGTCGGGTTCGACCTCAAGCAGTCGGCGATCCCCAAGGGGCGCAACGGCGTCAGCGCGGCCAACGGCTCCGGCGTCATCGACAAGACCAGCCCCAAGTTCCAGGGCCAGGTCACGGGCGTCATCGACGGCAACTCGGCGGGCGTCGAGATCATCGCCATCGACAAGGACACCTGGATGTCCTTCTTCACCAAGGACTTCAACCCGGTCGACATGGCCGACCTCGGCGCCCCCAACCCGGCCGAGTTCTTCCGCACCGGCAGCGGGGTCGACCAGATCCTCGCCCACACGAGCGACGCGGCCGAGGGGGAGCGCACGCGTGCGGGCGACACCGTCCTGCAGGAGTACACGGGCACGATCCCCAAGGCGGACATCAAGCGCCTCTTCAACCTCGGCGAGGGCGCGGACACCTTCGACGTCACCTACGGCATCGAGCCCGACAGCGGCGAGCTGCGCTCGGTGAAGATCACGGGTGACTTCTACAAGGAGGCGCAGACCACCTTCACGCTCTCCCTCAAGGACTACGGCAAGAGCGTCACGATCGACAAGCCCTCGACCTGACGTGGAAGGCCCCATGACCGGGACCAACCCCCGGACCCTGCTCGCGCTCGCCTCGACGGCGGTCGCGCTCGCCGCGGCCGACACCTATGTCGTGGTCCTCGCACTCACGGACATGATGAGCGGCGTCGGACTCGGCCTGGACAACCTCCAACGCGCGGCCCCGATCATCTCGGGGTTCCTCCTCGGCTACATCGCGGTCCTGCCGCTCATCGGTCGCCTGGCGGATGTCATCTCGCGCTCGCGGATCCTGCTGGGGTGCCTCGTCGTCTTCGTCGTCGGCTCCGGCATCACCGCGCTGGCCGTCGACCTCGACATCCTCGTCGCGGGCCGCGTCGTCCAGGGCATCGGTGGCGGCGGGCTGGTCCCCGCGACCCTCGCGCTCGTTGCTGACCTGTGGCCGCCGGGGCGGCGCGGGATGCCTCTCGGCATCGTGGGCGCCGTCCAGGAGCTGGGCTCCGTCCTCGGTCCGCTGCTGGGCGCGGCTGTGCTCGTCGTCGCCGACTGGCGGGCGATCTTCTGGCTCAATGTCGTCCTCGGCATCCTGCTCTTCCTCGCGATCGCCCTCGTCACCCGCGGAGCCCCCTTCGAGACGGCCGCGGGCGGCCTCCTCAGGGACCGGGGGGAGGGCCGCCCCCGTCCTCGTGTGGTCACCACCGCGCTCGGGGTGCTCACCGTCGGCCTGCTCTGGCTGGCGCTGGCGGCGCCCCCTTCGCTCGCGACGGATGTCTACCTCGGGCTGCCCTTCGTCCCCTTCGCCGGGGACAGCCGGCTGCTCACGCCGATCGGGCTGGTGACCCTCGCTCTCGCCGCGCTGCTCGTCGTGCTGACGATCCGCCGCTGGTGGCCGCCGCTGCGCGAGAGCGACCTGCCCGGCGCTCTGCTGCTCGGCACGGCACTGGGGTGCATCGTGCTCACCTTCAGCTCGGCCGACCCGGAGTCCGAGGTCGTCGGCCCGCTCGGCTACGCCCTGCTGCCGGTCGCAGTCGTCGCGGCGCTGGCCTATGCCTGGCGGCACCACACGGCTGCATCGCCGCTCGTGCCGCGGGGCACCGTCCGCGGTCGGACCGGCTGGGCGTTGGTCGTTTCGCTGCTCGTGGGCGTCGCCCTCGTCTCGGTCGTCGTCGACGTGCCCCTGTTTTCTCGACTGACCACGTCCGGGTCGCAGACGGATGCGGCGATGGAGCTGGTGAAGTTCCTGGTCGCCGTGCCCGTCGGCGCCCTCGTCGGCGGCTGGGTCCTGCGCTGGGTGGGCGACGGACTGGCGGCCGGGGTGGGCCTGCTCCTGGCGACCGGCGGGCTCGTCGTCATGTCCGGCTGGGACCGCGGCTCGCTCGCCGAGGTGACCTCGACGATCACGCTCGCGGTCGTCGGCTTCGGTCTGGGCATGGCTCTCGCACCGGTCAACGATGCCGCACTCGCCGACTCCCCGCAGCACGCGCACGGGACGGCATCGAGCCTCGTCGTCGTCGCGCGGATGGTCGGCATGGTCGTCGGCCTCGCGCTGCTCACCGGCGTGGGTCTGCACCGCTACTACCAGGCCGTCGAGGCGCTGCCGCGCGAGCAGCAGACCAGCGGTCAGGCCCTGCTCGACGCCGCGTTGCTGCAGGTGCACACCGTCTTCGTCGGTGCCGCCGGTGCCGCGCTCCTGGGCGCTCTCGTCGCCTTCGCCTTCCTCGGCGTCCGTCGCCGGGAGGGCTCAGGCTCGCTGGCCCGCGGGTTCGGCGTCGAGGAGTAGCTCGATCTTGTCGGCGACCGTGGAGCTCGCCTCGTAGGTGATCATGTGCCCGACACCGGGCACCATCCAGAACTGTGCGCTCGGGACGAGCGCAGCCAGCCGCCGGCCCGCGGAGACGGGCGTGAGCCGGTCCTTGCGGCCGGTCAGGATCACCGTGCGCACCTGCGCGAAAGGGACGACCGCCTCGCGCAGGTCGAGCTGCATGATCGCCCGGTACCAGTCCGCGACGACATTGGCCCGCGTGCGGCTCGTCTGCTGCGCGGTGGCGCGCACCGCCTCGGGGTCCGGGTCGTCACCGAAGAGGTTGGCCGCGGTCAGCCGAGCCGTGGTCGGCAGGCCCGGCAGGGAGGCGGGTGCCTTGGCGAGCAGGCCCATGACGAGCACCTCGCCGGGCACGCCCCGACGGCCGGGCAGGTGGGCGGCGGTGCCGACGAGGGCCGCGCCGCGCACCCGGTCGTGGACGAAGCCGGGGTCGACCTCGCCGAGGGCCATGACCGTCATCCCGCCCATCGAGTGGCCGCCGAGGACGACATCGCCCTCCGGGACCGTCTCCGCGACGACCTCGCGCAGGGCAGCGCCGAGGTCGAGCAGGGACACGTCACGGTCGAGGCCGGAGCTGGAGCTGCCGTGGCCGGGCTGGTCATAGGTGACGACCCGCAGATCGGGCCGGCGCTGCTGCAGCTCAACCACGACCGGGTCCCACACCTCGTGGGTGCCGCACCAGCCGTGGGCGAGGACGAGGGTCGGTCCCTGCGCCGAGCCGCTCGGGGCCGGGTGCTCGAAGACCGCGAGTCGGGCACCGTCGGGAGAGATGACCGTCCGTCGGGCACCCGGGGCGGGGTGGGCGAGGGGGCTCACAGGTTGGTCCGCGAGTCACCGGCGTCGCCGTCGAGGCCGACGATGACGGGGGCGTGGTCGCTGGCGCCCTTGCCCTTGCGCTCCTCGCGGTCGATCGACGCGCCGGTCACCCGGTCGGCGAAGGACGCCGAGCCGAGCACGAAGTCGATGCGCATGCCGCGCCTCTTGGGGAAGGCGAGCTGCTGGTAGTCCCAGTAGGTGTAGGTGCCCGGCCCGGGGGTGTGGGGGCGCACGACGTCGACGAAGCCTGACTCGAGGAAGGCGTTGAAGGCGGCGCGCTCCGGCGGCGAGACGTGGGTCTTGTCGGCGAAGTACTCCATCGACCAGACGTCCCCGTCCTGGGGCGCGACATTCCAGTCGCCGCACAGCGCGGTCGGCGTGCCGTTGGCCGTCCACTCGAGCGCACGTTGCTTGAGCTGCTCGAGCCAGGCGAGCTTGTAGGCCATGTGCGGGTCCTCGAGGCTGCGGCCGTTGGGCACGTAGAGGGACCAGACGCGCACGCCGCCGCAGGTCGCGCCGATCGAGCGGGCCTCCGGCGCGACCGGGTCACCGAAGCCGGGATCGCCGTCGAAGCCGATCGACACGTCCTCCAGGCCGACGCGGGAGAGGATCGCCACGCCGTTCCACTGGTTGAGGCCGTGGTGGGCCACCTCGTAGCCGAGGGCTGTGAAGCGGTCGTGGGGGAACTGCTCCTCCTTGGCCTTGGTCTCCTGGATGGCCAGGACGTCGACATCGCTGCGCTGCAGCCACGCCTCGACGCGGTCCACACGGGAGCGGATGGAGTTGACATTCCAAGTCGCGATACGCACGACGTCACCCTAGCCACGCCCGCTGACAGGTCGTAGCGTCGGGCAGCATGCGACCCCTCATCGACATCACCGCCGCAGACGGACCAGCCGAGGCGATCGTCGCCAGGCCCGACGACGGCACCCACCCCGGAGTCCTGCTGTGGATGGACGCCATCGGTCTGCGCCCGCGCATCGAGGAGATGGCCGACCGCATCGCCTCGTGGGGCTACATCGTCCTGGCACCCAACACCTTCTACCGCCTCGGCACGGCCGCCGAGATGTCCCCGCCGGCGGGCATGGACCTCACCGATCCGGAGCAGCGGGCCGCCTACGGGCAGCAGAGCATCCCGCGCGTCGGCACGCTGACCCGGGAGCGGACCGAGGCGGACGTCGCCCCCTTCGTCGCTGCGTTGCGTGCACTGCCCGGTGTCGCCGACGGACCGATCGGGACCACCGGCTACTGCATGGGGGCCAAGCACGCGACCCTCGCCGCGTGCGTCGACCCGAGCATCGCCGCCTGCGGAGGGTTCCACGGCGCACAGATCGCCACGGACGGGCCCGACAGCGCGCACCTCTCGCTGGGCAGCGCGCGGGCGGCCTTCGTCTACGGCCACGCCGACCAGGACCGCACGATGCCGCCGGAGGCCGTCGCGCTCCTCGACAGCGCCCTCGCCAAGCACGGGCTCGAGGCACAGGCCGCGATCTACCCGGACGCGCCGCACGGCTACACGATGAGCGACACGTCGAGCTATCAGGAAGCCGGCGCAGAGCGGCACTTCGTCGAGCTCGAAGCGCTCTTCGCCCGCACCCTCGGCGCATGAGCACCGCACTCGTCACCGGAGCGACCGCCGGTATCGGCCGCGAGTTCGCCGTCCAGCTCGCGACGCAGGGGGACGACCTCGTCCTCGTCGCCCGCGACACTGCTCGTCTCGACGCGCTGGCCGCCGAGCTGACCGCCGCGCACGGCGTGGCCGTCGAGGTCATCTCCGCCGACCTGTCCGACCGGACGGCGCTGGAGCGGGTGGCCGAGCGGCTGCGCGACCCTGCCCGTCCCGTCGACCTGCTCGTCAACAACGCGGGCTACGGGCTGGGGTCGGCCTTCGTCGACACGACCGTGGAGGACGAGGAGCGGCTGCTCGACGTGCTCGTGCGTGCGGTCCTCGTGCTCAGCCACGCGGCGGCGGGCGCGATGGTGGCGCGGGGGAGCGGGCGGATCATCAATGTCTCGTCCGTGGCCGGCTTCATCACGAGCGGCACGTACTCCGCCGCGAAGTCCTGGGTCACCGTCTTCACGGAGTCACTTGCCGGCCAGCTCGGACCGAAGGGAGTGCACGCGACGGTGCTCTGCCCCGGCTTCGTGCGCACCGAGTTCCACGAGCGCGCCGGCATCGACAAGGGGGAGCAGTCCGGGCCCTTCTGGCTGGACCCGACCGACCTCGTCGCGCAGGCCCTCGCCGACTCCGAGCGCGGACGCGTCGTCTCCGTGCCCAGCCCGCAGTACAAGGCGCTCGTCGGGGTGCTGCGTCATGTGCCGAGAGCGCTCCTGCGAAACCCTCGGGTCACGTCCGCCCACCGCAAGAACCGCTGACCTCCCGTCTCGGCGAAAGCTACTTGCGGGTACGACGTGCACTTGGCGAAGCGCTTCGGTCAAGAGGGCTGATTTTCCGGGTTTCTCCTACGCATCGGGCGCGCAAGTGCACGTCGTACCCGCAAGTAACCTCTGGCCGCAGGTCGGCACCGTGCGCCCCATAGAATGCGAGCCGTGACTGACATCGCCGCCGACCGCGCCCGCCTGCTCGAGATCGTCAAGGACAAGGCCATCGTCCACGGACGGGTGACCCTCTCCTCCGGTGCCGAGGCCGACTACTACGTCGACCTGCGCCGCATCACCCTCGACGGGGAGGCCTCACCGCTCGTCGGTCGGGTCATGCTCGACCTCGTCGCGGACCTCGACTTCGACGCCGTCGGCGGGCTGACCCTGGGCGCCGACCCGGTCGCCACCTCCATGCTCCACGCCACGGCGGCGAAGGGGGAGCGGCTGGACGCCTTCGTGGTGCGCAAGTCCGGCAAGGCGCACGGCCTGCAGCAGCGCATCGAGGGCCCGTCCATCACGGGCCGTCGTGTCCTGATCGTCGAGGACACCTCCACCACCGGCAACTCGCCCCTCGAGGCGGCCAATGCCGCGCGTGAGGCGGGAGCCGAGGTCGTCGCCGTCGCGACGATCGCCGACCGGGCGACCGGTGCCGCGGACACGTTCGCCGAGGCCGGGTTCGAGTACCGTCACGTCTTCGGGCTCGAGGAGCTCGGCCTCGCCTGAGCGGGCACCCCTTCGTCGGCCCCGATCCGCATTTCCTCGAGATCGTGAGCCGTTGCTAGGTTAGGCTCTCCTAAGCCAGCCGCCCCCGGCCCCAGGAGAGTCATGAAGATCGCCGAGCTCAAGGACCGCGTGGTCCTCGGCGCTGCCCGCGTGTACGCCCGTCGGACGATGGCCGACTACGCCGAGCGTTCGGAGGAGTCGCAGTTCGAGGTCGCGATCACCCGGGTCGTCGAGCTCAACTCCGTCATGCGGCGGGTCACCCTGGCCGCCCCCGAGCTGCGCGACTACTCGCTGCTCGGGCCGGACGAGTACTTCGGCCTGCTCATGCCCGGCGCCGATGGTCACCTGCACCTGCCCGACCCGGAGCGGTCCAACGTGCGCGCCGCCATCAGCGAGATGCCCGAGGACGAGCAGCCCGGCCTGCGCTGGTACACGATCCGCAGCATCCGCCGACGGGAGGGCGAGGTCGACGTCGACATCGTCACGCACGGCGACTCCGGCCCCGGCTCCGCGTGGGCGACCTCCGTGCAGGTCGGCGACACCGCGGCCTTCCGCTCCGGCGGAGCGCTCTACTCGAGCTTCGGCGAAGAGCGCCAGCTCATCGTCGCCGACGAGACCGCAGTCCCCGCGCTGCTGGCGATCCTCGAGGAGCGCGCCCGGCGCCGCCTGCCCGGCCTCGGCGCCGGCGTCGAGGCCCATGTCGAGGTCCCGTCGACCTCGGTGCTGGACGGCATGGAGGTGCCCGCCGAGGTCGTGGTCCACGTGCGCGGCACCGACGCGCCCGGCACCGCCGTCCTGGCGGCGCTCGCCGGTGCGCCCACCGCGACCGCGGACCTCGACTACGCGTGGTTGTGCGGCGAGTCGGGTCTGGCGACCTCCCTTCGTCGCCACCTCGTGCAGGAGGTGGGCATGGACAAGCGCAAGATCACCTTCTCCGGCTACTGGAAGCTCGGCGCCGCGCGCGGCTGACCTGACCGATCCGGCCGGGCGTCGCGGACGAGGGGCGTGCGCGGACGGCTGCTGGGCACCGGTAGCGTGCCGACCATGGAGCCGCACCTCGTCGCCCTGGATGTCGACGGCACGATCCTGACCCATGACGGCGAGCTACGGGCCGCCACCCGCGACGCGATCCGGGCGGTCGCCGACGCCGGCCACCAGATCGTCATCTCGACCGGGCGCTCGGTCGTCGCCACGACACCCGTCCTGGAGATGCTGGACCTCTCCCACGGGTGGGCGGTGACCTCCAACGGAGCGGTCACCCTCGAGCTGGATCCCGCTGAGCCGCAGGGCTATCGCATCGAGGAGACGGTCACCTTCGACCCCCGCGAGGCGCTCACCCTCGTCATGGAGCACGCGCCGCACATCCTCGTCGCGGTCGAGGAGGTCGGCGTCGGTTTCAAGGTGGCCCGGCCCTACCCCGAGGGGGTGCTGCAGGGCGAGCAGGTCGTCGTCCCCCTCGAGCAGCTCGTCGACCGTCCGACCACTCGCGTGACCTTCCACGACCCCGATGCCGCGAGCGAGGACTTCCTCGAGCTCGTCGAGCGGATCGGTCTGCACGGGGTGAGCTACGCCGTCGGTTACACCGCCTGGCTGGACCTGGCGCCCGAGGGCGTGTCCAAGGGCTCGGCGCTGGAGCTGGTGCGCCGGCGCCTCGGCATCGAGCCCCACCTGACCTTCGCCGCCGGGGACCAGCGCAACGACCTGGAGATGCTCCGCTGGGCCGCCCGTGGGGTCGCGATGGGCGACGCACCGCCCGAGGTCGTCGCCGCGGCCGACGAGCAGACCGGGACGGTCTACGAGGACGGGCTCGCAGCGGCCCTCCGCCCACTGATCTGAGGGCAGGATGGGGTCGTGAGCCGCACCCCTGATCTCCATGACGCCCGCGACGCCGCCCGCAAGGTCGGCGACCACCCCGCCCTCGAGGCCCTGGCGCGCGTCGGTTTCGTCGTCTCCGGGCTGCTGCACATCGTGCTCGGCTGGACCGCCGGCCGCGTGGGCTGGGGCGGTGGCGGCCAGGCCGACCAGTCCGGTGCCCTCTCCTCGCTCGCGAGCAACCCCGCCGGCACGGTCCTCATGTGGGTCATCGTCATCGGGCTCGCGGCGCTCGTCCTGTGGCAGCTGACGGTGGCGGTCGGGCCGAGGCTCGGCGACGGTGGTGCCCTTGATCGGATCAAGGCACTCGGCAAGGCGACGGTCTACGCGGTCCTGGCCTGGACCGCGTCGAAGTTCGCCCTCGGCTCCGGCTCGTCGTCGTCCTCCGAGCAGTCCTCCCAGGACCTCACCGCCACCCTCATGGAGGCACCCGCCGGGCAGGTTCTCGTCGGCGCGGTGGGAGTCGCCGTCATCGTCGTCGGCGGGTACCACGTCTACAAGGGGCTCTCCCGCACGTTCCTCGACGACCTCGAGGAGGACCCCGGCACGTGGGCGACCCGGTCCGGCACGATCGGTTACCCGGCGAAGGGAGCGGTCCTCGCCCTCGTCGGAGTCTTCTTCGTCATCGCCGCCGTCCAGCACCAGTCATCCGAAGCCTCCGGCCTCGACGGCGCGCTCAAGAGCCTGCGCGACCAGCCCTTTGGCCCGGTGCTCCTCACGGTGGTCGCGGCGGGCCTGATCGCCTTTGGCCTGTACTGCTTCGCCCGGGCCCGCCACCAGCGGATCTGAGGCGCCCCCCTTCGTCATCAAAGCGCTTGCCGGGGCGAAGGGGGGAGCCCTAGCCTTGTCGGGTCAGACCGGCCGGTGACAGCGCCCGGTCCCCTCGACCACAAGGTGATGACCCGCCCGATGCGGCACCAGATCTCCTGCGACTGAAGAGCGCGACCGACCGCGGCCCACGCACCGCGAGTCCCGTCGGCGCGTGCGCAGCGACGGTACGGAGATCTCCATGTCATCACCCATCCCGGGGGCGGACGCCCTCGTCACCCTCACCCACCTCACCCTCGACTGGCCCGACGGCACGCGTGCCCTCGACGACGTCAGCGGATCCTTCGGCCCGGGGCGTACCGGCCTCGTCGGGCGCAACGGCTCGGGCAAGACCACGCTGCTGCGCCTGATCACCGGGGAACTCATGCCGAGCGACGGGACGCTCCACGTCGCCGGGTCTGTCGCGACCCTGCCGCAGCAGCTCGGCCTCGACACGCAGCAGACGGTGGCCCAGGCACTCGGCATCGCACCGGCGCTCGCGGCCATCGCCCGGGTCGCAGCCGGCTCCCTCGAGCAGACGGACTTCGATGCGGCAGAGGGACACTGGGGCGTCGAGGCCGAAGCGCTCTCGACCTTGGCAGCCCTCGGTCTGACCGCCGACGCCGACCTGCTCGATCGGCCCCTCGGCACGCTCTCCGGCGGCGAGGTCGTCACCGTGGGGCTCGCTGCGCTCCAGCTGCAGCGGGCCGACATCGCCCTGCTCGACGAGCCGACCAACAACCTCGACCGGGCGGCCCGACAGCGTCTCGTCGAGGTGATCGACGCGTGGCCGACCGGGCGCTCGCTCGTCGTGGTCAGCCACGACACCGACCTGCTCGAGCACGTCGACCGCATCGTCGAGGTGCACGGCCACGAGCTGCGCGGCTTCGACGGGCCGTGGTCGGTCCACCGCGCCGCGATCGAGGCCGAGCAGCAGGCGGCAGCCGATACCGTGCAGGCTGCAGAGCAGGACGTGCTGCGGCAGAAGCGCGACCGCATCGAGGCGGAGACCAAGCTGGCCGGTCGCCAGCGGATCGCCGATCGCGACCGGGCGAGCAAGCGGGCGCCCAAGATCGTCATGAACACCTGGGCCATGAAGGCCGAGAAGTCAGCCGCCAAGCACCGTCACCTCCACGACGACCGCCTCGACCGAGCCCGGACCTCGCTGACGCAGGCCGAGGGCCGGGTCCGCGAGGACCGCTCCGTGCGCATCGAGCTCCCTGGGACACGGGTGCCGGCCGGCCGGACGGTGTTGGAGCTGCGCGAGGCGACAGGTACTCCCCTTCGAGGCTCGGCCGCTCACGGCCTCGCTCCTCAGGACAGCGCCTTCGTCGTCAGAGGGCCGGAGCGGATCGCGCTGTCCGGAGCCAACGGGGCCGGCAAGACCACCCTCCTGCGGGAGGTCCTCGGCCTGACCACGGCAGTCGAGCCGGTGGCCCGGCTCGTCCGGCGGATCGACGAGGTGGGTCACCTGCCGCAGCGGATCGAGCTCGACGAGGACCTGAGCATCCTCGAGACCGTCCGTGCTGCCGCGCCCACCGTTGCGCCGCAGCAGGTGCGGGCGTCGTTGGCGCGCTTCCTCTTCCGCGGTGCGCTCGCCGAGCGATCCGTCGCGGAGCTGTCGGGTGGCGAGCGCTTCCGGGTTGCCCTCGCCAGCGTGCTGCTCGCCGATCCGGCGCCGCACCTGATCGTCCTGGACGAGCCGACCAACAGCCTCGACGTCGACAGCATCGACCAGCTCGTCGACGCGCTGAGTGCCTACGAGGGGGCGCTGCTCGTGGTCAGCCACGACGAGGGCTTCCTCGAGCGGATCGGCATCACCCGCCGCTGGGAGGTCCGCGACGGACGTCTGCGGACGTCCTCCTAGGGCACGGGACGCTCGGTGGTCGGGACCGCAGGGAGGAGGGCCAGCCCGAGGAGGGTGACCACCGTCCCGAGCACCAGGCCCATCGTGACGTCGCTGATGTTGTGGACGCCGAGCAGGATGCGGTCGGCGGCGGTGAGAGCAGCGCCCATGACGGCGAGCACGGTTGCGCTCCACCGGACCCAGGCGCGCTGCACGACCTGCACGAGCGAGATGACCAGCACTGCGCCGATCGAGATGTTGGTGGCATGCCCGCTCGGATAGGACCAGCCGCCTACTTCGACGACCGCGTCGATGGGGCGGGGGCGCTCGACGAGCAGTTTGCACCAGGCGCCCAGGCCCCAGCCGAGGAGACCGATGAGGAGCGTGACGATCGCGGCCCTCGCGGTGATGCGACGACGCACGGCGAGCACGCCCCCGAGGATCGCCACGCAGGGGTAGACGAACCACGGCCCGCTGAGCACGGCCCAGAGCACTGCTGCATCGTGCCAGCTCTGGTGTCCGGCCAGCGTGTCGATGCCCCACGTGACGCCCCGCGCGTCGATCTCGCGGATCCACGACGACGGGATCAGGACCCACTCGCCGAGCGCCGCGACGGCCAGCATGGCCATGATCATCGCGGTGATCGCAGCGACGACGCGCGAGACAATGACGGGGCGGTCGACAGGCATCCACCGATTGTGCGGCATGCTGGACCCGCCATGTCCGATCTCGTCATCACATCCCCGGCCAACCAGCGCCTCAAGGACCTCGTCGCCCTGCGTCGTCGTCGCGTCCGTGAGACCTCGGGTGTCACGCTCCTCGAGGGTCTCGAGGAGACCACGCTCGCGCTGGACTCCGGCGTCCGCCCGCTGGCCCTCTTCCACTGCCCCGAGCTGATGCTCGACGAGCAGGTCGGTGCCGAGCTCGTCGAGCGTGCTCGCGCAGTGGGCGCCGAGGTCGTCGAGCTGGGCCGGACCGCCTTCCAGAAGGTGGCCTACCGCGAGGGGCCCGACGGCATCCTGGCCAAGGTCCCCGCGCCCGGACGGGACCTCGACGACATCGACCTGCCCGACGCAGCCCTCGTCCTGCTGTGCGAAGGGGTGGAGAAGCCCGGCAACCTCGGCGCCATGCTGCGCACCGCCGACGCCGCCGGAGTCGCGCTCGTCATCGCCGCCGACCCGGTCACCGACTGGGGCAACCCCAATGTCATCCGCTCGAGCAAGGGCACCGTCTTTTCGGTCCCCGTGGCTGCGGCGAGCACCGACGAGGTGTGGACCTGGTTGGCCGATCGTGGCGTCGAGATCGTCGCCACGACGCCTGACACGGACATCGAGCACACCGACGCCGACCTGACCGGTCCGGTCGCGGTGGCCGTCGGGTCGGAAAAGTACGGACTGACCGACGCGGCGCTCGCCCGGGCGCACCACAAGGTGCGGATCCCGATGGTGGGGCGGGCCAATTCCCTCAACGTCGCGACCTCGGCAGCGATCGTCGTGTACGAGGCCGTGCGCCAGCGACGGAGCATCTGACCGGACCCGATTACGGGCCTGACTGCGGCCTGTGTCACGATGCGTGCATGCGCGTCGACCACGTCTCCTATGCTGCAGACCAGTCCGGTGTCAAGGCCACAGCCCAACGTCTGGGCGAGGCACTTGGCGTGACCGCTGTCGATGGGGGGATCCACCCGCGTTTCGGCACGCGCAACATGATCCTGCCGCTCGCCCACGAGCGTTATGTCGAGGTCGTCGAGGTCCTCGACCACCCGAGCTCCGACAAGGCCCCCTTCGGTCAGGTCGTGCGCGCCCGCTCCGAGGCCGGTGGCGGCTGGATGGGCTGGGTCATCCGCGTCGACGCCGAGATCGAAGAGGTCGAGGAGCGCCTGGACCGCAAGGCCGTCGCGGGCAACCGTCGCCTGTCCGACGGCCGTGAGTTCCTGTGGAAGCAGATCGGCATCAAGGGCACGCTCGCCGATCCGCAGCTGCCCTTCTTCGTCAAGTGGGGCGAGGGCTCGCCGCACCCCAGCGAGGAGGCGGCCACCGCGGTCACCATCTCCTCCCTGATGATCGCCGGCGACCAGGCGCGCGTCACCGACTGGCTCGGTGGCCTGCCGCCCGAGGAGACCTCCTCGGTCATCGACTTCGAGTTCGTCGCCCCGCACGGCACGCCCGGTCTGATGTCGGTCACCTTCAACACCCCGGGTGGCCCGGTCACCCTCTGACCGGCTCCCCATGGCCTGGTCCGACAGCGTCGGTGGGTTCTTCGCCCTCGACGACGACTGGGAGCGACCCGGCGGCACGATCAGCCGCGGCGACGCGCTCTTCACCCTGACGGTCGTCGCGCTCTCCCTCTTCGTCCTCGAGCTCATGCGCGCGCTCGGCAGCCTCACCGAGGTCGATCAGCCGGTGTGGCAGCAGTGGCTGCTCACCGCGATCCCTGCCCTCTTCCTCCTCACCCGGCGCCGGTACCCCCTGCTCACCGTCGCCGCGGCGAGCCTCGCGTACTGGGCGATCTCCTCGTACGAGCCGCTCATGGCCAGCCTGCTGTCGACGCAGGTGTCCTACTTCCTCGTCGTCCTCGGCGGTGTCGCGTGGGCCCGCAACCGGCGCACGATGGCCGCCGTCTACGGGGTCATCCTCTTCCTGATGTTCCTCTGGCTCGTCTGGGGCTTCGCCGTGGGGCAGGCGACCGCGGGCATGGTGAGGGAGGCTGACCCGGACGCGTGGATCGCGCCGACGATCGCGGCGCCCATGATGCTCAGCATCATCAACATCCTCTACTTCGGTGGCGCCGTGCTCGGTGGCCAGGTGGCCTGGCGCTCGGCTCGTCAGCGGATGGGCCTGCAGACCCAGACCGAGACCATCCGTGAGCAGACCGGTCAGCTGCGTGAGGCTGCGGTCGTCGAGGAGCGGCTGCGGATCGCGCGCGAGTTGCACGATGTCGTCGCCCACCACGTCTCCGGTATCGGGGTGCAGGCGGCCGCGGCCCGTCGTGTGCTCGACAAGGACCCGGAGGCGGCGAAGGGGGCGCTGCTGCGGATCGAGGGTGGCAGCCGGGATGCCGTCACGCAGATGCGCGGGCTGCTCGGCACGCTGCGGATGGGCGAAGCACCCTCCGACGAGACCGGCCGGGCCACGGTGGGCCACGCGCCCGAGCCGACCCTGGCGGATGTCGCCGACCTCGCGGCCGCGCGCGACGGCACGGCCCTGACCGTCACCCACGAGGTGGTGGAGGACTCACCCGGTGCCCTCGACGCGGTCCCCACCGCGATCGGTCACTCCCTCTATCGCACCGCGCAGGAGGCGCTGACCAATGTCGTGCGGCACTCGACCGCGCAGCGCGCCCGCGTGATCGTCCGCGTCGGTGACGAGCACGCGGAGATCGAGGTCACCGACGACGGCCGTCCGCGGCCGGGGACCTCGGGCACCGGCATGGGCCAGCTGGGGATCCGCGAGCGGGTCTCCTCGCACCACGGGAGCATCGAGATCGGGCCCCGCCCCCTGGGTGGCTATCGGGTTCGGGCGCGCATCCCCCTTCGGACGGAGGAGTCATGACGGACACGCTGCGGGTGCTGCTCGTCGACGACCAGCCGATCATCCGGTCCGGCTTCGCGATGATGCTCTCCGTCGAGGAGGACCTCGTGGTCGTCGGGGAGGCGGCCAACGGACGCGAGGCGATCGACCTGGCCGAGCAAGAGCGCCCCGATGTCATCGTCATGGACGTGCAGATGCCCGTCATGGACGGCATCGCCGCAACTCGCGAGATCGTCGAGCGCGACCTCGGTCGAGTCATCATCCTGACGACCTTCGACGCGGACAACTACCTCTTCGACGCGCTGCAGGCCGGCGCGAGCGGCTTCCTGCTCAAGAATGCGGAGGCCGACCAGCTCGTCGACGCACTGCGGGCCGTCGGCCACGGCCACGCGCTGCTCGCCCCGGAGGTCACCCAGCGGGTCATCGCCCAGATGAGCGCCCCGCGTGCCCCCTCCACAGGGGGCGAAGGGAGGCACGCCGACCTGCTCGCCCACCTCACCGACCGCGAGCTGGACGTCCTGCGGCTCATGGGTGCCGGCCGGTCCAACTCCGAGATCGCCGCCGACCTCGTCATCGGTGCCGCGACGGTCAAGACGCACGTGTCGAGCATCTTCGCCAAGCTGCAGGTGCGCGATCGGGTGGGCGCCGTGATCATCGCCCACGAGGCCGGGATCGTCGAGCGCTGAGCCGTCTCCCCCCGGAGGGGGAGACCCCCTTCGTCCCAAGACCACCCTCGGGGTGGATCCGCTCCGACCCTCCGGTCCATAGCGTTGGCGGCATGGACAGAGCACCGCAGACCATCACCGTCGAGGGCCTGACGCGACGCTTCGGGGACTTCACCGCCGTCGACCACATCGACTTCTCCGTGCCGCAGGGCACAATGACCGGATTCGTCGGCGGCAACGGCGCGGGCAAGACGACCACCATGCGGATGATCATGGGCGTGCTGTCGATCACCGACGGCCGGGTCATGTGGGGCGATCGGCCGATCACCGCCGCCGACCAGCGCACGATCGGCTACATGCCGGAGGAGCGGGGGCTCTACCCCAAGCAAAAGGTCGCCGATCAGCTGATCTACCTCGGCCAGCTCAAGGGCCTGTCGACCACGGCGGCCCGCGAGTCCGTCATGACGCTCCTCGAGCGACTCGGGCTGGGCGAGCGCACCGGCGACACCGTCGAGGCCCTCTCGCTCGGCAACCAGCAGCGGGTGCAGATCGCTGCCGCGCTGATGATCGAGCCAGCGGCGCTGATCCTCGACGAGCCCTTCAGCGGGCTCGACCCCGACGCCGTCGACTCGATGGCCGAGCTGCTGCGCGAGCACACGGCCCGCGGTGTGCCGGTGCTCTTCTCCAGCCACCAGCTCGACCTCGTCGACCGGCTGTGCGACCAGCTCGTCATCCTCGCCAAGGGGCAGGTCCGGGCGACCGGATCGCCCACCGAGCTGCGCGGCGGCTCCCCGCGACGTCACCGTCTGGTCGCCGTCCGCGACGCCGGCTGGGTCCGCGACGTGCCCGGTGTCTCCACCATCGACGTGGACGGCCCGGTCGCGGTGCTGGACCTGGCCAGCGACTCCGAGGTGGAGCGCCAACGGCTGCTCGGCGAGGTCCTCGCGGAGGGCCTGCGCCGTGGAGGAGTCACCGAGCTCTCCCCGATCATCCCGCCCCTGTCCGAGGTCTACCGAGAGGTGACGGCATGAAGACCACCAATGCCTGGACGCTCGTCGCCAAGCGCGAGTTGTCCGTCCGACTGCGGGACAAGACCTTCATCGGGTCCACCCTGCTCTCCCTCGTCATCCTCATCGCCGTCTTCGGCTTCCAGGCGTGGAATGCCAACAAGGCGTCGACCTATGACCTCGCGGTCACGTCCCAGTCCCAGCAGATGGGCCAGGTCGTCGCGGACGCGGCGCCGGGCATCGATGACAAGGTGACGATCACCCTGGTCGACGTCGCTGACGACGAGGCCGCCGAGGCCGCCGTCATGGACGACTCCGCCGACGCGTGGCTGCACCAGACCGACGACGGCTGGCAGCTCGTCGGCAAGACCGAGGTCAGCTCGAGCCTGCAGGACATCTCCACCCAGTCGATCAGCACGGCGGTCCTCACGGCGAACGCGGACGAGGCCGGCACTGATGTCGCCGCCCTGCAGAAGGGGACGGCTGTCACGACCGACATCCTCGACGGGGATGCGGAGCAGCAGGGCATCGCCAAGGCCGTCGGCTTCGGCATGGCGATCCTCTTCTACATGTCCGCCGCGATCTTCGGCATGTACCTCGCGATGAGCGTCACCGAGGAGAAGCAGTCGCGGATCGTCGAGATCATCGCGACCTCCATCCCGCTGCGGCACCTGCTCTTCGGCAAGCTCATCGCGGCCGTGGCGCTGGCGGTGGGTCAGCTGCTCCTCTACGCGGCCGTGGCAATCGTCGGGGCGAGCTTCACCGACTGGGGCGACATGCTCCCCGGCCTCACGTCCGGGCTGATCTGGTTCGTCGTCTTCTTCATCGCCGGCTTCACGATGATCGCGGCGTTGTACGCCGTGTCCGGGGCGCTCGCCTCGCGGCAGGAGGACATCCAGTCCACGTCCTTCCCCGTGACGATGCTGCTCATGGTGATGTTCTTCGGCGCGATGTTTGCGACCGGTCCGGTCGTCACGGTGCTGTCCTGGATCCCGCCCTTCTCCGCGATCCTGCAGCCGATGCGGCTGGTCTCCGGCGAGGCGCAGTGGTGGGAGGCCCTGATCAGCCTGGGCATCCTGGCCGCAGTCACTGTCGGCGTCATCCTCGTCGCGGAGCGGATCTACCGCCGGGCGCTGATGCAGACCGGCGGCAAGCTCTCCTACAAGGACGCGTGGAACGCCGAGCTGTAGCGACGGCCCCAAGACTGGATCGGCCCGGGCATCCGCAGGGGTGGTTCCCGGGCCGATCTGTGTCCCCGGCGCAGAGTCCCGGGCCGGTGACGTTGCCGGCGCTCAGTCGTCGATCGCACCCCGCAGGCGCAGCGAGTTGAGCACCACGAGCACCGAGCTCAGGGCCATCGCCGCACCGGCGATCATCGGGTTGAGCAGGCCGGCCATCGCGAGCGGGATGGCGGCGATGTTGTAGCCGAAGGCCCAGCCCAGGTTTTGCTTGATCACCTTGAGCGTCTCCCGGGAGAGGGCGATCGCGCGCGGGACGGACTCGAGGTCGGCGTGCACGAGGACGATGTCGGCCGACTCCATGGCGACATCGGTGCCGGTGCCCATGGCCATGCCGAGGTCGGCCTTGACGATGGCCGCAGCGTCGTTGACACCGTCACCGACCATGGCGACGACCCGGCCCTCGGCCTGCATCTGCTCGATGACGTCGTGCTTGTCCTGCGGGCGGACGTCGGCGATGACGTGCTCCGGGTCGATCCCGACCTTGGCCGCGATCGTCGTCGCGTTGTGCTCGTTGTCGCCGCTCAGCAGCCAGACCTGCAGCCCCTCGGCGCGCAGCGCACGGATCGCGTCGCCGGAGGTGTCGCGCACCTCGTCGGCGACCGTCAGCGCTCCGCGGGCGGTGCCGTCCCAGCCGACGAAGACCGTCGTGCCGGAGCGCTCGAGGGTGGCCAGCTCGGCCGGCACCTCGTCGAAGAGGTCGGCGCGACCGACGGTGACGCGGGTGTCCTTGATCGTCGCGACGGCACCGGAGCCCGGGAGGTTCTCGAAGTCCCGGATCGTCGGGATCTTGATGCCCTTGTCCTGGGCGCGACGCACGATGGCTCGGGCGATGGGGTGCTCGCTGCCGGACTCGACGGCAGCGGCGGCGGTGAGCACGGCGGCCGGGTGCAGGCCCGGTGCGGCGGCCAAGTCGGTGACCTGCGCGATGCCGGTCGTGATCGTCCCGGTCTTGTCGAGCACGATCGTGTCGATGCGGCGGGTGTCCTCGAGGACTTGCGGGCCCTTGATGAGCACGCCGCGCTGGGCGCCGCGGCTCGTGCCGACGAGCAGGGCCATCGGCGTGGCCAGGCCGAGCGCGCAGGGGCAGGCGATGATCAGGACGGTGACGGCGACACCGATCGCGGTCGTCGCCGAGCCGGACCCGATCCACCAGCCGACGAAGGTCAGCAGCGCCAGGCCGAGGACCACGGGGACGAAGACGGCGGAGACCCGGTCAGCGAGCCGCTGCACATCGGCCTTGCCCGTCTGGGCCTGCTCGACGAGCCGCACGATCTGCGAATAGGTGGTGTCCGCGCCGACTGCGGTCGCCTCGACGATCAGCCGGCCGGAGGTGTTGACCGTGCCGGCGTCGAGGGCGTCACCGGCGCGCACGTCGACAGGGACGGACTCGCCGGTGACGAGCGAGGTGTCGATGGAGCTCGTGCCGTCGAGGACGACACCGTCCGTCGCCACCTTTTCGCCGGGGCGCACGATGAAGTGGTCGCCGACCTGCAGCTCGTCGAGCGGCAGGATGACCTCGGTCGTCGCCCGGCTGCGGGAGTCGATCCGCTGGACGGCGACTCCCTTCGACCCGAGGTCCATGAGGTCGGTGAGCGTCGAGCGGCCCTCGTCCTTGCTCCGGGCCTCCAGCCAGCGACCGAGGAGGAGGAAGGCGGTGATGACCGCGGCGGTCTCGAAGTAGTAGTGCCCGTCCTGCCCGCCGCCGGTGACGAGGGTGACGAAGGACCACAGGTAGGCGGCGCTCACGCCGAGGCTGACAAGGGTGTCCATCGTCGAGGCCAGGTGGCGGGCGTTGAGATAGGCGGCCCGGTGGAAGGGCCAGGCGGCCCACGCGACGACCGGCGTGGTGAGCAGCCACTGCAGCCACGGGTTGGCGGCGGAACTCCACGGGCCCATCGCGAGGATGACCACGACGAGCGCGAGGACACCGGCGACGACGGCCCGACGCTGCAGGTCGGCGCGGGCGATGGGCGTGTGGGTGGGGGGAGTCAGGCGCGCATCGGGCTCGATGATCGTCGCCCCGTAGCCGGAGGACTCCACGGTGGCGATGAGCTGCTCGACGTCGACGGAGGCCGGGTGGTGGACCGTCGCCTTCTCCGTGGCGAGGTTGACGCTCGCCTCGACACCCTCGATCTTGCCGAGGTTGCGCTCGATCCGCGCGCTGCAGGAGGCGCAGGTCATGCCGGTGATCGCGAGGTCGACGCTGTGCGCGCCGGCCTCGGTCTCGGGGAGGGGGGTGGTCGTGGTGCTCATGGATGCATCATCTCGCGGGCTCGGAGGGGTCTGTGGAGGCGAAGGGGGCGCGTTGCGCGTCAGGAGCGGACGAGCCGCGCGATGGCAGCGCTGGCCTCGGCGACCTTGGCGGCCGCGGCCTCGTCGGACTCGCGGGCGGCGTCGACCACGCAGTGGCCGACATGGTCCTCGAGCAGGCCCAGGCTCACGGCCTGCAGCGCCTTGGTCGCCGCGGACACCTGCGTGAGGATGTCGATGCAGTAGGTGTCTTCCTCGACCATCCGTGAGATGCCACGGATCTGTCCCTCGACGCGCTTGAGGCGCTTGAGGTAGTCGTCCTTGCTGCCGCTGTAGCCGGCCATGGGTCCTCCTGATGGGGTGTCACCGTCGACAACAGCATACCCCTAGAGGGTATTCCGCCAGGTCAGCCGATGAGGCGGAAGAGCGGGCTGTCCGTCGGGATCCGCTCGATGCGCAGGGGGGAGGCGTCCATGCGGGCCAGGAGTGGGCCCAGCTCGTCCGGGTCGCCGAGCTCGAGGCCCACGATGGCCGTGCCGGTGTCGCGGTTGTTGCGCTTGATGTAGTCGAAGAAGGTGATGTCGTCGTCCGGGCCGAGCACCTCGTCGAGGAATCGACGCAGGGCACCCGGCTCCTGGGGGAAGTCGACGGTGAAGTAGTGCTTGCGCCCCTCGTGCACCAGCGCCCGCTCGACGATCTCCGCGTATCGTGAGACATCGTTGTTGCCCCCGGAGACGACCGCGACGACGGTGGACCCGGGCTCGATCCGCAGGTCGGCCAGCACCGTGGTCGCCAAGGCTCCCGCGGGCTCGGCGATGATCCCGTCGGTCTGGTACATCGCGAGCATCTCGACGCACAGCGCGCCCTCGGACACGGAGGTCAGGTGGGTGCCGGTGGCGGCGACCGCTGCGTGGGTGAGGGTGCCGGCCCGCCGGACCGCGGCGCCATCGACGAAGGGGGAGACCTCGTCCAGGTCCACGGGGGCACCGGCGGCCAGGGCGGCGGCCATCGAGGCAGCACCCTCCGGCTCGACGCCGACCAGGCGGGTCGAGGCGGTGTGGGCAGCCATCCAGGTGGCCATCCCGCCGAGGAGCCCGCCGCCACCGACGGGGACGGTGACGAGATCGGGGATCCTGCCCAGCTGCTGCACGATCTCGATGGCCACGGTGCCCTGCCCGGCCATGGTGTCGAGCGCGTCGAAGGCGGGGACGACGACGGCACCGGTACGGACCGCGTCCTCGGCTGCGGCCTTGGCAGCGTCGTCGTAGACCTCGCCGGTGACGATGACCTCGACCAGGTCACCGCCGAGGATGGCGACACGGTCACGCTTCTGACGAGGGGTGTTGCGCGGCAGATAGATCCGTGACCGCACGCCGAGACGCTGACCGGCGAAGGCGACGCCCTGCGCGTGGTTGCCGGCGGACGCGGCGACGACTCCCTTGGCCCGCTCCTCGTCGCTCAGGTTGGAGATGAAGTTGAAGGCGCCGCGCAGCTTGTAGGAGCGCACCGGCTGCAGGTCCTCACGCTTGAGCCAGACGTCGGCGCCGGTCGCGGCGGACAGGCGCTCGCTGCGCTGCAGCGGGGTCGCGGGCAGGACATCGGCGAGCAGGGCCGCTGCTGCGTCGACGGCGGCCGCGGTGAGGATCGGGGTGGTCACCTGCTCACGGTAGCCCCGCTGGTTGTGTGTTGAAGTGGTAGTCCAGCGTGCCGGCGAGCTCCATGTGGCGACGCCGGCTCCCATGGCTACCGGTTCAACACACAACCATCGTGCTGGTCAGGTCAGCTGCGTCACCCGCGGAGCGCGGCGTCCACGACCCCCTTGGCGTCCGCCTGCACCTGCGCCAGGTGGTCGGGGCCGCGGAAGGACTCGGCGTAGATCTTGTAGACGTCCTCGGTGCCGGAGGGTCGGGCGGCGAACCACGCGGACTCGGTGACGACCTTGAGTCCACCGATCGCCGCGCCGTTGCCGGGAGCTTGGGTGAGCTTGGCCGTGATCGGCTCTCCTGCCAGCTCGTCCGCGGTGACGGCGTCGGGCGTGAGGGCCTTGAGTGCGGCCTTCTGCTCCCGTGTGGCCGGTGCGTCGACGCGTGCATAGGCGGGCTCGCCATGACGGGCCACGAGGTCGGTGTAGTGCTCGCTGGGGGAGCGGCCGGTCGTCGCGAGGATCTCGGAGGCGAGCAGCGCGAGGATGATGCCGTCCTTGTCGGTCGTCCACACCGACCCGTCGTGCCGCAGGAAGGACGCGCCAGCGGACTCCTCCCCGCCGAACCCGACCGACCCGTCGAGCAGCCCGGGCACAAACCACTTGAACCCGACCGGCACCTCCCACAGCTCCTTGCCGAGGTCAGCAGCGACGCGGTCGATCATCGAGCTCGACACGAGCGTCTTGCCGATGCGTTCGCTCGACCAGCCGGGCCGCGCACCGCCGTAGAGGTATTGCAGCGCGACGGCGAGGTAGTGGTTGGGGTTCATCAGTCCGCCATCAGGGGTGACGATCCCGTGCCTGTCGGAGTCGGCGTCGTTGCCCGTCGCGATGTCGTACCGGTCGCGCTGCTGGATGAGGCTCGCCATGGCTGCCGGCGAGCTGCAGTCCATCCGGATCTTGCCGTCCTTGTCGAGCGTCATGAAGCGCCACGTCGCGTCGACGAGCGGGTTGACGACGGTCAGGTCAAGGCCGTGGTGCTCGCCGATCTCGCCCCAGTAGTGCACGGCCGCGCCACCCATCGGGTCGGCGCCGATCCGCACACCGGCGTCCTTGATCCGTTGCAGGTCAACGACATCGGGCAGGTCGGTGACATAGGCGGCGAGGTAGTCGTGGTCGGTGGCCGCAGCCCGTGCCCGGGCGAAGGGGGCCCGCCGCACCTGCCGCAGCCCCTCCCGCAGGTGGGCATTCGCCGCGTCGGCGATGGCGGTCGTCGCGTCGGTGTCGGCAGGCCCACCATGGGGCGGGTTGTACTTGAACCCGCCGTCGCTCGGCGGGTTGTGCGACGGGGTGACGACGATGCCGTCAGCCAGGCCCACCCCCTTCGCGCTGAGGTCCTTGCCGCGGTTGGCGGTGAGGATCGCGTGCGAGATCGCGGGGGTCGGCGTGTAGCCGTCGCGGGAGTCGACGAGGACGGTCACGTCGTTGCCGATCAGCACCTCCAACGCACTCGTCCAGGCGGGCTCGGAGAGGGCGTGGGTGTCGCGTCCGAGGAAGACAGGTCCGTCGATGCCCACGGCCCGACGGAAGTCGACGATCGCCTGGGTCGTGGCGAGGATGTGCGCCTCGTTGAAGGACCCGTCCACCGACCGTCCGCGGTGCCCGCTCGTGCCGAAGGCGACCTGCTGGTCGACATCGTCCGGGTCGGGCTGGACGGCGTAGTAGGCGGTGACGACGTGGCTGACGTCGATGAGGTCCTCGGGCAGCGCGGGCGTCCCGGCACGATCAGCGGCTGAGCTCATGTGCCGACGCTACCCAACGCTCCCTGAGGAGGCCGCCCCGCGACCGTCTCGAAGGGATGCCCATATCGTCAGACCATGAGCACTGCAGCCGGCACCCTGACCTGGACCCCCGCGGCGGAGCGGTCCGATCTGCTCGCCGCGTCCGTGGCGGCAGCCATCGCGGGGCTTCCCTCCGCCCGCGTCGCCGAGATCGACCCTGAGCTGGCGGACACCGCAGCCTTTTGCGAGGCCTACGGCTCTCCCGCGGAGTTCTCCGCCAACTGCGTCGTCGTCGCCGGGCGAAGGGGAGGGGAGACCAAGCACGCCGCCGTCCTCGTCCTCGCGAGCGACCGGGCGGACATCAACGGCATCGTGCGGCGCCACCTCGACGCGCGCAAGATCTCCTTCGCCCCGATGGACGAGACCGTCGAGACGACCGGCATGGAGTACGGCGGCATCACGCCGATCGGACTGCCCGCGGACTGGCCGGTCCTGATCGACGAGGCCGTCGTGGCAGCCGGCGAGGTCGTCATCGGCTCCGGGGTCCGCGGGTCCAAGCTGCTCGTGGACGCGGCCGAGCTGGCCGCGCTGCCGAGCGCCGAGGTGCTGGCGCTTGCACAGGCCTGAGCCGAGTCTCCGGGAGGCCTCAGCGCCGCCCGGCGGTCAGGATGAGGCGGATCTCGTCCCTGAGTGTGGACGCGAATTCCCGGCACCCAGCCATGAGGCCCGGGTCCGGGTGGCTGGCGTCGACCGGTCTGCCGGTCGCGGCTCGCTCGATGGAGTCGGCCCACATCTGCGTCTCGCGCTGCCCACCCTGGAAGCGGAAGATCTGCGTGCTGTCGTCGAATGCGATCTCGAGCCGAGGGGCGAGGTGTGTCACCGACCTGCGGCCGGCCGCTGGTCACCCGGATCGAGCGCAGTGGGAAGTCCTGGATCCCCCGAGCGTCCCGCAGCGCTCCCTTGCTCACCACGATGAGGCGCACATCGGTCAAGATCAACTCATCGGCGAAGTGGGAAATCTGCTGTCCCCACTCTGCACGCGAGCGTACGAACGCAGGACGGTCTCGTCGGGCAGGGGACGGTAGCCGGTCACGACCCCGATGCTAGGGCCGTGACCGGCGACGATCATGCTTCGACGACCACCGGGATGACCAAGGGGTTGCGGCGGTGCTTGCGGCCGGCCCACTGGGAGACCGCGCGCCCGATCCGCTTCTCGAGGTCGATCGGGTCGCCCACCCCGTCTGCAGCTGCGGCCGCGAGCGCCTTCTCGATGGACGGGATCGCATCCTCGAAGAGGGAGTCGTCGGCGCCCAACCCTCGGGCGAGGAACTCGGGCGGCTCGACCAGCTTGCCCGTGTCGATGTCGATCAACGCGAGCACCGTGACGATGCCTTCCTGGCTCAGGGTGACCCGGTCGCGCAGGCTCTCCTCGGTCACGCCGCCCACGGTTCCCGCGGAGACGTAGACGTACCCGGCGCGGACCTTGCCGGTGACGCGCACCTCGCCGTCCTGCAGGTCGACCACGACACCGTCGTCGACGACCGGCACGTGAGCCGGGTCGAGACCGGTGGCGATGGCCAGGTCGGCGTTGGCCCGCAGGTGACGCCACTCGCCGTGGACCGGCATGACATTGCGCGGCTTGACGAGGTTGTAGCAGTAGACGAGCTCGCCCGCACTGGCGTGGCCGGAGACGTGCACCTTGGCATTGCCCTTGTGGACGACATTGGCGCCCCGCCGGGTCAGGCCGTTGATGACGCGCGAGATCGAGGTCTCGTTGCCGGGGATGAGTGAGGAGGCCAGCAGCACCGTGTCGTTTTCGGCGATGCGGATCTGGTGGTCACCGCTGGCCATGCGAGACAGCGCAGCCATGGGCTCACCCTGGGAGCCGGTGCACACCAGGGTGACCTTGTTGTCAGGCATCTTGGACAGTTCCTTGGCATCGACGATGAGCCCGCGGGGGACGTCGAGATAGCCGAGCTGTCGGGCGATGTCCATGTTGCGCACCATCGATCGACCGACGAAGGCGACCTTGCGCTTGTGCCGGTGTGCCGAGTCCAGCACCTGCTGGATGCGGTGGACGTGACTGGCGAAGCTGGAGACGACGACCCGACCCGGGGCCGTGCGGAAGACGGTCTCGATGGCCGGCGCCAGGTCCTTCTCGGCGGTCGTGAAGCCGGGCACCTCCGCGTTGGTGGAGTCGGTGCAAAAGAGGTCGACGCCCTCGGCGCCCAGCCGAGCAAAGGCGGGCAGGTCCGTCAGCCGCTTGTCCAGCGGGAACTGGTCCATCTTGAAGTCGCCGGTGTGCAGCAGCAGTCCTGCCGTGGTGCGCACCGCGACGGCCAGCCCGTCGGGGATGGAGTGGTTGACCGCGATGAACTCGCAGCCGAAGGGCCCCAGATCGCGGTGGTCACCCTCGACGACCTCGATGGTCGTGGGCTTGATCCGGTGCTCCTTGAGCTTCGCCGTGATCAGCGCCAAGGTGAGTCGCGACCCGATCAGCGGGATGTTGTTGCGCTGCTTCAGCAGGTACGGAACGCCGCCGATGTGATCCTCGTGCCCGTGGGTCAGGACGATGCCCACGATGTCGTTCATGCGGTCCTTCAGATAGCTGAAGTCCGGCAGGATGACGTCGACGCCCGGCTGGTGCTCCTCGGGGAAGAGGACGCCGCAGTCGATCACCAGCAGCTTGCCGCGGTGCTCCAGGACCATCATGTTGCGGCCCACCTCGCCGAGACCTCCCAGCGGGATGACTCGCAGGGCGTCCTTGGGCAGTGCGGGTGGTGCGCCCAGCTCGGGGTGCGGATGACTCATTGATCTCCTTGGTTGTGGGGTGCTTCGATCGTGCTATGTCTGAGTGCGAGCCTACTTTGACGTCACGGCAGGGTTGGTCGTCGGTGGTTGTGGCTGCGCGGTCTGGGCCAGGGCATCGGTGAAGGCCTCTGCGCGAGCGGTGGCTTCCTTCAGCTCGGCCACCCGGGTGAGTGCGTCAGCGTGGATCGCGTCGACCTGCGCCCGGGCCGACGACGTGTCGGCTGCGGGTCCTGCCGGGTCCGCGAGGACATCGAGGGCGTCCACGAGCTGACGCATCTCCTCGATCGAGAAGCCGAGGGGCTTCATCGGCTTGATCAGGAGCAGCCGCTCGATGTCCGCGTCGCCGTAGAGGCGGAAGCCGCCCTCGGTGCGCGCGGTGGGCGTGAGCAGGCCCATCTCCTCGTAGTACCGCAGGGTGCGGTGTGAGAGCCCGGTGCGGGTGACCACCTCGCCGATCAGGACGTGGCGATCGGTCACGTCCCCACCTTGTCGTCGGCGGCAAAGATCGGCGGCAGGCTGCCGTCGGGCAGCCGTCCCGCGATGGCGTGCATCCGCCAGGCGTCGGCGAAGAGCGCCACCACCACACCATCGGTGCGTTCGAGCACCTCCGCGCCGCTCTGGCGATCGACGGCGGACACGGCCTCGGGGACGACCCGGCTCGCGACGCTGTAGGACAGGTGGTCCTGGCTGGCCGGGGCGCCGAACTCGTGCTCGAGCCGGTGGGCCGCGACCTCGAACTGCATGGGCCCGACGGCCGCCAGGACGGGGGCCTGGACTCCGCGGCGGTCGGAGACGAGGACCTGGACGACGCCCTCCTGGTCGAGCAGCTCGATCCCTCGACGGAACTGCTTGGCCCGTCCGGTGTCGCGGGAGCGGAAGACGGCGAAGTGCTCCGGGGCGAACCGCGGCAGGCCGGGATACCTGACGGGGCGGGAGTCGTAGAGGGTGTCGCCCACCTGGAGCGCCTGCGCATTGGTCAGGCCGACGACATCGCCGGGGTAGGCCTCGTCGATGGTCTCGCGCTCCCTGCCGAAGACCGACTGCGCGTACTTGGTCTGGAAGGGGCGCCCGGTGCGGGACTGGGTGAGGACAGCACCCCGCTCGAAGCGCCCGGAGCAGACCCGCATGAAGGCCATCCGGTCCCGGTGGGCCGGGTCCATCCCGGTCTGGACCTTGAAGATGAACCCGGAGAAGGGCGCCTCGACCGGCCGGGGCTGGCGCTCGACGTCGGTCCACGCGCTCGGTGCCGGAGCGAGGTCGATCACGGTCTGGAGCAGCTCGGCGACACCGAAGTTTTGCACTGCTGCGGAGAAGAGGACCGGCGTGGACTGAGCGGCCAGGAAGCTCTCCTGGTCGTGGGCGTGACCGGAGGCGGTGAGCAGCTCGAACTCCTCGGCGGCCCGCTCCCAGTCCTCGCCATGGCGCTCGAACGCCTCAGCGGGAGTGAGTGACTCCCCGACCGCGATCGTGGCCCCTCCCGCCGTGCGCGTGAACTCCGTCATCCCACCCGTGGCCGGATCCGTCAGCCCACGGAAGTCCCCGGCGATCCCCACGGGCCAGTTCAGCGGTGTGGGGTGGATGCCCAGCCGGTCACTGATCTCGTCCAGGAGCTCCAGCGGCTCCTGGCCAGGCCGGTCCCACTTGTTGATCAGCGTGATCACGGGGGTCGCCCGAGCCCGGCAGGCCTCGAAGAGCTTGAGCGTCTGGGGCTCCAGTCCCTTGGCCGCGTCGAGGAGCATGACGGCGCAGTCGACGGCCGACAGGACGCGATAGGTGTCCTCGGAGAAGTCGGCGTGGCCGGGGGTGTCGAGCAGGTTGATCACGACGTCCTGGACGCGGAACTGCAGCGCGGCAGAGGTGATCGAGATGCCGCGCGCCTGCTCCATCTCGTTCCAGTCGGAGACCACGCCGCGCCGGGATCCCTTGCCGTGGACGGCACCGGCCTGGGCGATGGCGTGCGCGTGGAGAGCGAGTGCCTCCGTGAGGGTGGACTTGCCGGCATCGGGGTGAGAGATCACCGCAAATGTCCGTCGCCGGGTGGCCTCCCTGGTCACGTCGTCACTCAATGCATCCTCCTGTGGCCGGCAAGCGTCGTGATGGCGTGGGGAACCGGCGCCAGCCACTCTAACGTTGCGGCAGAGTTGTCTCCGCATCGCCGGATCGGAGGAGGGCGTCAGCGCGGCCCGTCCTGGACGGGCACGTCGAGCGAGGCGAGCAGCTCGCCGACACGTCGCTTGATGTCGTCGCGGATCGGCCGCACGGACTCGACCCCTTGGTCGGCGGGGTCCTCGAGCTGCCAGTCCTCGTACCTCTTGCCGGGGAAGATCGGGCAGGCATCGCCGCACCCCATCGTGATGACGACCTCGCTGGCCTGCACGGCCTCGGTCGTCAGCACCTTGGGCGACTCGGCGGACAGATCGATCCCGTCCTCGAGCATCGCCGCGTGGACCGCCGGGTTGATCGAGTCGGCCGGCGCGGAGCCGGCCGAGCGCACCTCGACGGCGCCCTCGGACAGCACGCGGGTGTATGCGGCGGCCATCTGCGATCGGCCGGCGTTGTGCACGCAGACATAGAGGACGGACGGTCGGCTCATCGGCTGGCTCCTTGGTGTGTGGCGTCGACTACTGACGAAGGGGGTGTGAACCGTTTGCGCAGCGCGAGGCTGACGTAGACCAGGCCGACGAGGACGGGGACCTCGATGAGTGGTCCGACGACGCCGGCGAGGGCCTGGCCGCTCGTCGCGCCGAAGGTCGCGATCGCCACGGCGATCGCCAGCTCGAAGTTGTTGCCCGAGGCGGTGAAGGCGAGAGTCGTCGTGCGCTCGTAGGACATGCCGAGCAGCCGGCCGGTGGCGTAGCCGATGCCCCACATGATCGCGAAGTAGGCGAGCAGCGGCAGCGCGATCCGGGCGACGTCGCCGGGCTTGGAGGTGATCTGCTCACCCTGCAGAGCGAAGAGCAGCACGATGGTGAAGAGCAGCCCGTAGAGGGCCCATGGGCCGATCTTGGGCAGGAAGGACTCTTCGTACCGCTCACGGCCCCAACGGCGCTCCCCGCCCCGGCGGGTGAGGTAGCCGGCGAGCAGTGGGATGCCGAGGAAGATCAGCACGGACTTGGCTATCTGCCACGCGGACACATCCAGGTCCGTCTGGTCCAGGCCGAGCCAGCCCGGCAGCACGGTGAGGTAGAACCAGCCGAGAGCGGCGAAGGCGACGACCTGGAAGAGGCTGTTGATCGCCACGAGCACGGCCGCGGCGTCGCGGTCGCCGCACGCCAGGTCGTTCCAGATGATGACCATCGCGATGCAGCGGGCGAGTCCGACGATGATCAGGCCGGTGCGGTACTCCGGCAGGTCGGGCAGCAGGAGCCAAGCCAGGGCAAACATCAGCGCCGGGCCGATGATCCAGTTCAGGACGAGCGAGGAGCCGAGCAGTCGCCGGTCGCTGGTGACGGTGTCGAGGCGGTCATAGCGGACCTTGGCGAGCACCGGGTACATCATGACGAGCAGGCCGATGGCGATCGGCAGGGAGATGCCGTCGATCTCGATCGCGCTCAACGCCGTGCCGAGCCCCGGGACGAGCCGGCCGAGCAGCAGGCCGGCGACCATGGCCAGCCCGATCCAGACGGCCAGGTAGCGGTCGAGCGTCGACAGGCGCGGCGGGGTCATCGTGTCCGTGGTCATCAGGCGTCACCCTTGCGGGCGCGGATGAAGGCGCTGGCGAAGGCGCCTTGGAGCGAGTCCATGACGTCCTCGAGCGACCATCCCTCGGGGAGCTGGCCGTCGACCATGTCGGACATGCGCTCCAGCTCTGCCCGGTCGAAGGTGCGGGTGACCTCGACCGACGCGTCGGCGAACCCAGCCTCCGTCAGCGTGGCGATGTAGTCGGTGTCGAGGAGGGCGCCCGAGACGCAACCGGTCCACAGTCCGATGATCCCGCGCAGCGCGTCGGGGATCTCGCGCAGCAGGACGATGTCGGACACGGCGAAGCGACCGTCCGCGCGCAGCACGCGGTGGCACTCGCTGGCCACGGACGCCTTGTCAGGCGAGAGGTTGATGACGCAGTTGGAGATGACGACGTCGACGGACGCGTCGTCAAGGGGGATCTCCTCGATGGTCCCGCGGACGAAGCGAGCGTTGGTGACGCCTGCCTCTGCCTGGTTGCACCGGGCGAGCTCGAGCATCTCGTCGGTCATGTCGAGGCCGGTGGCGGTGCCGGTGGGGCCGACCCGTCGCGCGGAGAGCAGGACGTCGAGGCCGCCGCCGGACCCGAGGTCGAGCACGTCCTCGCCGGGGGAGAGGTCGGCCAGGGCGGTCGGGTTGCCGCAACCGAGCGAGGCGGCGAGCGCGGTGTCCGAAGGGGAGTCCGTCCCCTCGTAGAGCCCCACGGTGATCGGGTCGGTGGCGGTGGGGCCGCAGCAGGAGCCGCCGGTTTCCAGCTGGTCGCGGGCGGCGGCGGCGTAGCGCTCGCGCACGGCCTCGTGGGTGTCTCTTGCGGTGTTCACGGTGCTCCTGCTTCGATGGATGTCGAATCAACTGCCAAGCGAAGCATGTCCTTCTACTTTGGCATGTGTCAAGATAGGGCGATGAGCATCCTCGAGTCCGTGCCGCGGGAGCAGGCCGTCACCTGCTGCGGACTGGCGACCTCACCGGTGACGCAGGCTGATGCTGTGCGTCTGGCGCCGGTCTTCAAGGCGCTCGGTGACCCGGTCCGGCTGCGGATGGTGTCGATGATCGCGGCCCAGCCCGAGTTGTGTGTCTGCGAGATCACCCCTGCCTTTGACCTGTCGTCGGGGACGATCTCGCACCACCTGAAGCTGCTGCGCGAGGCCGGCCTTGTCGACTGTGAGCGGCGCGGGACCTTTGTCTTCTACTGGGTCAACCCCGAGGCTCTCGGGGCGCTCTCGGCACTGCTCGCGGTCACCGAGCCGGTCTGATCGCGGGGGCTCCCCCCTTCGCTTTGACGGGGTGGCCTCCGCCGCGGTCCCATGGGGGCATGACCGACCTCGCGATCGTTGATGCTGCATCCACCCCGCTCCAGGCCCGGGTGGGGACCAAGTTCGCCTATGGGACGCAGGGTGTCCGTGAGGCGCTGCTGTCCTTCGCCGTGTCCAATGCGCACGACATCATCGAGGAGGAGATCCTCATCCACGCGGGCGGCAAGCAGATCGAGGCTCGCGAGCTCGCCGGCAACCACGGCACCCGCCTGCACCTTGTGGAGGGCGTCGGTGACGGCTGGCTCGAGGTCACCTACTCCGCGCTCGTCGACATCACGCGTCCCACGGGCGACCAGGTCGGCCCCGAGATCGACTTCGACCGGTGGGTCTTCACGCGCCCGAGCCGCTACGCGGAGTCCGACCGGCTC
>NZ_BCSS01000027.1 GCF_001570985.1 Janibacter limosus NBRC 16128 | reverse complement strand
CCCCCGCCACGCCCGGTGGGCGTGGCGGGGGCGGCGTCGGTACTCGGGGTGTTGGCGCTCATCAGTCCTTGATCTCGGCGATGACCGCGCCATTGCTGACCGTGGCGCCGACCTCGGCGGACAGGCCGGTGATCGTGCCGGCCTTGTGGGCGTTGAGAGGCTGCTCCATCTTCATCGCCTCGAGGACGACGATCAAGTCACCCTCGGCGACCTCCTGGCCCTCCTCGACAGCGATCTTGACGATCGTGCCCTGCATGGGCGCGGTGAGGCTGTCGCCGGAGGCCGCAGCAGCGCCGCCACCTCCGCCGGAGCGCTTGGGAGCCTTCTTCTTCGCCGCGGCGCCGCCACCGCCGAGCGAGAGACCGCCCGGCAGGACGACCTCGAGGCGCTTGCCGCCGACCTCGACGGTGATCTTCTGGCGCTCGCCCTCGTCCTCGGCGGCTTCGCCGATCTCGCCACCGTAGGGCGCGATCTGGTTGTCGAACTCCGTCTCGATCCAGCGGGTGTGGATGGAGAAGGGCGCGCCGTCCGCCGGCGCGAAGGCCGGGTCGGACACGATGGTCTGGTGGAAGGGCACGACGGTCGGCATGCCCTCGACCACGAGCTCGGACAGGGCGCGGCGGGAGCGCTCGAGGGCCTGCTCACGGGTGGAGCCGGTGACGATGAGCTTGGCGATCATCGAGTCGAAGGCACCGGCGACGGTGTCTCCCTCGACGATGCCGGCGTCCCATCGCACGCCGGGGCCGGTCGGCACGGTCATCTTGGTGACGGTGCCGGGGGCCGGCATGAAGTTGCGTCCGGCGTCCTCGCCGTTGATACGGAACTCGAAGGAGTGTCCGCGGGCGATCGGGTCGTCGTAGCCGAGCTCCTCGCCGTCGGCGATGCGCAGCATCTCGCGGACGAGGTCGATGCCGGTGACCTCCTCGGACACGGGGTGCTCGACCTGCAGGCGGGTGTTGACCTCGAGGAAGGAGATCGTGCCGTCCTGGGCGACGAGGTACTCACAGGTACCGGCGCCGACGTAGCCGGCCTCCTTGAGGATCGCCTTGGAGGCGCGGACGAGCTCAGCATTCTGCTCGTCGGTGAGGAAGGGGGCCGGGGCCTCTTCCACGAGCTTCTGGTTGCGGCGCTGCAGCGAGCAGTCGCGGGTGGAGACGACGACGACATTGCCGTGCTGGTCGGCGAGGCACTGGGTCTCGACGTGACGGGGCTTGTCGAGGAACTTCTCGACGAGGCACTCGCCACGGCCGAAGGCCGTGACGGCCTCACGGACAGCGGACTCGAAGAGCTCGGGGATCTCCTCCATGGTGCGGGCGACCTTGAGACCGCGACCGCCACCGCCGTAGACCGCCTTGATGGCGATCGGCAGGCCGAACTCCTGCGCGAGTGCGACGACCTCGTCGGCGTCCTTGACCGGGTCCTTGGTACCAGGAGCAAGGGGGGCATTGGCCTTGACGGCGATGTGCTTGGCCTTGGCCTTGTCGCCGAGGGCGTCGATGGCCGCGGGGCTCGGGCCGATCCAGATCAGCCCGGCGTCGAGGACGGCCTGGGCGAACTCGGCATTCTCCGCGAGGAAGCCGTAGCCGGGGTGGACTGCGTCGGCGCCGGCGTCCTTGGCGACCTCGAGGAGCTTGTCCTGCAGGAGGTAGCTGTCGGCCGGGGTCTGACCTCCGAGCGCGTACGCCTCGTCGGCGACCTTGACGTGCAGGGCGTCGCGGTCGGGCTCGGCATAGACGGCGACGGAGCCGACTCCGGCGTCGGCGCAGGCGCGGGCGATGCGGACGGCGATCTCGCCGCGGTTGGCGATGAGGACTTTGCTGATGGCCATGGGTCGCAGACTACTGGGTGGCCGGACCACTTGATGGCCGGCCCGCATCGTGGCCCGCGCCACGTCGTGCATCGCCGGGTGCGCAGAGGAAGGGCTTCTCACCCCTTCGTCGAGCTCGGGCGGCGGTGGCAGCATGACTTGAGCCATTCCCTTACCTAGGTACAATGATCTAACTACTATGCCTGTGCCTGCCCGAGTCGATCGGACTCGAGGCCGACCGGTGAGGCAGCGGTGCGGGCCGATGGGTCCCGGAAGGAAGATCATGAGCCGAGACAACAGTGGTCTGACCGACCGCGTGGCGATCATCACCGGCGCAGGGCGGGGGCTGGGCAGGACCTACGCCCTGTCACTTGCTCAGCGCGGCGTCCGCGTCGTCGTCAACGATCCCGGTGCGGGCGTCGACGGTGCCGGCCACACCGACGACGCGGCTGGGGAGGTCGTCGCAGAGATCAGGGCTGCCGGAGGGACGGCGATCGCGAACTACGGCAGCGTGACGGACCCGTCAGCCGTGGAGTCGATGGTGGCCCAGACGGTCGACGAGTTCGGTCGCGTCGACATCCTCATCAACAACGCCGGCATCCTGCGTGACCGGTCCTTCCACAAGGTCGACCTCGCCGATGTGCTGAGCGTCCTGGATGTCCACCTGAACGGTTCACTGCGCTGCACGCATGCCGTGTGGCCCATCATGCGTGAGCAGGGTTTCGGGCGCGTCGTCCTGACGTCCTCGCAGAACGGGACCTACGGCAACTTCGGACAGGCCGGGTACGCCACGGCCAAGGCCGCCATGCTCGGGCTGATGAAGGTGCTCGCGATCGAGGGCGCGTCCAAGAACGTCAGGACCAACACGATCGTCCCGGTCGCCACGTCGCGCATGACGATGGGAACGATCATCGGCGATGCATCCGATGCCGAGCGCCTGCCGCCCGAGGCCGTCGCCGCGGGAGTGCTCTTCTTGGTGGGTGACGACGCTCCCAACGGCACGATCCTCAACGCGGGTGGCGGCAGCTTCTCGGTCACCGAGCTGCCGGAGACACGTGGAGCCTTCTTGGGCGTCGACGTGACACCGGAGGACGTCCGTGCCCGTTGGAGCGACATCACGGCGGGTGGCTTCGTCGACGTCCTCCCCGACGGTCCGGCGCAGTTCACCAAGTTCCTCGGTATGCAGGACGCGGGGGGCACGGTCACTGGGTGATCAGCGGGCGATCGTTGTCGCTCAGGTCGCACCCGGGGCGAAGGGGGTAGTCCGCGCGGATGTCGTCCGCGCGGGAACGGGCGAGGTTCCACTCCGGCCAGGCGCTGTTGCCGTCGCGGGTCGTGGAGCGGGAGATGACGCAGGCCTTCAGGTCGGCGGGCAGGTCGCTCGCGTGGATGGCGGGGACGGCGTCGTCGCCCAGCTGTGACAGGTACAGGGAGTCGATCTCTCCGGTCTGCTGGTACTGCGCGATGTTGCGCTCGGCGACGAAGCCGTTGACATTGCCCAGCGACAGGCCCGCGACGAGGACCGCGGCACTCACCAGGACCGTGCGGCCGAGCCACCGTCGACCGACGAAGAGGGAGACGAGCACGGCGAGGACGACGATGCCCAGCCAGATCTCGAAGACGTCGACGTTGACCCGCAGGGTCGTGTAGCCGAAGGCCTCCTGGTAGAGGGCCATGCGCCGCAGCGCGGAGGCGACGACGAGGAGGGTGAGGACGCAGAGGACGGCGTTCATCGCGGTCATCGTGCGGCGGTCGCGGAGGCTGTCGACGCGTCCCCAGGAGCGCACGCCGGCGATGAGGAGGAGGACGAGTGCCGTGGCCAGGGTCAGCTGGCCAAAGCCCTGGCGGGCGGACTCGGCGTAGGTGACGCCGGCCGTGCGCATGACGTAGTCGTGCCCGCCGATGGTCGCGGCGGCCTGCGCCGCGATGAAGACGGCGAACACCGCGATGACGACGCCGAGGGGGACCTGCCACTCGCGCACGGGGATGCGGGCCTGCGTGACCCGGTGGGCCTGCAGCTCGTCGACCGCCGGCGGGTTGATGGCGAGGTAGAGGCCGGTCAGGGTGATGCCGGCGAAGAAGACGAGCGTGAAGACGCGGAAGACGAACATGTCGCTGATGTCGGGGACGATCGCCGACGCCCAGGAGCCGAGGACGGCATCGGCCGAGGCGAGGAGCCCGCCGAAGACGAGGAGGAGCACGAGACTGACCGCGGCGGTGCGCAGGACAGACCAGGCCTTGCCCTGCCGGGCGAGTGCGCGGATCGTGCGGTCGAGCAGGGGCAGACCGCGCAGCGCGGACGCGGGCCAGGCCACCACTGCGGCGACCATGCCGCTGACGCGCCGGGCGTCGGTGCAGGCCGCCGCCGCGAGGATCCCGGCCATGAGGACCGCGAGGACGACGAAGCCGGGGTGGGCCCGCACGATCGTCGTCAGCCCGAGCGGCAGGGCGAGCGTCGCGGTGAACCACGACCATCGCGTGTTGCGTCGGGGCGAGGCCAGCCACAGCGCGCCGCCGCCTGCGGCCAGCACGATGAGGAGACCGACGCCGAGGTCGTTGTCGGGCAGCAGGAGCGCCGCGAGCAGGCCGACCGCAAGGGCGGCGCCGAGCAGCCGTGGCTGGCCCTCGGTGGTGCGCTCGGGCCACCACTTGGCCAGTGAGGGCGAAGGGGGCGACGCCGCCGCAGTCGGGGTGGTGGGGAGGGGCGGCGCGGACATGGTGGTCTCCTGGATCGGTGCGGTGATCGGCCGGTCGGCGACCAGTGGTGCGGGCGAGGGGGAGGGGGAAGGCAGGACCAGGGGCAGCGTCATGCGGAGCACGGCGCCCCCCGTGCCCGCTCCCTGCCCTTCGAGACGGCGCTGGCGCGCCTCCTCAGGACCCGGAGCTTGCGCAGCAAGCGTCTCGAAGGGAACCGCCTCGATCGTGCCGCCGTGCATGGTCGCGACCCACGCAGCGATGGCCAGGCCGAGGCCGGTGCCACCCCCGTCGTCCCCGCCGGGACCGAAGCGGTGGAAGAGGCGCTCGGCGCGCTCCGGCGAGAGGCCGGGCCCGTCGTCGGCGACGGTGAGGGTCCACTGGTGGGCATCGGTGCGTGCGGACAGCGTCACCGTGCCGCCGCTCGGGCTGTGCCGGACGGCGTTGTCGAGCAGGTTGGCGGTCACCTGGGCCAGGCGCGACCGGTCGCCGGCGATGGTGAGGTCTGCCGGCTCGACGTCGACGACGAGGGAGACGTCACGCCCCTGGAGGGCGGCCTCGTCGACGGCTTCGTCGAGCAGGTCCTGCACGCGGACTCGACTGGGGGAGAAGGGGACTCCGCGACCATCCGGTCGTGACAGGTCGAGCAGGTCGGTGACGAGGGAGGCGAGCCGCTCGGACTGGGCCAGCGCTGCGCGCAGGGTGCTCTCGTCGGGGGCCGTGACGCCGTCGGCCAGGTTTTCCAGCAGGGCCTGCTGGGCGCTCAGCGGGGTGCGCAGCTCGTGCGCGACGGTCGCGACGAGGCGACGACGGTGCTCCTCGCTCTGCTCGAGCTCGGTGGCCATGGAGGTGAAGGCGCGGGCGAGCACACCCACTTCGTCCTGGCTGGACGTCGTGATGGCTGCGGCGTAGTCCCCCTTGGCCATGCGTCGTGCGGCGTCGGTCATCTGCAGCAGGGGGGTGGTCATGCCCGAGGCGAGCCACCGGGTGACGACGAGGGCGACCCCGACGGTCGCCGGCAGCCCGAGCCACAGGGGGACCCCGGCGTCGGTGCCGATCGTCCCGACCACCGCGGCCACGAGCACGCTGGCGCCGACGAGCACGGCCAGGCGGGTGCGGATCGAGCTGAGCCCGCTGAGGGGCTGCGAGCGGTTCACTGTCCCGAGCCGTCGTCGAGGGCGTAGCCGACGCCGTGCACGGTCCGGATGCGGTGCGCGCCCACCTTGGTGCGCAAGGACTTGATGTGGCTGTCGAGGCTGCCGCGCCCCAGACCGTCGTCCCAGCCCCACAGGTCGGCGACGATCCGCTCTCTGCGCAGCACCGCTCCGGGCTCGCGGGCGAGGAGGGCGAGCAGGTCGAACTCGGTGGGGGTCAGGTGGACGGCCTGCCCATCCACGGTGCAGCGTCGGGTGCGCTCGTCGAGGAGCAGCCCGTCGTGCTGGACCGGCCCGTCGTCGCTGCGACCCAGCTCGGCCGCCCGCTCGACCCGGCGCAGCAGGGCGCGGACCCGGGCGACGACCTCGCGCATCCGGAAGGGCTTGGTGAGGTAGTCGTCGGCGCCGACGCCGAGCCCGACGATGATGTCGCTCTCGTCGTCGCGGGCCGTGAGCATGAGGACGGGCACCGGCCGCACGGCCTGGATGCGACGGCAGACCTCGAGCCCGTCGAAGCCGGGGAGCATGAGATCGAGGACGACGACCTCGGGGGAGTGCTCGGCGAAGGCGGTCACCGCGCTCGGTCCGTCGTGGGCCCGCGTGACCTCGAAGCCCTCGGCCACGAAGCGGTCCGTCAGGGCCTGGTTGATCGTCGGGTCGTCCTCGACGATCAGGACGTGCGGGGTGCTGGTCATGGACTCAGGCTAGGCAGCCCGACCGGGAGATCTCCGGGACGAGATCTGGAGATTGTCTGCAGATCTGCAGGGAGTGGCGTCAGCCCACCGGCAGGCGGGAGACGAACTGCCGCAGCTGCTCGATGTTGCGCACCTCGTGCATGTCGACGACTTGGGCGTACTGGCTGGCGACGGAGTCGCCGGTGTCCCACATGCCCGACCGCTCGGGGTTGAGCCAGACCGCGTGCCTGGCCCGGGAGACCAGCTCGCGCAGGGCATCCACCTGAGGGTCGGTGCCGTTGGTGCGGGCGTCGCCCAGGATGAGCACGGTCGAGCGTGGTCCCACGGCGTCGAGGTGGTGCTCGACGGCATCGACGAAGGCCGAGCCGTAGTCGCTCGAGCCGTGCCAGCGGGTCATCTGCGCCTCGCGGGAGACGCGCTCGCTGATGTCCTCGCCGAACTGAGCCTCGCGCACCAGCTCGGTGATGTCGTCGCAGGTGTTGATGAAGCCGATGAAGCGCACCCGGCGGAAGGCCCCGGCGAGCGACTGCAGCAGCAGCATCGTGAAGCGGGAGAAGCCCGCGACGGATCCCGACATGTCGCACAGCAGGACGATGTCCGCACGACTGCGGGTGCGCCGCTTGTACGCGGGCCGCACCGGCACCCCACCGGTGGACATCGCCGCGCGCAGGGTGCGCCGGATGTCGATGGTGCCCCGGGACTGGCGGCGCTGGCGGGCGGCCAGCTTGGCCGCGAGCTTGCGTGACAGGGGAGTGATGACGGCGTGCAGCTCGGCCGCCTCCGCGGTCCCGGTCAGCAGGAAGTCCTTGCGCTCCAAGGGGTCGCGCACCCCGTAGCGCGAGATCCGCTCGCGTCCCCGGACCTCGGCGTTGCGGCGGGCGGCCTCCGTCTCGATCTTGCGACGGAAGGCCCCGACCCGGCCGCGGATCTCGTCGCGGTCGTAGCGGTCGCTCAGCTGCTCGGGACGCCACGGGCTCCCCGAGCCGCCCCCGCCGCCACCGGATGCCCCACCGCGGCCGGAGCCGCTGCCACCCGAGCCCTCTCCGGCACCGCCGGTGACGTCACCGGCGTCCCTGGCCCGCTGCAGCGCAGCGGCGATCGCCGTCTGCGGGGCGAGGCGCTCGATGGTCTGGTTGGCCGACCACCCACCCGTCGACGACTCGTTGGCCAGGCGGCCCAGCTCCTGCAGCGCGCGGGAGGCGAGTCGGTCGAGCTCGGCCTCGTCGCCGCGCGCCAGCGCGTCGATGAGCTCATCACGGATGGCGGCGGCGCGCGCTCGGGCGCCGGCCGTGTCGGTCGGGGCGGGCGGCTCGTCGTCACCCGTGCGGGCCCCGACCGCAGCGGGGAAGTGGATGTCGAAGAGCTGGTCGAAGACCGCTCGGTCCGCGGACCGGCGCATCATCGTCGCTGCCAGCCCGGTGCGCAGGCGCTCGCGGTCCTCGAGCCCGAGCGTCGTTGCGGCAGAGGCAGCGTCGGTGATCTCAGAGGTCCCGACCGTCACCCCGTGGAGGCGAAGGGAGCGGGCCAGGTCGACGAGCCGCTCGCCGAGCGGATCAGGCAAGGGCCCGGTCCAGGTCCAGGGTCCGGGCCGCGAGGTCGATGTCCTCGCGGTGCTTGAGGACGACACCGAGGGTGGCTCGCACCAGGTCGGGCTGCAGGTCGCCGTCCGCGCCGAGGCTGAGCAGCGTGCGCGCCCAGTCGATCGTCTCGGCGACCGACGGCGACTTGCGCAGGCGCATCTCGCGCAGCGCGCCGACGAGTCGCACGACGGACGCAGCGAGGGTCTCCCCGAGGTCGGGCACGGTCAGGCGCACGATCCGCAGCTCGAGGTCGGCCTCGGGGTAGTCGATGTGCAGGTAGAGGCAGCGTCGGCGCAGCGCCTCGGACAGCTCACGGGTGGCATTGGAGGTCAGGACGACGAAGGGGGTCTGGCTCGCCCGGATCGTCCCGAGCTCGGGGACCGTCACCTGGAAGTCCGAGAGCACCTCGAGCAGCAGCCCCTCGATCTCGACATCGGCCTTGTCGAGCTCGTCGATGAGCAGCACGGTCGGGTGCTCGTTGCGGATCGCGGTGAGCAGGGGGCGCGAGAGGAGGAACTCGTCGGTGAAGATGTCCTCCTTGACCGAGCTCCAGTCGGCCTCGTCCGCGCCCCGCGTGTCGTGGTGGGCACCTGCAGCGGTGATGCGCAGCAGCTGCTTGGCGTGGTTCCACTCGTAGAGCGCGCGGGCCTCGTCGACGCCCTCGTAGCACTGCAGCCGCACGAGCTCGCCGTCCGTGGCATCCGCGACGGCCGCGCTGAGGGCGGTCTTGCCGACGCCGGCCGGTCCCTCGATGAGCAGCGGCTTGCCGAGCTGGTCGGCGAGGTAGACCGTCGTCGCGATCGCGTCGGAGGCGAGGTAGCCGTGGTCGGCGAGGCGCTCGCGGACATCATCGACCGAGGCGAAGCGGGGGGTGTGCGTCATGGTCGCATTCTGCCGCAGTGTCCTGAGCGAGCGCTCACCGCTGGGTGGGTAGCGTGGCGGTGCATGAGCCCCCGGGTCATCCACACCGCCCAGGCCCTCGTCGATGTCGTCGTCGAGGTGCCCGCACTCCCGCGCCGTGGCGGCAATGCCATGGCGTCGACCGCGACGCGCTACGCCGGGGGAGCGGTGACGATCCTCCTCGCGGCAGTGCGCTCCGGCGCCGAGGCCGTCCATGCCGGGGCCCACGGATGTGGCCCCAACGGCGACCTCGTGAGGAAGACCCTTGCGGCAGAAGGCGTCTCCCTGTCGGCGCCGATCACCGAGGGCCTCGACACCGGCATCTGCGTCGTCATGGTCGAGCCTTCTGCGGAGCGCACCTTCGTCACCACCCAGGAGGCCGAGCGCCAGATCACGCCGCAGTCGCTGCAGACGAGCGAGCCAACCGCAGGGGACCTGGTCTGCGTGAGCGGCTACTCCTTCGTCGGCACGACCCGGGAGCCGCTCATCACCTGGCTCGAGTCGCTTCCCGAGGAGGTCGTGGTCGTGCTCGACCCCGGTGCCCTCTTCGCGGAGCTGGGCTCCTCCCTTCGCTCCCGCATCGTGGCGCTCACCGATGTGTGGACCGGCAACGGCGAGGAGTCCGAGGACTTCGGTGGAGCACAGGGGATGGGGCCGGCGGCCGAGGCCGTCGCCGCCCTGCTGAAGCCGGGTGCCGTCGCCGTCGTGCGCGACGGCGAGGAAGGGTGTGCCGTGCATGCCGACGGCGTGACCACCGTCGTGCCGGGCTACCCGGAGAAGGCGATCGACACCAATGGCGCCGGCGACACCCACACCGGAGTCCTGCTCGCGGAGCGGACGAAGGGGACGGACTGGCCCGATGCCTGCCGCCGGGCCAATGCAGCCGGCGCCATCAAGGTCACCCGACGCGGCCCGACGAGCGCACCCACGGCTGCGGAGATCGACGCCTACCTCGCGGGTCGCTGACCCAGATCCGCGCGGCAGCGCTGCTCGAAGGTCTCCAGCTCGGACAGGGCGTCCTCGATGTCACGACGCCGCTGCTCGAGGTCCTCGCGGCGCTCGCCGATCTGCGACAGGACGTACTCCAGCTGACTGCGCCGACCGCGCGGGGCGTCGTAGAGGTTGATGATCGTGGCGATCTCGTCGAGCGGGAAGCCCAGGCGCTTGCCGCGCAGGATGAGCGCCAGGCGGGTCCGGTCACGGCGGTGGAAGAGGCGCGTGGTGCCCTGCCGCTCGGGGGAGATCAGGCCGATGTCCTCGTAGTGCCGGATCGTGCGGGTAGTCACGCCGAACTCGTCCGCGATCTCGCGGATGGTCCAGGTGGGGCTTGTCATGAACCGAGATGATGCTTTACGTTGACGTCAACGTCAAGTAGCCGACCGTCAAGGAAGACAGGCATGTTCGAGCTCTCGCAGGACCATGAGGACTTCCGCGCCAGCGTGCGCGACTTCGTCGAGAAGGAGGTCGAGCCGCACGTCGCCCAGTGGGACAAGGACCACCACTTCCCGACCGAGGTCGTCGGCCGGATGGGTCAGCTGGGTCTCTTCGGCCTGGTCGTCCCGGAGCGATGGGGAGGCTCCGCCGAGACCGTCGACGGTGTCGTGCAGTCCGACTTCACCGCCCTGTGCGTCGCGATCGAGGAGCTCGGCCGCGTCGACCAGTCGATCGGCATCACGCTGTCGGCCGGGGTCGGCCTGGGCATCAACCCGATCCTCACCTACGGCACCGACGAGCAGCGCGACACCTGGCTGCCCGACCTCGTCGCCGGCAAGGCGCTCGCCGGCTTCGGCCTGACCGAGCCCGACGCGGGCTCCGACGCGGGCGGTACCCGCACCACCGCCAAGCGTGATGGTGACGAGTGGGTCATCGACGGCGCCAAGTCCTTCATCACCAACTCCGGCACCGACATCACCTCACTGGTGACCGTCACCGCCCGCACGGGCACGAGCGACGAGGGCCGCCCGCAGATCTCGGCGATCATCGTCCCGAGCGGTACACCCGGCTTCACGGTCGAGGCCCCGTACGACAAGCTCGGCTGGAACATCTCCGACACCCACGGCCTGAGCTTCGCCGGCTGCCGCGTGCCCGCCGACAACCTCGTCGGTACCGAGGGGCAGGGCTTCCGCCAGTTCCTCAAGACCCTCGACGACGGTCGCATCGCGATCTCCGCGCTGGCCACCGGCCTGACGCAGCGGATGCTCGAGCTGTCGACCGAGTACGCCAAGACCCGCACGGCCTTCGGTCGCCCGATCGGCGTCAACCAGGGCGTGTCCTTCCAGGTGTCCGACCTCGCCGTCATGGCCGAGACCTCACGCGTGCTGACCTACAAGGCCGCCTGGCTCAAGGACGAGGCCGACCGCGGTCGTCGCTCGACCAAGGAGGTCGCCAAGGCGGCCTCGATCGCCAAGCTCTACACCTCTGAGGCCGCGGTGACCGCGACCCGCATCGCGACGCAGATCTTCGGTGGCAACGGCTTCATGGAGGAGTACCCGGTCGCACGCTTCTACCGTGACGCCAAGATCCTCGAGATCGGCGAGGGCACCTCCGAGGTCCAGCGCATGGTCATCGCCCGCCATCTCGGCCTCCCGGTCTGAGTGCCGGCCGAGCGACAAGGAGCATCATGACCAGTCATCCTCTGGACCCCAAGGTCGAGGACGTCCGTCGTCGGCTGCGCGAGGCGCACGCCGCATCGGAGCGTCCGACCGACAAGGCCGCCGCCAAGCTGGAGGCGCAGAACAAGCTCTACGTGCGTGACCGCATCGCGCTGCTCGTCGACGAGGGTTCCTTCGTCGAGGACGGGCGTTATGCCAACTCGCTCTCCGCGGGACTGCCGGCCGACGGCGTCGTCACCGGCCGCGCCCTGGTCGATGACCGACCCGTGATCATCATCGCCAATGACCCGACCGTGAAGGCCGGCTCGTGGGGCGCGCGCACCGTCGAGAAGATCGTGCGCTCGACCGAGACGGCCCTGCGCGAGGAGCTGCCGGTCTTCTGGCTCGTCGACTCCGCCGGTGCGCGGATCACCGACCAGGTCGAGATGTTTCCCGGTCGCCGAGGCGCGGGGCACATCTTCCACAACCAGGTCGCGTTGTCGGGCAAGGTCCCGCAGGTCTGCTGCCTCTTCGGCCCGAGCGCCGCAGGTGGCGCCTACATCCCGTCCTTCACCGATCTCGTCATCATGGTCGAGGGCAATGCCTCGATGTACCTCGGCAGCCCGCGGATGGCAGAAATGGTCGTCGGGGAGAAGGTCTCGCTCGACGAGATGGGTGGCGCCCGCATGCACTGCACCGTGAGCGGTGTGGGCGATGTCCTCGTCAGCGATGACACGGAGGCCATCGAGACGGCCCGGCTGTGGCTGAGCTATCTCCCGCTCAACTGGCGCAGCCCGCTCCCTTCGTACGAGCCGGAGGAGCCCTCGGCCCGGCTGACTGCCGCGACCATCCCCGAGCGGGAGTCGCAGCCCTTCGACGTCCACGAAGTCATCGCCGGGCTCGTCGACGACGACTCCTTCTTCGAGGTCAAGGCGCTCTTCGCGCCCGAGCTCGTCGTCGGGCTCGGGCGCATGGCGGGGGAGACGGTCGGCATCGTCGCCAACAACTCGATGGCCAAGGGTGGGGTCCTCTTCACCGACAGCGCCGACAAGGCAGCCCGCTTCATCTGGCTGTGCGACGCGTACTCGATCCCGCTCATCTACCTGGCTGATGTCCCCGGCTTCATGATTGGGTCCGAGGTCGAGCGCGGCGGCATCATCCGCCACGGCGCCAAGATGGTCTCGGCCGTCGCGTCGGCGACCGTCCCGCAGTTCTGCGTCATCGTCCGCAAGGCCTACGGGGCCGGCCTGTACGCGATGGGCGGGCCCGGCTTCGCGCCGGACGCGACGATCGCGCTGCCGACGGCACGCATCGCGGTCATGGGTCCCGAGGCGGCGGTCAATGCCGTCTACGCCAACAAGATCGCCCAGGTCGAGGCGGACGAGGGCGAGGCCGCTCGCGATGCCTACATCGCGGCCAAGCGTGCCGAGTACGAGGAGGACGTCGACCTCGAGCGGCTGGCTGCCGACCTCGTCCTCGACCAGATCATCGAGCCGGAGCAGCTGCGCGACGAGCTGCTCGCGCGCCTGCGCCACGCCCGCGGACGGGACCGCAACTTCTCCGAGCGCCGCCGGGGGATCCCGCCGGTCTGATCCGAGGTCGGCAGTGCCGGGCGGGTGGGCGACGGGGTGACCCGTCTCCCACCCGCTCGCGCTGCGAGGTCCGCTCTTCGTCGTTACCGTGGAGTAACCCACGTTCCCTGACGAAGGATCCCCTGATGAAGCGCTTCACCGCTCCCTTCGCCGCCGCAGCCTGTGCGATCGGCCTCGTGGCCACCGCCGGCTCCGCCGGCGCCGCCACGAATGACCCTCTCCGCGACGACCTGTGGGGCCTGGACCAGGTTCACGCCGAGCAGGCCTGGGAGAGCAGCCGCGGAGAGGGCGTCGTCGTCGCCGTCGTGGACACCGGCGTCGACCTGGGCCACCCCGACCTGGCCGGCCGTCTCGTCCCGGGCGCTGACTTCGTCTGTGGTGAGGGCGTCACCGGCTCCTGCGGCGACGGCAGCTGGAAGGGCCAGGACGGCGTGGGCCAGGAGTCCGACGTCCACGGCACCCACGTCTCCGGCACGATCGTCGGCGCCGCGGACAACGGGATGGGCGTCACCGGGGTCGCGCCCGACGCCAAGGTCATGCCGATCAAGGTGCTCGAGGACGGGGCCGGCGCCAGCGAGGACATCGCCGAGGGCATCCGCTACGCCGCCGACAACGGCGCGGACGTCATCAACCTCAGCCTCGGCGGACTGCCGGGGACCCAGATCTTCTCCATCTTCGGGCTCGACACGACGATGAAGGACGCGATCCAGTACGCCCGCGACAAGGGCACGCTGACCGTGGCGGCCGCCGGCAACACCTCGACCCTGCTGTGCAACGACCCGGCCTTCAGCAGTGACTCGATCTGCGTGGGCGCCACCGACCGCAACCAGCTGAAGTCCTACTTCTCCGAGCTGCCGGTGAAGCTCGACGGCAAGGGCGTCGCCGGACCGGGTGGCTCCGGGCGGCTCCTCGGCGGTCCCTGCTCCGACGACATCATCTCCACCGTGCCGCGCGGCACCGGCACCGACGAGTGCGGCGAGGGCAAGGACTACGCGGCCTTCGCCGGGACCTCGATGGCCACTCCGCACGTCGCGGGAGTCGCCGCGATCCTCTTCGGCCAGGGACGCAGCATGGGCAATGTCGAGCAGGCGATCCTGTCGACCTCACGTCACCCGCTGCTCGGCATCCGCGGTGGGTTCAGCGCCCTCTACGGTCGCGGCATCGTGGACGCCCAGGCGGCGGTCGCCTACCCGCGCGACTGACCTGCAGCGACATCCCACCAGTCGGCGCCGAGGTCGGCGAGGAGACGTCGCAGTACTGGCAGGCAGAGCCCGATGACGGTGCTGGGGTGCCCCTCGATCGACTCGACGAAGGGGGCGCCCAGCCCGTCGAGGGTGAAGCCGCCGGCCACGTGGAGCGGCTCTCCGGTCGCGACATAGCCCTCGATCTCGGCGTCGCCCACAGCGGCGAACCGGACGGTCGCACTCGCCGGAGCACCGGCGGTGCGGCCGTCACGCGTGTCCACCAGGTGGTGCCCGGTGTGGAGCACGGCGGAGCGGCCGCTGATCTGCTGCCACCGCTCACGGGCGACCTGCGGCGTGCCCGGCTTGCCGTGGACCTGCCCGTCGACCTCGAGGACGGAGTCGCAGGCGAGGACGAAGCGGGCATCCTGCCCGATGCGATCGGCGACCGCCGCTCCCTTCGCCTCGGCCAGCAGCTGGGCCAGCCGGGAGGGCGACAGGTGCGGGTCCTGCTGGCGGGCCACGTGCTCGACGGCGTCCTCGTCGACGGAGCTGACGACCACGCGTGGCTCGATCCCGCTGGCGCGCAGCAGGTGCAGACGTGCGGGCGAGGCGGACGCGAGGACGAGTGAGTGCATGGCCACATCATCCACCGGTTGTCAGCAGCATGACTCGCCAGTAACTTGTCCTCACCGCCACAACGACGAGGTCATCGAGTCCGGGGACACCCCCTGCGAGGTCGACGAGCTCGCCCATGCTCACGACAGGACACAGATGACCTCCCTCACCACGCGTGCCGTTGCCGCGGCGACCCTCGCGGTCGCCGTCACCCTCCCGCTCGCCGGCAACGCCAGTGCCGACCACAAGGACATCCCCGGCACCGCCGGCGCCCAGACCCTCACCAACACCCCCGAGCCCGAGCGCGACGCCTTCTACGAGCCGCCGGCCACCATCCCCGCCACGCCGGGCACCCTCATCCGGTCCGAGCCGGCACCGTTGCTGCTCGACCCGCTGGGGCTGTCCAAGAGCGTGGTCACCGCGACCCGTGTCATGTACTCGTCGACCGACGGCCAGGGCCGCCCGATCGCCGTCACCGGCACCGTCTTCGTCCCGAAGACGACGTACGTCGGCGCGTCCGCCCGCCCGCTGGTCTCCTACGCGGCCGGCACGCAGGGCATGGGCGATGCGTGCGCTCCGTCCCAGCAGATGGAAAATCTCGTCGAGTACGAGGGGCTCGGCATCGCCCCCCTGATCACCCGCGGATACGCCGTGTCGATGACCGACTACCAGGGGATGGGGACCCCGGGCACGCACACCTACATGGTGCGTGAGGCGCAGGGCCGCGCGGTCCTGGACATGGCGCGGGCTACCAAGAACCTCAAGGGCAGCGGCGTGACCAATGCCAACCCCATCGGCCTCATGGGCTACTCGCAGGGGGGTGGCGCCGCTGCGGCCGCCGCCGAGCTCGCCGGCAGCTACGCGCCGGACCTCGCGATCAAGGGCTCGGCGATCGGTGCGCCGCCCGCTGACCTGGCCAAGGTCGGCAAGAACATCGACGGCGGGCTGTACTTCGCCTTCGCGACCTTCGCGCTGCTCGGCGTCGCACAGTCCGAGGGGATCGACCCCAGCCCCTACCTCAACGCCGAGGGCAAGAAGCTGGCTGCGGGCGTGGAGAACAAGTGCGTCTTCGACCTCTTCGAGTACGCCTTCAAGGACTCGGGGACGTACACCACCAGTGGCAAGAAGCTGTCCGAGCTGCTCGACGAGCAGCCCTTCCGGGCCGCGGTCGAGCGTCAGCGGATCGGCAAGATCAAGCCGACTGCCCCCGTGGTCATCAACCACGCCATCGGTGACGACACCATCCCGTACGCAGTCGGCAAGCAGCTGGGCAGCGACTGGTGTGACAAGGGTGCCCGGGTGACCTTCAACGCCGGGATCATCCCGACCCACGTCGGCGGCATGCTGCCGCACGTGGCGAAGTCGATGGTCTTCTTCGAGGACCGCTTCGCCGGCCGCAACGAGCCCAACAGCTGCTGGCGTCTCTGACCCGTGGCACGCAGGGGGCGGGGCCGGTCGATCCGGTCCCGCCCCTGCGTCATGTGGTCAGGACAGCGTCGCTCCGATGATGGCGTCGCGCAGGCCGGCCGACACCCGCGACGTGTCCAGGTCCAGCAGGAGGATCGAGCCGTCACTGTTGCGGTAGCTCGCCGAGCCGGAGGCGCTCGAGGTGCGTGACCACGCGCCGGGGTTGGGCCCCGGACCGGAGCCGAGCACCGCCTCGACCCGGTCGTTGGCGTAGCTCCACGCGCTCGCGTCGAGCTTGCCCCAAGCCCGCACGAAGGCATCCGTGTAGGCGTTCGCGGTCTGGGGCAGGCCGTCCCCGGAGGGCGGTGTGGGCTGGTCGTCGGCGGTGAATGCGGCCGAGGTCACGGCGTGCTCGGAGCGCGTGCCGAGAGGGGTGTGATCGACGATGACCGTGAGGGAACGCGAGCCGTCCGAATAGGTGACCTCGGTACTGCCCGCATAGCCGGTCGACGACGTGCGCTTCCACCCGCTGCCACCGCTGCCGCCACCAAAGAGGGCGCTCACCGCGGCGCTCGTGCCGTAGGTCGACGCCGAGGCGCGGTCCCCGCGTCCCCACGCACGCACGAAGGCGTCCGCATAGGCGGCGGCGGTGCCGGGGAGCTGCTCGTCCTCGTCCGTGTCGTCGCTGCTCGTGCTGGAGGACGCCGAGGACGACGACGTCCCCGACGCCGACGAGCTGCTGGACGACGAGGTCCGCGATCCCTTGGTGGAGGAGGGGGAGCTGGTCACCGTCTGCGTCGTCGGCGCATTGCTCGTCGAGCTGGAGTAGGTGACCGTGACCGTCTCCGGGCCGGGGCTGACCCGGTCATCGGGTTGCGCGGAGCACCCGGCCACGACGATGGACGTGGCCAAGACGTACGCAGACCCCCGGAAAAGCTTCACGCATCGATCGTAGTTGCGTGGCGTGATCCTGCGTGAGCCATCGTGCTCACATCTGGGTCTCACCGAGGACGGCCGAGCGCAGAGTGTCCAGGCCGACGCTGCCGATGTCGAGGGCGCGTCGGTGGAAGCCCCGCAGGTCGAAGGCCTCTCCCTCGCGACGGGCGGTCTCCTCGCGCAGCTGCAGCCACAGTCGCTCGCCGATCTTGTAGCTCGGGGCCTGACCGGGCCAGCCGAGGTAGCGGTCGAGCTCGAAGCGCAGGAAGCCCTCGTCCATGTTGGCGTGCGCGGACAGGAAGTCCCAGGCCTTGTCGTAGGTCCACTCGCCGCCGCCCACCTCGGCGGGAGCCTCGAAGCCGCAGTGCACGCCGATGTCGAGGACGACCCGTGCCGCCCGCAGCGACTGCCCGTCGAGCAGGCCCATGCGGTTGCCGGGGTCGTCCATGTGCCCGAGCTCGGCCATCAGCCACTCGGCGTACAACGCCCAGCCCTCGCCGTGACCCGAGGTCCAGGAGGCGAGGCGACGCCAACGGTTGAGGAGTCCCTTGCGGTGGATCGTCTGACCCACCTGGAGGTGGTGGCCGGGGACGCCCTCGTGGTAAACGGTCGTGAGCTCCCGCCAGGTGCCGAACTCGGTGACGCCCTTGGGCACCGACCACCACATGCGACCTGGCCGGGTGAAGTCATCGCTCGGGCCGGTGTAGTAGATCCCGCCGGTCTCGGTCGGCGCGATGAGGCACTCGATGGTGCGGACCGACTCGGGGATGTCCATGTGCGGCGCGACCAGCTCGATCGCCTCGTCGGCGGTGCGCTGCATCCACTCGCGCAGGGCCTCGGTGCCGTGCAGCTGGTAGCGCTCGTCGGCGTCGAGGACGGCGATCGCCTCCTTGACGCTCGCCCCGGGGCGGATCTCCTGCGCGACCGACTCCATCTGGGCGGTGATCCGGGCGAGTTCCTCCTGACCCCAGGCATAGGTCTCCTCGAGGTCGATCCTCGCCCCGAGGAAGGCGCGGGAGCTCAGCTGGTAGGCCTCGCGCCCGCACGCGTCCGCCTCGGGAGCCTGGTCCCGCAGGGGCTCCAGACGGACCGCCAGCTCGCGGTACGCGCCCGCGGCCGTCTCGACCGCACGGGCGAGCTCGGCGGCGACGGGGGCGGGCAGGGGAGCGCCGTCATCGAGTGCAGCGCCTGCGAGCAGGCCGGCGAAGTAGCCGTCCGCGGCGGTGAGGTCCGCGCACTGCTCGATGCACCGCTCGTACTGGCGAAGGGGGGCGATCCTCCCCTGGCTCGCGGCGAGGGTCAGGGACTGCGTCCACTGCTCGAGAGCGACCGGCACCTTGCTCATGCGGGTGGCGATGGTCGCCCAGTCGTCGGCGCTCGCGGTCGCCATGATGTCGAAGACATCGCGCACCGACTGCATCGGTGAGGCGATGACATTGATCTCCTGCAGGTCCAGGCCGGCGGCGTGGATCTCCTCGGCCAGCCCCAGTCGCTCGCGCATCGCCTCGATGGTCACCCGGTCGACCTCGTCGACGGGAGTGGCCGCGTCGAGGGCGGCGAGCGTCTCCTTGCGCAGGGCGGACGCTGCCGCGAAACCGGCGGGTGAGAGGTCGTCCAGCTCGCTCTCGTGACCCGGCAGCCCGAGGTAGGACGCGGTGATCGGCGAGAGGGCGATCTCACGATCGAGGTGCTCCTCGGCGATGCGGTCGACGGCGGTCTGCGGGCGGCTCTGCTGGGTGGTCACATGCCGGACGCTACCCAACGCTCACACGAGCGTCTCGTCGATGAAGCACCAGCGCCACGCCTCGCCGGGCTCCAGCGAGCGCATCACCGGGTGGCCGGTGTCGCGATGATGGGCGGCGGCGTGCCCGTGGGAGGAGTCGCAGCAGCCGACGTGCCCGCACGAGAGGCAGACGCGCAGGTGCAGCCAGGACTGGCCGTCGGCGAGGCACTCCTCGCAGCCCTCGGGTTGGCGTGGGGTGACGCACTCCGGCAGCTCTTGCTGGTGCACGCACTCGCCGGTGATGCGGTGCGGGGCGCGCAGCGGCGCGTCGCGGACCGCCTCAACGCGCGCACCGATCGACTCGAGCGTCGACTCCTCGACGTCGAGTGCGCCCAGGACGTCCGCGAGGACCTGGTGGTCGACGACGCCGCGGTCGCGGATGCGCAGCAGCTCGGTGCGCTCGGCCTGCAGCACGGGCAGCCGAGCGCGCCGGTAGGCGTCACTCGGTGACTCGGAGTCGTTGTTGCCCAGTCGCTCCCAGACCCGGTTGACCCGCATCCGCGCCTGCTGGCGCAGGCGGTCGTCGACATCCGGGTCGATGTCCGACAGCTCGTCGAGGCGGCGCAGGCCGGCGCTCACCGCCGACTGCGTGACGGTCGCCTCCTGCAGGGCGTCCTCACGTGCGTCGGGCCCGTGGACGCCGAGCGCACGCGCCAGGAGGGGCAGGGTGGTGCCCTGGATGAGCAGGGTCCCGATGGTCACGGTCATGGCGATGAGGACCAGCGTCGGGCGGTGCGGCGTGTCCGGTGGGAGCAGGAGCGCGGCCGCCAGCGTGACGACGCCCCGCATCCCGGCCCAGCTCACGATCACGCCCTCGCCGAAGGGGCTGAGCACATCCCGCTCGCGGTGGGAGGTGCGGGAGCGCAACCAGCGGAAGGGGAAGATCCACACGGGTCGCAGGACCAGGACGGTGGCCAGGACCGCGAGCCCGGCGAGCAGGGTCGTGCCCAGACCGAGATCGGACGCCTGCACGTCCTCGACCAAGCTGCTCAGCTGCAGCCCGATGACGAGGAAGACCGCATTTTCGAGGATGAACTGGATGCTCGCCCAGTTGGAGCGCTCGGACAGGCGCGACCGGGCATTCTGCAGGAGGGGGGAGCGGTGACCGAGCAGCAGCCCGGTGGTCACCACGGCGAGGACACCCGACGCGTGGAGCAGCTCGGCAGGCAGATAGGCGGCGAAGGGGGCGATGAAGCTGATCGTCGTGTCCGCCACCGGAGAGTTGGCGTGGCGTCGTAGCACCGCGATGAGCTTGTAGGCGACGACTCCGACGACGACACCGCCGATGGCCGCCCTCAGGAAGTCGAGCGTGACGGACTGGACCGAGACGTCGAAGGCGCCGTGGCTCCCGTGCCCGGCGGCGAGGCCGGCGACGGCGAGGGCGGTGCGCAGGGAGACCAGGGCAGTCGCGTCGTTGAGCAGGGACTCGCCCTCGAGCAGGGTGACCGCACGACGGGGTAGCCCGATGCTGCGGGCCACCGCCGTCGCGGCCACGGCATCCGGCGGGGCGACGATCGCACCGAGGGCGAAGGCCAGCGCGAAGCTGATCGGGAGCAGCGTGCTCGCGACGACGGCCACCCCGAGGGCCGTGAAGAGCACGAGGGCGATCGACAGGCCCGCGATGGCCACGCGCTGCGCCTTGAGGTCGACGAGCGAGGTCGAGATGGCGGTGGCGTAGAGGAGCGGGGGCAGCAGGCCGAGGAGCACGACCTCCGACGAGAGGGTGACCTCGGGGAACCACGGGACGAAGGATGCCGCCGCACCGACTGCGAGGAGCAGCAGCGGGGTGAGCAGGCCGAGTCGTGACGCGATCCCGTGCACGAGCAGGGAGGCGACCGCGATGGCCAGGAGGGTCAGGGCGAGGTCCACCAGGTCATTGTCGTCCCCCGACGACCATCTCGGCATCCGTCGGGCACGCGGAGGAGCCGCGGACGGTGCCACGATCGGTCGATGACGTCCTATGTCCACGGCCACGCCACCCCTGTCGTCGCCGCGCACGCCGCGCGCACCCTCGACAACTCGGCCGCCTACCTCGCCGACCACCTGCACGTGGGGCTGCGCGTCCTCGACGTCGGCTGCGGGCCGGGGTCGATCACCCTGGAGATCGCGCAGCGGGTGGCGCCGGGCCAGGTCGTCGGCGTCGACGCGTCGGCGTCGGTCATCGACGTCGCCCGCGCGGCGGCCGGGTCCGCGGGGGACACGCGCACCCGCTTCGAGGTCGCGGACGCCATGCGGCTGCCCTTCGACGACGACGCCTTCGACATCGTCCACGCCCACCAGGTGTTGCAGCACGTGCCTGACCCGGTGGGGCTGCTGCGCGAGATGGCGCGTGTCACCCGACCGGGCGGACTCGTCGCTGCCCGCGACGCGGACTACGAGGCGATGACCTGGGCTCCCGCACACCCCGGGCTCGATCGGTGGCTGGAGCTCTACCGGGCAGCCGCCCGCGGCACCGGCGGGGAGCCGGATGCCGGCCGCCACCTCCTGCGCTGGGCGCACGAGTCCGGGCTCACCGATGTCACCGCGACGGCCTCGGTGTGGTGCTACGCCGACGACGACGCGCGTCAGTGGTGGGGAGGGCAGTGGCAGCGTCGCGCCGTCGAGTCGGGCTTCCACGACCAGGTCCTCGCCCAGGGCCTCGCCGACGCAGGGGAGGTCGCGGGCCTCGTCGACGCCTGGCGGGAGTGGACCTCGTCACCCGACGGATGGTTCGTCATCGTGCACGGGGAGATCCTCGCCCGCGTCTGATCGCCGGCGTCTGATACAAACAGCCGCAGCCCATACCCCCTTCGTCCCTCGGAGTGACCGCATGACCCTCACCGCCGCCGCTGACGGCTCCGCGCTCGGCAACCCCGGCCCTGCCGGCTGGGGCTGGTACATCGACGAGGACCGCTGGGACCTCGGCGGCTGGCCGCACGGCACCAACAACATGGGCGAGCTCACGGCGGTCCTCGACCTGCTGCAGCAGACGGCGCACCTCGACGAGGACCTGCACGTCATCTGCGACAGCAAGTACGTCATCAACTCGATCACCTCGTGGATGCCGGGGTGGAAGGCCAAGGGCTGGCGCAAGAAGGACGGCAAGCCGGTCCTCAACCTCGAGATCATGCAGGCGCTCGACGCGGCCATGGCCGATCGTCGGGTGACCTTCGAGTGGGTCAAGGGCCACGCGGGTCACGCCCTCAACGAGGAGGCCGACCGGCTCGCGACGACCGCGGCCGCCGCATGGTCGAAGGGGGCCGCCCCCGAGAGCGGTCCCGGCATCCCGGGTGCCCGGTCCGGCACTGCCGAGGTGATCGTCGAGCGGGCCGTCGAGCCCGTCGAGGAGGAGCCCCTGTCGCTCTTCTGAGCCTTACTGGTGGAGGAAGGGGGCGTCGCGCGCCTGGAGCCGGGTCTGGATCTTGACCTGGGCGCCTTCACGTTGCGGCTCGAGGATCGCGGTGACGACCGGGCCGTCCGCGGTCACCTTGTCGACCACGTAGGCATCGGAGAGTGCCCGGCCGTACATGTCCCTGCCGCTCGCGAAGACCTCCTTGATCGGGTCGACCGATGACTCTGCCGCGCCCTCGTCGGAGAAGTGGTAGGCCACGACCAGGCGGGGACCCCCGTCGGGCTCGAGCCAGCCGATGGCCACTGCGTCGAAGGCGTGCTCGGGCAGCGGGCCGACATGGTCTGCCGCTCTCGGGGTGCGCAGCGTGGTGCCGGCGCTGAAGTCCCCGCCCACGGCGAACTGTGCCGACACGGCGTCCTGCTCGTCGAGGGCGTCGGCCAGCGAGCTCATCGTCGGGTCGTCGGACAGCGGCATCTCCGGTCCGTCCAGCCAGTCCTCGACTGCGGCCGTGGAGGATGAGCCCCCGAGCCGTCCGTCCCGTTGCGCCATGCGCACGGGCGCTCCCGTCGGCTGCACCACCGTCGTCCTGGCGAGGTCGCCCTCACCGTCCTCGCCCTCACCGACAGTGCGCACGCCATCGCCGACCTCCGGCAGGTGATCGAGCGTCGAGTCGTCGAAGTCCCCGGTCAGTGAGGCAAAGCTCCGGGGCCGGTCGATGACCTCGGCGTACGAGGAGATGTCCACGGTGGACCACCCAGCAATGTCGTGGAACTCCTGTGCCTTCAGCCCAAACTTGGGGTTGGTCAGCTCGGGCATCGGCGCCAGGACCGGCGCGTACGAGCCGTCGGACTGCTGCCCGGAGAGTGGAGCCATCCAGGCCGAGATGGACTCCGGATCGAGATCGGTGGGCCGCTTCAGGCCGGCGGCCTCGGTCGCTGCGTCGAGGTCGACAACACGCACCATGTACTCCTCGCCCTCGGGTCGCGGGAGCTGGGCGAGGCCGGCCGTGACGGTGAATTCCTCGTCGCCTCCCCCGATCAGGTCGGGCACACCGCAGGCGCTGGTGGCCAGGACGGCGAGCGTCACCCCGGCCGCGATCGTCGTGCGCATGGTCATCTGTGCCCTCTGGTGTGCAGGTGCCGCCGCGCCCCCGACGGGCGGTCACGCTGGCAGCGTATCGGGGCTCGCGCGCGATCGGGTCAGATGCGACCAGCCAGTTCGTTCCGGCGATCGCCGCTCAGGACGCCGGAGTCGAGGGCCGTGCGGGCGGCGTCGCGATCCCCGAACCAGGCGCGCAGGTAGGTCGGCACGTCCAGTCCCGAGCCCGAGGGGATGACGGTGATCGTGTCCTCTGGGTGGATCTCGCCCGGCTCGACGACGCTCAGGTAAGCACCACTGCGACCGTGGGCGGCGAAGCGCTTGACCCAGCCTCGTTCGCCCATGCGCTCGCCGAAGGTCGCGCAGGGCACGCGGGGCCCACGGACCTCCAGGACCGCGGTCCCGACGCGCCAGCGGTCGCCGATCTCCGCGGCGTCCACGTCGAGGCCGCTGGTCGTGAGGTTCTCCCCGAACATCCCGTGCGGCAGCTCGCGCCCGAGCTCGCGCTCCCAGGCATCGAGCTCTTCGCGGGCGAAGGCGTAGACCGCTTGGTCGGACCCACCGTGGTGCCGCCCGTCGCCGACGTGGTCGCCCCCGACCCCGGAGACGCCCGCGCCGTCGACGACGCGCTTGGGCCCGGGATCGCTGACCCGGATGACGTCGACGGGCTGCTTGCCGATGCCGGTCGGCCGACCCTTGGGGATGCGTTGCAGCATCGGTCGGCCGATGTTGACGGACAGGACGTGGGGTGGGGAGACGGGCACCAGCCCGATGCTAGGTCCTGAGGGGACGGGCGTGTCCCGGTGGCCGCTCAGCGGTCGCGCGCGACGACGTCGAGGAACTGCTGGCGACGGTGCCCGGTGTAGACCTCGGCATCGAGGACTCGCCGGGCGAGATCGACATCGCCCATCTTTGCGCGCAGCACCATCGGCAGGTCGATGCCCGAGCCGCAGCGCTCGACGACGACCGGGTCGCCGGTCCGGATCTCGCCCGGCTCGACCACGCTGAGCAGGGAACCGGTGCGGCCGTGGGCCATGAAGCGCTTGACCCACCCGGGCTCACCCATCCATTCACCAAAAGTGGCGCACGGCTGTCGCGTCCAGCGCACCTCGAGGACCGCGCTGCCGACGCGCCACCGGTCGCCGACCTCGGCTGCGTCCACGTCGAGCCCGGTCGTCGTGAGGTTCTCCCCGAAGTGCCCGTCGGGCAGCTCGCGCCCCAGTGCCTCGGCCCACAGGTCCAGCTCCTCGCGAGCGTAGGCATAGACGGCGCGGTCGGACCCGCCGTGGAAGCGACCGTCGCCGACGTGATCGCCCTCGACCCCGGAGACACCAGCCCCATCAAGGATCCGCCTCGGCCCGGGGTCGCTCACGCGCAGGACCTCCACGGGCCGCTTGTCGATCCCGGTCGGCCGGCCCTCGGGGACGCGCTGCAGCATCGGTCGGCCGATGTTGACGGAGAGGACGCGTGGGAGGTCGGTGGGCACGTCGTGAGGTTACGTCGTCCCCTTCGCGCCCGGGATCTCACCCGTCGGCTGACGATCCACGCAGGACCGCGACGTAAGGTCGCGGTCCTGCGTGGACCAGGTGTCCGGGATGGGTCAGCGGGGAAGGCCGGAGGCCACCCAGCCACCGAAGGAGGGATGGACCGCAGGTCGCAGCATCCGCTCGGGGGAGGACCAGCGCGAAGGGGGTCCCGCCGGGGCCTCCTCCTCGCCACCACCGAGGCCGGACAGGACCGCGACGAGCGCGGCGACCTGCTCCGGGGAGGCGTCACCGAGGACTTCGATGCGCGGACCCACGGGAACTTGCGCCTGCTCGCCAGCCGTCTGCTCGTCGATCTGCTCGGGTGCGGTACTCACAGCGTGGAGCCGATCAGACGTCTGAGCCTGCGAAGACGTCATAGCGGAATGTTTCCGTGCTTCTTGGCCGGCAGGGTCTCCCGCTTGGTGCGCAGGGCCCGCAGCGCCTTGGAGACATTCATTCGCGTGTTGCTCGGTGTGATGACCGTGTCGATGTAGCCGCGCTCGGCCGCCACGTACGGGTTGGCCAGCGCGTCCTCGTAGGCGCTGATGAACTCCTGGCGCGCTGCGTCGACATCGCGACCCTCGGACTCCGCGGCAGCCAGCTGCTTGCGGTAGAGGATGTTGACCGCGCCCTGGGCACCCATGACCGCGATCTGGGCGGTCGGCCACGCGAGGTTGATGTCGGCGCCGAGGTGCTTGGAGCCCATGACGTCGTAGGCGCCGCCGTAGGCCTTGCGGGTGATGACGGTGACGAGGGGCACCGTCGCCTCGGCGTAGGCGTAGATGAGCTTGGCGCCACGGCGGATGATGCCGTTCCACTCCTGGTCGGTGCCGGGGAGGAAGCCGGGGACGTCGACGAGGGTGAGGACCGGGACGTTGAAGGCGTCGCAGGTGCGCACGAAGCGCGCGGCCTTCTCCGACGCATCGATGTCGAGGGTCCCGGCGAACTGCATCGGGTTGTTGGCCACGATGCCGATGGACTGGCCCTCGACGCGGCCGAAGCCGCAGATCATGTTGGGGGCGAAGAGCGGGTGCACCTCGAGGAACTCGCCGTCGTCGACGATCGTCTCGATGACGGCCTTCATGTCGTAGGGCATGTTGGCCGAGTCGGGGATGATCGTGTCGAGCGCCAGGTCGGTGTCGTTGACCGCCAGGTCGAGCTCGCCACCGAAGGAGGGGGCGGTCTCGAGGTTGTTGCTCGGCAAGTAGGACAGGAGCGCCTTGACGTAGTCGATGGCGTCTTCTTCGTCGGTGCCCATGTAGTGGGCGACACCGGACTTGGTGTTGTGCGAGCGGGCGCCACCGAGGTCCTCGAACTCCACGTCCTCACCGGTGACGGTCTTGATGACGTCAGGGCCGGTGATGAACATGTGCGACGTCTGGTCGACCATCACGGTGAAGTCGGTGACGGCGGGGGAGTAGACCGCGCCGCCGGCGCAGGGACCCAGGATGAGCGAGATCTGCGGGATGACACCCGATGCGTGGACATTGCGCTTGAAGATCTCGCCGTAGAGACCGAGGGAGACCACACCCTCCTGGATGCGTGCACCGCCGGAGTCGTTGAGGCCGATGACCGGGCAGCCGATCTTCATGGCGAAGTCCATGACCTTGGTGATCTTTTCGCCGAAGACCTCACCGAGCGACCCGCCGAAGACCGTGAAGTCCTGGGCGAAGATCGCGACCTGCCGGCCGTCGACCGTGCCGTAGCCCGTGACGACACCGTCGCCGTAGGGACGGTTGGCCTCCTGGCCGAAGGCGGTCGAGCGGTGGCGCGCGTACTTGTCCATCTCGACGAAGCTGTCGTCGTCGAGGAGGAGGGCGATGCGCTCACGAGCGGTCTTCTTGCCGCGGGCGTGCTGCTTCTCGACAGCACGCTCGGACCCGGCATTGGCCACCTCGGCCACCCGACGCTTGAGATCGGCGAGCTTGCCGGCCGTCGTGTGGATGTTGATGTCAGCGGGGACGTCGGTGCCACCGATCGCCTGAGCGTCTGTGGTCTCGGTGCTCTGGGACATGAGCCGCAGCCTAGCCTTGCCGACATGCTCACTTCGCTCGACGTCCAGCGTCTGACCACAGAGTTGCCGAGGTCACAGGACTGGGGCGAGGTCGTCCACCTCGACGTCACCGGCTCCACCAATTCTCAGGCGGCAGACCGCGCCCAGCTGTGGTCCCCGGTCCTCGCGGAGCTGCAGACCGCGGGGCGGGGACGTCTCGGGAGGGACTGGCAGGAGGTGCCGAGCGCAGGCCTTGCCGTGTCGATGCTCGTCCCGACCCCGCCGTCGCCGGGATGGCTCTCCCTGGCAGCCGGGCTCGCCGTCCGAGCCGCACTGTCCGACGCGGGTGTCGCGGTCGGTCTGAAGTGGCCCAACGACGTGCTCGCGACCGACGACGACGATCGCAAGCTCTGCGGGATCCTCTGCCAGATGTTGCCGGGCGCGGCCGGTGTGGTGGTCGGCATCGGGATCAATGTCCATCACGACCGGGACCAGCTGCCCGTCCCGACGGCGACCTCCCTTCGCCTCGTCGGTGCCGACGTCGACCGGACGGACCTCGCCGTCGCCGTGCTGCGTCACCTGCGTGCCCTGCACGGGGACCTCTCTGCCGGCGACGAGTGGGCGAAGGGGGTGCGCTCGGCCTATCGCGAGGCGTGCACCACGATCGGCCGGCAGGTCGACGTGCACCGACCGGACGGCTCGGTGGAGACCGTGACCGCCACCGGCGTCGACGACGAGGGCCGCCTCGTGGTCCATGGGCCCGAGGGCTCGGATACCGTGGCCGCTGGTGACGTCCAGCACATCCGCCCCGCGGGCGTGCCGCCGCGACCCTGACGGGAGCAGCCCTCTCCCGCCCTGTCCGACCCGACCCGCGGAGGTGCCGTTGCCCTACGACGCAGCCCACGGCCGTCCTGACGAGCACGCGACCCCCGCAGATGACGCCGTCGACCTCGAGGACTTCGAGCGGGCCCTCCTCGGACGACCGGCCTCGATGGGGCGCCGCGAGGTCTCTCGGGGCGCGGGCGTCTCGATCCGGTCGGCACGCAAGTTCTGGCACGCGATGGGCTTCCCGGTCGTCCAGGAGGGCGACGCGATGTTCACCGAGGCGGACCTCGCGGCCCTGAGCAGCGTGGCCGCGATGGTCCGCGACGAAGGGGTTCCCGAGGACTTCGCCCTGTCCATGACTCGGGCCATCGCCCGCACCATGGACCGTCTCGCCGCATGGCAGGTGCAGCTCGTCAGCGAGGAGATCGGGCGCCTGCGCCACGGGGATGTCCCCGATGAGATGGCTGAGGGTGACTCCGCGGCGGCCGCAGCCTGGCTGACCTCGCTGACCGACGAGCTGGAGCCGCTCGTCGTGTACGTGTGGCGACGTCAGCTCACCGCGTCCATCCAACGGCTGCTCACCGTCGAGGACGACAGCACCAGGGCCTCGACCATCGGCTTTGCCGATCTCGTCAACTTCACGTCCGTGGTCCGCCGGCTCACGGAGAGCGACCTGGCGCGGATGGTCCAGCGCTTCGAGGACCTGTGCACGGATGTGGTGACCGCCCATGGTGGTCGCGTCGTCAAGACCGTCGGTGACGAGGTGCTCTTCCAGACCTTCGAGGTTGCTCCGGCAGCGGCCATCGCGCTCGACCTCGTCGAGGCCATGAGTGAGGACGACCTGCTGCCCTCGGCCCGCGTGGGCATGGCCCACGGGCCGGTCGTGCGGCGGCTCGGTGATGTCTTCGGTACGACGGTCAACCGGGCGAGTCGACTGACGGCCGTGGCCCCGCCCGGAGGAGTTTTTGTCGACGACGCGCTGGCCCGGCTGCTCGAGCCCCTGAGTGGCTTCTCCACCCTCCCGACCCGGCCACGGGCCCTGCGTGGCATCGGGGAGGTCGCCCCGAGTCGCCTCGTCCGGGTGACAGGTGTGCGTCGATCTCGGGATGTCACCGCGCACGTCTGAGGATCTGTTCCTATGATCCGACCATGACGCGAGTGCTGCTGGCCGAGGACGACGCCGCCATCTCAGACCCGTTGGCGCGGGCCCTCATCCGTGAGGGATATGACGTGACGGTGCACGAGGACGGACGAGATGCGCTCGACTCCGCACTGGGGACACCACCCGATCTGCTGGTGCTCGACCTGGGCCTGCCGACACTCGACGGCCTCGAGGTCTGCCGTCGACTGCGGGCCACCGGCTCCGACGTCCCGGTGCTCGTCCTGACCGCTCGGGCCGACGAGGTCGACACCGTGGTCGGGCTCGACGCCGGCGCCGACGACTACGTCACCAAGCCCTTCCGGCTCGCCGAGCTGATGGCTCGGGTGCGCGCCCTGCTGCGCCGCAGCAGCGACGATGCCGTCGAGCCGACCGGCCCGCTGCGCATCGACCTCGACAGCCGACGCGTCTGGTTCCACGGCGACGAGCTGTCGCTGACGGCCAAGGAGTTCGCCGTCCTCAGCGTCCTCGTCCGCGAGAGTGGCCGCGTGGTCACCCGCGAGCAGCTCATGGGTGAGGTCTGGGAGACGGAGTGGTACGGCTCCACCAAGGCCCTGGACATGCACATCTCGGTCCTGCGTCGCAAGCTCGGCGACGACGTCGCTGACCCCCGCCACATCGCCACGGTGCGCGGAGTCGGGTTCCGCTTCGACTCGTGACCTATTCGGCCCACGTCTACCGGATGGTGGCCACGGCCGTCGTCGGCGCTGCGGTCGCGACCGCGATCGTGCTGGGCGTCGTCTCCGTGGCAGCCACTGGCGCCCAGGGAGTGCGCGTCCTCGGGATCGACCTGCTGGCGTGGATCCTCATCGCCCCCGCTCTCGGCGTGGCGCTCGCCGGCGGTCTGGTCCTGGTCTTCCTCCGCGTCATCGACGAACGACGAGACCGAGGGCTGGCCTACATCCACGACCAGGTCGCCGCGATCCGTGACGGCGGTGGCGCCCTGCCCCGGTCGGTTGTCGGTCTCAGCGAGGTCGACGACGTCGCGGGGGACCTGGCGCGGCTGGCCGGTGAGCTGGCCCAGCAGCGGGCCGTGGACCGTGACTTCGCCGCCGACGCGTCCCACCAGCTGCGGACGCCGCTCACCGCGCTCCTCATGCGTCTGGAGGAGATCGGGCAGACCGATGACCTCGAGGTCGTGAGGGACGAGGCTGCAGTGGCGGTCACCCAGGTCGAGCGGCTCACCGGGGTGGTCGACACCATGCGCACCCGGTCCAAGGGGGAGAAGTCCCAGCTGCCCGAGATCTCCCTCGACTCCGTCCTGGCCGGATTGCAGCGCGAGTACCAGCCGGCCTTCACCGCGGCGCATCGCACCATGCGGGTGCAAGGCCCTCCCGGCCTCGCGGTGCGCGCAGCGCCCGTCGACCTTGCTCAGATCCTGCAGATCCTCATCGAAAACTCTCTCGACCACGGTGCTGGTCGAGTGGAGATCGAGATGCGCAGCTCTGGGGGGTCGGTCGTCATCGAGGTCCGGGACGAGGGCGAAGGCGTGCCGAGCGCGATCGCACCGCACATCTTCGAGCGCTCGGTGACCTCGCACGGCTCGGGGCTCGGTCTGGGGCTGGCCCGCCAGCTCGCGGAGCGCAATGGTGGGCGCCTGGAGCTGGTCCGCGCGCAGCCGGCCGTCTTCGCCGTCTTCTTGTCGGGCCCGGGCAGCCGCTGACCCTCAGGCCGTGGTCTCGTCCTCGTCGTGTGTCCTCGGCGAGGTGTCCTCGTCCATCGGCTCGTTGGCGAAGACGAACTTCCGGTAGGCCCAGAAGCGGAACAGCGTGCCGAGCCCGATGCCGATCACCGTGGCGATGTTGTCCGCGATCCGGGTGGTGAAGTCGAAGCCGTAGTGGGAGATCACCAGCGCGGCGGTCGAGATCACCAGGGCCAGCCCGTTGACGACGAAGAACAGCGTGACCTCGTGATGCACGGGGCGTGAGCGTCGATGCGCGAAGGTCCAGCTGCGGTTGCCGAACCACGCGAAGGCGGTGGCCGCCACGCCACTGAGGATGCGGGCGGTCGTCACCTTGCCCTCGAGCACCGTGTGCGTCAGGAGGTTCATGCCACCGAGGTCGATGACGAAGGAGATGGCGCCGATGAGGCCGAACTTCGCGATCTCGTGCCACACGCTGTCGACAAGGCGTGCGAAGCCCCCTCGCCGGGGCGCGGACGGCGCGCCTGCGGAGGCGTCACGGGAGGCTTGCGTGGGTTCGGACATCTCGAGCAGCGTAATCGCGGGCGTGCCGAATGCGCGCAACGTATCCTTCGGCACGTGTCGATCCCCCCACGCGCCCCCGGAGGCTTTCCCGTCGTCGGCATCATCGGCGGTGGCCAGCTCGCACGCATGTGCGCAGGCCCTGCTGCCGAGCTCGGCGTGACCCTGGCAGTCCTTGCTGAGGCGCCCGACGCCTCCGCAGCGCTCGTCACCCCCTTCGCCCCGGTCGGTGACCACACCGACGTCGCGACGGTCCGCGAGTTCGCGAGCCATTGCGATGTCATCACCTTCGACCACGAGCACGTGCCGGCCGAGGTGACCGATGCGCTCCTCGCGGACGGTGTGGCCGTTCACCCCGGCCCGGAAGCCCTCCTGCATGCCCAGGACAAGCTCGTCATGCGCGCTGCCCTCACCGAGGCCGGTGTGCCGTGCCCCCGGTGGGCGGCGGCGAGCAGCGAGGAGGACGTGATCGCCTTCGCCGACGAGCTGGGTTGGCCGGTCGTCGTCAAGACCCCCCGGGGTGGCTACGACGGCAAGGGGGTGCTCCTCGCCGAGCGCATCGACGACGTCCGTGAGTGGCTGACCGCGGCCGCCGAGCGTGGTGAGCAGCTGCTGCTCGAGCAGCGCGTCCCCTTCGTCCGCGAGCTGTCCGTCCTCCTCGCGCGCAGCCCCTCGGGACAGGCCGCCGCCTGGCCCGTCGTCGAGACCGTGCAGACGCACGGGGTCTGCACCGAGGTCATCGCGCCGGCACCAGGTCTGGACCCCGAAGCGGCGCGGGCCGCGACCGTCATCGGCCTGGACATCGCAGGCGCCCTCGGGGTCACCGGCGTCATGGCCGTCGAGCTCTTCGAGCTCGAGGACGGCTCGGTCGTCGTCAACGAGCTGGCGATGAGACCGCACAACTCTGGTCACTGGAGCATGGACGGCGCGGTGACGGGACAGTTCGAGCAGCACCTGCGTGCCGTGCTGGACCTGCCGCTCGGGTCACCCCGCGCCCGGGAGCCGTGGACGGTCATGGGCAATGTGCTCGGTGGGGAGCCGACCGACCTCTACCCGACCTATCGCCACCTCATGGCCCGCGACCCGGAGCTCAAGGTGCACCTGTACGGCAAGGCAGTGCGCCCCGGGCGCAAGATCGGACATGTCAACGTCAGCGGCAGCGACCTGACGGACCTGCGCGAGCGGGCCCAGCACGCCGCCGACTACATCCAGGGAGTGATCACCGAATGAGCGCAGCCACCAGTGCCGGCACGACCGCCAGGGTCGGTCTCGTCATGGGCAGCGACAGCGACTGGCCCACGATGGAGGCCGCCGCGCTCGTCCTCGACGAGTTCGCGATCACCTACGAGGCCGATGTCGTCTCCGCGCACCGGATGCCGACCGAGATGATCGCCTACGGGCAGGAGGCCGCCGGTCGTGGGTTGCAGGTCATCATCGCGGGAGCCGGGGGAGCGGCTCACCTACCGGGCATGCTCGCCTCGGTCACGACCCTGCCGGTCGTGGGTGTGCCGGTGCCGCTGAAGCACTTGGACGGCATGGACTCGTTGTTGTCAATCGTCCAGATGCCGGCGGGGATCCCGGTGGCCACAATGGCCGTCGGAGGCGCTCGCAACGCCGGCCTGATGGCCGCGCGCATCCTTGCTGCAGGCGAGGGTGAGGAGGCCGCGCGTCTGCGACGGGCCCTGGCTGATTTTGCCGCCGATCTCGCCGCGCAGGCCCACGCCAAGGGGGAGCGTCTGCGCCAGCAGGTCGCTGGCAGCTGACGCCCCGGCGGGCCGTCAGCGAGAGGCGCCCTCGTTGCGCAGCTGACGCCACTCGATCTTGGGGCAGGTGTCCATCACGACGAGGAGACCGGCCTCGCGGGCACGGTCGGCGGCGGCCGGGTCCTCGACGCCCAGCTGCATCCAGACGGCGTCGATCTGCAGTCGGTCCTTGTTGGCGATGACCTCGTCGACGACGGCGCCGACCTCGCTGCTGTTGACGAAGAGATCGACCACCTTGACGTCGCCGTCCGGGATGTCGGAGATCGTCGCGTAACCGGTGTCCCCGTCGACCTCCTCGGCCTCGTGGTGCACCGGGATGATCGCCTTGTGCATCTCGTGCTTCAGCCATCGGGCGACGCGGTGGGCATCGCGGTCGGTGTTGTTGCTCAGGCCCACGACCACCCAGGTGCCGGGGTCGGCGATCAGACGTCGCATGGTCTCTGTGTCGTTCTTGTGCGTGAGGCTCATGTGACCCATCCAACGCGTCCACGCGCCGGGAATCAACGGTCTACGCGCTCGTGTTCACGGAATGTCTGTGCCCGTCGGTCATAATGCGGCGGGGACCCGCCCAACGCCAAGCTCCGTGAGGATCATGTGACTACCAAGATCGCCGTCGTCGGCACGGGCTATGTGGGCCTGTCCATGGCTGTCCTGCTGGCCCAGCACAACGAGGTGGTCGGCTTCGACATCGACGCCCGCCGCGTGGAGGTGCTCAACTCCGGCCAGAGCCCGATCCACGACGAGCAGATCGTCGACTTCCTGGTCAACCGGGATCTGGACCTGACCTTCACGCTCGACAAGGAGCAGGCCTACGCCGACGCTGACTTCGTCGTCATCGCGACCCCGACGGACTACGACCCGGACACCAACTACTTCAACACCTCGTCGGTCGAGGGCGTGGTGCGTGATGTCATGCGGATCAACCCGCAGGCCGTCATGGTCGTCAAGTCCACGATCCCCGTCGGCTTCACCGCCAGCCTCAGCGAGCAGATGGGCACCGACAACCTGATCTTCAGCCCCGAGTTCCTGCGCGAGGGCCAGGCGCTGCGCGACAACCTCCACCCCAGCCGGATCGTCGTCGGCGAGGTCAGCGACCGCGGCCGGCAGTTCGCCGACCTGCTGCTCGGCGGCGCCGAGGACGACGACACCCCCGTGCTGCTGACCCACTCCACCGAGGCCGAGGCGATCAAGCTCTTCGCCAACACCTTCCTGGCGATGCGCGTGGCCTACTTCAACGAGCTGGACACCTTCGCCGCGCGCCTGGGGCTCGACACCCGGCAGATCATCGATGGCGTCGGCCTGGACCCGCGCATCGGCACGCACTACAACAACCCCTCCTTCGGTTACGGCGGCTACTGCCTGCCCAAGGACACCAAGCAGCTGCTGGCCAACTACGAGGACGTCCCGCAAAACCTCATGCAGGCCATCGTCGACTCCAACCGCACGCGCAAGGACTTCGTCGCCGAGGACATCCTGCGCCGCGAGCCCAAGGTCGTGGGCGTGCACCGCCTGATCATGAAGGCCGGCTCGGACAACTTCCGCGCCTCCTCCATCCAAGGGATCATGAAGCGGCTGAAGGGCAAGGGCGTCGAGGTCATCCTCTTCGAGCCCGAACTGCACGAGGAGACCTTCTTCGGCTCCCGTGTCGTCCGCGACGCCGAGGCCTTCAAGCGCGAGGCCGACGTCATCATCGCCAACCGTCGCACCGCCGACCTCGCGGACGTGGCCGACAAGGTCTACACCCGCGACCTCTTCGGCACCGACTCCTGACCCGAACCGAGATCCAGCAGCGGGGCACTGCGGGCCACGGGTAGCATCAGGCTCCGTGAGCGCGAACCCAGACTTTGACCTGTTCCGGACCAACGAGGACCACGAAGCGATCCGCGAGGCGGTGCGGGCCGTCGCCGAGGCGAAGATCAAGCCCTTCGCCGCCGAGGTCGACGAGGAGTCCCGCTTCCCGACCGAGGCCAACCAGGCGCTCATCGCGAGCGACTTCCACGCGGCGCACGTCGCCGAGGAGCACGGCGGGGTGGGCGCGGACGCGCTGGCCGTCTGCATCATCATCGAAGAGGTCGCGCGGGTCTGCGCCTCGTCCTCCCTCATCCCGGCCGTCAACAAGCTCGGCTCGATGCCCGTCATCCTCGGCGGGTCCGACGAGATCAACGCCAAGTACATGCCGCGCCTGGCCAAGGGCGAGGGCTTCAGCTACGGACTCTCCGAGCGCGAGGCCGGCTCCGACACCGCAGGCATGAAGTGCAAGGCCACCAAGGACGGCGACGACTGGATCCTCAACGGGCAGAAGGCGTGGATCACCAACGCTGGCGAGTCCGAGCTCTACACGGTCCTCGCGGTCACCGACCCCGACGGCCCCCGCGGCAACAACATCTCGGCCTTCGTCGTCGAGAAGTCCGACGAGGGCTTCGGCTTCTCCGAGAAGGAGCGCAAGCTCGGTATCAAGGGCTCACCCACCCGTGAGCTCCACTTCGACAACTGCCGCATCCCCGGTGACCGCATCGTCGGCGCCGAGGGCGAGGGGCTGAAGATCGCGCTGCGCACGCTCGACCACACGCGCGTCACCATCGGCGCACAGGCTGTCGGCATCGCCCAGGGCGCCCTCGACGAGGCGTTGGCCTATGTCAAGGAGCGCAAGCAGTTCGGCAAGAACATCGCTGAGTTCCAAGGCATCCAGTTCATGCTCGCCGACATGGCGATGGAGCTGGAGGCCGCACGCCAGATGGTCTACGTCGCCGCCGCCAAGTCCGAGCGCCACGACGCCGACCTGTCCTTCTTCGGTGCGGCTGCCAAGTGCTTCGCCTCCGATGTCGCCATGAAGGTCACGACGGACGCCGTCCAGCTCCTCGGCGGCGCCGGATACACCCGGGACTTCCCGCTCGAGCGGATGATGCGCGACGCCAAGATCACCCAGATCTACGAAGGCACCAACCAGGTCCAGCGGGTCGTCATGGCCCGTCAGCTCCTCAAGGGCCTGCCGGCCGCTCGCTGAGCCCCTTCGCTGGCCCCGACCCAGCGTCGGCGCCGGTTGGTCGTGCGAAGGCCCCGCTCCTCAGGGAGCGGGGCCTTCGTCATCGTGGTGGGTTGTCAGCCCTCGTAGGTGTAGAAGCCGCGGCCGGACTTGCGGCCCATGAGGCCGGCGTCGACCATGCGCTGCAGGAGCGGCGGCGGAGCGTAGAGCGGCTCCTTGAACTCCTCGTAGAGCGACTGGGCGACGGCCATCGTCGTGTCGAGCCCGATGAGGTCAGCGAGAGCAAGGGGGCCCTGCGGGTGCGCGGCACCCAGGACAAAGCCCTGGTCGATGTCCTCGGCCGTCGCGAAGCCGGACTCGTACATGCGGATCGCGCTGAGGATGAAGGGGATCAGCAGGCTGTTGACGACGAAGCCGGCGCGGTCCTGGCAGGTGATCGCGTGCTTGCCGAGCTCACCGTCGACATAGGTACGGGCCCGCTCGACCGTCTCGTCCGCCGTCATGAGCGAGGGGACGAGCTCGACGAGCTTGAGGACCGGCACCGGGTTGAAGAAGTGCACACCCAGGACGTTGGACGGTCGCTTGGTGACCGTGGCGAGCTTCATGATCGGGATCGAGCTGGTGTTGGAGGCGAGGATGGCGTCCGGGGAGGTGACGATCTCGTCGAGCTGCTTGAAGAGCTCGACCTTGGCGCCCTCGTCCTCGACGATCGCCTCGACGACCATGTCCCGATCAGCGAGGTCACCCAACTCGGTGACCACGCGGATGCGGCCGAGCACCTCGTCGGCGCTGTCGAGCCGGCCGCGCTCCTCCGCGCGGCGCAGCGACTTCTCCAGTCGCCCTCGTCCGGCGTCAGCACGCTCCTGACTCGACTCGACGACGATGACGTCGGACCCAGCCCGCGCGCAGACCTCGGCGATGCCGGCACCCATGAGGCCGCATCCCACGACCCCGATCCTGTGCAGTGTGTTGTCCATGGACAGCACGATATGTCCGTGTGATGCGACGCACATCATTGGGGTTGTGGGGCATAGCCTGTGGCCTGGACCGCTGTACACCGACGAAGGGGGCCACCTGTGCGGGTCGCGCTCATGGCCACATGCATCGGGGACACGATGTTTCCCGATGTCGCCAAAGCCGCCGTCACGGTGCTCGAGAGGCTGGGGGTGGACGTCGATTTCCCTGCCGCACAGACCTGCTGCGGCCAGCCGATGATCAACACCGGCTACTTCGACGAGGCCGAGCCGGTGGTGCGGGCCTACCACCGTGCCTTCGCCGACCACGATGCCGTGGTGCTCCCTTCGGGCTCGTGCGCGGGGTCGGTGCGGCACCAGCACGAGATCATTGCCCGACGATCGGGGGACGCCGGACTCGTGGCCACCGTCGAGCGTCAGTCCCCGCGCGCCTATGAGTTGAGCGAGTTCCTCGTCGACGTGCTGGGAGTGACCGATGTCGGTGCCTCCTTCCCCCACACGGTGGCCTACCACCCGACCTGCCACTCCCTGCGGATGCTCGGGCTCGGCGATCGTCCCCGGCGACTGCTGGAAGCCGTCCAGGGTCTCGACCTCGTCGAGCTGCCCGACGAGACGGAGTGCTGCGGGTTCGGCGGGACCTTCGCCCTCAAGAACGCCGAGGTCTCCAGCGCCATGGGTCAGGACAAGGCGGACAATGTCGTCGCGTCGGGCGCCGAGGTCCTCGTCGCGGGGGACTCCTCGTGCCTGATGCAGATCGGTGGCGTGCTCTCCCGGCAGCGCGCCGGGGTGCGCACCATGCACCTGGCCGAGATCCTGGCCGCGCAGGAGAGCGGAGAGAGCACATGAGCACCGACGCCCCCACCTTCCTCGGGATGCCGCCCTTTCCTGAGGCTGCTCACGAGGCGCTGGGCAATGACCAGCTGCGCCGCAACCTCCACCGCGCGACGCACACCATCCGAGACAAGCGGGCGCACGTCATCGGTGAGCTCGACGACTGGGAGGGCCTGCGCACCCGCGCGGCCGCCATCAAGGACACGACGCTGCACGAGCTCGACCGGTACCTCGTCGAGCTCGAGGAGCAGCTCACAGCACGTGGCGTGAGCGTCCATTGGGCTCGCACCGCAGAGGAGGCCTGCGAGATCGTCGGGGACATCGCGGCGTCCCACGAGGTCGACGAGGTCGTCAAGATCAAGTCCATGGCCACCCAGGAGATCGGCCTCAACGAGGCCCTGCAGGAACGCGGGATCGCCGCGTGGGAGACGGACCTCGCGGAGCTCATCGTCCAGCTCGGTCACGACCTGCCGAGTCACATCCTGGTCCCCGCGATCCACCGCAACCGCACCGAGATCCGCGACATCTTCCTCGCCGAGATGGGGCAGGTCGGTCGAGCAGCCCCCGAGGACCTGACCGACGACCCGGCAGAGCTCGCCGAGGCGAGTCGGCTGCATCTACGCGAAAAGTTCCTGCGCGCGCGGATGGCCGTCTCCGGAGCCAACTTCGCCGTCGCCGAGACCGGAACCCTCGTCGTGGTGGAGTCCGAGGGCAATGGCCGCATGTGCCTGACCCTGCCCGAGGTCCTCGTCAGTGTCGTCGGGATCGAAAAGCTCGTGCCCACCTGGGACGACCTCGACGTCTTCCTCCAGTTGCTCCCGCGGTCCAGCACCGGTGAGCGGATGAACCCCTACACCTCGACGTGGTCCGGTGTGACCGAGGGAGACGGGCCGCAGGAGTGCCACGTCGTCCTGCTGGACAACGGCCGCACCCGGGCCCTCGCCGACGAGGTGGGCCGTCAGGCATTGCGGTGCATCCGCTGCTCTGCATGCCTCAACATCTGCCCTGTCTACGAGCGCACGGGTGGCCATGCGTACGGCTCGGTCTACCCGGGGCCGATCGGCGCCATCCTCAACCCGCTGCTCAAGGGGGTCGGGCACGACGAGCAGGTCGACTCCCTGCCCTTCGCGTCGAGTCTGTGCGGCGCCTGCTACGAGGTCTGCCCGGTGGCGATCGACATCCCGAGCGTGCTCGTCGACCAGCGTGCGCAGGTGGTCGATGCCCACCGTGAGGACCGGCTTCCCAACGCCGAGGCTGCGGCCATGCGCGCCAGCGCGTGGGCCTTCAGCCGATCCGGCCGGATGGCTCTGGGCCAACGGGCGAGCGGTCTTGCGGGAGCGGTCCTGGGGAGGCTCGGCCGCCGGACTGATGCGTCCGGTCGAGCGGTCCTGGGGTGGCTCCCTTCGCCCGGCTCTGCCTGGACCCGCACCCGGGACCTGCCGGTTCCGCCCACCGAATCCTTCCGACGCTGGTGGAAGAGGACACGATGACAGCACGCGACGAGATCCTCGCCGCCGTCCGCGAGGCCGTGCGAGAGGCTCCACGGGGGCACCGGCCGGCTCCCCAGCCCACGACGCCCGTGAGCGATCGCGCGGTGCTGCTCGACCGCTTTGCCGAGCGTGTGGCCGACTACCGGGCGAAGGTCATCAGGTGTGAGGCGTCCGAGGTGCCCGTCCATGTCCTGTCGGCACTGCGCGATGCGCGCCGGGTCCTGCTTCCCGCAGGACTGCCGGAGGCGGTCGTCGACTCCGTCACCGACAGGTTCGGCGAGGGGATGGTGGCTTCTGACAGCACGGACTGCGCCGACCTCGAGGGCTTCGACGCGGTCGTCACCACCTGCGCCGCGGGCATCGCGGCCACGGGCACCGTCGTCCTCGACCACGGGGACGGGCAGGGACGGCGTGCTCTGACCCTGTTGCCTGATCTCCACGTGTGCATCGTGCGCTCCGGCCAGGTGGTCCAGGACGTCCCGCACGCGGTCCGCCGACTGGACCCTCGGCGGCCACAGACATGGATCAGCGGGCCCAGCGCGACGAGCGACATCGAGCTGGATCGTGTCGAGGGCGTGCACGGGCCGCGCACCCTCGTCGTGCTGCTCGTGGGGGATCGCTGATCAGGAGTCGTCGGGCTCCACGGTGATGGGACGGTCCTCGCGCAGGTCGTCGAAGAGCTGCTTGGACTTCGCCTCGTCCCACTGGACTGCGGTGCCGGAGGGAGTGGGCAGCGCGTTGTTGGAGACCGGGACGGTGACCGAGTACCCGTCGCCCTTGGCGATCGACCGGAAGGCCCAGAAGGCGCGAGCGGTGCCGAAGAGCGAGTCGTCCTCACCCACGGTCAGAGCGCCGGCACTCTTGGTGCCGATGGAGTGCACCTTCCACGGCTGGAGGACGGTGCTCGGCGTGGCGATCTTGCCCATGAGGGCGCCGAGGAACTGACGCTGGCGCTTGGCCCGTCCCAGGTCGCCCTCGGGGTCGGAGTAACGCGCGCGGACGTAGCCGAGGGCGTTCTTGCCGTCGAGGACCTGGCAGCCCTTCTTGAGGTTGATGTGTGCCTTCTCGTCGTTCATGTCGTTCTTGACGCAGATGTTGACCCCACCGACGGCGTCGACCACATTGGCGAACCCGGCGAATCCGATCTCCATGTAGCCGTCGATCTTCAGGCCGGTGCTGTGCTCGATCGTCTGGGCCAGCAGCTTGGGCCCACCGATGCTGAAGGCCGCGTTGATCTTGTTCATCCCGTGGCCGGGGACCTCGACATAGGAGTCACGAGGGATCGACATGAGGGTCGACTTCCCGCTGCCCGTGTGCAGCACGAGGATCGAGTCCGTGCGCGCGCCGCCGGTGTCCGGGCCCGTGCCCAGCCGCCTGCGGTCCTCCGCGCTCAGACCCGCGCGTGAGTCGCTGCCCACGAGCAGCACATTGCGCCCGTCGCCGCCTTGGGGGCGGTCACCGTCGGGTGTCGCGTCGACCCGCGCGACCTCGTTCCATGCGGCGTTGACCGCCCACGCCATGCTGCCGCCCCAGACGAGCAGGAGCACCATAACGACCGTGAGGAAGGTCCGCATCGGACGTCGACGCGGTCCCGGCCGACGTTCGGGGCGATCCGCCGGCCGACGTGGACCCCCTCCGCCGGGCGGGGGCGTGCGGCGCTGCGGCCGACCGGGACGATCTGGCGTGGGGCGGGAAGCAGGAGTCCCGGCCGGCATCACCCGCGTGCGGGGCTCCTCCACGGGCCGGCGAGCCGATGCGCTCGGGCGAGAGGACGTGGGGCGTGGCCGTCCCTCGCCCTTCGGGAGGGGCTGGCGTGGGCGCTCGCGCTTGCCGGTGGGGATGGCCCGTGCATCCTCGCTCCCGCGGCGACCCTTGCGGACGTCGAAGGTCATCGCGTCGTCGTCGGGGCGGCTGCCGGTGGGGCGGTCGCCGGAGGGCCGACGGGGGCGGTGGGGACGATCAGGCATGCCAAGGAGGATAGGAGCAAAGGCTGGTACGCCGCCGGACGAGCGCGGCGAGTCCTGAGAGATCCGGGGGTGACCTTGTCCATACTGGAGCGCGTGTCCCCCCGTGTCAGCGTCGTCATGCCCGTGCTCAACGAGGAACGCCATCTCGCCGACTCAGTGGCGATGGTGCTGGGCCAGGACTGGCCCGGTGAGCTCGAGCTGGTGCTGGCGCTCGGTCCGTCGGAGGACGCGACCGATGAGATCGCGGCCCGACTGAGCGAGCAGGACTCGCGGGTGCGGACCGTCGCCAACCCCTCGGGACGGACGCCGGAGGGGCTCAACGCCGCCATCGCGGCCTCCAGTGGGTCGATCATCGCCCGCGTCGACGCGCACGCAGAGATCCCCTCCGACTACCTGCGCACGGCCGTCGCGGTGCTCGAGGAGACCGGCGCGGACAACGTCGGTGGGATCATGGACGCCGTCGGTGTCAGTGCCCTCGAGCGGGCGATCGCGTGCGCGATGAAGAGCCCGCTCGGCGTCGGCGGTTCCCGGTTCCACGTCGGGGGGCAGGCGGGGGAGTCCGACACCGTGTACCTCGGGGTCTTCCGGCGCGAGGCCTTGGAGCGGGTGGGGGGATACGACGCGCACTTCTCGCGGGCCCAGGACTGGGAGATGAACCACCGCATCCGCACCACCGGGGGCCGGGTGTGGTTCACGCCGGACCTGGTGGTCACCTATCGACCTCGATCGAGCCTGTCGAAGCTCGCCGACCAGTACTTCAACTACGGCCGGTGGCGCCGGGTCGTCGCGCGCCTCCACCCCGGGACGGCCAACCCCCGCTACCTGGCACCGCCCACGATGGTCGTGGGCACCGTCGCCGCGACCCTGCTGGGGCTCGCCTGGCGTCCCGCCTGGCTCGTCCCGGCGGGATATGCAGCGGGCGTCACGCTCGGTGGGTGGGCGATCTCGAAGGGGGAGGAGCCGGTGGTCCGCGTGCGGGTCCCGGTCGCGATCGCGACGATGCACTGGTCGTGGGGGATCGGCTTCCTCACCAGCCCGTCCCACCTGTCGAAGGGGCTGTTCACGCCGCGCTGACCGGGGCACAATCCACTCATGCCGGACATCCCGCCTCGCCGCGTCTCCATCACTGCCCTGCTGGCCGTCGTGAGCGCGCTCTCCGTCACCCTCGCGCTTGCCCCGTCCGCTGACGCGCGAGCCACCAGCGTGCCGGTGACGTCCAGCCGAGCAACCGCATCGTCGGTACCCGCCGGTCCGTGGACCTTCAGCGGGGCGGGCTTCGGCCACGGCGTCGGTATGAGCCAGTACGGCGCGCTCGCGCAGGCGAAGGCCGGTCGCAGCGCGCAGCAGATCCTTGCCTTCTACTACCGGGGAACGACCTACGACGCCGTTCCGGACACCCAGACGATCCGGGTCAACATCGTGCGTGGGCAGAGCTCGACATCCGTCGTGGGCCGGGCGCGCTCGACCGGGGGCGGTGCCGTGCGGGTGACGGCGGGGTCGATGAGCCTGCGCGCGGAGGCGGGGGAGGCGATCTCCGTCCGGCGCTCGGGCACCGTCGTCATCGCCACCTGCTCCACGTGCACCCCGACGTCGATCCGCGGCACCTCGATCACCACGACCTGGGACGAGCGCCGCACCGACCTGTCCCTCTCGGGCCGGAGCTACCGCCACGCGCCGCTGGTCTTCACGCCCACCCCGGGTGCCGCCACCCTCGAGGGGGTCTTGCACCTGCGGCTGTCGGACGAGTACCTCGACCAGGTGCGCGAGGTGCCGTGGTCCTGGCCCACCGCCGCGCAGCAGGCCCAAGCGGCAGCGGCCCGCTCCTACGCGCTGCGCAAGGTGACGGCCGGGGTCCGCTCGTCCTGCGCCTGCCACGTGACCGACGGACAGGCAGACCAGGTCTACGGACCGGTGCCGGAGGGCAGCGAGGCCACGTACTGGTCACGGTGGCGAGAGGCCGTGGCTGTCGGGGGGAGCGCCACCACGGGATTCGTGCCTCGGTACCAGGGCCAGGTCATCGAGGCGCTCTACTCGTCGTCCTCGAGCGGCCGCACGGTCAACAACGAGGACATCTGGCCGGGCGCCCCCGTGCCGTACCTGCGGGGAGTCGCCGACTCGTGGAGCACCACCGCGGACAACCCCCGACGCGCGTGGAGCGTCTCGGTGACCTCGGCGCGCCTGGCCTCAGCCTTCGGGCTGCCCGACGTCGTCTCGCTCGACCTGTCCGAGCGCACATCCGCCGGTACGGTGCGTGTCGCCCGAGCGACCTCCTCCACCGGCACGACCCGCAGCCTGCGCGGCGACGACATGCGCCGTGCGCTGGGGTTGTCCTCGGCCTTCGTGCGCCGACCGGTCACCCGTGTCTCCGGTGGCACCCCCGCCGACCTGGCCGCGGTGTCGGCGCACACCGCCCCCGACACCGCGAACACCGTCATCATCGCGAGTGGCGCCGAGGACCATGCCGCCCATCTGGTGATGTCCCGGCCGCTCGCCGGTTCCCTCGCCGCGCCACTGCTCCTCACCGACCCGACACGGCTGCCGTCGCCGACCACGCGGGAGCTGGACCGCCGGGGCTCGAGGATCACGAAGGCCTATGTCGTCGGAGGGGCGTCCATGGTCGCGTCGTCGGTGGCCACACAGCTGCGGGCACGCGGGATCGTCGTGAAGAGGGTCGGGTCGGACAACGAGGACGTGACGGCCGCCGCGATCGTGGACCTCATGGCGGGCACCGGCCGCATCATCCGGGCGGGCGTCTTCACCCGGTCGACGATCAACGAGGCCAGCGCCTTCTCCTCGGTGGCCGCCCTGCGTCGCGAGCCCATCGTGTGGTCCAGCTCCACTGCCGTGGGGTACCGGGCCAAGGCCGCGCTGAGACGCGCGGGCGTGGGCAATGTGCGACTCCTCGGGTCGACCACTCGGATACCCACCGCCGTGTCGAAGGACCTGACGGCCGGCGGGTTCCGGTCGATGCGGTTCGCCGGGCCGCACTCGCACCAGGTGTCGGCGCAGATCGCCGAATACTTCCGGCCCTACCTGCGCGCCACCGAGGTGGTGCTGGCCCGTACCTCGCCGGAGGGGACCGTTGACGCGGCGCTCGCGGCGGGCTACGGCTCGCCCGTGCTCCTCGTGGGGACGGGAGTCCATCCTGCCGTCACGCAGGCGGTCCAGAGCACCCCCCAGTGGTCGTCGGTGCGCGCCTTCGGCCCCTACGCGCGGGTGTCGACGACGACGCTGGCCCGGGTCAGGAATGCCTGAGCCGGGCCAGCGGGAGCAGTCGGACGCTCGTCAGTCGAGGTCGACGCGCAGGTCAGCGCCGGTCTTGTCGATGACCTCGTCCGCAGTGACCCCGGGGGCGAGCTCGCGCAGGACGAGGCCGTCGTCGGTGACGTCGATGACGGCGAGGTCGGTGATGATGCGTTGGACGACGCCCTTGCCGGTCAGGGGCAGGGCGCACTCGCGGACGATTTTGTGTGATCCGTCCTTGGCGACGTGTTCCATGAGGACGATGACCTTCTTGGCGCCGTGGACGAGGTCCATCGCGCCACCCATGCCCTTGACCATCTTGCCGGGGATCATCCAGTTGGCGATGTCGCCGTTCTCGGCGACCTGCATCGCGCCGAGGATCGCGGCGTCGACCTTGCCGCCACGGATCATGCCGAAGCTGGTGGCGGAGTCGAAGATCGAGGCGCCCTTGCGCAGGGTGACGGTCTCCTTGCCGGCATTGATCAGGTCGGCGTCGACGGCGTCGTCGCTGGGGTAGGCGCCTACGCCCAGGATGCCGTTCTCCGACTGGAGGACGATCTCGACCTCGTCGGGGACGTAGTTGGGCACGAGGGTCGGCAGGCCGATGCCCAGGTTGACGTAGTCGCCGTCGGTCAGCTCGCTGGCCGCACGGGCGGCCATCTCCTCACGGGTGAGTGCCATGTCAGGCCTCCTTCTTGGTCGTGACGGTGCGCTTCTCGATGCGCTTGTCGGCGGCCTGCTCGGGGGTGAGCTGGACGACCCGGTGCACGTAGATGCCAGGCAGGTGGATCGAGTCGGGGTCGAGGTCGCCCGGCTCGACGAGCTCCTCGACCTCGGCGATCGTCACGCGGCCTGCCATGGCGCACAGGGGGTTGAAGTTGCGGGAGGTGGTGCGGAAGACGAGGTTGCCGTGGCGGTCGCCCTTCCAGGCGCGTACCAGGGCGTAGTCGGTCGCGATGGCCTCCTCGAGGACGAACTCGTGCTCCTGCGTGGTGGTGGTCCCGTCCGCTCCGCGGCTGGCGACGGCGAAGGTGCGCGTCTCCTTGGCGGGTGAGGAGATCGCGATCTCACCCTTGTCGTCGTAGCGCCAGGGCAGCCCGCCGTCGGCGATCTGGGTGCCGACACCGGTGCGGGTCCAGAAGCCGGCGATGCCGGCGCCGCCGGCACGCAGCTTTTCGGCGAGGGTGCCCTGGGGCGTCAGCTCGACCTCGAGCTCGCCGGAGAGGTACTGCCGCGCGAACTCCTTGTTTTCTCCGACGTAGGAGGAGACCATCCGGCGGATCTGGCCACCGGCGAGCAGGAGGCCCAGGCCCCAGTCGTCGACCCCGCAGTTGTTCGAGACGCACTCGAGGTCGCGCACCCCCTTCGCTTTGAGCTGCGCGATGAGCACGCTCGGGATGCCACACAACCCGAACCCACCCACCGCCAGAGTTGCACCGTCCGGAATGTCCGCGACGGCCTCGGCTGGGGAACTGACGACCTTGTCCATGGCGTCACCGTATCGGCCTCGTGTGCTCCGCAGGGTGTGGGGGGAGGACACGGGTTGTGCCTCGAAACGGGTGCTCGATACACCTCGTGCAGAGGCCTGGTGGCACGCGCCGCCTGTCACCGGGAGTGAGTTACAGGGACGTAATTACCCCTGTGGGGCTGGCGTGTCTGGTGTGACTCGTGGAATAAGAGTGACTGGTTGTGATGTCTGGGAGCGCTGTGACAAGTGTGACGAGGCGGACCGCCATCCCTGATCGGGTTCCCCGCCCGCGTCCACACAAGGAGCCTCGCGTGTCTCGTTCCGTCCGCATCGTCGGCGCTGTTCTCATCCCGGCCTTCACCCTGCCCCTGGCTGGCACCGCCACTGCTGGCACGGCTGCCATCCCCAAGCCGCCGACGAACAACAACCTTCCGAATGACCTGGATGTCGCGTCGCCGTACATCCCCCAATCGGTGTGCGATCCGACGCCGAAGGCCGGGGTGACCGCATTCGCCCGGCTGATGGCCAACCACTACGACGAGTTCAACTACGGGATCTCTCGTGCGTGCAACTACGGCCTGACGGAGCACTCCGAGGGCCGTGCCCTGGACTGGATGCTCAACGCCAATGACGCGCACGAGCGGGCGGTCGCCGATGGCGTCATCTCCTGGCTCCTGGCCCCGGACGCGCAGGGGCGTCCGGCGGCCATGGCCCGCCGCTTCGGAATCATGTACATCATCTGGAACCGGCAGATCTGGGGCACGTACCAGATGGATGAGGGATGGCGCGCCTACAACGGCTCCAGCCCCCACACCGACCACATCCACTTCAGCTTCAGCTGGGACGGCGCGATGCAGCGCACGTCCTGGTGGACCGGCACCGCATGGACGGGCGTCACCCGGACCCCCGGCGGGCCCGTGGCGCCGATGCCGGACCCGACGTCGTACCCGACCCTGCGACAGGGCGCGTCCGGACCGGACGTCCAGCTGGCCCAGAAGGTCATCGGAACCCCGGCCGACGGCATCTTCGGCTCGGGGACTGCGGCGGCGCTGCGGACCTGGCAGGGCAAGAACTCGGTCAAGGTCACCGGGGTCCTGGACCAGGCCACCTGGGACAAGATGGTGGCGAAGGGGGACATCCCCGCGCGCGGTGCTGCGAAGCCCGGTGGTGACCTCGACCCTTACCTGAAGAGCACGGTTCGTCTGGGGTCGACCGGCTCCGGGGTCAAGGCCTTGCAGCGTGAGCTGAAGGTCTCGGCCGACGGTGCCTTC